>JASEFX010000055.1 GCA_030018265.1 Candidatus Saccharicenans sp.
TCCCTGGCTACGACCCACGCGCTTCCTACGCTCAGGCGCTCGGCTACATGACCTCTCCCACCGGAGCCTGCCACCTGCGCGGCGGTTATGCCGTGTCGTTAGCCTTTTTCGGCGGCACCCGCGAAATCCCGCGCTTCAGCCTGCTGCAGTCGCCGATCGCCATCCGCAACATGCAGAACACCGGCATCCTCCAGGACAGCCTTGGCATCTGCCGGTTCACCGGGTTTGCCTTTTCGGTTGACCCGTGGGCCAGAATAGTCAGCGGCGTAACCGGCCAGGATTTTTCCACCGTCCGCCTGGAAGAAATTGCCAACCGCATCGCCGCGCTCGAACGCCTGTTCAACCTCGAAGCCGGACTTAACCCTGAAGAGGAAGACCTGCTCCCGGCGCGCTTTGCCGAAGTGCCCATCATGGCCGAGGGCAAGCCGCGCGCGGTGACGCTCGAAAGTCAGCTTCAGATGCGCCGCGATTACTACCGGGCCCGCGGCTGGAACGACGACGGACGCCCCGGCGAAGAATTCCTGCGCCATATGAAGATTCAGAGAAGGAAGTAATCGAATCTTAGCATGAAATTTTAAGAGGAGTTCTGAGATGGCAGCTCGCAAATGGCAGACCAGCGAGGAAATCTTCCGCCTTTTTCGCTCGATCGGCCGGGCCTCGCTCCTCTATGACATTCAGGACAGCCACAGCGGGAACATGGCCATGCGCTGGCGCAACCAAGCAGGCGAAGAAATCGTGGTGATAACCGCCACCGGCTCTCAAAAAGGCGACCTCGAGCCCAACCACCTCTGCTACCTCTCGCCGGCGGAGACTGATTTCGGCTATTACAAAGCCTCTTCCGAGACCGACATCCACGTGCGCATACTTTCTCTTCCGGGTGCTCAGGCTTCGATGCACGCCCACGTGAAGGAGCTGGTGATGGCCACAATCGACGACCAGCAGGCGCCGAAAACGCCGCCGCCATTCGTGCCGGTCGACCCGCTGGCTTTTTACCATCTCGGGCCGGAAATCCCGGTCGACTGGTTTGCCGTGCCGAGCGGTTCTCCGGAGATGGCTAAAACCATTCCCGCCCGCCTGGCCGGGCATCCGCTCACCATCATCTACGGACACGGCGCGATGACTCGCGGGCGAACGCTCAAGGAGGCTTTTTACCATCTCTGCTTAGCCAACAACGCCGGTTATATCGTGAGGTTAATCGAAAGGCAGATAACGCCGCGAAATGTCGATTCCGGCTCTAAAGACGATGCTTCTGAAGTCCTGAAGGCCCGCCGCCAGGCTTTTCTTCAGGAGCTGCGCATAAAAATAAAAGCCGCGCCGGAACGGCATTTTCATTTCAAACCGTCCGCCTACAACATCGAACTCGACGGCCGCTGCGATTTTCCCGACGAGGACGAAATTCTTAAAGAATTCCGAAAGGCCGGAAACCGCATTTTCGAGTCGCGCCTTTCGCCATTTCACACCGGCTCGATGTCAGTGCGCGGAGTGGATTATCTGCTGTATGCGCCGCAGGCTTCGAGGCCGTATGAAGTCGGCGGGCCGCTTCTGAAGCTCCCGCTTGCGCCAGCGCCTGGCGACGACCGCGAGCTTGAGCTTCACAAAAAAATTTACGCTGAGAGCGATTTCCAGACGGTTATGCACTGCTACCTGCCGGAAGCCGAAGCCCACGCTCATTATATCTATCCGGGCGAGGACCGACCGCTCGACCGGATCGTGCCGGTTGACGCCGAAGGAAGCTTCCTTTACCTGGCAATACCGGTTACCGGACCTGAAGTGAGCGACGAGGAGCTCATCAGGCTGCTTCATGATTACAAGCTGGTGGTGGTGAGAGGCGGCGGAGTCTGGGCGGTCGGCAGCCAGTCGCTGAGCGAGGTTCTCCATCATCCCTCCTCGCTACGGGAAATTTGCCTTTACCGCATAGCGGCCGTTGAGCGCGGTCTTGACCTGCGCCGGATGGAGCCGGAAAAAGCCCGCCGCTGGTAAGCTTTTTCGTGCCGCTTTTCTTTTTACTTTTCTGGCGTCGGCCAGTTTCTCAGGCCGGCGGCTTCTCCAAGCGCCCGGGCAAGCTGCGTGTTGTCGATGATCTCTGTGCCCGGATACCAGGTGCCCTGAAATTTTTTGACGAACTCTGCCCCGCGGCCTTTTCCGAAAACGTAAACCATGACCGGTTCGTTGGTGTGTCCGGTGGTGGAGTAAGTGACCAGGTCATATTGTCCGGCAAGAGAACCTTTCGCCGGGCGTCTCTGCGGCAATTCTCCCTTGCGAAGAAGTAGTTTTCCGCTTTCGTCGCGCTTAAGCCTTAGATGACCGGTGGCATGGTCGGCGGTAACCACCAGCATCGTGTTGCTCCAGTCGAGGTCGTCGCCCGGCCGGTTGACGAACTCTATGGCCGCTTTAACCGCTTCGTTCAGGTCCCAGACTGCGCCGATCATATGCGGATAGTCGTGGTCATGGTTGGCCCAGTCGATGTCGCCCTGCTCGAACATTACGAAAAACCCGGAGGGATTTGCTGAAAGCACCGTGAGGGCAGCTTCGACTACATCCTTCAGCAGCGGATTCTCGATGGTTTGTCTTTTTATGGCCGGATCGCCGGGGTTGTTTTCAGGAAGCGGCGGTTCGAAGCTTCCGTCCGGTCCGCCGAAGAGCCCAAATAATTTTTTCCGGCTTTCGCGCGCTTTCAGGGCGACTTCAAGCAGAGCGCGTCCACCGTCTTTTCCCTTCTGTCGTTCCACAAAAAGGTAATCGACGCTCAGCCCGTTTTTAAGTTCGTTGTAAAGCGATTCCGTAATGTAGGTGAATTTATTTGTGCCGGATTCTCCAGGATAGCCTCCACCTGTGACCACCTCGGGTCTGGTTTCTTTTATTATTTCTTCGGCTATCCGGTGGTAGTCGCTACGGGAAATGTTGTGGCTGACGAAAGCGGCCGGTGTGGCATGGCTGAAGGGAACAGTGCTGGCCACCCCGATCGAAGCGCCTTTCTGCTCGCGCATGATTTCCGCTATGGTTTTCAAGCTTCCGTCGGGCGGATCTCCCGGCGCCCAGGAAAGATTTCCTCCGTCTGTCTTCAAGCCGGTGGCTAAGGCGGTGGCGGCAGCGGCTGAATCGGTGGCCGGGATGGCTGATTTTCTCCCGTCCGGCGGGAGCGGCAGCGCGGTGAGGAAATAATTTTTCTGGACCGGGGCATCAAGCGGAAACGGCCAGCGTCCGCCTTCTTCCGGGTTGTAGCCGAGTTTCGGGTCGAACGACACCGGATGGTAATAAGGATGTCCGTGTTTATAAGCGAATTGATTGTAAGTGTTCACATCCCAGGTGGTGCAGGGAAGACGGTAAAAATCAGAACTGTGCCAGGTGAGGTTCATCGGCTGTCCATAGAGGTAGATGCTGGCGGCGATTTCCGATTCAAGCTGCATTCCGTCGCCAATGAAAAGAATGATGTGTTTAACCGGCGCGCTTTGCGCTGCCGGCTGGAGCCGGGCCGGCCTCGAGGAGCAGGAACAATTCAGGCAGGAAAAAAGTATCGACGAAACAGCAAGAAATATGATTATGATGGCGGAAGTTTTTTTGTGAAAATTTTTGGCTGCCATTTTTCCTTCATTATACGCCGGTTTAATTTCTGGCCTGTTTCTGAATTTGAAATAATATTTTGCCTGAAAATCTGACCTTTTTCTAATACTTTTCTGTGAATAAGCGCCAAAGATTGATTATTTTTTCAAATTCATCTCCCGATTAGGTGATCAAAAGAAAAATATCTGGTCGAATGACTATAAGATTTCAAAGAAGAATTTATTAATTTTCCCTCCATTTATGGGGTGCAACGTTTTGCTAACTAATCTGGAGCGGACTGTCGAAAAGGTAGCAGGGGAAAGATAATTTTTTCATTTCAGTTTCAGGCGGCCTGAGGATTGGGTATAATGTAAGCCAAGGTAGAAAATATGTTAAGTTTCGGGCGAAAAGGAGAATTTTTATGAGCATGTTCTGTTATCAATGCCAGGAAGCGTTAAAAAACGTCGGCTGCACTCAGATCGGGGTTTGCTCCAAGACCGCCGAGGTGGCCAACCTCCAGGACCTTCTGATTTACAGTCTGAAGGGCATCTCCGTTTTGAATTTGAAGGCCCGGGAGCTGGGATTTAACCGGGAAGAAACAGATAAGTTCATCATAGAGGGGCTTTTCTCCACGGTAACCAACGTCAATTTCGATAAGAAATTTTTTCTGGAAAGGATAAAGCAGACCGTCGGTTTGAGGGAAAGCCTGAAAACCGAACTCCAACAGGCGGGAGTTGATGCTTCTGAGCTCGAGAAAAACCCGGCGCTTTCCTGGAAGTACAGTTCTGAAAGCGAGCTTGAGACGCTGGCGGCTAAAGTTGGTGTGCTGGCGACGGCGGATGAGGATATAAGGTCTCTCCGGGAAATCATAACTTACGGCCTTAAAGGAATAGCCGCCTATGCCTACCACGCCCGGCAGCTCGGTTTTAAGGATGAAGGCATCCACGAGTTTATGGAAAAGGCCCTGGCGGCCACCCTCGACGATTCGGTTGGCCTGGAGCGGTATGTGGCCATGGTGCTGGAGACAGGAAAGTATGGCCTTGAAACCATGGCTCTTCTCGATAAAGCCAACACTTCCACCTACGGTCATCCGGAAATCACCAAGGTTGATATCGGGGTACGGCAGAACCCTGGAATTCTGGTCAGCGGCCATGACCTGAAGGATATGGAAGAGCTTCTGGAGCAGACGGCCGGGACAGGGGTGGACGTTTACACTCACGGCGAGATGCTTCCGGCTCAATACTATCCGGCCTTCAAGAAGTATCCGCACTTTGCCGGAAATTACGGTAGCTCCTGGTGGCTTCAGTATAAGGAATTTGAGACCTTTAAGGGGCCGATTCTGATGACCACCAACTGCCTGATACCGCCGCGGGATTCCTACCGCGACCGGGTTTATACCACCGGAGTGGTTGGATTCAGCGGGCTCAAGCACATTCCGGAAGGGAAGTATGGCCGGAAGGATTTCTCGGAGATCATAGAGCACGCCAAGCGCTGCCAGCCGCCGGTTGAGATTGAGAGGGGTGAGATTGTCGGCGGTTTTGCCCATCATCAGGTAACGCTGCTGGCGGATAAAGTGGTTGAGGCCGTAAAGAGCGGGGCTATCAGAAGATTCTTCGTTATGGCCGGCTGCGACGGGCGGATGAAGAACCGGGAATATTACACCGAGTTTGCGAAGGCTCTGCCCAAGGATACGGTAATTCTGACTGCCGGCTGCGCCAAGTACAGATACAACAAGCTCTCGCTGGGCGAGATAGGCGGCATTCCGCGGGTGCTGGATGCCGGTCAGTGCAACGACTCTTACTCGCTGGCGGTTATCGCCCTGAAGCTCAAGGAAATTTTCGGGCTGGACGACCTCAATGATCTTCCGATTTCCTACAATATCGCCTGGTATGAGCAGAAGGCGGTGATTGTGCTGCTGGCGCTGCTTTACCTCGGGGTGAAAAACATTCATCTGGGACCGACGCTGCCGGCTTTTCTGTCGCCGAACGTGGCTAAGGTGCTGGTGGAAAAATTTGGCATCGCGGGTGTCGGCACGGTCGAAGACGACCTTAAGCTCTTCCTGGGCCAGTGAACAGGCGCCGCGGGGAATCGGCAGTTCAGAACGACTCCGGAACGACCTGAGCTATTTTCCTAACCTCGAAATGATATGATACTTTACGGGTGATTGCTCTCTCTTTCTGCCTCAGGAACTTCTGTGTCCTCCGGTTTATGTGAGGTGTGAGAGAAGGCGATTGTTTTAAATGTCAATTAAAATAAGAGACAAAACACAGGTTAGTTTTATTTATCGAATTAAAACAAAAAGCAAAGGGAAATAACTTTTTTATTAAGAAAGGCTTTTTTATATAAAAACGGACCACTGAAAACAAAACCTTGACAATGTTAGGCGACAACTGATTAAGGTCAGAAATCACCAGCCAGGAAATTGATCTGGTTTTTGCCTTTCGTCTCTCCTTTCCGAAGATGATGGGTAGATAAGAGTTTAGAAGTCAGATTTCTAAAAGTTATGATCAGACCGTGATAAGGGGGAAGTTCATGGTCGAAGGTTTATATGAGAAAGGCAAGCGGTCAGTAAATAAAACGGGAGGTGGGGGCTCAGGGTTTTTCGGCCCGGAGGGTGAGGCTGACCACCGAACTCAGACTTTCCCGGAGTTTTCTCCCCCGGTTTCCTTCAGGATTGCTAATCCCCCGCACCTTCTTCTTTCCCACCAGAAGTTCGAGCGGGATGATTTTTTCGCTCAGAACTTTTATGTTCTTAAACCCGGCAGACTCCATAGCCGGGATATAATCCTCCTTGTGCATGGCGCCAGCCACGCAGGCCACGTAAGCTTCGGGCGAGCGGCTGAGCTCTTCCGGCAGCGGACCGGTTAGCACCAGGTCTGAGACCACCAGCCTTCCGCCCGGGCGAAGCACGCGGAAAGCTTCCCGGAAAACTCGCGGCTTGTCGGTCGACAGGTTGATCACACAGTTGGAGATGATGACGTCAACGCTGGAGTCGGGCAGCGGGAGATCTTCGATTTCTCCCAGCCTGAATTCCACATTGGAGTAGCCGCCCCGGCTGGCGTTGGCTCTGGCCCGGTCGACCATTTCCGGCGTCA
>JASEFX010000056.1 GCA_030018265.1 Candidatus Saccharicenans sp.
ATCTTCCTCCTGATTTTGACGGCCTGGTGGCCAGGGTGCTGAAAACTTTCGAAGTTCCCGGGCTCAGTCTGGCCATCGTCAAGGACGGGCAGGTGCTCCTGGCTAAAGGTTACGGGGTGAAAAAGCTCGGTCAGCCTGACCCGGTCGATTCCCGCACGCTCTTCGGCATAGCTTCGAACAGCAAGGTCTTCACCGCTGTGGCCCTGGGCATGATGGTGGATGAGGGAAAAATTCGCTGGGACGCGCCGGTTATTGATTATCTTCCTGAGTTCCAGATGTACGACCCGCTGGTCAGCCGGGAAATCACCGTGCGCGACCTTCTCTGTCATCGCTGCGGGCTGGGACTCGGAGCCGGAGACCTGATGCTCTGGCCGGCATCAGATTTGAATAGAAAAGAAATTCTCAGGCGGGTAAGATACATAAGACCGGCCAGTTCCTTCCGTTCGCGTTACGCTTACAACAACATTATGTTCGTGGTGGCCGGCGAGCTTCTCGAACGGGTCAGCGGTCAGAGATGGGAGGATTTCGTTTTCGAAAGGATTATGAAAAAAGTCGGGATGGATTCAAGTAACACTTCCTGCGCCATGGTGGCGAAGGCTGAGAACGTGGCCTGGCCGCACGTTCCGCTGGAAGGGAAAGTCATTCCTGTCAAAACTCTTTATCTGACAGAAAATGTCAACCCGGCCGGTGGAATAAATTCCTGCGCTGAGGATATGGCTAAGTGGATGCTCGTCCTTCTGAATAACGGGAAATTACCTGACGGCACCCGGCTGGTTTCTGAACGGGTGATGAATGAAATTACGAGTATAGCCACGCCGATTCCGGTGTCGAAGCCGGTGGAGGAGCTGGCTCCGGCGGCCATGAATTTTAACGGCTACGGTCTCGGTTTGAGAATCAGGGATTATCGCCGGTATAAAGTTCTTACCCACACCGGCGGTCTCGAAGGCTATGTCTCTCAGGTCTGGTTGATGCCGGAGGTCGGACTGGGAGTGACGGTTCTGACCAATCAGGAATCGAGCGCCGCCTTTGCCGCTCTGACCTACCAGATTGTGGATTACTACCTTAAAGCGCCAGAATATGACTGGGTGGAAGCTTACCGCAAATTCAACGAAAGGAACGCCCGGAGGTTTAAGGAAGAAATTGAAGGAATCTATGCCAGCCGGAAAAAGGAGACCAGACCGTCTCTTCCGCTTCAGGTTTATGCCGGGGTTTATCGGGATGACTGGTACGGCGAGGTGGAAATCAAGGAAGATGGCGGACGGCTGACGATGAGATTTAAACACAGCCCGGAACTTTACGGAGAACTCGAACACTGGCATTACGACACCTTTGTCGCCCGCTGGTTTGACCGGGAGCTCAGGGCGGATGCGTTTGTCACTTTCCATCTTGACCATCAGGGAAAGATCAGCGAGGTAAGGATGCTGCCGTTCTCCTCGGACGTGGATTTCAGTTACGATTACCAGGACCTGTTGCTGAAACCCGTGCCGCAAGAAAAAAAATAGCCATGGAGAATAACAACAGAATTTTCAGATAAAGGAATAAAGAGGCCGTAGTAAAAAAATATTCAGGCGATGGATGCCATCAAGAATGCTGATATTTTGCCGGAAATATTGAAAATGCGTTGAAGTTTTTTCTTCCGGTCAGGGCGACGGTAGATGGAGCATATCAGGGCGAATAAGACCTGAGGAAATTTATTGTTTTCAAGCATTCAGTCTTTATAAAAATACAGATGACTGTCAGGGGAGGTGGAAAGATGAAAAATTTAAGAAACGCGAAATTGCCGGTTATTCTGGCCGTTCTGATTATTTTATTTTCCGTCAGGGTTACTGGAATGGAAGAAGGGCAACTGGCTGCCGGGCAAAAGACCATTCAGCTACCCCCGCCACGGTTCGAAGGACCGATTTCGGTCGAGAAAGCTCTCAGTCAGAGGCAATCAGTACGTTCTTACTTAAAACAACCTCTTAGGCTGCAGGAAGTTTCCCAGTTGATCTGGGCGGCGCAGGGAATAACCAGGAAGACGGAAAGATTGCCCGGGATGTGGAATCCGAAGTACGAGTGGCAGGGCGGATACAGGACAGCTCCCTCTGCCGGCGCGCTTTATCCTCTCGAGCTCTATCTGGTGGCAGGAAACGTCGACCTGCTGGAAAAAGGGGTTTATAAGTATCTGCCGAAAACTCATTCTTTGATTAAGGTGATCGACGGCGACCGGAGAACAGAAATATTCAACGCGGCGCTGCGTCAGCCGTCCATTCAGGAAGCAGCCGCGCTCATCTTGCTTACCGCTGTCTACGAACGCACTTCTTATAAATACGGTGAGAGGGCGCCGAGATACGTTCATATGGAGGCTGGAGCGGCGGCTGAAAATGTTTACCTCCAGGGGGTCAGTCTGGGAATCGGCACGGTTCTGATCGGAGCTTTCCAGGACGAGGATTTAAAAAAGGTTCTGAATTTGCCGGCCGATGAAAGCCCGCTGATCATTCTGCCGCTCGGGAAAATTGAAAAGAAATAGCAGATATACTGTGGTAAGACCAGTTTCTTCGTCTCTTCTAAATCAGAGGACTCTCTTTTTAAGAGAAAATCACTGCGGAGCTCTAAACATATCGAGCCAGGGCAGACTGTAGGTGAAGGCCACATAAAGAAAAGCTGAAGAAACCAGCAGAAAAATTATTACTGCCCTGAAGCAGAATTCCAGTTTCTGTTCTTCTAAATGGCCTTCGAGCAGGGTGCCGGCCAGACCCGAGAAATATGTAACCAGTATCGCCCAGATAAGCTCAAGCGGAGCGTTTTTGAGCTTTCCGGCTGTGGCCGGAAGGAGAAAGTATACGATAAAAATTATCCACGGAACGAAAACAGCAGAGAGAAATCTTGGATACCAGAAGCTCTCCACACTTTTCTTTTTCTTCTTAAAAAATGGATACTCCACCAGACTGGCCAGCAGATATGCCCAGAAAGCCATCTTAAGATGCTGGAAAACCGACTCGTCCACACCGGCAAAAGGTCTTAGAAAAGACCAGCCGGTGAGGTCGAGCGCAAAGTGGAGAATTGAGAATAAAATCAGGTAAATGAAAGCCTTGACCAGTATGCTCAATATTTCCCTCCTTAAGAATTGCGCTTCAGTAATTCGTACTGACCATTATAGCCTGATTTCATGATTTCAGGCAGATTTTTGTTGATCGGGATCCGGGAGGGAAACAAAAGCTTTCGGTCTCCTGGAATGGTTGCCGGAAGAAACGAAGGAACACGTCCAGAGAACCGCATTCGGACTGATGGGAGAGATAACAATAGATTCGGTTTCGCGCGCTCTAATAATTCGGGTAAAATGCGGCGGCAATTTCTTTACAAAGCACCCCCCGAATTTATGACAGGCTGACTGTTCTGGTATAATTTCAAACGAAAATGATAGTACGAAAAGCGACCGAGCAGGATATGCCTTACGTGGTCAGGATAGCCTGGCGCCTGGCTCTTGATTACCCCGGTCTGGAAAAAGATACCTTTTATGTGGCCGAGGAAAGGGGGAAGATAGTTGGCATCCTTGGCTTCAGAGATTTCTCCGAATTCTATGAGCTGGTGGCCGTGGGCGTTCTCGAAGAATACAGGGAAATGGGCATCGGTAAAAAACTGGTCACAGAAGCTCTTAAGGAACTTACCGGCAAGCCTGTCTATCTTCTGACGACGGTTCCCTCGTTCTATGAAAAGCTGGGTTTTGAAAAAGCGCAGGAAGTCCCGGCGGCTCTGAAGAAAGATTCCGCCTGGTGTACCGGGTGTGACCGTAGCCGCTGCGTTGCCATGGTCAGGAAAGGCTGAAAATTGCTTCAGTTGATAATCAGTCAGGTTTTAGCTGAAACGTCCGGTTCAGACGCGAGCAGAAATGTTCTGAAGGCAGAGGGGAAAGTTTCTTTAGGATATTTACAGCAAACAGGATGAAAATCAAATTCAAGCAGAAAAGAAAATGATTCCTGAATTTCCTGAACTCAAACCGGTGGAGCTGGCTGACCGTGAAGAAATAAACCGCTATCTGGAGATTTATCCACCTGATATTTGCGAACTTACCTTTGCCAACATCTTTATCTGGAGACACTGGGAGAAACAGCAAATTACAAAAATTAATGACAACCTGTGTGTGCTGTGCTCGCCGCCTGACGAACCGCCTTATTTTCTCGAACCGGTCGGCGAGAACCGGCTGAGAGATACGGTGGAAACCTGCCTTTCTGTCGCCCCTCGCCTTTCCAGAGTATCCGAAAGGTTTGTTTCGAGGCTGGGGCCGGGATTTTCTATCCGTGAAGACCGTGACAATTTTGATTATGTCTATCTTACAGAAGAACTTGCTTCTCTCAGGGGAAAAAAGTTTGACGGCAAAAGAAATCTGATAAAGAAATTTGAAAAGAGTTACCGGGCTGAGGTCAGGCCGCTTGCCGAAACACACGTCTGGGGATGTCTCGAGCTTCTCCGCCGCTGGGAAGCAAGCAGCCCTGAGGAAAACAGGGAGGCTGACGAAAAAACGCTGGCGGCTTCTACGGCTATCAGGGAAGCCCTGGTAAATCTCTCTTCTCTTGAACTTCAGGGGATAGTGATGTTTATTGAAGGCAGGGTGGAAGGGTTCTGTCTGGGAGAGAGGTTGAATCCGGAGACAGCTGTGGTCCATGTGGAACTGGCCAGCCGTCAGATGACCGGACTTCATCAATTCTTGAACCGGGAATGTGCCAGAACCGTCTGGAAAGAATTTAAGTATATTAACCGGGAACAGGATGCCGGGCTTCCCGGTTTGCGCAAATCGAAACTTTCCTACCATCCACACAGGTTTGTTAAAAAGTATGATCTTTTCCGCGGCTGAACGGATGTTATCGGCCGCCTTACTTCTGGGACCGCTTTAAGATGTTTCCGGACCTGCAGGTCGAAGGTTAAAAGACTGGCCGTGTTGTATTCTCCGTCAGCGATTTAAAAGCGTGAAAATTGTTTGTTTGAGAGCTTTTTTTCTCCGGGCTATATCGTATATAATAGGCTCTCTTAAGCGGAACCAGGAAAGGATTCCCGAAAGCCTGATGGCTGTCTGGTTCATAATTAGTTCTAATTTCATCAGGAGGTCTTGATGTCCTGGAGAATTCTCGTCATCAACCCGGGTTCAACTTCAACCAAAATTGCCGTTTTTGACGACGAAACAGAAATTTTCAAGGTGAACATTTCGCATCCGCTGGAGGAGATTCAGAAATACTCCCGGATCATCGAGCAGTTCAGTTTCAGAAAAGAAGTGATCATGAAAGAACTGGAAAGGGCCGGTATATCCAGGGAATCGCTGAAAGCGGTGGTCGGGCGTGGCGGTCTTCTGAGACCGATTCCCGGCGGGACCTATCTCATCACAGAGAAGATGCTCGAGGACCTGAAAGCTGAGGTGCAGGGAGAGCATGCTTCCAATCTTGGCGCGATGATTGCCCATACGATCGCCAGCGAGCTTAACATACCCGCCTACATCGTCGACCCGGTGGTCGTGGATGAAATGCAAGAAATTGCCAGGATCACTGGACTGCCGATGATTCGCCGGAGGAGTATCCTCCATGCTCTCAATCAGAAAAAGGTCGCTCGCCAGGCCGCCCATGACCTCGGCAAACCTTATGATGAGCTCAACCTGATCGTCGTGCACCTTGGCGGCGGCATCAGCGTGGGCGCCCATAAGAAGGGCAGGGTGGTCGACGTGAACAACGCTCTGAACGGGGATGGCCCTTTTGCTCCGGAAAGAGCGGGCAGTCTGCCGGCAGCTGATCTGGTAGCCCTCTGCTTTTCCGGTCAGTATACTCAGGCTGAAATAAAGAAGCTTCTGGCGGGAAAAGGAGGCATCGTTGCCCATCTCGGCACGAACGACATGAGGGTAGTTGAGGAGAGGATTAAAAACGGCGACCAGAAAGCCGCTCTCATCCTGGAAGCTATGGCCTACAACGTGGCCAAATGGATAGGAGCCATGGCCACGGTTTTCGAGGGACAGGTGGATGCTATCGTTATCACCGGTGGACTGGCCTATTACCAGGATTTTGTCGAGATGATAAAGAAAAGATGTTCTTTTATCGCCCCGGTGAAGATTTATCCGGGCGAGGATGAAATGAGAGCTCTGCTCGAAGGTGCTCTCAGAGTGTTGAGAGGCGAGGAAAAAGCTAAAATTTATGAAAACGAGATCAGGGAGGAAAAGCAATGATCAAAAAACTTGATGATATCATTACCGCGGTCAAGGGCTTGCCGAAGAGAAAACTGGTGGTGGCCTGTGGCGAAGATCCTCATACGATTGAAGCTGTTGCCCGGGCAAAGAAAGAAGGCCTGGTTGAGGTGGTTATGGTCGGCAATAAAAAGAAGATAGAAGAGGTGGCGGCCAGATATGGAGTTGACCCTTCAATTTTTTCCATAGTTGATATTGAGGACAACAGGGCTGCGTTGAAGCAGGCCGTCAGGCTGGTCCGGGAAGGCCAGGGCGATATTCTGATGAAGGGCCTGGTGGGCACTCCGGATTAT
>JASEFX010000057.1 GCA_030018265.1 Candidatus Saccharicenans sp.
GATTGGATGAAAAACAAATCCCTTAAGCTCTAAATACTTAATATATTGAACAGGCAGCTTGTCTGGCTTTCTTTCCTCTTAACCAGCAATTTCTCAAAAGCCGGGGGACATCGTCGGCAGAAGAAGCAAAATAAGCAAAACTATGGACACGAGAGTGTGTTCCCCTTTTTACCTGCGCATCTCGCGCTTGATTCGGATGCTGTTTATCGGGGCGACTATCCGTCTGGATATCGGGTCTATGCTGCTTAGTCTTACCGGGTTTATTCTGCTGACAACTCTCTCAATTAATTCCCACTGCCCGGGATTCACCCCGGCCTGTGGTATCTCATGTCCCTGGCCTATTTCCTGGTTTAAGTCCTTCACTTCTATTTCCGCCCCTTCATAGTCAATGACAAGTGTCCCGTCTCTTAAAATTGTCTGCACTCCTTCATCTACTGGGTTGCCCTGGGCTCGGGTCTTGTCTGAATCATATCTGAAGAAAGGAGCTGAACGGCTGATTAATTGCGGTCCCTTGGCCACCTTAAACTGCGGTCTGGCCTGAACCGTCACTCCGGTTGCTTTCCCCACCTCCAGGTTCTGTCTGGATGAAGAAGTTCTGCTGCCGTCTGCTAGCCAGCCCCATTCTTCAGTAAAATCCTCTACTATTTCCGAGGTCCCGCTATCAACTGGAGATAACCTGAAGCTATAATTTTTTGTTCCCAACAAAACGGGCGGGACGATCGGTCTTCCGGTGAAGTATTCATAGACACGAGATAGTGTCACGTAATGATAGTAGTTTGCCCGATAATCAACGGGTAGGCTGGGTTGTTTTTCGCCCCGCAGATTGATTACTTGAAAATGCTCTCTGTCCACTCTTTTCTCAACAAATCGTCCCGATGAATCGCTATATTCAATTAAATCGCTTCTCTCCACAAAACGCTTGCCCATAAAGGCTACATCGGTTTTTATGCCGGGCGAATCAACTTTGAATCCGTGGAAGTCAATGCTGGCCACCACATTCTGACCGGGCTTAAAATCGTAGGAGAGAACGAAATTGCCGTCTCTATCACAGGTAGTTACAGCGCCGTTGTTAAACCGGATATTCCCGTCGTAAGAAATGTATTCCCATTCCCCCGTACTCCAATTCTTCACTCGAGCGGGAATGACCTGCCCTTTGGAAGCATCATTGAAGAAATCTGCATATTCGAGCCGGACTTCTCTGAATGGAATAGTCGGAGAAACAGCAGCAGAATTGATAGTCTCTCTCCCAACATTAATCAAACGAATCCGGTCCTCTTTAAAAAGAGGAACAGTGGCTTCAAATCTTCCCTCGGAGTCAGACTGAACTGTGACAGTATCCACAATTTGATTATTCCTTTCGACTTTTAATTTCAGAGTATCACTCACAGGCTCAAATTTGCCGTTGCCCAGGTCACGCCGAATAACCCCCCAAATTTTCCCGCGCCAGGCGCAGGCTTCGGTATAATTTATATCATAGCCGACAGTGTTGGGTTTTTGCAGATGATAGAGATTGAAAGTATTGTTGACAAAATTGACTCTATAGCCAAAAAGCGTGGCGTACAGTTCCAGAGAAGCATATATATCAACGTCAAGTAAGCTCTCTGAGCCCCAACCCAGAATCTGACAATCAATACCTATGCCGATTAGCCCCCCGGCCCCGACCAGGTTCCAGCCTAGAAGTTCCAGCTCCAGAAGAGGGCCGGCCTTCACATAGCCATTTATCTGGCCGGCAAAGAAAGTCTCGGTTTCAAAGCCCTTGTTTAACCTGAAAAACGGGTTAAAACCTGTAGGCATCCAGAAAAAAGTCCTTCCGCTGACTCCAGCCTCAGCTTCGAGCCACTCCGTCACCTCGGCTCCAAGAGTGAACCTGCCGTCCACTCCGACCAGGAGATAAAAACCGCCTCGAATAGTAGCGATGAGAGCTGGTATATCTATGGCAAAGAGCGGGATCTTCATGTCCTCTTTGACGTTCATGGCCACAGTGACCTTAAGGGAAATCTCCTCCCCCGAGCTCAGCTTGAATTCATAGCCGCTGAAGCAGCTGTACCTGCCGTTAACATCTATGGGGGTTAGCCCGATGCGCCCGCTCAACCTGACGCTGACACTGCGGCCTCCTGAGGTATAGGCCACCAGAGGAACATCATCAAATTCAATCTTGAGCCATGGGTTTTTTATGTGCCATCTCTCTCCGCTTCGGAGCGACACGACATTGCTGACGGTCTGCCGGTATTGAAACCGAACCGCGGATGGGGTCAAAGGAGTTATGTTGCCGCTGGTCAATCTGACAGTTTGCTGTGGAATTTCAAATTCTTCCAGGACTTCGTTGAGCTGAGGTCTGAGCAAAGTGTAATAAATTCTGTTCTGAATTGTAGATTTTCCGACAATCTTAGCTGCGAGCCTGGTGTTTTCATCATATATAATAGAACCTATTTCAGCCGGTTGCCTCAACTGGGAATCAATGATCTGTGGCTCTATAAGCGCTCCCTGGACAAGTTTGTTACCGGGGGTGATAGCAATTGTTTTTCGCTGAGTGATTTCCTCAGCGACTTTTATGTTATTCTGAAAATCGCCGCGAATTATTCTCACGCTATCTTTGAATCTGTATCTAACGTTCTGAAAGGAAGCGGGGGGTTCACCTGTGGCCGCGGTCATCTGACCGGGCAGCGGTTGTTCTCTCTTCTTGAATAAAGAAGAAGGCTTTGCTTCGACCTGGACCTGACGGGCTTTCTCAGTTTGTATGGCGCTCTCTGCAGTTTTAGAAGTATCAGTTGTGGTGGTTGCGACCCGTCTTCCGGACGTCAATTCCCTGGCTGAAGCCTGTGAAGCCGGCGAATAGATGGCGAAAGCTGCCCCGTTTCGCGGAGTCAGATATCTCTCGGTTGGGCTGGATATCTGCCACCAAAAATCGGCCGAGTTGCGGCTCTCCTGACCCGAATCAAGATCGCAGGTGAAGGTCCCGCGGATGGTTAAGTTGTCGCCGCTGCTGTAAACTGTACCGTCGGCGTTAAAGGTAACCCAGGCCAGAGTTAAATTATAATCGCTTGATTTAATGAGCAGTTTTCCAAAGCGTCCCTCATTCGTACTGAAGAGAAGAATGGTGTTTGGTGCCAGGCTGTTTCCGGAGATCCGGGCTGAAGACAGGTGGGCTGACCTGATGTCTTCTAATCTTATTGAATCAAACTGCGATTGGGCTTCTGAAAAAAGTCCGGAGAGTGAAAAAAACAGCATCCAGAAGACAAAAAAAATAAAGAATTGTCGAACTATCCCCCTATGCATTTCAATCCCTCCCTCTCAAATTATTTAGAGTAATTTATTTAATAATAGCTTAGTTTATAGGGGTTTGTAGGGCAGGCAGGCAAAGATGGCATAAAGGATTGCTTTTTAGTTGAAGAGGCCCTCCGACCATTTTTTTATTCACAGTCATAACCCCTTACGTAAAGTATAGAGCAGAGCGAGAATTAATGTCAATAACGCGAATTGCTTCACTTGAAATCTACATAAAATTGATTCGTTGCATGACGAGAAAATTTTCAAGAAATTTTATTGTAAAGTTATCTATGCAGATATCAAAGCAGGTAGTACTCTTTCTCGTGATGCAGCTAGAAAAACTCATTGACCTATACAAAAACCTTTTTCTTTCACCTTGATATCATGTGTTAGACAATGACCCAAATTTGTAAATCAGAGATTGGAAAAGAGATTATAGTTGTTAATAAAGGTAAATAGATGATTTCCAGAAAAGAATGTATAAAATCAGGTACAACCTGGGAATTTTTGCCTGTAGTCATTGAAGCTGCGGAGTTTGTTTGTTAGAATTAACTTTCAATAAGGTGCGGATGGAAAGAAATAAAAAAATTTATGACAGTATTCTGGATTTAATCGGTCAGACTCCGATAGTTCGGCTTAATAAAATATGCGAAGGATTCAAAGCAGAGATTTATGCTAAGTTGGAATTTTTTAATCCCACGGGCAGTGTGAAAGACCGGACAGCCTGTTATATGGTAAATAAAGCTCTGGCTGAGGGCAGGGTAACTCCAGGTAATACTATCATTGAAAATTCTTCTGGTAACATGGCACTGGGTCTTGCTCTGGTCGCTATTCAGTTAGGATTCCAACTCAGGGTTGTTGTTAGAGATAGGATTTCTAGGGAAAAGATGGATATGTTGAAAGCGATGGGTGTGGAATTAATAAAGGTGGATAGTTCCCTCCCTCCTGAACATCCAGATTCGTATAACAATATTACACCTCGGCTGGCAATAGAAATACCCGGCTGCTATTTTCCTGATCAACACAACAATCGTGAGAATAATGAAGCACATTACTCCACAACCGGTCCGGAAATCTGGGAGCAGATGGAAGGTGGTATTGATTATTTTGTTGCTGGTATGGGAACAGGTGGGACCATAGGCGGTGTAGGGAAATTTCTGAAGGAAAAAAATCCCAGGATAATTGTAGTAGGTGTGGACCCGGTGGGATCAGTTTTTTATGATTATTTCTATTCAGGTATTAGACCGAAGCCCTCTCCCTATCTGATAGAGGGTTTGGGAGATGAATTTATAGTTGGATGTGCTGATTTTGATAATATTGATAGGATTATTAAAGTTTCAGATAAAGATGCTTTTTTAACGTGTAGGGAACTTGTTAAAAAAGAAGGCATACTAGCGGGCGGCTCATCTGGTGCTGCTTTATGGGCTGCTCTGAAAATTGCCAGGGAGATCGACAGACCAGCAAGAATAGTCACGATTTTTCCAGATAGTGCTTTCAGATATCTGTCCACTATTTTTAACGATGATTGGATGAAAGAGAAAGGTTTTTTATAAGAAGTCAGTCTGGATTTGGTGCGGGTTAACGGGAAGAATTAAAGACTGAAAGAGGTCGAGAGAGGTCCTTTTGTTAGTAATTTTTATAAACAACAAATTGATGAGGGCAACTTTTTGTCTTTTTGATAATCATTAAATTGGCCTAATGGACAATTAACTACATCGGGCGTAATCGATGATTAGAGGTCTGAAAATCTCTCATTTTTACCCACCAAATAATCGGACGAACATTATAATGAAGGAATTTGGTAAATTCACTTTTTTAAGACTTTATTCATTTTTTGATGATAAAACACCGAAGGGATTTTTATGTTTTATACCGGAACTCTCTTTTTTCCCTTAGCGCGGCTCCAGGCAGGGAAGCCTCGACGATCCCTAAGGGTAATCGTCTGGCTATTTATCCTGATTTCTCTGGCCACCACCACCCTTCTTCCATCTTTTTGATCTTCAGACAAAGAGCCTGTCAACCTGATTTTTTCACCCTTATGGATGTCGGTTCTGAAAAACCAGGCCGGAGCGGTTTCTACCTCCAGCAGCTCCTGGCTGTTTTTATCCCTGACGAAAAGCACCAGAAATGCCCCCTTGCCCTCATACCTGTTTTCAAACCGGAGGTCTTCAACCTGACCTTCGACGGTGATTTCTCTGTCCAAGTTGTAATAACGAGGCTGAGCCTGTTCAGCATGGAGCCATCGATTCGGGGCAGAAATTGTGCTGGCTACGGATAGAAAAATGAATATAAAGAAAACAGAGAGAATACTGGCAGGCTTTATCGCCCGCGGCCGGTTTGAGATGATGTTTCCGGGAGCGTGTTTCCCTTTTTTAGTTTTTAATAGAAAATCAGCCTTCTTCATCATTTTTCTCCCTTATTCAGAGGGGGAGACCTGAATGTTCCAGATCAATCCCCCGCTGATTATATTGCCGCTCCACCTGAACCACGGGTCGGTGGATGAATTCTTCAGGTATGTGTAATTTATAAAAAGGGAAACCTGGCGCAGGTCGAGTTGAATCCGGGCGCTGAACTGATGCCTTCTATCCTGCCTGACCAGACCAAGACTGTTGCCTTCCAGGTCGAGGCTGTCGATGCCAGGAAATTTTCTGGAAAAATAATCATACTGCACGACCCCGTTCAGGTTTTCAGACAGCAGGGCTGTCATTTTAGCGGACAGGGAATAACCTTCCCAGCTGAATTGATCGTAAGTGGGGTTTTCCACCATGAACAATTCATCGCTGGAAGCAAAAGGGTTTTCTCCACTGAGGTTCCACTGCTTCAGAGCGCTCAGGCTCAAACCGAGGCGGTCTCCGAGCCCCTGAGCCAGCAGGCCGCTCAGGGAAACGACCTGAATGTTCTGACTGCCAGTGTAATAGACTGGCTGGTAAGGGATGCCCCTGATGCTATAACTACCTCCCATTCCATAATTTTGCCCGGGCCCGCCATGTCCACCGGGTCCGCCCTGGAGAGCGGCCTGAGGTAAAAGGATCGGTCTGTCGTTAGCCAGAACTCCCTGGACGGTTCCGGAAGAAACTTCTGAAGCTGCAGCCAGAGTTTCTTCCCCGGCAGAAGAAATTATCCCCGGATGAAAATAAAGCTTGTAACCGTATCCGGCCTCGATTTTTATGGTAGTTTTTGAAGGGAAGAAATGGTCAAGGGAAAGGGTCAGG
>JASEFX010000058.1 GCA_030018265.1 Candidatus Saccharicenans sp.
CTGGCCGTCGGGTTTCAGCCTTTTTCCGCTTGATTTTCGCTATTATCTTTTTTCTCAGCTTCGAATAAAGGCAGACTGAAGTAGAATTTCACCCAGCTCCCCGGCTCCGACTCATACCAGATACGGCCTCCATGACTTTCAACTATCTTCTTGCAGATATAAAGCCCGAGGCCGGAGCCTTTGACCCCCTCGGTTCCTTTTTGTTTTAACCTTTCGAACTTCCGGAAAAGCCTCTGCCCGTCTTCCGGTCTGATGCCCACACCCTGGTTGTAAACCGAAAAAATCATTTCCTCGCCTTTCACTTCCAGACCGAGCCGGATCCCGGTCCCTTCATAACCGTATTTGATAGCGTTGCTGATAAGATTCCTGACGAGAATTCTTAACAACCTCGGGTCGCCGTTTAGCTTAACATCTTCTGAAAAATCCTTGACCACCGTCATCCTTCTGGTGTTCTCCCTGACTTCCGGAAGGCTCAGCACCTCGTCCACCACATCCCTGACAAAATAAATCTCCTCCTTGAAAGAATCCAGCTGATTCAACTCCATCCGGGAAAGGTCGAGGTAGCTGCGGATTATATCTTCGAGGTATTCGCAATTGCGAATTATCGTCTCCAGCAGTTTCATCTGCTCGGGCGAAAGCTGCCCGAAATAACCTTTGTAAAGGGTGGAAGCGGTGGTATGCAGGGCGGAGACCGGACTCTTCAGCTCATGCGAAACGATGGCCATCAGGTCGAGCATCGTTCGCTGCTTGCCGGCCCGGGCTTCGAGAGCATTTTTTATTACTTCCCTGATTTCTTCCGGAGTAAAGGGCTTCGGGATGTAGTCAAACGCACCGTTTTTCAACGCCTCCCTGGCCGTGTCGACGCTGGCATATCCCGTAAAAATGATAACTGTCGTGTCCGGCCTGACCTTTCGCAGCCTCTTCAGCACCTCCATCCCGTCTAAGCCCGGCATTTTAAGGTCGGTCACCACGATGTCATAGTCCTGATTTATCGCCTTGCTCAGTCCTTCCTCGCCGGACAGGACGGTGTCGATTTCGTAATCAGAACCGGCAAAAATCCGGCGGCAACTCCGCAGGACTATCTCCTCATCGTCAATGAATAAAATTCTCGGCTTGTTCATAGTTTCCCCCTGGTCGACTTTTACTCGACCGGCAGTTTTATTATAAATTCCGTTCCTTCGCCTACCTTACTCTTCACGTCTATCGTGCCGTTGTGTCTCTTTATCACTCCGTAAACCATGGCCAGACCGAGTCCGGTACCCTTTCCTTTCTCCTTGGTAGTAAAGAAGGGTTCGAAAATCCTTTTCATGTTTTCCTCACTGATGCCCACGCCGGTATCAGCCACCCTGATGATAACCTGATTTTGTTCACGAGCAAAGGAAGTGGTAATGGTCAACTCGCCTCCCGAGGGCATCGCATCAGCAGCATTCATCGCCAGATTGTTGATGACTGACCGAAATTCGTCGGCATCCACCCTGACTTCAGGCAGTTCAGAGTCAAAATTTCTTTTTATTTTAATATTGTGAAAATTAACATGCTTCTCTAAAATGCTTAAAACCTCCTCAATCAGTTTATTGAGGTTCACCGGAACTTTTTCCGGCCGATAATCCCTGGCGAAATCCAGCAGCCCCCTGATGATTTTTCTGCAGCGCATGGTCTCTTCTTTTATAACCTTAAGATCTTCTTCATAGGGCGTGCCTTTCAATTCTTCCAGCAGCAGGCTGCTGTAAGTGAGAATACCGGTCAGCGGATTATTAAGTTCATGGGCGATACCCGAAGCCAGCCGCCCGATTGAAGCCAGCTTCTCCGACCTTAATATAGTTTTTTCAGCCATATCTTTCAGACGCCGGTCTCTCTCTTCCACGGCCCTGACCATCTGGTTAAAGTATTCAGCCATTTCCCGGACCTCGGCGCTTTCTTCGGGCGATAGTTCCACCGGATGATAATTGCCGCGGGCAATTTCTGAGGTGGCCTGGATCAGCCTGTTAATCGGCCTGGTATAAAGATTAACCAGGTAGGTGGAAATGTATATAGCCAGAGCTGTCATCAGAAAAATCAAAAGAAAATACAGAAGGGCTGTCCGCCATAGAAGGTTGGAAAATTTCGCTTCCAGAATGCCGACGTACAGGATGCCAACCGGCCGGTTTTCTATATCGACAAGGGGAGTATATCCTGAAAGATAGTAATCATTGACGACAAAAGCCCGCCCGAGCCAGTCCTGTCCTTCTTCAAAAACTTTGCGGAAAACTTCTTCAGAAATCAGCGTGCCCACGGCCCTCCGCCCGTTTTCATCAACCACGTTCGTGGCCACCCGCACATCTTCAAGAAAGATGGTCACCGTGCCCACATCTTTGTTCTTTATTTTTTCTTCTTTGAAAATCAATTTTTTGAAGCGGTCAACAAACCGGTCATTATTGTTAAGCAAAACCGCGGCGTAAAGAACCCCGACCAGACGACCGCGTTGAAAAATGGGTGAGACGGTCTTCATCACCAGAGCTCTTTCTTCCACCTCCCGTTTCTGAGCGCGAGCTTTCGGAGTGGGAATGATCGGAATCAGGGTTCTTTCGGCCAGTTCCGGCCCTTCTCTTTTTATGTTCTCGTACCCGAGGATTCCGGTGCCGGCCGCCGGTTTCCGGTGAGTAAGAACCCATTTTATATATTTATAGTCAAGCACACTGTCGCCATAAGCCTCAAAGTTGTTGGCTCTTACCAGTATCGTGCCGTCAGGATTGACCACGTTGACTATGTCAAAGTCGAATTCTTTTTTAATCTGAACGAGCTTTTCATAAAGATATTCTCTCTGTCCGGCAGCAGTGGCGTTCACTATTTCTGAAGTGCGGGAAAGATATTCTATAATTCTCGCTCTGTTCCTGATTTCCTCCTGGTAGATGTCCGAAATGGCTTTAAGACTGTTCCTGACGTTGTCATAAGCTTCCCTGATGACATTCCGGTTGATCGAGCTTACGCCAAGGTAGACAGAAAGAGCGCCCATAAGAAAAACGATCGTCAGCAGCCCGAAAATGAGCTTGAACCTCAAAGTCGACCTGAGGTAATCGATTTTTTTCAGCCATCCCTCAAAACTCATTTTTTGCGCTCCAGCGCGCTTTTGATTTTTTCGAGAAGTTCATCCACCTCAACCGGCTTGGTCAGAAATTCGTTGTGGCCGGGAAGAAAACTTTCTTCCTGGTCGAGGGAAAACCGGGAATTGGTAACCTGGTCGATGGCCGTGAGAATGATGATGGGAATATCACGAAATTCCCGGTACTTCGAGTCCGGCCTCTCGCTCCGAATTTTGTAGACCGCTTCAAAACCGGCGGTGTCGGTTTCCATCATGACATCCAGAACGAGAAGGTCCGGTTTCACTTCCAGTAATTTATTAAGGCCCTCGGCAGCGCTGTGAGCCACCTCCACCTGATGGCCCGCAACCCTGAGAACCTGACTGAGGCTTTCGGTCAGATCACGGTCATCGTCAACCAGCAGAATTCTGGCCATCTATATCACCTCCGAAATTCAGACGATCATACTCCTCGCCCAGCAATTTATAAATCACGTTGCTGGTTTCGAGGAGACGCTGCCAGCGGTACATGTCGACCGGAAATTCCATCTGTTTGAGCTCCACCGGAGCGACCTTCTTATCGACCAGACCAAGGGCCAGAGCAATCCCGTAGATGATGGCTTCAGGACGTGGCGGACAGCCAGGAATAAAATAGTTAACCGGGATGGCTTTTTCCCCGCCGCCTGCCACGTTGTACGTGTCATACCAGCAACCCCCTCCGATGGCGCAGGAACCGACGGCAAAAACCAGCTTCGGCGCGGGAATCGCCCGATAGACCTTTTTCACCAGCGGGAGCGTCGGCCTGGTTACAGCTCCGGACAGCAGGATGGCATCAGCGTGGCGGGGAGAAACCACCAGCCTGATACCAAATCTTTCCACATCGTAATACGGAGTCAGCACGTTGAGAATCTCGATGTCGCAGCCGTTGCAGGCTCCGCTGTTGCAATGATACACCCAGACCGAACGTCTGAAAGCCCTCTCCAGCCATTTCTTCCACATGGTCATCCCTCCATTTTTTCAGGACGCTCATAAGAACTGTAGCGCTCAAGCATTTCCGGCGAAAAGTCGGCCGTCGAGTGGCGAATAACCTTCCTGAATTCCAGACAATCATACCGATAACCAAGGAACGTAAGTTTATCTATATAACTCTTTATTTCCAGGTCATAGCATCGGCCGCAACGCTGACAGGTCATCATGAAAAGTTCCAGTGTCTGGGTCAGGTCCTGACGGTTATCGGTGGACAGCTCGTAACTCTGACTCATGGTGATGGCCTTCTCCGGGCACAGATCGGCGCAGCGACCGCAATAGGTGCAGCGGGATGAATCGTAAAGAAGTATCCTTATTTCCTGACAGATATCCCTCAGGAAAATTGTCCTGGCCGGACAGTGATTGGCGCAGCCGGCGCAGCCGATGCATCTGGTATGATCCCAGACCGGCTGGCCGCGGAAACCATCAGGCGCCGGCCGTGGTTCGAAAGGATAGCGCAGGGTAACCTTTCCAGCGCCGAAAAAAACCACCAGCTGTTTCAATTTATTCCAGAGCCACATTTTCTTAAACCTTCCCCCTGCTTAAGCTTTGCTTCATCTCACCATCCCTTAACGCCGAAGCCAACTGCCAGCAGCGATAAAATCAGAAGCAGAGAATAATATTTCAAAGCCTGGTCGATCCGGAACCGGGGATGAGTGGCCCCGACCAGCGAAATAACCACAAAAATTAGAATGATAAAAAATGTCAGCGCCAGCAACCGCAGAATGAAACCGTCGGGAAGCAAGAAACCGAGGAAAGCGCTGGCCAGCAGCCAGCAGTAAAACATCCTCTTGATGTTAAGAGCATAACGGAAAAGCGCATAGTTCGGACCGCTGTATTCCACGTATGGACCCTCAAGAATTTCCACCTCGGCTTCCGGAATGTCAAACGGCTGTCTGGAAACGAAAGCCTGCAGGGCCACAGCATAAACAACCAGCATCAGAAAATAAGACACTCCTCTTGAAGCCGCCACTCCCTCTATCGCTCCCGTCAGCGAGAAACTTCCGCTGCGAACGGCGCCCTGTACAAGCGCCATGGCCAGAACCGGCTCCAGCATAACGATGGTCATCATCTCGCGGCTGGCCCCGACGCTGGCAAACGGGTTGCCGCTGGCCAGGGCACCGAGCAGAAGAGCAAACCCGGCCAGCGTAAGAAAATAAATCAGGGTCATGAGGTCTGAAGAAGATGCCAGAAAATTCGCCTGCCCCCAGACCGGCAGAATAGCTACAGCCGACAGAACCGAGGCGAAGGCCAGCAGAGGAGCCAGTCTGAAGACAAAACTGCCCGAAGCGTTAAAGTTTTCTTTTGAAAGAAGCTTGGCCAGGTCGAGATAGGGCTGATAAAGAGGCGGTCCCTGTCTCGACTGAATCCGGGCAGTCACCTTACGCATCACCCCTTCGAGAAAAGGCGCCAGCATAAGAAAATAAATTAAATTAAAGAAAACCGCTGCTACCCTCATTCGAGGCACCTCCTGCTTCTCGAAAGCTGCTCAAGCTCTTCCCTCCGTAGCAAGCGTCTCTCCCCGGATTTCAGCTGCACCACGGCCACCCGGTCGGTGCAGGAAATGCAGGGATCTATCTGCCCGACTATGATCGGGAAATCGGCCAGCTTGTTGTTCAGGAGCATCTGCGGAACAGCCTGCAGGTGAGCATAGGTTGGGGCTCTGACGCGCCAGCGCTCGGGCTGGTGGCCATCGCCTGTCAGCACGTAATGAACGGCTTCTCCTCTCGGGGCCTCTACCACGGAAAGCCCCTGACGGTCGGGAGGAATTGGCTCCTCTAAGATGAGCGAAATCGGTTCATGTTCAGGCATCCGGGCGATTTTATCCTGACACTGATTAATGATCTTTATGGCTTCATAGACTTCTTTGATTCTTACCACCAGAGTTCCCCAGACATCGCAGCTGTCGGAGGTGACCACATCGAACTCGACTTCATCATAAGCGGCGTAAGGATGGTCTTTTCTCACATCGATGGCCAGCCCGCGAGCTCTGGCCACCGGCCCAATCAGGTTCCATCTGACAGCCTCTTCCTTCGAAAGATAGCCAACTCCCTTTGTCCTTCTGTGGATTGTTCTGTCCTTGACTATGGCTCTTTCCAGCGAAAGCATATCTTTTTCCACTTCTGTCAGGGTTTTTTTGATTTCCTCCGCTTTTTCCCGGTCGATATTCCGGCGAACGCCCCCTATGATTACCATGCCGTAAGTTTTCCTGTTTCCGGTTATCCTTTCCGCCA
>JASEFX010000059.1 GCA_030018265.1 Candidatus Saccharicenans sp.
TTTGAATTTTTTCGATGGTATTCATAACTACCTCTCTTTTCAAATTTAGAGTTGCAAGTGATTTGTTATCACATATTATCTTATTCATTAAGTTTTAGATGCCTTCCCTCGATCTTGTTCCCAATATCTTCAGTTACCTGTAACCTTTAAACGCGGAATCTTTAAGGTCCGAGCAAGCTCCTGAATAGTCCTCCCCTTCACGTGTAAGTATTCATAAACTTATTTTATAGTTAGAAACCTCTCCTTCGTACTATCTCTCCTTCTTTTGCCATGTAAATCAAGACAATCGAAAACAGTTTATTAAATTATAATCAAATTATCAAGAAAAAGCTTCTTTCAGGTTAAGACATGGTATCCAGGTTAAGGGTAGTAAATGGAGGAGGCGTGGTGGTCAGCCAGCTGCTGTAGCAGGAGTTGAAGAAGCGACCTGGCCCGATTAACGCAAGAATTTCTGTCGCGCGGTAGTAATATTTCTCAAATCTCCAATGAATCGGGCGGATTTCTTTTCGGCCATTGCAATTTCGGTGTGATGTTCGGGAGAAAGGTGGTCAACATGAGATATCTGGTCAGAATGCCCGACAACCCAGGAATAACTCGCGACCCGCAGGTCATTGTTGAAAAAGGTATCCCGATTTTCTACTTTGGAAGCTGAGGGGATATTGAAGGTGCATCCGGAACGGCCTTCAGCCCGGGGGCACTTTGCCCGGGAGCGCTTTAAGCTGCCCCCGGCTGTCCCCTTCCAGCTTGCTCAGGGCTACTCGATAAGCACCCGGCCGTCTTCAAAAATTTCAACCGTATCGCCGGTCTTCACCGCTTCTAAGAACTCATCTCCGAGCTGGTCAACCGTGATAATCTTTTTGTTCAGCCAGACGTCGGTCATGATCACTCCGGCCGCGGCCAGCGAGTCAATCGGCCTGGAGAATAGCATCGCCGCCGGCTGAAGCCCCATCTCGGCAGCCGTCATCAACACCAGCCCGGCCGTGGTCGAACCTATAGTCTGCGGCAGGCAGAGAACCTTCCCGGTCATCTCTTTACCGAAAATTTCCGCGTTGTCCTGGTCGGAACACTTCGCCTTTTTCGCCCTGGTGACGATGCTCTTCTGAAAAGAAGCTAAGGTGTTGAAGCCCTTGCGGCTGACCAGCGCCTCACCCTTAAAATATCCGCCGACAATCACCCGGCCCTTAAATTCCTTTTTCATGATTCCCTCCTCCCCGCCGTCTCGAAGATGATGTTCATGATTTCATCGTCCGGATAGAACCGCGATGTCGAATAGGTCCGGAGCTTGTTCGAGTTGGTGATGACCGGCTTTTTAGCGCACAGCGGGTTGTTCATGTACATTAGCGGGCAGATGTATGTGAGACGGATGTTTTTAGCCTTAAGCTCGCCCGGGTTGACAGGCACTTCTTCCCTGAATCTTTTCAGCACGCCGGGCGGCGCGCACAGCACGACCGGTATCGGCAGACGCGGCAGCTTTCTTTTTTCCAGCTCGGTAAAGAGCGCCTCCACCCAGGTCTTTAACTGATTGAAACTCAGATGCGGGCAGCCGATGAAGCAGAGCGCCGGCTTTGTCGCGGGCTTTTTCCACAGCACCGGATACGAACGGTAGATTCTTTCGAGCTCCGTTTCGTCAATCTGATAGAACTTAGCCCCGGGTTTTATCAGATCGCGTCCGAAATCCTTAGCTTCCGGCGTGAGATTTTCCACGTGATAAAGTCCAACCGCGCCGTTCGAAGCTGATGCAGCTCCCATATCCTTAAGATAATCTTTCACCGCATCGGTCAATTCCGTCCCGAGAAGCTCGGAAAGCCCGACGATGTAGGGAACTTCTTCCACCACCTTCAACCCGATCGCGCTTCCGAGAATCTGCGCGTTCGGCAGCCTGTTCAGCTTCAGCTCGACCACCCAGGTGGCTTTCCTCCCCTCGTCGGTCAGAAAGCCGTACTCCGGAGCCCGGCCGATGATGTTGCACATGACGTCAATCCCGGCCGAGTTGCGGTTGGTCCTGGCACCGAGAACCGAGTTGGCAAAAACCACCGCGGACGACTCGGACCAGGCCAGCACGTCGCCCCTGGCCGGGGTGTTGCCGACTTCCGGATAATAGCAGGTGCAGGTGAAGGCATCGTCGTCCTTCAGGCCGAGCTGACGCAGCTGCTTTTCGTAATCTTTCTGTTTTCCGAAAATGAACTTGAAAAGAATTTTCTCGGCGAGCGAGACCGGCACGTTCACGTAATCGAGCGGGCGCGGGTCGACCGTGAATTCACCGTAGGTCCTGAGCCCGGCCGCAATCAGCTCATCGAGAATCCCGTAATAAGGTTTTATGGTGTTCGCACCGAACGAGGTGACAAGGTGCGGGCGGCCGCTCAGCGGAAGAAGCCTCTTCGCCCCGAAAGCTTCTCCGAACCTGACCACTGTTTCCATCACTTTCGCCAGAAGCGGACCTTTCTTCCCTTCGAGTATTTCTTTTTCCTCTGCCGTCAGTTCAAGTTGATAATTTTTCATCCGTCAAACCCTCCTTCCGCGGCCCGGATAGAGCCGCTGCCGCGGTTTTTTGGCCGGAGCTTTTCCGGTCGAAATCACACCGGCTCCTGGCCGGCTTTTATGAGCCTTAAATATTCAAACCAAGGTTAAACCCGGATTTGACCGCTTCAAACACACGCGCCGGACAGAAGGAATCGCCGATGTTGTAGATTTCCGGCGCCACCCGCTGTTCCTGGCAGCTGTAGTAAAAATCAGCGTTCGGTTTGAGTCCCATTGCCAGCACCACCAGGTCAGCTTCGAGATGAAGTTTTTCCTCCGGACCGGCGATTTTCTTTTCGAACGGGTTGTGGATGTTTTCCGGAAGTATCGGTCTCCAGACGGCGTAAGGATCCGGGATGTTCGGCGACTTAATCCGGGTAGCGAGGAGACCGTCGGGCACGATCTCCCGCAGGGTGGTGCAATTCAGAAGCTTTACGCCCTTGCGGCCGAGATAATGAATCAGGTGCCCGCGGTTTGCCGTGCAGACGCCCTTCATAAAATAAGGAAGCATCTCTATCACGGTGACTTCTTTTTCCAGCTCGTATGCCAGGAAATAAGCCACCTCGCAACCGACGGCGCCGCCGCCGACCACCACCACTTTCCGGGCTTTCTCAGCCATAGCTGGATTCCAGAGCAGGTCGATCGCCTGGACCACGTGAGGATGCTTAACGCCTGGAAGGTCCGGGCAGACCGGTGTGCCGCCGACCGCGGTCACCACCGCGTCAAAGCCCTGATCCTTCAGGCAGGACGGGTCGACCTTCTGGTTGAAGTTCAGGTTCAGGCCGTTTGCGGAGGCGGTCTTTGCTGCCAGGTTGTTGAGGTAGTCGACGTAATTTCTGAGGTCAGACTTGATTCCCGGGACGCCGCCAGGAATCAGCATGCCACCGAGACGGTCGCGCGCTTCAAACAGCGTTACCCGGTGGCCGCGGCGGGCAGCGGTGACCGCGCACATCACTCCGGCCGGACCTCCGCCGACAACCGCGATGTTCTTCTTCCGTTCGGCCGGAATGATTTCAGGCGGGTAAAGGTCTTCGTTTCCGGTTCGCGGGTTTACCGAACACTGGGGATGCCCGCCCTCGATGAACTCGTTGATGCAGGCTTCCTGGTCGCCGATGCAGGGGATGATTTCGTCGACCTTTCCGGCGTACGCTTTGTTCGGCCAGTCCGGGTCGGCTAAAAGCGGCCTGGCTAACATCACCATGTCGCAGAAGCCCTCGCGCAGGGCTTTTTCCGCCAGGTCGGGATAGCCGAGCTTTCCGACAGCCACCACTGGCACCTCGAGACCGGTGTTCGCTCTGATGTTGTTCTCGCGGAAATAGTCGCGCACGAGTTTCGCGACGGCCAAGAAGCAACCGGGCGGCATCGAAATCGGCGGATGCGGCAGCCACCAGTTGTCGTAGCATCCGAGGTCCACGTCGAATATGTCAACGCCAGCTTTCACCAGGTTCGCCATGTATTCAAGCGTCTGGGCGACGGTTCTTTCCCGTTTGAACTTTTTCAGCGGATAAATTTTATCTATCGCGGCGCCGTAAGTGGCGTTGAGCGCCAGCGAGAGGTCGATGCGGTACATGATGGGAAAATCCGGCCCGACCCTATTTCTTATTTCCCTGACCAGGTCGAGCCCGAACGCCTGCCAGTTGGCGTAACGGCCGATGCGCCGGCGGTTGAAAGCCGGGTTCGTCATCTGCTCGAGGAAATAGCCTTCATGACCGTGGAGATACACGCCGTCAAAAAGGCAGGCTTTCGCGTCGGCTGCAGCCTGTCCGGCGTTTTTGATGATTTTCCGCAGCCCGAGCCAGCCGAGCGGACGGCAGGGAACCTGTGGCAGGTAGAAGTTCGGATTCCAGGAAGCGGAGATCGGCAGCTTGAACTTTTTGATCAGGCATTCAGGCGAGCCGACTCTTCCGAGGCCTGGAGTAAGCTGAATGAAGATACGGCTGCCGTAGCTGTGGACCGCTTCGGTTATGTCGCGCCAGCCGGCGAACACCGTGCGGGACTTGTCGATGCGCGGGAAATAGCTGCGGTCGCCGGGCTCGGTGACCGAAGGGTCGACGTAGTGACTCACCGGGACGAGGCCGGTAGTGATGAGACCGACACCGCCTTTCGCCCGGTCGGCGAAATACTTGATCATCTTCTGGCTAGGACGACCCATTTCCTCGGCCATCGAGATGTTGCCCATCGGACCCATAACCAGACGGTTTTTCACCGTGATTTTGTTTATGCGGATCGGCGAGAAAAGATGGGTGTAAGGATAGAGATCCCTGGTCATCCGGCCGGCATTCAGATAAGTTTCATCCTTGAACCAGTCTGCGAACTTTTCTACAAGTTGTTTTAGAAGCTCTTCATAGTGATGGCTCATTTACCCCTCCTCATTCTGTTGTCAGGGGCTATTTTACTAGCTTCTTAATCTGAACTCAATTAATTTTAATTAAAAAGGGGGCACATCAGGGTGTCCTTTTTTTCTGATTCCGCCTCGATTTTCTCGGGAAAAAAGCGGAGAAAAAAAGGAGACACTGCACACTGTCCCTTATTATCATGGATTTCACAGAGTGGAAATTTTCGGCAGAATTTTATATAAGAATTTAAGCAAGAAAATTTTGAAGGAGGTAGAGAATGGGAAGGATGAACTCAGCTCGAATTTCCCGCTGGCTGATAGTCAAGCTTTTGCCTGTATTTTTAATAGCTCTTTTTATGGCCAATCTTACCTTCGCCCGCGAGACCTGGATGGGATTTCAGGCGGGGTTGAGCCTGCCTAACCTGAAAGGCGGGGACAATCCTCTCAGCCAGGGCTACACCTCGCGGCGAGCGCCATTTTTCGGAATAATGATCAATCATACCCTCTCCGGACCTTTCGCCCTGAAGACCGAAATATGCTATTCATCTCAGGGCGGACAAAGAAACGGGCTCCAGCCCATTGCCGCCGACCAGGTGCCCTTCCCGCTCCCGCCGGACCTGATGCTCTACGCGGATTTCAACAACAAGGCGATCATCGATTACGTGGAAATTCCGCTGATGTTAGAGGTCAACAGCGGGGAAAGGATGAAATTTTTTATAGACGGCGGAGTCTATGCCGGATACAGGGTAAGGGCTAAAACTGTAACCAGCGGGACGAGCTTGATCTATCTTGACCCGAACGGAATGATGCCGCTCGACCCGAACCTTCAGGTGCCGTTTGACGCCACCACCGACATCAGTGATGAAATAAACCGCTGGAACTTCGGGCTTTGCGGAGCTCTCGGGGTGAAAATGCCGCTGGGCAGCGGGCTGGCCGTAGCCAGCGTGAGGTTTAACTACGGGCTGAAAAACATTCAGGCTCATCCCGAAATTACCGGCAAAAACAAGACCGGCGCGCTGATCATTTCGCTCGGATACTACCGGCTGATAAGCCGCTGAAAAACGGACAATCGTGATTCATTTTTCGGTTTTAATCTGACCTATAAGAATAATAAGGTATTAATAGTAATGGTTAAAACTAAACAGGATCAGCAAGAAAGATTCAGCGTTATAAAAGAGCTACCTGAGGAAAATAGATGAAAACAAAAAACACAGACAAAAAGACCAGCCAGGATGAACGCATCGCCAAGATGTCCTTTGCTACGGTGTA
>JASEFX010000005.1 GCA_030018265.1 Candidatus Saccharicenans sp.
GATTCATCCAGGCCGAGAATGACCTCTTCATGTTCCATCGGTTTTAAGAAAACCTGATTCGGCGGGAGTACTTCCAGCTTCTCAATAACCGGAGCCACGTTTGCCTGAAGGTAAAAAACGATGATTCTCTGAACGCGCGGCGCCTGCTGTCCGCTCTGGCTCTTCAGACTGATCTTCAGCTGGAGAAAGCGCCCCCGGGGACTTAGAATTTTTTCATCCGGCCGACTGTACGGCGGAGACCAGTCAGACCAGGTATCGTCAGGCTCACCCGTATTTCCGGTTCTTGACTGCACCTGAACCGAAGCTCCCGGCGGGAGCTCAGCCTCCCAGCTGATCCTTCCCCAGCTGGAAATTATTCCTGCATCGAGCACCGGGCTGAGATATTCCCCGGCAAAGCTCTGCCCGAGCTGGAGCAGACCAAACAGGCAGGGATTGTTTCCGAGAATGTGAATATGCTTATCGAACTGATAGAGCGCAAAAATCTGCTCCGAGCTTTCCTGAGTGAGGAGTTCCACCCCGCCCTGACGATCTATCGCATAAAGGCGTCCGCGGTTTCCCGTCCCCATTATCAGTTTCTGGGCCCCGGCATCATAGATAAGTCCGTAAACCATTTCTTCGGTTGAGCTCCAGAGTTTTTTAGAAAGACCGTCCGGAGCTATCTGAAACACTGCCCCCTGGACCCTGGTGCCAGACCTGCTCACGAACGCGGCAACGGCAGAATCCGAATCATCGAACAATTTCACCCCGGAAATCTCCACACTTACTTCAGTTTCGGTTTTTGCCCGGCCCGAGGCTGGCGTTGAGCTAACGGTCGAAGCCTTTCTCGAAGGTTCACCGCTGGCAGAAACATAAATATAACCTTCTCCGCCGATCACCACATTTCTTATCTCATCGTATCCGGGATCAAACAGAACGCTGGCCCGGCCTGAGGAAGAAATTTTATAAAGCCGCCCGGGTCCGCCGCTTCCGGCCAGGAGGTCTCCGGCGGGGGTTTTCACCAGACACAATATGTGATTATCCCTCGCTCGATAAAGAAGCTTGCCGGCTCCCGCCGGGTTGATTTCGTACACCCCGCCGCTTTCCCCGACCGCTGCCAGCAGATTTCCGCCTTCAACCAGTAGCAGCTGCCAGATGTATTTTGATTGCGGGTTGAAAAATTCTTCTCCCTTTCCTCTGCCGGTAATCTTATAAATTTTACCGTTCGGTGAGGTTCCAGCGTAGAGCACCCCTTTAGAATCGATGGCAAGAGCGGTCACGTCAAGTTCGGCCGTCTGAAAATACAATTCTGCTTTTTTATCGCGGCTGATTCGATAAATTTTTCCTCCGTGACCGGTGCCCAGGAAAAAACTGCCGTCTGGCGCTTTCGCCAGCGAAAGGTAGAATTCCTCGGTCGGAAGATCAATCTTTTCCACTCCGGGTCCAATCGATAAAACCCCATCTGAGTTCAGAGAGGTTCCGGAAAATTTTCCCCGAAGGAAATCTTCCCTCGACCGCAGTTCCCATTTCCTGGGAACAACCGCCTGCAGCTGGCTGACAGCCAGAAGCACGGCGATAAATTTAACCACCAGCAAAAGTCTTTTCTTCATTTCCCTGCGCATCCTTTCCGGTTTGAAATTTATTAATTTATCTTCCGGAGATCGCTACTTTTTTATTCTCACCGGAACGGTCACCGCCCCGCGAAATACATAGGGCACCGGAAGCTGATATTCTATCAGGGTTGAGCGGCTGATCTCCGTCAGACCGGGAGTTGAGGCCCGGGGAGAAAGAAACATATTCTTAAGAGTCGGTGGAAGGTTAGGAAGCTCCTCACCTTTGAGAAAGAGCCCTGGCCTCGGGGCGACCACCTTGAAATAAATACGGTTGTTTTTCCTCAAATTGCCCAGCAACCTGATCAGCTGGTCCAGGCTTCTCGGCCGGAAATCCTGAATCCGGTAAAGGCTTCGTTCGAGCTGTTGAATGTAGCTGGCTTCCGCCACCACAAGCTGAAATTCAGTTCCTGGAGGAAGCGAAGGCGTCAGAAATTCCACCTCCTCACTCTTGAGCTCGTTGTTGTACGTCCGGAAGTAGGTTTTAATTTTGATCACTTCCCCGGGTTGAACTTCATACCTGTCCAGCAGCACCTTTTCCAGATTGGCGATCCTGGGCTGTTCCACCACCCTGATTTTCACTTCTATTTGATTTATGGTGAGATCTTTAAATTCGTTGTTCTTCAGCATATAAACGACAGCTGCCACCAATCCTGAAAGACCGGTGCTGGCCGTGTCCATGTTTCCGCTGAAAAGGTCTTCCAGATGAACCGTCCTGACGCCTTCCAGGAAAATATCGGCTTCAAAATCCGCTGAAAGCTGGCCATACGAACGCTCTTCGGAGGTCAGCAGAGTATACAGAGCCATATTAATCAGAGCCGGGGTCAGGACCTGGTCGTTCACCAGCTTCAGCTTGAATTGTTTCCGAACGACCGGACTTTCCTGAAGTTCAATGTTGAGCGGAATATAACGAGGCAGGGTTCCACCTTCAGCCAGAAGACCGCTCGTGCGATCCTGAACCACCCGGCCGATCAACTTTCCGGTTGAGGCCAGCTTGAAAGAACTCTGCAGGCTGGGAACGACCGTCATTACCTCTGCTGTGGTCAGCCCGTAATCGACAGGTCCGAGATTATAAAACGGATGTCCGAGAGCGAGTATCTTCTGCCCGTCTACATAGGTAACCGTCCCGATAGCCGTCAGGTCCAGGTCGCCTGAAATAAGCTGGATGCCGACAGCCTGACCTTCACTCAAAGAAATCGGTTCAGGTTTAAGCTTCAGGGTTTGAGGCGAACTCGCTCTGATTCCGAGAACTGGCTGAAAGTTATGCTGGCTGAAAAAACTCTGAAATTGTTGGAAAGATTTTTCAGAAAAACCGGAAAATATAAGCGGAATTTTCACTGGAATGAAAGCTTTATTCAGACCCGGGCTCTCTGCCCTCTGCCAGCTCTTTTCCGCATAAAACCGGCCGAGTTGTTCCTGGCTGTATTCGCTCAGGTTTATCTCAGGGAAACCACCGCCCGGCCTTCTTACGCTCTCAGCAGATCTGGTTAGAGCCAGCATTTCCTCAATCGGTGTGATGCCGGCTATCGCTTCCCGGGCAAAAGCGTAACTGAAAGCCACCGCCCCGATGAGCTGACCGTCGATGTAGACCGGGCTGCCGCTCATCCCGGCCACCACTCCGGTGTTTTCCAGGCCGAGCCCCTGCAGCCTGGCCAGAATCACATTCCGGCGGGGCTGGACGTTTTCCATAATCCCGAGAATTTCCACCTGAAATTTTTCAACCTTCTGCCCGGCAAAAACGCTGCGCCCCTCTCCTTTCATCCCGGGCTTCACCTGCGACAGCGGCATGATTGCGGTCGGGCCGGCTTCGACCGGAAGCGAAAGGGCCGCCCGGAAGACAATAAAAATTGAAACAGCGAAATAAATCCTCAGTCTTTTTACCTGAGAACTAAATGACATTCCAGACCCCTAAGGGGAATGATGCTCAGGGTATTATCCCGAGCGCCCGGCCGCATTTTTCAAAAGCAGCCAGAATCAGTTGCAGTTCTTCATCAGTGTGATTGGCAGAATAGCTTGTCCTGATAAGAGCCTGGCCGTGAGGCACAGCCGGGTGGATAACCGGAGTGGTGAAGATTCCTTCATCCCTCAGGGCCTTCCACATGGCAAAGCATTTTTCATCGTCACCGATGACAATCGGAATAATCGGCGTCTGGCTTGGACCGGTGTTGAATCCCAGTTTCTGGAAGCTTTCTCTCATAAAATTAGTCACCTGCCACAACCTTTCTCTTCTTTCCGGCTCATTTTCGATGACTTCCAGTGCAGCCAGAACAGTGGCCACAGAAGCCGGGGTGGCTGCGGCGCTGAAAATCAGCGAGCGCGCATGATGTTTGATGTAATTAACCACTTTTCTGGCGCCGACCACAAAACCTCCGATCGAGACGAAAGACTTGCTGAAGGTTCCCATGATCAGGTCAACTTCATCTTCAAGGCCAAAATGTTCGGCCGTCCCTCGTCCATTTTTGCCTAGCACTCCCAGCCCATGGGCATCATCAACCATTACCCTGGCTCCATACTTTTTCGCCAGCGAAACAACGCCGGGCAGGTTGATGATGTCGCCCTCCATGCTGAACACACCATCCACCACAATCAGTTTGCCTTTATTGTCGGGAATTTCCGCCAGAACTCTTTCCAGATCTTCCATATTATTATGCTTGAATTTCTTCACTTCTGCCCTGGTCATGCGGCAGGCATCTATGATGCTGGCGTGGTCCATACGGTCGGTTATGACCACATCATCCTTTCCGGCCACCGCCGTGATGATTCCCAGATTGGTCTGATAACCGGTGGAAAAAGTCACCGCCGCTTCTTTTTTCATAAACCTGGCGAGTCTTTCTTCAAGGATTTCATGAAGGTCGATAGTCCCGGTCAGAAAACGTGAGCCGCAGGTAGCCACTCCATATCTGTCGATCGCCTCTTTGGCCGCCTGCTTGACCTTCGGATGGTCAATAAGTCCGAGATAATTGTTCGAACCGGTTAAAATCATCTCCCGGCCTCTAACCTTCACTCTGTTACCCCTGGCTTCAGAAATCGGGGTAAAGTAAGGATAAAGACCGACTGCCATGACCTCTTCGTCACGAGTAAACTGGTAACACTTGTCAAAAATGTCCATCTTTTCCTCCTGACATCTCACCTGAATTATTTCCTCAGGCTCATTATTTAAATTTTTTACCAAATCTTTTTCAACCCTGATTGACCGTTCGTCGCGCCTGTTCTAAAATCTCCACATGATTTCCCTGGTCACCGGAGCTACCGGCTTTATCGGCAGCCGTCTCGTCGAAACCCTTCTTGACCGGGGAGATCAGGTTTATGCCCTTGTCCGCAACCCGGCACGACTTAACTGGCTTCAGTCAGCCTCCGGTTTAACTCTGATCAGAGGAGATCTTTTCTCCCTGCCGCAGCTTCCGTCCGACCTGGAAGTGGTTTTTCATCTGGCCGGCCTGACCAAAGCTCTGTCAAAACGCGATTATTATACAGTAAATCAGGAAGGCACGGCAAGCTTGCTGAAAAAACTCGAACAGAGCGGATTGAGACCGCGTTTCGTCCACCTGAGCAGTCTGGCCGCAGGCAGTCCTTCAATCGACGGAAAACAGGTTTCTGAAGACGAACCACCATCCCCCGCTTCCCCCTACGGTCACAGCAAATTTCTGGCAGAAAAAGAAGTTCTCGCCAGAAAAGACCGGATGAAAGTAATTATTTTGAGAGCCGCAGCCATCTATGGACCCCGCGACCAGGACTTCCTCCAGTACTTTCAATCGATAAAAAAAGGCTGGCTTCCGACCTTCAGCCGTCATCTGGTCATGAGCCTCTGTTATGTGGACGACCTGGTCAGGGCCATGATTGTGAGTGCCACGGTATCTGTGGAAAGCGGCAGGATATACAACGTGGCAGACCCGGTTCCCCGCACCTGGGAAGAAATAGGGCTGGAAGCTGCGCGCATTCTCAAAAAGAAAGTTAGAATAATTAGATTTCCACTCTGGACGGTCAAAATGGCAGCCGGAGCCTCCGAAGTTTTTGCCAGGATTTCAGGCAAACCAGGTCCGCTTAACCTCAGCAAATATAGGGAACTGGAAAAATCAGCCTGGGTGGCTGACGTCAGCAAAATAAAAAGAGAACTGGGGTTTGAAACCACATGGCCCTTTGCAAGAGCGATGGAAATTACCATATCCTGGTATCTGGAAAACGGATGGCTTTAAGAATTCTCTTTATTATTTCCACTTTTTCTGATAAAAATTTAATTCCTTAAATAAATAACAGGAGTCATAATCAATGGCAGAGATCAGAACAGTTATAACAGGAATCGGGCATTATGTGCCTCCGAGGGTGATCACCAATTTCGACCTGGAAAAGATGATGAACACCTCCGATGAGTGGATCAGGGAAAGGACGGGAATTATCGAACGCCACTGGGTCGAGCCGGGAGTCGGGACCTCGGACCTGGCAACAGAAGCGGCGATCAGAGCTATTGAGAACGCCGGCATGGACAAATCTGAAATAGATTTTATAATAGCCGCCACTCTTTCTCCTGACCATTATTTCCCTGGAATCGGAGTGATGGTCCAGGCGAAGCTGGGTCTGGGAGAAATCGGTGCCCTGGACGTAAGAAATCAGTGCTCTGGATTCATCTACGCGCTCTCAGTGGCTGATCAATACATCAGGACCGGCACCTACAAAAAGATTCTGCTTGTGGCGGCTGAAGTGCAATCGGCCAACCTGGATTTCTCGGATGAAGGGCGGGATATGGCTGTTCTCTTTGGAGACGGCGCCGGAGCCGTCATTCTCGAACCGAACACTTCGGGCGACGGCCGCGGCGTTCTCTCCTGCCACCTTTTTTCAGACGGTCGGTTTGTCAGCGAGCTGTGGATGGAAAAACCGTCCTCCCGGGACAATCCCACCTTCCAGCCCGAGTTTTTCGCGCAGGGCAGATTTTATCCCAGGATGAATGGAAGGATGGTATTCAAAAACGCCTGCGAAAAAATGCCCCAGGCGGTGCTTTATGGCCTGAAGCAACTGGGCCTGACCATTGATGACGTGGATTATCTTATACCCCACCAGGCCAACGACCGGATTTCTCAGATGGTGGCCAGAGGATTGAAAATTCCGGAAGATAAGGTGATTAGAAACATAAGCCGGTACGGTAACACCACGGCTGCTTCCATCCCTATAGCTCTTTCGGAGGCAGTTCAGGAAGGTCGGATAAAACCAGGCATGCTGATTGCGCTGACCGCTTTTGGAGCCGGCTTCACCTGGGGTTCAGCCTTTATTCGTTGGTAAAAATATTTTTGGTGATTGATATTAAAAATGAAAATATGTTATTCTAATTTTTTGGAAAAGAATGAGGCTTTTGCCGGTTAATAAATCGTAGGAGGTATCAGGAATGAAGAAGACAAGACTTTTTACCCTGGCCTGCACGCTGTTCATCCTGTTTCTGCCACTCGGGCAGGCCATAGCCCAGAGCTCGGAGGACGCCAAATTCCAGAAGGTTCTGGAAACCTATCTCGACGAATACTGGAAATTTTACCCGACCCAGGCCACCATCGCCGGCTACTATAAGCACAACGACCGTCTGGAAGACCCGAGCGAAGCTGCTGTCGATAAAAGAGACGAGATTCTCAAAAAAATAAACAGCGACATCATCAAGATTGACCGGGCAAAACTTTCCCCCGAAAATCAGCAGGCGTTGAACATCCTCTTTGATTACATCGACCTGGAGTTTGTCAACCTGGAAAACCTGCTTCCCTGGGATTACAACCCGCTTTTTTATAACAACATTATTATAAACAGCATCCACTCCCTACTGACAAAAGACTTTGCTCCTGTTGACGCCAGAGTGCGCAGTGCCACGGCCAGGCTCAAAGCGATGCCCACACTGTTAAAAAGAGCCAGAGAGAACTTAAAAACACCGGCTCAGATTTACACCGAAACCGCCCTGAAGCAAATGCCCCACATCATCAATTTTTACAAAAATGAAGCGCCCGCTCTGGCTGAAGGCGCTTCCGCTCCGGTGAAGGATGCTTTTATGGCTGAGCTCAACAGGGTAATCCCGTTGCTCGAAGATTATCAGAGATTTCTCCGGGCTGAAATCCTTCCTAAATCCACGGGCAATTTCCGTCTAGGACCCGAGGTTCACCGCCGGATGATCCAGAGACTCTCCGGTTCAGCCATCAGCCAGGAAGAACTGGCGGCCCGGGCTCAGACCGACGTGAAGAACATCCGGCGCGATATGTTTCTGGTCTGCATTCCGCTGCATAAAATGATGTACCCGGAGATCGATATCGAACAGATCCCTGGAGATAATCCTGATGTTATCTGGAACAAAGTTATTAAAAACGTCTTTGATAAACTCAAAGATTTCCGTCCGAGCAGAGAAGAACTGATCAGTAAGATAAGCGCTTCGGCTGAAAGCATCAAGAAGTTTAATCAGGGGACCAACCTTTTCCCTGTTCCCGAAGAAACTCTGGAAATTAAGAGCATGCCGGGCTATTTTGCCGGGCTGTCTGCCTTCAGGTTGACCGGACCCGGTGCCTATGATACCCGTGGTCAGTACATCCTGGAAATTGCCCCTGTTCCTGAAGACTGGTCCGAACAGAAAATCAACAATTATCTCGAAGAATATAACAACTACTATCTGGAAGTGATGACCGCTCAGAACATATTTCCAGGGAGCTTTGTTCCCCTGGCTCTAACCAGAAAAGCTTCCAGTCTGGTGACCAAAATATATCCAAACCCGGCGCTGCTTATGGGCTGGCCCATCTATGTCCAGGAGAAGATTCTTTATTCAGGTTACGGAAATTACGACCTGAGACTCAGATTGAACCAGCTGAAACTTATGCTGAAAACAGTGATGGATTTTCAGATGGACCTCAACATACATCAGGGTGGAATAACCAAAGAGCAGTTCATGAGATACCTGACTGTTACCGGCTTCCAGACTGAGGCCGAAGCTGAAAGGAAATGGGAATATCTGGTGCTCAATCCGGGTTCCGGCGCTCTTCCCTACATCGGTCTTCAGGAAATCCTCGACCTGGAAAAAGACGCCCAGAGAACCAAAGGAGATGCTTTCAATCGAGTTGAATTTATAAACAAACTGCTCTCGAACGGCGCTCTGCCGCCAATACAGTTGAGATCCCGCATACTTAACTGATGAAATGAAAAAAGAGGAGGGCCTGAAAAAAGCCCTCCTCTTTTTTTATAATTGCCCTGATATCAGAAAATAACCCGAAAAGGTGTTCAAATAGAAATGAGTATTTCTGTTTCCCTGGTGGATTCTCATGCTCATCTTGATATGCAGGAGTTTAATCCTGACCGCCAGCAGGTAATTGAACGCGCGCGACAGTCCGGCATCCACCGGATACTCTGCCCGCTCGACCTCTCTTTTGAAAAAAGCCTGCGAATCGGATTTGAGCTGAGCCAGAAAAATCCTGACATTTTGCTGGCGGCCGGAATTCATCCTCATCAGGCCAGTCAGTTGAAAACGCATCATCTTGATAATCTTAAAAAACTCGCTCAAGAAAATAAGATCCTGGCTGTGGGGGAAATCGGCCTCGATTTTCACTATAACTTCTCACCGCGGGATAAACAGCTGGAAGCATTTAAGCTCCAGCTTGAGCTCGCCGCCGAGCTCGGACTTCCGGCGATCATCCACAGCCGGGAAGCCGAGAAAAAACTTCTGGAATTGATTCCATACTCAGGATTTTCTCCTGGAGGGATCCTTCATTGCTTCACAGAATCCTTCGAAACCGCCAGAAAGATGATAGACAGGGGTTTTCTTATCTCCTTTTCTGGCATCCTGACTTATCCGGGCGCTGAACAGATCAGGGAGACCGCGAGAAAACTGCCTCTCGACCGCTTGCTGGTGGAAACAGACTCGCCTTACCTGACTCCTCTCCCTGAAAAGAAGAAATTCAGGAGAAATGAACCCGCTTTCATCTTATCCACCGCCCGGCTGCTGGCTGAACTGCATAAAATAACCTTGGAAGAACTGGCAGAAATAACCGGAGCCAGTTTTTCCCTTCTCCTGAAATTGAAAAAACAGACTCCTGATGTTAAGATGTAATAACTCAAGACAATAGCTCTAATTATGACGGGAAGTTTTTTGCTGCCAAAACCGCCTGAAAAGATACCGGAACTTGAAGAGATTTTTCTCCCGGTAAAAAAAGACCTGGCCTTGGCAGAAAGGATTCTCCGTAGCTGGCCGAAAAACACTCCTGTGGTTTTGCGTCGTCTGAGCACTGGAGCCATCCACCGCCGGGGAAAACTGATCCGGCCGGGCATTCTACTGCTCATCGCCGGTCATCTTGGAGTCAGCCAGAAAAAAAGAGCGGCAGCTCTGGCCGCAGCCGTCGAAACCATGCACTTAGCCAGCTTAATTCATGACGATATCATCGATCGTTCGGCTTTCCGCCGCGGGGTGAAGACAGCCCTGGAAAAATTCGGGCCTGATTTCAGCCTTCTTCTTGGAGATTTTCTGTTTATCCATTCTCTGGCAACCTCATTTTCTGTGAAAGACCCCGCTATCACGGCTCTCCTGACTGAAGCCGCGAGGGAGATGATCGAGGGCGAAACGGAAGAACTGGCCAGCAGTTACAACTTCAACCTCAGCCAGAAAAGATACATGAAAATAATCGCGAAAAAGACGGCCAGTCTTTTCCGCGCCACCTGCAGGTTAGCCTGCCGGCTGGGGGAAGCTTCTTTAAGGGAAACGAGAGCCCTGGAAGATTACGGTTTTAACCTGGGCCTGACCTTTCAAATAATAGACGATTTGCTCGATATCACAGGCGACCCGAAAAAAACAGGTAAGCCTGTCTTTTCCGACCTAAAAGAAGGAAGAATAACCCTGCCCCTGATCATCGCCCTGAAAAAATCAGACGACCGGGGCAAAGAAGAATTAAAAAGGCGTCTGGAAAATTTCAAAAACAACCCGGAAACGGAAATTCCCGGCCTGATACTGGACTGGCTCAAAAAAAGCGGCGCTCTCCAGGACACTTTAAGCCAGGCTTCTATCCTGGCTGAAAAAGCCAGAACCTCTCTCAAAGCACTGAACCCGACAGCACATAGAGAATCTCTGGCCAGATTAATTGATTTTGTGCTCTGGAGAAATAATTAGGGAGAATTTATCGGCAATGATTGAAACCGAGGTTAAGATAAAAATTTATGACATAAAAGAAACCAGAGAGAAGCTTCTGTCCATCGGCTGCCAGGTGGATCGTGAGTTTTATCGAGAACACAACATATTTTACGACTTCGCTGACGGAAGACTGAAGAAAAGCCGGCAGGCCCTGCGCTTGAGGAGGATTGAGCGCAAAGCATTTCTTACCTTCAAGGGGCAACCGCAAAAGTCCAGGTCCTTCAAAGTCCGGGAAGAATACGAAAGCGAGGTTAAAAATTACAGGCATATAAGAAAAATACTCAAAAAACTCGGTTTGCGACCGACTTTTGACTACCGGAAGAAGAGAATGCTTTTGCGCTGGGGCAGGGTAAAAATCTGCCTGGATATAACCGAAGTCGGCAATTACCTTGAACTTGAAGGGAAAAGAAGCGATATCGTCAAACTGGCCCGGAAGCTCGGTTATTCAAGAAAAGATTTTATCAAACTGGACTATGTGCAGATGATCAAAGAAAAAAGGCAGCGGGATCAGAGTTCTTCTTCATCAAAATCCTCTTCCTCTTCTTCTGGAAACTCTTCGAGTTCCTCTTCGGAAAATTCTTCCTCCAGCTCTTCCGGTTCCTGACCTTCGTACTCGGATTCGAGTTCTGCCTCACCGCCAACCAGCGGTATCGATTCTGTCAGCAAAAATTCTTCTTCCGCCCTTTCTTCCTTCTTAAAAGGCAGAATTTCATACTTGATCGCCCCGGATTTGACCTCTTCCTGAGCGAGACGAATCGGGTTTCGTGATTTTGACTTTATTTTTGGCCTTTCGCCCTTCAAGAGTTGTCTGGCTCTCTGAGCGGCCACTATCACAAAACGAAACTTGCTGTCAAAAGTATTTTTTTCCAAGGATGATAATCTCCTTTTAGAAAATCTGACGAAACTGGTTATAAAAGATAGCAGATTCGGGGAGAAATATCAAGATTGTTTTCCGCCATTTCTCCAGGATCCACCAACCCGCAAAATGAGCAATTGAATCCGCGGATTTTTTAATTGACAGTTCCCTCGCGCCTGTGTTAAAGAGAAAAACGTTGTGATTTGAAGTTGAAGTTATTTGATATAAAGATTTTTCAAAAAAATGTTGAAAATAGATTTTTTTCACTCAGAGGAGCATGATAAATGGAACTTTTGCTGAAGAATCTGGCTCAATGGCTGGATAAAACAGCCACCAACATCTGGACGATTATGGTTCCGATCCTTTTCGGAGTCGGTCTGCTTCTGAGCTTCAGAACCGGTTTTCTCCAGTTCAGAAAACTTGGGACAGCCTTAAGGGTGATGTTCAGCCGGGCTTCCAGGAGAAAGGGAGGCGAAGGAGACGTCTCGCCCTTTGCCGCGGTCTCCACCGCTCTCGCTGCCACTGTCGGTAACGGTAACATTGCTGGAGTGGCCACAGCCCTTTACTGGGGAGGGCCGGGCGCCATCTTCTGGATGTGGATATGCGGCTTTCTGGGTATGGCCACGAAGTTTTCTGAGGCTTTCCTGGGCGTTCTCTACAGAGAAAAACATCCCGACGGTACGATTGCCGGCGGTCCGATGTATTACATCAAAAATGGTTTAAACAGAACCAGGTTTGCTGTGTTTTTAGCCGGTTTCTTTGCCGTATGCGGAGCTTTTGCCTCTCTCTTCGGCACTGGCAACATGATGCAGAGCAACCAGATGTCCTTAGCATTCAAGACACAGTTCGGAATTCCACCGGTCATAACGGGAACCGTCATCACCCTTTTCGTCGGCCTGGTGGTAATCGGAGGCATAAAGAGGATTGGAGCGGTGGCTGAAAGACTGGTTCCGGCTATGATCTTGCTCTATCTTGGAGCTGGCATAATTGTCCTCATAGACAACATAGGAGCTCTTCCGCGGGCTTTCTTCCTGATTTTCGAGCATGCTTTCACCCCAGCCGCAGCCACCGGTGGATTCCTGGGAGCCACGATCAAAAACGCCATTCAATTTGGAGCGAGACGCGGTATCCTCTCAAACGAAGCCGGTCTTGGCAGCGCCCCGATAGCGCATGCGGCCGCTCAAACGCCCAGCCCTCTGCATCAGGGCTTGATTGGGGTGTCGGAAGTTTTTATAGACACCATTCTGGTTTGCACTTTTACTGCTCTCATCAATCTTTCTTCCGGAGTCTGGACCAGCGGCCTCGAGGGTTCGGCCATGACCGTCTCAGCGTTTTCCAGAACACTTCCCCATATCGGAGGACTGATAGTTTCCACCTGTTCGTTTTTCTTCGGTTACACCACGCTAATCGGATGGTGTTATTACGGAGAACAATGCCTTAAGTATTTATTTGGAATCAAAATAGCCATGCCTTACAGAATGGTGTTCATAGCGCTGACCTTCATCGGATCGGTGGTATCTATTGAAATCGTGTTTTTTATGGGAGATATCGCCAACGCATTTATGGCTTTTCCCAACCTGATCGGGCTGCTGCTGCTGTCCGGAGTTCTGGCCTGGCGGCTGAAAGAAATCAAAGAAAAATATCCCGAATTATAAGAAGAGCCGATTAATTTTTGATAAAGATTTCAGGGATAAGTCAGTAAGAACGGACTATATCGTCTTCGGTATCAAAACGACCGTCCTGGCCAGCTGACCTGAGCTCAAATTCTGTGTCTGAGAGTTTGCGATATCTGATGTTTCGTCCCCAGCCATCAGTCAGGCCTGGCCCGTAGCTCCGGCCTGCCTGGAGCTCATTCAACGACTCCGGCACCCGACCCTCATGATCAGCCATCCATTCCTGAATGGCTCTGGCCACCTGTTCCAGGTTAATCGAAGTCAGCTCAGCTTTTGTCTGATTGAAGCGAGAGACCTGTTCTTCCACCGGAGCATTTCTCTCGGTTCTCATAAAGTACACAAAATAAATAACAACCGCCGCCAGAATGAGAATGGCCAGAGCGCCCTTTCCTCTCATTTCCCCCTCCTGGAAGGAAATGACCCGTGAAGGACTCGAACCTTCAACCCGCGGATTAAGAGTCCGCTGCTCTACCTGTTGAGCTAACGGGCCATAAAAATTCTTATTAAGTTTAATTTAGAAGCGCCGGGTTGTCAACTGACCGGACCGGCCTTCGCCGGGTCTAAATTGCCCGCAGAAAGCATCCCTACCCCGATCGCCCGGAACGAAAATGTGTAATCAGAAAGCGTCAGAGGAAAACAAAATTTTTGCTGTAAAATACTTTGCACCTGAGTATAATTTTTACCTGACAATTTCTGATTGACGGAGGAAATATGGAAATCCTGAAAAGCGTTAAGAACCTCAAAAAACTGGCTCTGATCCCGGGTCTAGTTCTGGTTCTTGAGCTGATAATCGCTCCGCCCGGCATTTTCTCGCAGGACAGGCTGAAGACCTATCCCAATTATGACCGATACGAGCGAATTTCAAAAGAAATACGAGATGCGGTTAAATCAGGGGCTCTCCGGGTAACATGGAAAGATGACGGGGAAGCTCTCGAGTTTAACCGCGACGGCAAACGCTGGCGCTTTGACCTTAAAACTGGAAAGCTGACGGAAACAGGCAAAGCCATAGAAGAAGCGCCGGCAATGTTCGGCCGCCGGGCAGGCTACCCGGAACGCGGACGGCAGTTTACCACGGCCGAATCGCCCGACAAAAAATACAAAGCGATTTACCGTGACCGCAACCTGTATCTGCAGGATTTAACCACCAAACAGGAAATAGCCATAACCACTGACGGCTCGGACCAGAACAGGATAAAATACGGCACCGCTTCCTGGGTGTACGGAGAAGAACTTGACCAGATAACCGCCATCTGGTGGTCTCCTGACAGCCGGAAGCTGGCCTTTTACCGTTTTGATGAAAAAAAAGTTCCTGATTATTATCTGCAACTCGACCAGACAAAACTTTACAGCCGTATGGATATCGAACCATACCCGAAAGCTGGTGAAGAAAACCCGGTGGTCGACATCCTGGTGTATGACCTGGAGACCAGGAAAATAACCACCGTCGATGTGCGCGACGGACAGCCTTTCTCTAACGAAGTGGTCGGACATTATGTGTACGGAGTCGACTGGACAAAAGACGGCCGGGAACTTCTTTTCTTCAGGGCAAATCGCCGGCAAAACATAACCGAGCTGGTGGCCGCCGACCCTGAAACCGGGAAAACCAGAGTGATCCTGAGGGAAGAATGGCCTGCTTCCTGGACAGAGAACTCCCCGCGGATAACCTGGCTTAAAGACGGACGACGGTTCATCATAATTTCCGAGCGAACAGGCTTCAAAAATCTTTACCTCTACGACCTGAGCGGGAAATTGCTGGCCACCCTCACCCGGCATCCTTTTGAAGTGGTGAGTGTGGTCGGAGTGGATGAAAAAGCCAGCCTGGTCTATTACACCGCCCGAAGCGGTGATAACCATATGAAGATTCAGCTCCACCGGGTGACCCTCACCGGAAAAAACGACCGGCGGTTGACTGACCCCGCTTACCATCACACCGTCGACCTGTCCCCCAATTTCAAATACTTCGTGGATGTAGCCCAGACCCATGATATTCCTCCGGTCACCCGCCTTTACACCACCGGAGGGAAGTTAATAAAAGAGTTGGCCACCTCCGACCTGAGCAAGTTTGAGGCCCTCGGTTTGAAAAAGGTTGAGTTATTCACCTTCAAAGCAGCCGACGGAGTAACCGACCTCCACGGTATGCTGCATTTCCCCTCAAACTTTGACCCGAACAAAAAATATCCCCTGCTGGTGAGCGTTTATGCCGGACCGGCCACCAACGCAGCCAGAGAAACCTTCGTCACTCCCAACCCGATAACCGAGTTTGGCTTTCTCCTGGCCTCTCTCGATTCCCGTAGCGCCGGAGGGCGAGGAAAGCGTTTCCTCGACGCCATATACCAGAAATTAGGAGTGGTGGAGATAGACGACCAGGCGGCCGGAGTCAAAGCCCTCTGTGAGAGGCCCTACGTCGACGCCAGCCGGGTTGGCATTTTCGGCACTTCTTACGGAGGTTACGCCTCGATCATGGCGCTTCTCAGACATCCGGACGTATTCGCCGCCGCCTGCGCTTCCTCGCCTGTTACCGCCTGGGAACACTACGACAGCATATACACTGAACGTTATATGTGGATTCCGCAGGAAAACAAGGAAGGATACAAAAACGGGAGTGCTCTGACCTATGTAAATAACCTGAAGGGCCGTTTGATGATTTATTACGGAACTGCCGACAACAACGTCCATCCGAACAACGCCATGCAGCTCATCCAGGCACTACAGAAAGCGGGCAAATCTTTTGAAGTCCAGGTGGGTCCGGATATGGGTCACACCAGCATACGTCTTGAGCGGATGATCGAGTTTTTCATAGAAAATTTAATCCTGAATAAATAAAAAAAAACCAGTTTCCGGGGGTCGGGCAACCCTGAAGCCCGGCTCCCGGGCAGCCATTTCATCCTGAAACAATCACCCCCCGAATCACCTCCACTGACTATTGTCAACCATCTACCCTATCAATAACTTATTGAAAGGAGGCAAAGAGATAATGGTCTGCGCGCTCTTCGCGACAGGAGCATTGTTCATTACTGACTCTCCGGCCGTGCATTCCAGGAACATCGCTTTTTTGCCCGATTGCCATTCCTGCCTGATTTTATTTTTCTTGCATTCTTTTCTGAATCTGGGCTAAAATGAGTTCAAAGAATGTTTCATCAGGGAAAATCTTAATGAAAAAAGAAGGGTTTACTCTAATTGAAATCATCGTGGTGGTCGGAATAATAGGAATAATTCTCGCGGGTTCTTACCCCAGCATACTGAACGTGCTCGAGACCAGAGCGCTGGACTCTTCTGCTCGCGAGCTGCTGACCACCCTGGAAGCGGCCAGGTACACGGCGGTAAACGAAAAGGTTTACTGCCGGGTAAGGTTCTTCCAGGAAAACAATCAGTGGCACTATTTGGTCGAGGTGGAAGAGGGAGGACTGTCCGGGACCACTCCGACTTTTTCCTGGAAACAGGTCCCGAAATATATCAGGAAAACACTTCCGCCGAAGTTCAACCCGCAGGTTCAGATGCCTGCCGGCAGCACGGGCGGCTATGAGGTGGTGTTTTCTCCGCTCGGTCTGGTGGCCAATTACACATTTAACAACCCTCAGAATTTCCGTGTGGTCCTTCAGAGCCAGAAACTCAGGAAACTCGGCCAGGACGACCAGAGAATAATTACAATTTATGCTGGCGGGTCAATTGGCTATAAAAAAGCCAGGAGTTAACGGGAGAAATGGATATGAAGCCATCCATCTTATCAAACTGGAAAATAAAATTCGCATCCAGGATGAATGCGAGAAACAAGTTTCAGTCAGAGGGTTTCACCCTCATTGAAGTGATAATCAGCATGGCTCTGGTCACCGTGGTGTTTGTCAGCCTGGCCCAGCTCTTTACCCTAAGCGTGATGCAGAATATGCGTTCAAACGAAATGAGCAACGCCATTTTTCTCTCCCAGCAGCAGATAGATTACCTGCGAACTCTGACTTATGATGAATTGAACGCCTTTCCTTCAGTCAACATTGGAGAAAGCAACGATGAAATTATAGACATAAACCAGGACGGAACGGACGATTTCAGGAGGATAACGGTAGTCGCTCCGACCCAGGTGGGAGGAACCGCCGGATTTAACGTACTGGTAATGGTCTTTCCGATCTCGGCCAGAAACATCAGCCGGGATCAACTGATAAACAATCCCGATAAATACCGTGTCAGGGCGTTTGTTCATACCATCATAACCAGATAAGGAGACATAAATGAGGCTGAAAATAAAAAGGCAGAAGATAACACGGAAACCGGAAACAGGTCTGGCTCTGAGAGCGGGGTTTACCATGATCGAAGTGCTGGTGGCTTCGGTCATCATGGTAATCGTCATAGTCGGAGCTCTGACCCTTTATTCTAAAAGCAACCAGATTTCTGTCGACCAGCAGCAGTACGCCGAGCTTCAGCATGATGTGCGTTCCGCCATGTATCTCATGTCTCGCGACCTGAGGATGGCCGGGGCCGGGCTGCCGCCAGAGTTTGGCATGTTTGCCATGATGGGATTTAACAACGAAGACCAGGGTTCGGAGGTCAGGCCGGATAGATTGATCGTTCTGGGAAATATGGATGAGCCGCTCAACCTGAGAATCCAGCAATATCAGGGCAGTTCGGTGGTCGTCTCGGTTTACGACGGAAGCTTTGAGACCTTCCCCTATCCGCCTGAATTTTACACCAGCAAAATAGTGTTGATTCTGCCCAATCCCCAGTCGCCCTGCCGGCAGGGAGAAATAAGACAACTAACGCACATCACCTGGAGCACCGGAGGAACCAACGAAAAATTTAATATGTCTCCCGGACTGGCAAAAGGAATCAATCCACCGGGCGGACTTACAGCCACCTCCAACTGTGACCCGAACGATTTTGACGACGGGCTGATAATGTTTGTCAACGTTAAAGAATTCTGGCTCGATACCACCGGAAATTACGGATCAACAATTTTCCATGGCCTGACGCCTGGCCAGAACGGGTATGTCGGGGAGCCGGGCATTCTATACTGCACGAACAACGGCATTCACCTGCCGCTGGCCCAGAACATCGAAAATCTTCAGTTTGAGTATAACGGTGATTTTAACGACGACGGTTTGCTCGACGGCTTTCAGCCCTGGAACAACGGCTGGAGTTTTGATGAGATTTCCAGAATCCGGCAGATAAGAGTTATACTCGTCGGCAGAACCCCAAATCGCTTTGTTTCCGTCTCGGGCAAAGTTCCGGCCAGCATCCACAATTACCGAAGGCCCTCGGTTTCCGACTCCCAGGGCAGCAACATCGACGATTATCACCGGCGTTTTGTTTTAGAAACCACGGTGAACGTCAGAAACTTAAGCCTCAACCTTTATAATCAGGGTCAGAGATAAAAACGGAGAGCAAGAATGAGAGAATCATCCGTAATGAAAACAAAGCTGGCAGTGGAAATAAAAAGCAAAAAGCAACCGTCTGGTTCTGGACTGATCGCGGTGATTCTGGTGCTGGCATTCATGCTGACGGTGGGCGTGGCTGTGCTTACCGTGACCGCCTCCGGTCCTAAGGTCTCAGCCGCCATGCGTTACCAGCAGGAGGCTTTTAACGCGGCTGAAGCCGGCTTTGAAGCCGCTCGAACGGTCATCGAAGACAACCTGGCGCGCGGGTTGTGGGGAAATGTTGGTGATCACTACTTAACGGATCCCCCGGGAATAGATATTCCCTTCCGCAACATGAACCTGACTGACCCCAACCCGTTATACTTCCGTCGTTTGACCGACGAACAGATTCTACGGTTGATCGACCAGGACGGAGACGGACTGCCTGACAGACCGGGTCAGGTGGTCTTCTTCGAGCAACCTTTCGTCTATGACAGCAAAGGAAGGCTGGATGAAAGATACCGTTATACAGTTTTCCTCATTGACGATGAGGCGGGAATTGGAACCACCGACTCGAGCGATTTTCTGATGGTCTGCATCGGAGTAGTCAGAGCCGGGCCGAGAGTGACTGACAGGATTCTGGCCACCTGCCGGCTGGAAATAGAGATAGAGGTAAACCAGTGAGAACAAAGCGATTTATTCAACCTGATAGGATGAAATTAATTAATAATGGCAAACATAAATCGCCGGAAGGCGGGGAAGGGAGCAAAAAATGAGCAAAAAAACAATTTTAATACTCGGCATAACCCTCATCGGCGCAGCCCTGATCGTGCTGAAATTTACCGGGCAGGTTCAGCCGCAAACGCCCTGCATCGAATACACTTCGTCGTTTACTGAAAACTTTAACACTGACGAATATAAAGACAAAGCTAATTCCTCCGTGGGTAAATGGCCCCCGGGTCCTGTGCAGCTGAATTACCTCGGCGGCAATTTCGAAGTCACCCAGCCCGCCGGGATGGGAGCCAGGATGTATGTGGTGGCGGCCGGAGATTTTAACGGCGACGGGAAGCCCGACCTTGTTGGCCTGGACCTTAACGACTTCTCGTTAAAGATGGTCTGGAATTATTTTAACGATGCCAACGGCGATGGAATTGACGATGACGCCATAGTCTTCCAGGTTGACAATTCTTTCATCATTGATACCGGACTTACTGTCGGTCCGGCTTCAATCACCGTCGGTGATTATAACGGCGACGGTTTGCTGGATATCTTCTTCTATAAAAACGGCAACGACAGCTTTTCCTACTCTAATTTTGTTGCCTGCATGTACATCAACCAGGGAACCAGGGAAAACCCGGTTTTTTATCCGAGGATTGACCCGAGAAACCTTAATTTCACCGCCAGGTTCCAGGATGCTCGAATCTACTGCAACTGGGCCGCCAACCATCTTCATACCGTAGACCTGGATAAGGACGGCGACCCTGACATTCTGGTGGCCAGCGAGGATAAAATCTTTCTGGTAAAAAATCCGGGTACGTTACGCTGGTCAAACATAAACGAATGGGAAATTAGCGAACTTAATTACGACCAGAGAACGGGATTCAGGGCTCCGACCCCTGACGGTCGCACCGACCGCGGCACTTCGGCCGTGGTCGCCGGCGACTTTGACCTTGACGGCGACATTGACATAGTTGCCGGTTCGGTCAACGCCTGGCCTTATCTCGTTTATTATCAGAATGATGGAACCGGAAAATTCACCAGAAGCGAAATACCCATACCTGATTTAAGATGCACCGGAACCGTGGCTCTCACCGTTACCGATTTCCGGCTTGACGGCAGGCCTTCGATTTTTGGAGCCACCGACCGCTGGAATGCCGGAAACCAGGCGCGGATGTGGATATTCTGGAATAAGGGTTTTCAGGAAGTGACCACCACCGACCCTGACACCGGAGAAATAATTATCTACAGAGAAATTCAATGGAATTTTCAATGCCTTAATAGCTGCGAGCCAATTCTGCCCCCCTATTATGATGTAGATATATGCACGATGTTAGATTATGACAACGACGACGACCTCGACCTCATCTTAGCCGATGCCAACCACTCCGGTGATTACTATCTGGTCATCAATAAACTGGCCCATGTTTACGCCACATATGGAGAGGCCGTATCCACCAACGTGGTGGTCGGATTATTAGACCAGAGACAGTATGCCATTACCAAGGCCAGAATCAGATTTTTGAACCAGGGGGTGAGGGGATCTGCAGAGGGGTTGAAAATTGAGTACTATTTATCGAACGACGGTGGACTCCACTGGGAACCTTACAGAACCTTTGAGGGTACAAACATTCGTCCCTGGTCTGACGACGGCTGGCATACCTTCAACAATTTTGGAGCCGACCTGAGATGGAAAGCCATACTTTCGGCGCCTGAAGACGCGATGGCTGAATTCACCGATGCTTCTTTTGACACCCCGCTTATTAGAAATCTGACCATAGAGTACACCTATGTGGGGCGGCAGGAATATTCGCGTTCGTCAGTGGCCACTTCGGTCATCGACAGATTCGGGCAGAATCGGCGCTTGATTCTGGCTGCTTCCTTCATCTATCCCGGCTGGGAAGGGCACCTAAGGGCTTACGACGTAACCGGTATGACTTCAATTCAGAACACATACTCCAACCTGCGGACGGTCACCAGGTCGGACCTGGGATCAGACACCGGACGCTGGCTGGCTCAGGGAGTGGAACTTCTGTGGGACGCGGGAGAACTTCTGATGGAACGGGACCCCAGGACACGGAAAATCTACACCGCGATCAACACCGACCGCAACCAGCCTCCGGTGGGCAGGCTGGAGCGCATTGAGTTCAGTCTGAACAATCTGAACACACTTAAGCCCCTGCTGAGCGATTATCAGAACAACGAAGAGGCGTTGATACTGTTCGTCCGGGGACACGGTCGTTACTGGAGGCTCGGGGACATCAACCATTCGACTCCGGCGGTGGTCGGGCCACCTTCCGAAGACCCGAGAGTCATGGGCGACGGCTACGCGGAATTTCGTGAAGCCCTCAGGAACAGGAGAAAAGTGGCTTATGTAGGGGCGAACGACGGGATGCTGCACTGTTTTGACATCTCGACCGGCGAGGAGCTCTGGGCTTACATCCCGTACAATCTTCTTCCGAGGCTGAAGGAAATGTGGCCGGTCGACCAGGCAACAAAACTAAGATATTTTTCGAGAAAAGCTTACGTCGACAGCTCTCCCTCGGTGGCCGACGTTTATATCAACGGACAGTGGCGCACGGTTCTCGTCTGCGGTCAGGGTGAAGGAAACGGTCAATTCCCCGATGGCTTCAACAAATATCCTAAAAAGAACGCCTCATTTTATTATTACTTTGCTCTGGATGTCACCGACCCGGAAGACCCGAAACCGATGTGGGAATTTGCCGGACAGGATTTCGAATTTAAGCAAGGAAGACAAACCTATTACTATTTTACCAACGGCCAGACCTGGTCTGTGCCTTTCATTGCCAGAGTAAAAGTATCAGGCAACCCTACCTGGGTGGCTTTTGTTGGTTCGGGTTATCCCAATCCACTGGATAACGGCTATGCTGGAAATGCTTTTGTCGCCATAAGGGTTGATAATTGTCAGGTTGTCTGGTCTTCCCGTGGCAACAAAAACCTGATTGAAAATCTCGATTCTTCTGATAAAAACAAAATACATCCTAATCCATTTCCCGATATTTATGTATCTTTGCCGGGTTCTCCCAACGGCATTGACCTCAACAACGACGGATACGTGGATTACGTTTATATTGGCGACCTTGACGGCCGGCTGTGGCGTCTGGACGTTACCTCGGGGAATCCCGGGCAATGGAATCTCTCAGATATATACACAGATAGGTGCAACTATCCAATCATCACCAGGCCTGCGGTCTGGAAAGGCTATTCCACCACCAGCCAGAACTACCCGAGAATATATTTCGGCACCGGCGGTCATGAGCAGGCTCCGGCCGACCGTTTTTATTCTTTTGTCGCCCTGATTGATGACGGGAAAAAACCCGAAGTGGAATGGTACATGGGAGACATAAACGAAACTGGCATTCAGGCCAGCAAGAATGTCGGCACCCTGACCCGGGGAGAAAAAGTCTGGGCCGACCCGGTGGTGGCTAATTACATCGTGTATTTCACCACCTTAAAAGGCAGCATAGAAGCCGCCGATCCGTGCCAGAACATAGGCGGCGAAGCCGGCAAGCTTTATGCCAGGTTTGTTCAACCGGTGCTCGGAGTGCCAACCGGAGGCAGCGCTCTGAAAGACGCCCAGGGCCGTCCGGTCGATTACCTGGCTCTGGCCAGCAAAGCGCGACAGGCGGTGACCACCGGCGAAAGGCAGAGGGTAAGCGGCACTTATAAACAGGATATCTACGTTCAGGAATACGATTCAACCATCGAAAGACTCGAACAACCTGTCGGGTCTATGCTGAGAGTAAGGTCCTGGAAGGAAATCTACCAGGTGATTCGCTGAAATACAAATCGGCTGATGGCCATCTCAGACACATGGACTTTAGAAAAGGAAGATGCTGGATTCTATTTTCAGGATTGGATCGTATGTGAAATTGAGCTGGCCGCAGCAGAGAGATGTTTTTTCTTAATTCTTTTTTGATAGCCAGGAAACTTAAATTATTGTAAAATAAGCAAGAAAACTGAATCAGTTTCTGCCCTTCTGGCGAAGGCTATTTAATTCATCCTGAGAAGGAGGCGGCGATGGAAGAGAGAGATTTTTCTCAATGGTACATAGACCGCAACGCCCCCGATCAGCTCCACTGTTTCGCCGTGAAAAAAGTGCTGGTGGATTACCGCTCGCCGATCCAGAGAATCCAGATCATAGAAATTGAAAGTCTCGGCAAATGTCTGATCATCGACGGAAAAATGCAATCAGCCGAAAAGGACGAATTCATCTATCATGAAGCCCTGGTTCACCCGCCTCTCCTTCTGCACCCCCACCCGAGAAAAGTCCTGGTGCTCGGCGTGGGCGAAGGTGCGACCATCCGCGAGTTACTGAAATACGACCACCTGAAGATCACCGGGGTCGACATAGACGCAGAAATGATCGATTTTTCCAGAAAATACCTCCACGAGTGGCACCATGGCGCCCTTAACCATCCGCATTTTCAGCTGGTCCTTCAGGACGGCTGGGATTTCATCCAGCAGACGGAAGAGATGTATGACGTGATCATCATGGACCTTCCGGAACCCTATCCGGACACTCCGGCTTTTCGCCTCTACACCCCTGAATTTTACCGTCTGGCTTACGACCATCTGACACCGGAAGGTATCCTGGTCACCCAGGGAGAAACCACCAGACCCGGCCAGGAAGAAAATCACTTCCTGATCAAAAGAAATCTCTCACAGGTGTTCAGCCACAATTACTCCTATCAGACTTACATCCCTTCGTTCGACAGCTCCTGGGGTTTCATCCTGGGCGTTAAAAACCACCTGAATCCCCTGCTGCCGCCGGAAGAAATCGACCGGCGCATTTCCGAAAGGATAAGAGGTCCGCTCCGTTTTTATGACGGGCAGACACATCAATCGATGTTCTATCTCCCGAAGCACCTGCGACAGGAATTATAGAATTATAAGCCTCGTCTTCGGCGGATGTCAGGAAAGCATTAGAAGCCCGGGTGCATATAATTCCAGGTGGATGATAAACTGGATGGTAAATCTGCGGGCTTTATGTTAAAATGAGAGAGAAATTTTTTTTATTTTGAGGTTAATGGCTTTCGATGAAAATAAAATACCTTGACGGAAGAAGGCTTTATTTAGCTTTTCTCGCCGGCGGTCAGGCTGTCATTAAAAATTTTTCCTACCTGAACAAAATTAACGTGTTCCCGGTACCTGATGGAGACACGGGGACGAACCTGGCTTCGACCGTGAAGGCCATCGCCGAACAGGCGCGCCCTTCCAGATCCCTCCGAGAAACCCTGCAATCAATATCCGAGGCTGCTCTAGCCGGGGCACGCGGAAACTCGGGTCTGATTTTTGCCCAATACATATACGGACTCAGCAAGGAACTCGGCAACGAGATAAAAATTTCCACCGTCCGTTTCGGCGAATCAGTGAGGAATGCCGTTCGTTACGCTTACGGGGCTCTTTCCCATCCCCAGGAAGGCACGATGCTGACCCTCATTCGCGAGTGGGCGGAGGAAGTCTACCGCAACCGTCACCGTTTTTACGATTTCCAGGATCTCCTGCACCATTCTCTGGCCAGAGCGCGGGAGGCTCTCCAGGAAACTCCGAAAAAACTCGCGGTGCTGAGAAAAGCCGGAGTGGTGGACGCCGGTGCCCGGGGGTTTGTCGATTTTATCGAAGGCGTCCTGAACTTTATTCGCCAGGGAAGCCTGAAAAGCGTTCTGCAGAAGGAAATCCTGGAGATAGAATTTCAGGAAGCCCCTCACCGGATTAAAGAAAATATTCCATTCCGCTACTGTACCGAAGCTCTGCTTCTCGGTGAGAACCTGAATCTGGAAAAAATCAAGGAAATAGTCAACTCAGCCGGCGATTCCGCCATAGTCGGGGGTTCTGAGAGAAAAGCCAGGTTCCACGTGCACACCAACCATCCGCAGGAACTTTTCCTGGCATTGAGAGAGCTGGCGGTTATTTCCCAGCCAAAAGTTGAGGATATGAAACTGCAGGCAGCGCTGGCCCGAAATCCTAAAAGACCGGTGGCCCTGGTTGTCGACTCCTCCTGCGACCTGCCGGCAGAAATCCTCGAACAGAACCAGATTGCGGTCGTTCCTTTTCCCTTCAACATAGGAGAACACGTCTTTCTCGACAAACTGACCATCTCCGCGGACAACCTTTATGAAATCATGGAAAAAGAGGAAATTCTGCCACGCACTTCTCAGCCTTCACCCAAAACCGTCGAAAATTTGTTTTCTTTTCTCAGCAGCCACTTTCAGTCGATTCTGGTTCTAACCATCTCGAGCGGACTTTCCGGCTATCATCAGCTGGCGAAGAAAGTGGCTGAAAAATTTTCTGACCGGAAAATCAGGGTGGTGGACACCCGGCATCTTTCGGGAACTTTCGGTCTGATTGTGATGAGACTGCTCGAGAGCTGGCCGGATAGCCAGGATCTGGAAGAAATGGCCGCGATGGTGGAAGAGTTCTCCCGGAAAACAGAACTTCTGGTGGACGTTAAGACTCTCAAATTCCTGGTAAAGGGAGGCCGCGTAAGTCCGATGAGAGGACTTCTGGCGCGCCTGCTGAACATCAAACCGATCATCACCTTAGACGAAAACGGACGGGCAGCCGCCGCCGGCAAGACTTTCAGCCGCAGTCAGAGTTTCCGGAAAATCCTGAAAACGGTCGAGAAAAGACATGTCGAGAGGAAAATACATTCATTCGCCGTAGTTCATGTGAGAGAGCCAGAGAGGGCTCAGGCTTATGCCAGAGAAATAGAAAAAATCTGCGGTCGTCCCGCCAGTTTCATCATGGACGCTGCGCCGGTGGTTGGGGTGCACAACGGCTTCGGTTCTGTAGGCATCTGCCTTTCTTATGAGTAGACCTGTCCCGATGGCAGACCTTAGATAACCAAACCAGCAGAGAGAAGGGTGGTGTTAAATATTTTCGGGATATCAGCCATAATTATTTTCCTTTACATGAACACAGTTTTCATTCTTTCTCTTATAAAGAAAAATGCTTCCATCGTCGACATCGCCTGGGGACCCGGTTTCGTTCTGGTGGTATTCGTTCATCTGTTGAAAGATAGACTGAAACATCAGTCTGTCGACCCGCGCCAGTTTATGATTGCCGCGCTGATTGCCATCTGGGGGGTTCGTCTGGCCTGGCATATTTATAAAAGAAACAGGGGAAAGCCTGAAGACTACCGGTATGCTCACTGGCGGCAGAAATGGGGAAAGAAGTTTATTTTCAGAAGCTATTTTCAGATTTTTCTGCTTCAAGGATTCTTCATGCTGATAATCCTGACCCCGGCTCTTCTGGCGTTAAACAGCCGTGGCCAGCGCGCGGGATTGCTTGAATTTTCAGGACTGGTTATCTGGCTGACCGGTTTCATTTTTGAAGCGGTGGCGGATGCCCAGCTCTGGCAATTCAAGAAGAATCCAGAAAACCGCGGGCGGATCATCACCACCGGTCTCTGGAAATACTCGCGCCACCCTAATTACTTCGGTGAAGCGCTAATTTGGTGGGGAATTTTTCTGATCGCGCTTTCTGCTCCTTTCGGCTGGCTGGGAATAATAAGCCCTTTATTGATAACCTTTCTTCTGACTGAGGTCTCAGGAGTGCCGCTGCTGGAGAAAAAATACCGGGGAAATCCTGAGTTTGAAGCTTACAAAAACAAAACCAGCGCTTTTTTTCCCTGGCCGCCCCGCCGGTCTGAACGTCATGACGACTGAACTTCCAAGCTGGATAGCTTGCTGACGCTTTTAACGGAAAAGCCAGCGGTAGGCTAAACTGACCACCAATCCGCCCCAGGCTCCGAGCAGTGGTCCCCAGACCACTTCAAGGACCATCAGCCTCGGGCTCCAGTCCTTTATCAGCGCATAATTGGTCAGGCCGTACACAGTTATAGCCAGCAGCCCGGCCATCGCCCCAACTAAAACGGAAAATTTAACCTTTTCCGGGTCGCGGAAAATAACCAGAAGAATAAGACAGCTCACCAGAACTAATTGCGCCAGAAAACCATAAAAAGTTCTGAATACTATCCGGTTATTCTTGAGGATGGCCAGCACCTTAAAATCTTCACGGTAAGCCCGACCGAAAATCACCAGATGCCAGAGGGCATCGACCAGGCTGACCAGAACCAGAGTGATAACCCAGAGGGTCAGAAACTTAAACCCTTGATTCATATTTTTCTTTCTCCTTTCTGAAAATGAATGTAAAAGCGGCTGAAGAAAAACTCAAAATTTCTGGCCGCCATTTCATCTGAAGGCAATTTTACCATCAAATCCCATCCGGTGGTTAAAGGTCTTCCACCTGCCGCTATTACTGCGAACCGTTTTTTAGGGTATAGTGGAAATGTCAGAATTGAGACGATCGGGAGCAAAAAAATGCTAAAAATATACCAGAAAATAATCATTATCGGAGTGAGTTTGCTTCTGGCCCGGGCCGGATGGAAAGGGCTGAATGCTCTTATCTACAGGAGCGACTCACCCGCCAGTCTTCAATCCGGGGAAGGAATAACAATGAGAAAGTTAAACAAATCGTCGGAAGAATGGAAAAAACTGCTTACTCCGGAGCAGTTCCGGGTTATGTTTCAGAAAGGCACCGAGCGAGCTTTCAGCGGGCAGTACAACAACTTCTGGGAAGAAGGAATTTATCTGTGCGCCGCCTGCGAGACTCCCCTTTTCCGGTCGGAAGACAAGTACGACCACGGGACGGGCTGGCCGAGTTTCAAAGAAGCCTTCAGCGAAGCCCATCTCGAATATCATGATGAACGGTCGCCGGGAACACGCCGGACAGAAGTTCGCTGCGCTGTTTGCGGCGCCCACCTCGGTCATCTTTTCTATGACGGCCCGGCTCCTTCAGGAAAACACTTCTGTATCAACTCGGTGGCCATGAAATTTCTCCCGGCAGCTGAAGCGAGAGAAAGAGTTCCGGAGGTGGCCACGCTGGCTGCCGGCTGCTTCTGGGGTGTTGAATACCGGCTGGGTCAGCTCAACGGAGTGCTGGAGACGGTGGTCGGATACAGCGGCGGGAAAACTGTTAATCCTGATTACCGTCAGGTTTTAACCGGCAGGACCGGGCACGCCGAGGCCGTTCAGGTGGTCTTTGACCCGGCGGTTATATCCTACGAACAGCTGGTAAGAGAGTTTTTCGCCCTGCATGACCCTACCCAGCTCAACCGCCAGGGTCCGGATGTCGGCCCCAACTACCGCTCGGCCATCTTTTACCACACTCTGGAACAGAAACAGATAGCCGAAAAAGTCAGGGATGAACTCCAGGCCAGCGGCCGATACAGCAAAAAAATAGTTACTGAAATAGCGCCTTTCCGCAGCTTTTATCCGGCTGAACAATACCACCAGAAATATTACCAGAAAAAACCCGGACCGGTCTGCCCTAATCGATGATCTGAATCTGCTCCGGACTGCTGACGATTATTTCCGGCTTTCCCTGGTACTCGCGCACCAGACCGTAAACTCTGATTTCCCGGTTCAGGTAAAGCTTTTCCGGCGGTTGCGGAAATCGGTGAAAATCTGAAGCAAAAATAACCACGGTAAAATAACGACGCCAGTTGCGGTGAAAGTTCAGGAAGCAAACCTTCCCGGTATTATTGGCAGCCACCACTCTTCCCCTTACCCAGACAGTCTGCCCGTAATATGAAGCTGCCTGTTCCCAGGAAATTTCTTCAACCTTTTCCGGTCCGGCTCTGACCTCTTTGTTATCCGTGGCTGCTTTCTGCGCCGACCCTGGAGCTACTTTTTCTTCAACGACGGTTATCTGTGAGGGGGAGGTCAGGATTATTTCCGGCCGACCCTGGTAAAGGACAACCCGCCCCTTTACTCTGACCTTTTTGTTCAGATAGTATTCTTCTGGCCGGCTGGGAAATTTCTGAAAATCCGAGGCGAATATCACCAAACTCAGGTACTGCCGGTAATCCGGATGAAAATTCAGGAAGCAGGCGCGACCTGAATTGTAAGCCCTGACGATCACTCCCTCAACCACCACCTGCTGACCGACATAATTTCTGGCCTCTCTCCAGTCGACGATTTTTTCCTGTGTGGAAAAAAGCCAGAGCGAACCGGCGATAAAAAAGGAAAGAAAGATCAAAGGCAGACCGACTCTTTTTTTCATCTGCTCACCTTAACCCAGCCGTTCGAAAGGAGCGTTTTTTCCAGGTCGGTGAGCGAAAATTCATGGGTCCATCGCCGCAAATTTACCAGCTCCCTCTGCAATTCTTCAGCCGTCAGCCGCAGCCGGACAAAATCTTTATACCTTATCGCCCACCAGTTGTTGGCCATTTCGAAAATTTCATACGGAAAAGTTCCCTGTTTCAAAATCCACAAAAATTCGTCCAGCCCCTGATTGCTCCATAAACCGAGCCCTTTCGCCCGCGCCTGCGCTTCAAGACTGAGGTACTTTTTCAGACGCTTGAACGGAAAGCGGGTAAGAGCAAAGCCATATCCATTCTTTATGATTTCCTCATTCAGACAGTGTCCGTCTTCAAGATAAACGTAGGCTAAAGTCCGGCCGTATTTATCATACTTCTCCCGGTCATATTCCAGCCTGACCCGGGAACCGCCAACCAGCTTTTTGACGAAATTCGAGGCTTCTTCAGCATAGTACTGAATTGGTTTAAGCGGATGGTAGAGTTCGGGAGTATCCACTCCGATCAACCTGACCTCTCCCACTCCCTCAATTTCCAGACTGTCCCCGTCTATCACCCTCAACACCCGGTAGAATTTTTTACGGGCGCTCTCCGAAGTTGAAATCTCTTTCTCTGAAGATGGAACCTGATCATCAGACGGCAGAAGAGAAGAAACCGGGAAAAAAGATGAATAGTTAGAAAAATTGAAAAGAAACTGACCGATGTTCAGATTCAGGTTTAAGCTGGCCCCGGCGGCCTCACCGGCAGAAGCAGAGCTGACAGAATTTCCGCCTGATATAAAAACCAGGGAAAAAATAAAAATCAATAATCGGCGGAAATAAGTCCGAACCATTTTCGGAACCGGATTATTTTCTCCCACCCGCATAATTCTAATTTGAAGAGAGTACGCCTGGCGCGATTCGAACGCGCGACCTACGGATCCGGAGTCCGTCGCTCTATCCAACTGAGCTACAGGCGCACTATAATAATTTATAGCCGATTTCAGCCCCGATAGCAAGAAGCCGCCCGCCCCCTCAGCCAATTCAGGCTTTTCAGGAATCGCTCAGCCTGTCAGTATCAGTTAGTGCAGCCGCCAGAATTTCAGCCACATCCATTACGGTGATATCCGCGGCGGCCAGATCCCGAAAACCGTCTTCAAGCATCGTCAGGCAGTAAGGGCAGGAGCTGGCCACCAGGCGCGCCCGGCTGGCCACTATTTCCCGGCAGCGTTGATGATTTACTCTTTTACCCGGCTTCTGCTCGGTCCACATCAAACCTCCACCCGCGCCGCAGCAGAAGCTGTGTTCCCTGGAATTCCTTAGTTCCTGAAGTTTTCCCGGCAGCGCTGCTTTTAGAATTTTTCTCGGTTCTTCCAGAAGCCGGTTATGGCGGCCATAATAGCAGGAATCGTGGACTGTGTAGATGCCGGCAAAAAGGCCGGACTGAAGTTTTCCGGCTGAAATTCTGCCCGAGGCCAGAAGCTCCGCCAGAAGTTCCGGATGGGATATCACTCTGATGTTCCTCAACTTCCTCTTTTCTTCCTCATCAAACCCTTCAAGAAATTCCAGCAGAGCCGGATACTCGTTCTTGAAAACGTTATAACCATGCGGACAGAAGGTAATCAATCCTTCTAAATTATGTCGGGAGAGGGTTTTAAGGTTCTCCAGAGCCAGAGCCTGAAATAAATATTCATTCCCGAGCCGTCTGGCCGAATCTCCGCAGCAACGTTCTTCCTTCCCCACGAGCGCAAAGTCCAGCCCGGCCGACCGCAGAATCTTCACCATCGACCGGGCAATTTTCCGGCCTCGTTCGTCATAGAAACCGAAGCAGCCCAGCCAGAGCGCATAGCGCGCAGCCGGGTGTTCAGCCAGAGTTTTAACCCCGAGCTCAGAAATAAACGCAGTTTTTTCTGACTCCGGGTATCCCCAGGGATTCCCGTGTATTTCCAGTTTGCGGAAGAAACCGCCGAGTTCGGCCGGAAAACGCCCCATCGCCAGAACGAGATTCTGACGCAGCCCGAGAAGTTTGTCCGGATGCTCTATATCAAACGGACAGGCATGCAGGCAGGCGCCGCAGGTGGTGCAGGCCCAGATTTCCTCTTCGGTAAACACCCCGGGAACCAGAGGCAGCAGCTCTTCCCGTTTGTTTCTTATGATTTTCTGGCTCTCCGCAAGAAGATGCCTTTCCAGGTTATATATAACCATCTTCGGAGAAAGAGGTTGTCCGCTCTGGAAGGCCGGGCAGACGTCCTGACACCGCCCGCATTCGACACAGGCGTAAGCATCCAGGGCATCTTTCCAGGTTATATCGGACGCTTTTTCCAGGCCGAAATTTTCAGCCGTCTCCAGGTTGATCGGTTTCATCGAAGCTGAAGGTCCGCTCCGGCGGAAAAACAGATTTACTGGACCGGCGAACAGATGGAAATACTTGGAGTGAGGCACGTAGGCGATGAACGAGAAAACAGCCAGCGCATGCAGCCAGTAGGAAATCTTTAAGTTAAGCGCAAGTGAAGTCTCCGGCAGGGAGCTAACACCGAGAAGCCCCGCGAGCCAGCGGCTGAGAAAAGCCCAGGTATGACGGCCCGGATGACTGGCCACCGAGAACATGTTGAACACAAGGAAAGTGGCCACGGCCAGAAAAATGAAGGTGTAAATCATGGCCGAATCACGGTTTCCGGTGTTGTACGCGGGCGGTTTCAGAAAAAACCTTCTGACGGCAAAAAAGGTCACTCCCGCCAGAACGGTCAGAGAAAAAAGGTCAACCGAAGCGGAAAACAGCCTTCCGGCGACGGTGCTCCCGAAAAGATAAAAACCGTCAACATACCCCTCGATCACATGATTGACGGTCATCGTGTCAAAGGCTAACGCGCCATAAAAAATCAGCAGATGAGCGGCTCCAGTCCAGGGTCTTTCATCCTTCAGGGTGCAGAGCTGGAGAAAAACCCGGGATACGGTGTAGAAAAACCTGCGCAGCAGCAAATCCGTTCGGCTCACCGGTTGACAGCAGGCGAGAATCATAATGCGCTTAACCACGGGAGCAAGGAAAAGAACGCCCGTGAGCAACACCAGAAGGCTCAATATTATCTTTTCGATTAGCGTCAGCATCTCTCTGCTCCTCTTTTTTATCCGGTTTTTAGATTTTAATCATTTTTGTTTTAATTTCCACCTGCCTTTTTATTTCAGCTCAAAGAGAATACCCGGAAGATAATCCCGCTGAATATAATGCCGCTCCGGTTGTGCAGTAAAAACAGCCGGACGAAGACCGGTGGAGTTTACTGAAGATAGCGAATTTATTTACTGGATTATCATCTACAGAAAAAACCTGGCGCTATTAACCTCAGCGCAAGAAAAAATAAGAAAATAAAAAAACCCTTTTGCCCCGTCTGAGGAAGCAAAAGAGCGAAGGAAACAAAGCGTTTTATGGATTATCAGAAATAATACCTGAAACCGATGAACCCGAACACACGCAGTTTGGTGGCCGGGATGACATCCATCACCGGCCCGATCTCCACAAAAATATCGAACGGAGCCTTCTCAAACATATAGCTGATTCCAACCGGGAGGCGAATCCCGAACCTGGTCTTATCCTGGAGGCTCAGTCTGGCGCCTATTCCGTAATAGACGGGAAGTTTTCCCCTGTCCACTTTGAATATATTAAAACTGTGAAATAGATAATCGGCGTGCAAATGCAGAGAATCTTCGCCTTCAAAAGACCAGGAACCGGCAAAATCGAAAGCCGTGGTGCGACCCGTCCAGTATTTGGCAATTAACCCGGTAGGCTCGCCGAGAATTATGCCAAGACCGAATTTCTTATCCTGGGCGATGCCGGGCAGAGCCAGCATGAGCAGCAGAATCAAAATTGCCGGAAACATTATCTTTTTCATCTGAAACTCCTTTTACCGCTGTAAGTTTCAAGCTTGTTAATTTAGTCGTAATTTTATTACATTCGAGTAATTAACACAAGATAAACTTTTAAGGTTGATCCATCAATAAAAACACGGCGTTCCGGTCAAAAATTTTTATTGACAGGCAAAGTGACAAATATAAGATATATTACCTGAAATATTTTATGTGCTGTGATTATAAATTGCTGATTACCATCTCAGGCAAATCTTCAAACACTGCAGCCAGAAAGATCTACAGCCACTGTTTTATCTTACGCATTTTCCCCATGTTATTTTTATCTCCCCTGACAGAAACTTCTGTCAAAAAAAATACATACATAATTAGAAAAATGATACCAATTCAGGAAGGAGGACTATGAAAAAAAGAGAGAGGAAACTCATTTTCCTGGAAGGCTGGAAGGCTCTGGCCGGGCTCACTTTAATTCTGGCCGCGATTTCTCTCCCCGGTGTAGAACTGGCTGCCTCCCCGGAAGTCAAACCGACTTACGCGCTGGTTAACTGCCGGATCTTTCCAGTCTCAGGACCAGCCATTGAAAAAGGCACGATCGTTGTCAGGGACGGGCTGATCGAAGCCATCGGACCCGCCGGAAAGATTAAGATTCCAGAAGATGCTGAGGTAATCGAGGCCAGCGGCCTGACCGCCTATCCAGGTTTGATTTCCGCTCACACCAATCTGTTCCTGGAAGTAAAACAGCAGGAGCAGCCGCAAACGCCGGCTGAATTTCTCAGCGCTCTGAGTCAGCCTTCGGAACCCCAGCAATTTCCTGACTTTCTGGTGCTTAAGGAGCTGAAACCAAAGAAGCAAACAATTGAATCCTGGCACAAAACCGGCTTCACCACCGTGGTGGTAGCTCCCTCACGCGGCATTTTCCAGGGACAGAGCGTTATCCTCAACCTCAACGGAGAACAGCTCAACCAGATGGTCATAAGACAGCCCTGGGCTCTTCATATTAATTTCACCACCGAGAGAGGAATTTATCCTTCAAGTCTGATGGGCACGGTCGCTTTCATCCGTCAGAAATTTTATGACACACTTCATTACGACCTCCACCGGAAAAAATATTCGGCTTCTCCTCTATTTCTTAAAAGACCCGAGTACGATCCTTTTCTCGAAGCGCTGATTCCCTTCGTGGTGGAGAAAAAGCCGGTGGTGTTTCAATGCAACAACCAGGAAGACATCAAGAGAGCCCTGCGCCTGATCGAAGAATTCAAGCTGAATGGAATCCTTGCCGGCTGCAACGAAGCCTGGAGGGTGGTTGAACATCTGAACCGGGCGAAAGTGCCTCTTTTGGTTACAGTTGACTTCCGGCCACCTAGCGTCAACATTTACAATCAGCAGGGAGAAGCTGTAAGGAAAAAGGCAGAAGCCGAAATCTACCCGGCCAACCCGGCTGTGCTGCTCAAGGAAAATATCCATTTTGCGCTGACCGGTTTCGGGCTTTCTGAATCCAGTTTCCTGAAAAACATTCAGGCGGCAATCAGGGCGGGTCTTCCAGCTGAAGCTGCAATGAAAGCCCTGACAGCTGATTCCGCCAGAATCCTTGGCCTGGAAAAACAGCTGGGAACGCTCGAACCCGGGAAAATAGCCAATTTGATTCTGACCCGGGGGGACCTGTTCGCCGAAAAAACCCGCGTGGTCAAAGTCATCGTCGACGGAATTCTGTTCAATTATGAGGAGAAAAGCCAATGAGAAAGAACTTCCTCAAAACATTTTTAATTCCGATATTGAGCCTGATTTTTCTGGCGCCGGTCAATTCTCTTCTGGCTGCCGGAAACCTTCTCATAAAGAACGCGATCGTCATGCCGGTGACCGCTCCGCCAATTTACGGAGCTGACGTCCTGATCATCAACGGGATAATCAAGCAGATCGGACCGAACCTCACCCCGCCTCCCGGCACCAGAGTGATCAATGCTTCAGGCAAATATCTGATACCGGGCATAATCGACACCCACACCCACCTGGGACTCTCCGGAACCAACGAAGGAACTGATGCCATCACTCCCGAAGTCGACATGGCTGACGTCATCAACCCCGACGACCCTGCCATCTTTACCGCTCTGACCGGCGGCGTAACGATGGTCCATACGATGCACGGCAGCGCCAACGTCATCGGCGGGCGCAACGTCGTGCTGAAGCTGAAATGGGGTCAACCGTCGGAGAAGATGGTGGTTAAAGAAGCCTGGCCGACGCTGAAATTTGCTCTTGGAGAAAACGTCAAACAATCAAACCGGACTCTCCTCCCCGGAAGACCACAGCGTTACCCGGCGACCAGAATGGGAGCCAACGCCATCATCCGCCGCGAGCTTCTGCGCGCCAGGGAATACATGGCTGCCTGGGAAAGATACGAGAAGCTTAAAAATTCGAAAAATCCTCCGCGGGGATTACTCCCTCCTAAAAAAGACCTGAGGCTGGAAACTCTGGCCGACCTGCTCCGGGGAAAGCTTTATGCCCGCTGCCACGCTTATGTGGCCACCGAGATGGTTGAATTCCTGCGTCTGGCCAGAGAGTTCGGCTTTAAGATAGCCGCCTTCGAACATGCCTGGGAAGCTTACAAGATCACCGATGAACTGCTCGAAGCCGGCGTAGGAATTTCAGTCTTCATCGACAGCTGGGCTTACAAAATGGAGGCAGCCGAAGGAATTGCTTACAACGCTGCCTATTGCACTCAAAGGGGCATCCTGGTTTCGATAAATTCAGACAGCTCTGAAAGGGTGCGGAGGCTGTTCAACGAAGCCGGAAAGGCGGTTAAATACGGTCTCACGCCGGACGAAGCCCTGAAAATGATCACCATCAACGCGGCGAAACAGCTGGGCGTTGACCATCTGGTCGGGAGCATAGAAGTGGGAAAACAGGCTGACCTGGCACTGTTTGAAAATCATCCGATGAGCGCCTATACCCGCTGCGAGATGACGATAATAGAAGGAGACGTCTATTTCGACCGGCAGCAGATACTTAAAGAAAGAGAGGAAGCTGCTGCCAGGAAAGGAGGCTACTGAGATGTTCATGAGAAAGCTTTTTTCTCTGAATAAATTCAGAATTCTCGTTCTGTGGACAGCCGCAGTTCTGTGCGCCGGATTTTCCTGGCTATTCGCAGGGAGTTTGCAATCAGAAAATGGAAAAATAATGGCCTCCGGGGAAGAGAAACCCGGGGTCCTGGCGATAATCAACGTGAAAATCGTTCCGGTCGTCGGTCCGGAAATCAATTCCGGAACGATAATCGTGGAAAAAGACCGGATAAAAGCCGTTGGCAGCAATCTCGAACTACCGGCTGGTGCGAAGGTAATAGACGGTCAGGGGCTTACCGCCTATCCGGGGATGATTGACGGTTTTTCTTCGCTGGGTCTGGTGGAAATAAGCGGCGTGGCTGCCACCGTCGACAACAGGGAAACCGGGCGCATCAACCCTCAGGTGAAAGCGATCGAAGCCCTGAAATACGATTCGATGCACATCCCGATCGCCCGGTCGAATGGAATAGTGGCCGCGGTGGTGGCATCTTCCGGAGGTCTTATTTCCGGCCAGAGCACTCTGGTGAAGCTCGACGGCTGGACCAACAGAGAAATGGTCATCAAAGAAAGCCTGGCGATGGTGGTGGAACTGCCGGGAATCAGAGGAGCAAGGAGGGGCTTTATGGGAACCGGCGCGGGAGAAGCGGCGGTTACCACTGAAAGGGCTCTGGCTGAACTTAGAGAACTTTTTAACAGATCGCGGATGTACGAAAAAAGAAGACTGGCGGCCGCCAGAAATCTTCTTCTTCCTCCACCAGATTTCGATGAAACCAGTCACTACTTGCTTCCGGTGGTCAAAGGAGAACTTCCGGTTATTTTCTCCGTGCACGCGGATAAAGACATCGTTCAGGTTATAAAATTTGTCCAGGAAGAAAAGGTCAAAGCCATTTTCTACCAGGTGGAACAGGGCTTCAAGGTGGCTGAAGAAATAAGCCGGGCCGGAATTCCCTGCATAATCGGCTCGCTCTATGACCTCCCGCCGGTATGGGAAGACGGTTATGATTCTCTCTATATCAACCCGGGAATCCTGAATAAAGCCGGAGTGAAAATTGCTTTTTCCTCCTCCAGCGCCAGCGCCGCCAAAGATCTCCCCTACCACGCGGCCAAAGCGGTCGCCTTCGGCCTTGACCGCAACGAAGCGCTGAAGGCGGTCACCATCTATCCGGCAGAAATATTCGGAGTGGATAAAATACTGGGGAGCCTGGAGCCAGGAAAACTGGCCAACATCGTCCTGGCGGACGGCGACCTGCTGGAACTTGGAACCAGAATTCACCGCGTGTTCATCGAAGGCCGGGAAGTTGACCTGAGCAATCGCTACACGGAGCTTCTGGACAAATTCAGGAAAAGGGAACAAAAAAGATAAATAAAACACGGGGAATAAAGATGAAAATTCGAGAAAAGATATCTCCCGGAATCATTTTGAGCGGCTTCCTTATTTTTCTGCTTTGTTTATCCCTGACCTTCGCCGTTCAGGCAGCTCAGAAAAGCCAGCAGAAGCTTTCTCCAGAAAAAAAGTTCATTCTCGACTGGCTCGGGCAGAAAGAACAGATTGAATTCTTTGGCCGGATCTCTGACCGGATCTGGTCTTATGCCGAGCTGGGTTTTCAGGAATTCAAATCCTCAAAATTGCTGGCCGACACCCTGGAAGAAGCTGGCTTCACCGTTGAGCGAGGCGTGGCCGGCATGCCCACCTGCTTTGTAGCCACCTGGGGAGAAGGAAAACCGGTGATTGGATTTCTGGGCGAGTACGATGCGCTTCCGGGCCTCTCCCAGAAAGGTCGGGTACCGAGGAAAGAACCGTTGATCGACGGAGCTCCGGGTCACGGCTGCGGACACAACACCATGGGTACGGCAGCTGTGGCTGCAGCCATTGCCACTAAAAAGGCAATGGAAAAGTTCAAAATAAAAGGAACGCTTAAAGTGTTTGGTTCTCCGGCCGAGGAAATTCTGGCCAGTCGTCCTTACATGGTAAAGGCAGGTCTTTTTCGCGAGGTTGATGCGGTCATAGATAACCACAGTTCGAGCGACTTCGGAACTGCCTATGGAGTTTCAGGTAACGCCGTCATTTCTGTCATCTTCACTTTCAGGGGGAGGACGGCTCACAGCGCCGGTGCTCCCTGGGCCGGGCGCAGCGCTCTCGATGCGGTGGAACTCATGAACGTAGCCGTCAATTTTTTAAGGGAACATCTTAACCCCGCACACCGCCTGCATTATGTGATCGTTGACGGCGGAGAAGCTCCCAACGTTGTTCCGGATAAGGCTTCAGTCTGGTATTACATAAGAAACACTGATGAAGAACTCGAGTCGATGTACGAAAAAGTTGTCAATTGCGCGAAGGCCGCGGCCCTGGCCACCGGCACCGAACTGGCAGAAATAAGAGTGCTGAGCGCCACTCACCAGTTCCACGGAAACAGAGCTCTGGCGGAACTGATACAGAAAAACATCGAACAGGCAGGGATGCCAGCCTGGGATCCGGAAGAGGAAGAATTCGCCCGGGCGCTCCAGCAGGAACTCAATTCCAGGGAGAAAGGTTTAAGAAAAGAGGTAACTCCTCTGAGAGAACCAAGAGACAGCTTCATCGGCGGCGGATCGACCGACGTGGGAGAGGTTACACTGGTCGCGCCCACAGCCACCGTTCGGTTTCCGGCAAATGTTCCCGGAGCGATCGGTCATCACTGGTCGACCGTCGCCTCGGTGTACGGATCTATTGCTTGGAAAGGATTGAATGCCGGAGCCCGGGCTATGGCTCTGACCGCCCTTGACCTCCTGACACGACCGGATGAGCTCAGGAAAATAAGAGCTGAATTTGAAGAACATATGAAAAACCGTTCATATAAATCATTCCTTCCACCGGAAGCTCAACCCCCGCTGGAACTCAACCGGAACCTTATGGAAAAATGGAGACAGCTCCTCGAACAGTATGAAATAAAAGACCGGCCATAAAATGTCAAGGGCAGTTCGGTTACCAGCTGCTAAGCGGACGTTGCTACCGCAAATATCCTTTGTCGAAGATTGTTTCTATTATTTCTTATACTTTTCTACTTTCTAACCTGATCAGCTTTTGTCCGCTATTTTTTTACCTTACTTAACGCGGTTGACACTTCGCCCGCAGCCGATAGCTGTTTCTCACAGCCTCAATCAGGAAATGTTCAGCTCTCAACAATACTTAGAAAACATCCAGCCCTGTTCCTTTTTACTTTTAACTCTTTTCTGCTGATAATTATTCTTTAATTTTTACGTTCCTGGCCTCAGCGGTAAACAGGCTTCACCCCCATCTGGTAAAACATGAAGGCATATCTGTCGGTCAGCTCGTCGATGGCCTTGGTGATGTTGCTCGAACCGTGACCCGAACGTGTTTCGATGCGAATGAGAATCGGGCGGTTGCAGGCCTGCTTCTCCTGAAGCGTGGCCGCGAATTTGAAGGAATGAGCCGGCACCACTCGGTCGTCATGGTCGGCGGTGGTGATCATCGTGGCCGGATAACAGACTCCGTCCTTTATGTTGTGAAGGGGAGAATACTTATAGAGATAACGGAACTGTTCTTCATTATCGCTCGAACCATACTCGACTACCCAGCCCCAGCCCACAGTAAATTTATGAAACCTCAGCATATCGAGCACTCCGACCGCCGGAAAAGCCACCCCGAACAGTTCCGGTCTCTGGGTCATGACCGCTCCGACCAGCAGACCTCCGTTGGAACCCCCGGCAATCGCCAGGTATTTCGGTGAAGTGTATTTTTCTTTAATCAGATATTCAGCTGCGGCGATGAAGTCGTCAAAAACATTCTGCTTTTTTTCAAGCATTCCAGCCCGATGCCATTTTTCTCCGTATTCTCCCCCACCCCTGAGGTTCGGCTGGGCAAAAACTCCGCCGTTTTCCAGGATGATCAGGATGGCCGGGTTAAAGGAAGGCAGGAGGCTGATGTTAAAACCACCGTAGCCGGTGAGATAAGTCGGGTTCTTGCCGTTGAGCACCAGCCCTTTCTTGTGCACGATAAACATGGGCACCCTGGTCCCGTCCTTACTGTGATAAAAAACCTGTTTGACCTCAAAATCCTCCGGGTTGAATTTAGCTTCCTGCCGGGCAAAAATCTCCGATTTTCCGTTCTCGAGATCATACTTATAAATAGTTGGCGGATAATTGAAAGACTGGAACGTGTAAAAAACAACTTTATCATCCCGCCAGCCACCGAAACCTGAGGCCGTGCCGAGAGTCGGCAGTTCAATCTCCCTTATGAGGCTGCCGTCAAGCCGGCAGTGAAAAACTCTGGTGTGCGCGTCCTGCAGATAGGTGGCAAAAAGATAGCCGCCGGCCGTGGTGGCAGCGGTCAGGACTTCAGGTTTCTCCGGCAGCACTTCCTTCCAGTTCTCCCGGGAGGGATTTTTCGGGTCGATCAACACCAGGCGGAAGTTCGGAGCGTCGATGTTTGTCCGCACAAGGAATTTATCTCCCACGTTGTCTATCACCTCGCTGTCGTTATCAAATCCGGTGATGAGCGGCCTGAATTCAGAGTTTTTCGCCGTCAGGTCCTTCCAGTAAAGCTCGTTGCCGGAAGTTCCGGCAGAAATTTCCAGGATCGCATATTTCTGGTCTTCGGTAACTCCCAGGCTGTAATAGCGAAGCGGATTTTTCGGGTCGTGGTAAACCAGAACATCTTCTTCCTGCGGAGTCCCGAGCTTATGATAAAAAACTTTCTGGTATTCGTTGCGGGCCCGGAGTTCCTCTCCTGGTGCCGGCTGATCATAACCGCTGTAGAAAAAGCCGTCCCCGAACCAGGCGGCGCCGGAAAACTTGACCCATCTGATACGGTCAGGGAGTTCTCTCCGGGTGGCAATTTCCATCACCCTGAGCTCAGACCAGTCGGAACCGGCTTCCGAACGGTTGATGGCCACATAGCGAAAATCAGGTGAGAAACCAGCAAGGGTTATCCTGATAGTTCCGTCGGGAGAAAGCTGATTCGGGTCGATGAACACTTCCGGCTGACCGTCAAGTCCTTTCTGAATGTAGATTACTGACTGATTCTGCAACCCATCGTTTTTATAGAAGAAATAATACTCCCCGGCTCTGATCGGCTGTCCCATGCGGGGATAGTTGTAAATCTCTTTCAACCTGGCTCTTATCCTCTCGCGGTAAGTAATTTTTTCCAGATAAGAAAAAGTTAAACGGTTCTGTTCCTCCACCCATTTTTTAGTCTCTTCCGAGTTGTCATCTTCCAGCCAGCGGTAAGGATCCGGCACTTTAAGGCCAAAATAATCATCCACCTGGTCTACCTTTCTGGTTTGCGGATAGACCAGTTTCTCCTCAGGTTTCCGGCAGAAACTCAGGCTGATAGCTATCAGCAAGATTGAGATGATTAATACCGACATGCTTAACATTTTAACCCTTCTCATCAAAGGCCTCCGTTTTTTCAAACTATTTTATTATTAACACAAACACGCCTATTCTTCCACACGGTAATTCTCCTGGCTGTGATAGGCGGACTTCTATCAGGGGCCGCAGCAAATCAAAACCTCCTTCCCTTTCATTGAGTGCGAAATAAATTATCAGCGAACAAACAGTTTAACTGGAAAGAAAAAAAGAACGGTCCGGCTGCAGGATTAACTCCTGCCCGGCTCAAACCCTGCTTTTCTCCCGTTTCCTTCCCGAAATTGCTGAAAACCTGATTTATATGATATTTTATCTATTCAAAAGGAGGTGGCTATGTTTTCAACCATCTTCGGTCTGTTCATCATGCCCGCCTCGATCATTCTCCTGGCATTCATCCTGGCCCTGAGAAAGGGAGGACAGAAATGAATACCTTCAGCATTCATACCAATCCCTGGGCTCTGACCGCCTTCATACTTTACGTGGCGATGATGGTTTCGGTCGGAATCATTACCGCCAGGTTTTCCTCCCGCGGTATAGGGGAATTCTTCCTGGGAGGCCGCAAGATGAAGTCTCTGGTGGTGGCCCTGGCCGCAGTTACTTCCGGACGCTCGGCCTGGCTGCTGATAGGCGTCTCCGGGATGGCTTTTACCCGGGGGGTTTCGGCTGTCTGGGCGGTGGTTGGCTACATCCTGGTGGAACTTTTCATGTTCATCTTCCCCGGTAAAAGATTGCGTTATTTTACCGGTAAAATGGGGGACATCACCATCCCTGACTATCTGGAATCACGCTTCGAAGACCGCAAACATCTGCTGCGGCTTTTTGCTCTGGTGCCGATTCTCATCTTCATGACCGCCTATGTGGCGGCCCAATTTAACGCTGGAGGAAAATCCCTGGCCGCCAGCTTCAATATCACCCCGCTTCAGGGAATCTTAATAACCGCGGGAATCGTCATTTTTTACACCGTGCTGGGCGGCTTCATGGCTGTCTGCTGGACCGACACTCTTCAGGCGTTTTTCATGATTTTCGCTCTGATGATTCTGCCGATCATAGCCATCATCCACTTCGGCGGACTCGGCAGATTATTTGAGCTTCTCAAAGATGTTCAGCCGGGGTATCTCGATACCTTTGCCATCTCATTTGGCGCCTGGCTTGGCTTCGTGGGGATCGGGCTGGGCTCGCCGGGAAATCCGCACATCCTCAACAAGTACATGAGCATCGAAGACCCGGAAAAGCTGAATAAGACCGGCTTGATCGGCACTGTCTGGAACGTGCTCATGGCCTGGGGAGCCATCTTCATCGGCCTGGCCGGAAGAGCTATCTATCTCGATGCGAACAACCTGCCAAATCGGGACCCGGAAAATGTCTATCCGCTGCTCGGCTCCCAGCATCTTCATCCGTTTCTTTTCGGCCTGACCATTGCTGCCATCTTCGCCGCCATCATGTCCACCGCTTCTTCCCAGTTGCTGGTAGCTTCCTCAGCTGTGGTCAGGGACGCCTACCAGAAAATAATCGCCCGCGACAGGCAGATTCCTGAGAAAAAGCTGGTGCTGATCAGTCGTATCTTTACACTGCTGGTAGCCATCGTCGCGCTGCTTTTTGGAGCCTATGCCAATAAACTCGTTTTTTATCTGGTTCTTTTTGCCTGGGGCGGACTCGGCGCGGCCTTCGGTCCTTCCATCCTGCTGTCTCTCTACTGGAAACGAATTACTAAAGAAGGGGTCATAGCCGGACTGCTGACCGGTTCTATCGCGGAAATCGTCTGGTATCTGATTCCATCGCTCAAAGCCATCGTCTCCGAGTGGGTTCCCGCCTTTATCCTTTCCGCTATCGCCGTGGTGGTGGTCAGCTTATACACCAGGCCTCCGACCAGAGCAGAAGATTACCTTCAGTATATGAAAGGAAAATACTGACCCTGAAGGAAAGCGACCGATGTTTTTCTTTATCGGTGGAATAACGTCAAAAGTAAAAAAGGTGGCTGAACCGCCAGAAATCTGCCCCGGCTGCGGGCATAGCTCACTTTACCGGGTAAGAATCGACCATTACCTGAATCTGTTTTTCATCCCGTTATTTCCGGTCAAAAAGGGAAAACCTTTCCGCCTGTGCGAAAAATGCGGTCTTGAAATGCCGGACGAAGCACTCAGCCAGTTCGAACGTTCATTTACCGGCTTTTGCCCGGGATGCGGACGGACGGTCAGACCGGAATACCGTTTCTGTCCCTTCTGCGGCCGATCTTTAAACTGAAAACTGTTTCTGCTAATATCTTAAAAATTATTTTTAAGTTAGAGCCATGATCAAAAGAATAGGAGTGCTTACCAGGGATTGTTCCGGCGTCAACGCCGCGCTCAGGTCGGTGGTCAGGACCGCCGACAGCCACGGGATCGAGGTTCTCGGAATTATCAGAGGCTATGACGGCTTGATAGACGGGAATTTTATGCCGCTCGACCGCCGGGCTGTTTCCGGCATTCTCAATCAGGGAGGAACCATACTGAAATCAGCCCGTTCGCGACGCTTCCTGACGGAAGAAGGCCAGAGGAAAGCGCTGGAAACAATTGAGAAGAATCAACTTGACGCTCTGGTGGTCATCGGCGGAAACGGTTCTCTAACCGCCGCCCATCTACTGGCGACGAAATTCGGGGTTAAAGTAATGGGCATTCCCGCCACCATAGACAACGACGTCAACGGAGTGGATTTCTGCCTGGGAGCCGACACAGCGGTAAACGTGGCCCTCGATGCCCTGGATAAAATTCGCGACACTGCCACCAGTCTCGAAAGAATTTTCGTGGTCGAGGTTATGGGCAGGGACTGCGGCTACCTGGCGATGAAGGTGGCTCTGGCCGGAGGGTGCGAGGATGTGATCATTCCCGAGCAGGATTTTTCCCTGGCCGAAATCTGCCGCGAGATCCAGGAAGGGAACGCCCGGGAAAAAGTCAGCTGGATCATAATCGTGGCTGAAGGTCGGGCCACTGCGGCTGAAGTGGCCACGGCCATCACCATGCTCACCGGGCTGGAAACCAGAATTGCGGTCCTCGGGCACATCCAGCGAGGCGGACGTCCGACAGCTTTTGACCGGATTCTTGGAGCTAAACTCGGCCATGCGGCAATCGAATATCTTCTTCAGGGAAAAACCGACTGCTGCCTCTCCCTCAAAGAAGATAGAATCGAAACTGTTTCTCTGGAAATTGCTATCCAGCCAAAAAAATTGAAGTTTGAGGCCGACTACCGGCTGCTCAAAATTCTTTCCTGAAATATTTAATTTTAGCTTTATGGCGGGAAGGTGCGAAGATGAACGGACTGGCTGCCGGAATTGACCTGGGTATTCAATCGCTAAAGCTCGTGGTTATCGACAGCGAGCGAAAAATCATCCACCAGGATGCAGAAAAAGCGAGCGGCAATTTCTCCTCGGCTCTGGCCAGCCTTCTCCAGCGTAATGCCCGGAGATTTTCCGGGCAGCTGCTTTTTCTGGCCTTCACCGGAGCTGGCCAGGACAGCTTCATTTTTCCTGAAAAAATCCTCAGAGTAAACGAAATTTCAGCACTGGCTGCGGGTGCCGGACTAATTTTTCCTGAAGCCAGGTCTGTTTTCGACGTGGGCGCAGAAACCGCCCGCTGGCTCGCACTTCAACCTTCTTCATCCGGAGAACCGTTTCCGGAGGTGGCCGACTTCGCCCTGAATGAAAGGTGCGCTGCCGGGACCGGTCTTTTTCTCGAACAACAGGCTCACCGGTTGAAGTTATCGATCGAGGAATTTTCAGCTATGGCTGCCGGCGCCAGAAAGGGCGCGACCATCGCCGGACGCTGCAGCGTTTTCGCCAAATCCGACATGATCCATCTGCAACAAAAAGGCACACCCGTCCAGGAGATCGCCTATGGGGTCTGCCTGGCGCTGGTCAGGTCCGTCACCTCTTCCCTGCTGAAAGGGAGAGCTTGTCCGCGTCCGGTGGCTCTGGCCGGCAGCACGATAAAAAACGCCGGCCTGCTGCGGGCTTTCCAGGAAATTCTTTCCGCCGCTCAGGGAGAGCTTTTATATTCTGAATTATCTCCTTTTCTGCCCGCGGTCGGAGCCGCCAGTATCGCTCTGAGTCGCAGTCGCGAGCTCTCCGCTTTCACTCTGGAAGATTTTTTGAGAGCCCTTAAATCGGCAGAAGTTACTTCCGCCACCAGTTTGAAACCTCTCGGTCAGCTGCAGCCTGTTCTGCCTTCAGAGCCGGTTTCAGAAATCAACCGCCCGGCTCGGGGATATCTCGGGATTGACATAGGTTCGGTCAGCACCAACCTGGTAATAATAGACGACCACGCTCAGGTGTTGAGCGGGGTTTACCTGCCGACCAGAGGCCGTCCTCTGGAGGTTTTAAGGGAAAGTCTTCTGGAACTTTTCAGAAGATTCCCCGCGGGCCTGGAAATCTCCGGAATCGGCACCACCGGTAGCGGGCGTTATTTAGCCGGGAGACTTCTCCGGGCAGATGTCATCAAGAACGAAATCACCTGTCAGATGCGCAGCGCCTGTTTTTATTTCCCGGAAGTCGACACCATTTTTGAAATCGGCGGACAGGATTCGAAATACATCCAGGTAGAAAACGGTCGGGTGGTTGATTTCAACATGAACAAAATCTGCGCCGCCGGAACCGGCTCCTTTCTGGAAGAACAGGCAGCCCAGATGGGCTTTACGGTGGAAAAAGATTTTGCTCTGCTGGCCTCGGCTTCAAGCCGTCCAGCCGATCTCGGCAGCCGCTGCACGGTCTTTATGGAATCGGAAATCATGCACAAAATGGCCCGGGGCGAACCTCTTCCTGACCTGGTGGCTGGCCTTGCCTATTCTATTGCCCGTAATTATCTGGAAAAGGTGGTGGAAAGGCGCCCTGTTGGCAGGGAGATAGTTTTTCAGGGCGGCGTCGCTTCAAACCCGGCGGTGGTCAGAGCCTTTTCCCTCCTTCTCAACCGGGAAATAAAAATCCATCCTTACAACCGGATATCCGGAGCGATAGGGGCAGCCCTTGAAGCTCGAGAAGCGGTAAGAAAATATGGAAAGAAATCGCTGAGTCTTTCTGAAATCAGAGAAAAGCTATTCGAGTCGTTTCGCCTGAAGGAGTTTGAATGCCGTCAGTGTCCCAACCGCTGCCAGGTGATAGCGGTGGAATCCGGAAAAGAAAGGGTTTACTTCGGTGACATCTGCGAACGCTACACCGCCACTTCCAGCCTGACGGCCACAGAGGTCGATTATCATCATCCGCTGAAGTACAGAAAGCAGCTTCTGGAAGAATTGACCGCGAGGATTCCCTCCAGCGGACTCACCATCGGCTTGCCGCAAGCTTCCACTTTCCATGAATTTTTGCCCTTCTGGATAACTTTTTTCAGCCAGCTCGGTTACCGGGTAAAAATTTCTGCGGAAACCAGCCTGGAAACAATGGAAGCCGGGATCAAGCTCCAGCCGGCCGAGACCTGTCTGCCGATAAAGATTGCCATAGGCCACGTCCGGGCGCTTCAGGAGGACCCCGAGGTTGACCTCATCTTCCTCCCGAGCCTGGTCGACCGGCACCTGCAGCGGGAGGACCCTTTCTATTTCTGTCCATACACCGAAAATCTGCCTCACATGCTCCCTGAAGCCGTCCGCGAGAAATTACTGACAACCACAGTTTATCTTGAGCCGGCAGAGGAAAGTGAAAAAATCAGCTGGAAAAACCTGTCGGAACTTCTGAAGGAGCCGGAAGAGAAAATAAAGAAGGCGTGGCAGGAAGCCCGCAGGAGGCAGGAGGAGTTCGAAACCCGTCTGAAGGAAAAAGGACAGGAACTTCTGAAAAAAGCGTTCCAGAAGAAGCTTCCTGTCTGGGTCATCGCCGGAAGGCCCTATCTTCTGTATGACAGTTACATCAACCTTAATCTCTGGTCACATCTGGAAAAACTCGGGGTGATCGCTCTGCCGCACGATTATCTGCCGCTGGAAAAGATAAACCTGGAGGAACTTTCTCTGGAAGAATCAGCCATACCTCCCTGGCGGTATCCTCTAAAAGTTTTGAAATCTGCCCGCTGGAGCGCGCTTCATCCGGAAATCTATGCCGTCTATCTCACCAATTACGGCTGCGGGCCTGACGCTTTCTGTCTGAAACACTTGAGGCAACTTCAGGCCGGAATCCCTCACCTCGTCCTGGAGTTTGATGAACACCGTGGCGAAGCCGGTCTGATCACCAGGCTTGAAGCTTTCGCCGATGAAATCAAGCAGTATCGAAAGGAAGACCTTCAGACGAAGAAGCTCAGAAAAGCGGTCAACCCTGAAGCCTGGCCGGTCACCGAGGTCCGAAAACTTCCTTTCATCATACCATATTTTGCCGACCATGCCCGGGCTTTTGCCGGCGCCCTGAAAAAATGCGGACTTCAGGCGGAAGTGCTGCCTCCTCCGGATGAACACAGCCTGGAACTGGGAGAAAAATATTCATCGGGGAAAGAATGCCATGCCTACAGCTTTCTGCTCGGAGACCTGCTGAAACTGGTCCTGGAGAAAAAGATTTCCGAACCGGCAATTTTCTTCTTCCCGGGAGCTCGCTACTCCTGTCTCCTGCAGCAGTACGGTCCGGCCATGCGAGAGCTGCTTCAGGAGCTTAACCATAACCAGACTCTGGTCCTGACTCCAACCTTAGATTACTTCTGGAAATTGATCGGGTTTGAAGGGCTAAAAACCCTCTACCAGGGGCTTCAGTCGATAGACAGACTCAGCCGGATTGCCTTTCAACTGAGACCTTATGAGGTGCGTCCCGGCGAAGTAAATCTGGCTTTTGAAGAAGGGCTGAGGCTGGTGGAACAGGGTCTGGCTTCGGGAGAACTCGAAACTGCTCTGGAAAAAATCAGGAACCGCCTCAGCCAGGTCGAGATCGACTTCCAGGAAAGACCGGTGGTCGGAATTGCCGGCGATATCTATACCCGTCAGAATTCTTTTGCCAACAATCAGCTTTTTGAGCAGCTGGAAAAACTCGGCTGCGAAGTCTGGCCCTCGCCCTTCCTGGTGGATGAAATTGATTTCAGCTTCACCCGGGAATTCTACCAGAAGCTCTCCGAGGGCAGCCTGCTCGAATCGCTGAAACTGGCCGGGCTTAACCTTGTCAGGGAAATTAAAAAAGCTCAGGTGAGAAAAAAGCTGGAATTCTCTGACCTCAGGCTAACCGAACCGTCTTTTGAAGATTTGCTCCGTTCGACCGCTGCCTATCTCAACTATAACAACAACCAAACCCTGTTCCTGAATGTGGCCAGGATGGTCGACCTGGCAAGAAAGGGAGCCGACGGCATCATCAACGTCATCTGCTTCAACTGCATGCTGGGAACGGCATCAGCCGCCATATCCAGAAGAATAAAGAGTGATTTCGGCAACATCCCGCTGCCGACCCTCGTCTACGGAGATACTGAAACCGTGGCCACGCGCAGCCGGCTTGAGGCTTTTGTCGAACAGGTGTTCTCCAGGTTCAAAAAAAGAAAAAATCTCCCGGCCGAAGTTTAAGGCGCACCGATCATAAAGAAGTCAACACGACGGCGATTATCCCGGTGAGAAAAACGCCGTCAAAGGTTCCAGCCCCACCGATCGAAGCTACCGGCGCCCCCAGGTGAGCAATTTTATTCAGATTCATAAGGTCGGCTCCGATGAGAGTGCCCAGAGTGCCAGAAACGTAGGCTATGATCGGAGCGATGCCCAAACCTCCCGGAGCGACCAGGCTGAGAAGCAGAGCGGTCAGCGCCGCCACCAGCGGAGGAAAAAGAGCTGGAGTGGCAATCCCCAGTCCTCTGATCGGTCTGGCTACCCGGTGGACCATCAGCGCCAAAAAAACGGTGGCCACCAGAAAGTATAAAAAAAGAGGAAGCCAGCGGAGTATTAAATAAACACTGACCAGCGACGGGATGACCGCGCCTCCGAGATTGACTGCCAGAACCGTGGTATTCCGGTATTTTATGGCTGGAATCCTGAACCTCCAGCCGAAAAAATCAACCAGCTCTTCAGAAAAAAGCTGTTCGGAATGTATCCGTCTAACAGGAATGTTTACGGCGCTTCCAACGAGGCACAAAAATAAAAGAAGAAAGACCGCCTCGGCAGAAAACCCCAGCCGGGAAAAGGCGAAAGATATCAAACCGATCTTCAGGAAAAGAAAAAGTCCGCCCAGGACAAAGAAGTAAAAAATCAGAAAAAGCAGTATTACCGGCAGATAAAACACATTAACACTCCTTCAGGGTCAGGCTGAAACAAAAATAAGACCTGTCTTTGCTTCACCCAATATTTTCCCTTTCATTATTTTGTGTGCGCGGGATTACTTTTTCGGCAGCATCGGTATTTTTATCCCGTGTTTCCTGGCGCAGGCAATAGCTTCTTCATAACCGGCATCAGCATGACGGACAACACCGAGACCGGGGTCGACGGTCAGCACTCTCTGGAGGCGTCTGGCCATGGCCGCCGTTCCATCAGCTACGATAACCATACCCGCGTGGATGGAAAGACCGATGCCCACTCCTCCGCCATGATGGACTGATACCCAGGAAGCTCCACAAACAGCGTTCAGCAGCGCGTTGAGAATCGGCCAGTCGGCGATCGCATCGGAACCGTCTTTCATCTTTTCTGTTTCCCGGTTGGGAGAGGCCACCGAACCGGTATCGAGGTGGTCACGTCCGATGACAATCGGCGCGCTTATTTTGCCCTTTTTGACCAGGGTGTTTATCACCTCGCCGAACAGGGCTCTTTCTCCATAGCCCAGCCAGCAGATGCGGGCCGGCAGTCCCTGGAATTTAACCTGTTTCTGTGCCTTTCTTATCCACCTGGCGAGCGCTTCATCTTCTGGAAAAGTTTTCAGCACGGCTTCATCGGTAACATAGATGTCCTGAGGTTTTCCGGAGAGCGCCACCCAGCGGAAGGGTCCCTTGCCAACGCAGAAGAGCGGCCTGATATATTCCTGAACGAATCCCGGAATCTCAAACGCCCTTTCCACTCCGGCTTTCTGAGCCTGACCGCGAATGTTATTTCCGTAATCAAAAGTCTTAGCCCCTCTTCTCTGAAGTTCCAGCATCGCTTCTACCTGGGCGGCCATCGACTCATAAGCCATCTCTATGTATTTCTGCGGATCTTTTTTCCTGAGTTCGAGCGCTTCTTCATAAGGAATTCCCCGCGGAACATACCCGTTGAGTTCGTCATGGGCTGAAGTCTGGTCAGTCAGGACATCCGGAGTGATTCCTCTCCGGACGAGCTCCGGCAGAATATCAGCCGCATTAGCCAGAAGTGCGATCGACAGAGGCTGCCCCTTCCTGCAAGCTTCTTCAGCCATCTTCAAAGCTTCATCGAAGCTGGTGGTCATGGTGTCCACATACCCGGTCTCTAATCGACGACGAATTCTCTCCGGGTCAACCTCAGCCACAATGGCCACTCCTTCATTCATGGTAACAGCCAGGGGCTGGGCACCACCCATTCCGCCAAGTCCGGCTGTTACCACCAGTTTACCCTTCAGGCTACCGCCAAAATGTTTTCTGGCCACCGCTGCCAGCGTCTCATAAGTGCCCTGGAGAATTCCCTGGGTGCCGATGTAAATCCAGCTTCCCGCCGTCATCTGTCCGTACATGGTGAGGCCGAGCGTTTCAAGACGGCGGAATTCATCCCAGGTAGCCCATTTCGGAACGATCATCGCGTTCGATATCAGCACGCGAGGCGCGTCAGGGTGCGTTTTGAAAATGCCCACCGGTTTTCCCGACTGCACGACCAGAGTTTCGTCGTTCTCCAGCTTTTTGAGGCTGCTGACTATCGCCCGGAAGCATTCCCAGTTGCGAGCAGCTTTTCCTGTTCCGCCGTAGACGATCAACTCCTGGGGTTTTTCGGCCACCTCGGGGTCAAGATTATTCATCAGCATTCTCAGGGCGGCTTCCTGGGACCAGCCTTTTGTCTGCAGGCGGTTACCCCGCGGAGCCCTGACCGGTCTGTATTCACTGGTTGTTTTTGATTTCATCCCTGATCCTCCTTCTCTTTTATTATATTTCTAACCTCGACCAGTTTTTCAATTCTTCGCAGAGTTTTTTCCCGGCCGATGAGTTCGAGAACTTCAAAAATTCCAGGGCTTACCGAACGCCCGAGAACCAGAACCCTTAAAGCATGTATCAGGAGGGCCGCCTTCATTCCCTCTTTTTCCGCTCTTTCTCTGAGAACTTTTTCTATTTCAGGGGCCGTAAAATGCTCCAGACTCAGAAAATCTTCTTTCAAAACTGGCAGCAGGCGGTCAAGCTGGTCATCCAGCAGATATTTTTTAATCGCTTCCGGGTCGTAAGAAAAATTATCCGATAGAAACGGAGCCAGAGCCGCGCTCAGGTCGAGTAAAGTCCGGCTGCGAGTTCGGGTCAAATCAACCACTTTTTCAAACCATTCTTTTCGCCCGGAGAGCAGCTCCTCCGACCACAGCCCATCTTTCTCCAGCCAGGGACGGAGATGAAAAATCAGCTCGGTCACCGGCATTTCGTTAATCAAACGACTGTTCAACCATTCAAGTTTCTTGAGGTCGAATATCGGGCTGCCCTTGCTCACTTTCTCCAGGGAAAATTCTCTGACCATCTCTTCCACCGTGTATATTCTTTCTTCGCGGCCGGGCGACCAGCTGAGCTGAGCCATGAAATTGAAGAAGGCCAGGGGAAGATAGCCTCTATCCCTGAAGCTGAGGACCGAAGTGTCTCCATGCCTTTTGCTCAATTTCTTCCGGTCTGGACCGAGGATAAGAGGAAGATGGGCAAACTGAGGCACCGGTTTTCCAAAAGCCTGATAAAGGAGTATCTGTTTCGGAGTGTTGGAGATATGGTCGTCTCCCCTGATGACATGGGTTATGCCGGTGTCGATGTCGTCAACCACCACCGAAAGATGGTAGGTGGGGAAACCATCGCTCCTCAAAAGCACAAAATCTTCTATGTTTTTGTGTTCCACGCTGATCGATCCGTGCACCAGGTCGGTAAATTCCGTGCGTCCTTCTGGCACCAGAAACCGGATGGCTGCCGGGACCCTGCGCTCGAGGAGTCTCTGCCTCTCGTTCTCATCGAGGTTTAAACACCGCCGATCGTACTTCCAGTGTTCACCGCTGGCCTGAGCCCGCGTCCGGCGCTCTTCAATTTCTCCAGGCGAGCAGAAACAATAATAAGCTTTACCCCGTTCCACCAGCTCCCGGGCTGCCCGGCGGTAGATTTCGAAGCGGTGCGACTGGTAGATCGGTCCTTCATCCCAGTCGAGCCCGACCCAGCGCAGGGCTTCAAGGATAGAGCGGCTCATCTCTTCCGAGGATCTGGCCACATCTGTATCTTCGATCCTCAGGATAAATTTTCCCTTGTGATGACGCGCAAACAACCAGTTGAAAAGTGCTGTTCTCAGCGCGCCCACATGAAGGTGTCCGGTAGGGCTCGGAGCAAACCTGACTCTCACCATATCTTTTTTACTTTCACAAAACGAATTTCTCGAACGCTAAAAATATATCACAGCCTTTACACCGATTCAAAAATCCTTCTTTTTTTTGTGCTGAACATTATTTAACAATAATTTTCAAATTTGTTGTTGACTGCCTTCCTGGAATTAAGTAAATTAATTGCTGAGGAGTGAGCAAGAGCCAAGGTTTTTAAAGGAGGGCACAGGGAACAGTTCCCGAAGGCTATGGCGCCGGTAAACATTCTGGTTTATGTTTCCAACATCGAGCTGGCCAGCAGAGTGGTTGGCATCTGCGAAAAAGAATATTTACCGGTACTGGCAACTTTCTTCGAAGAAATCCCGGCGATTCTGAAAAATTACGATTGCTGGGCAGCCATCATTGAATGTCGATCAGCTATTTACGAACGCTGGAAAGAATTTCTTCCACCTGAATGTTCGGTGGTCATCGTCGGCCGTGAAGAAACAGACCTTTATTGCAATCTTCTCACCTGGCCGCCTCAGTATCACCTTGAATATGTCATAGAAAACGAAGGACAACCGCTGGAACCGGTTCTGAGTCAGATTCTGAAAATTGCCGTTCATCACAGTAGCATAAAAAGAGAATGGAAACAGCTTAAAGAAACCCTTTCACTCACCACCACCAGTGCCCGAGAAATCCTCCTGGAAATCGCCGAAATTAAAAGGCTGATCAACGAAAACTATCTCAGGGAGCTGGAAAAAAGAATTTCTGTCGAAGCCCGTTATGTCTGGTCGCAGCGGGAAAGATCCAAGATCGAAAACATCGTCAGGAAGATTTATTCGGCCAACGATGTCAGCAGCCTCCTAGGAATAGTCCCTGATATCAAAGACCTGATGCAAGCTCAGGGGCTGACCATTTATCTGATCGAGGAAAGCGAAACCCTCGGAAAGCATCTTAAGCCAATCATCTGGGACGACACCTTCATCACTCATCCAGAAACCTTCAAATACATTGCCCGGCTGGAGGCTCCGGATTTTGCCGCCTCTGTCGCCCGGACCGGGCAGGAAATCAACATCCATGACCTGACCTATGACAAGCGATTTTCCCTGCGGTACCAGCATAACCTGAAAAGCCCGCTGAAGAGCCTGCTGGCGGTGCCCATTGTCAACGAAAACCAGATTATCGGAGTTATCGAGGTTTACGACAAGCATTTCCTGGGCAATCCAGTGGCTGAAGGCTTCAGCCGCGAGGACCAGCAGATTCTCAGGGGCCTTTCGGAACACATCGGCATCGCCATGACCAAACTGAATCTGATTCAGTACGACCCGCTGACCGGACTGCTCCGGGCCGAACCCTTCTTCGATAAAATACTGCAGAAGATAAACTCCATGAGCAAAAGGCGGGTGGAAGAAGGGTCCTTCGCGATGGTCATGGGTGATGTCGACTGGTTCAAACATTACAACGACCGAAACGGGCACGAAGCCGGTAACCGGCTGCTGCAGGAACTGGCCTCGATCATGAAACAGTCAATCCGGGAAAACGATCTAATCTGCCGCTACGGGGGCGAGGAATTTCTTTTCTTCCTGAGCGGCGTAACCTCTCTGGATGAAGCCTGCCAGTTAACAGAAAGAATAAGAAAGAACGTCGAAGAGCATTATTTTCCCTACGAAGAATTCCAGCCCCGCAATAATCTGACCATGTCCTTCGGGGTAACCTTCTTTTCGCGCAAAAAGACCGGGACCGATAGTTCTCTGACCAAAGAAGACCTGAAACATCTGGTACACGAATGCGACCTGGCTCTGGCTGAAGCCAAAGGGAAAAAGACCTGGCGTCTCCCCACATCAGAAGAACCGTCCCAGACTCCCAGAAAAAATATGGTGGTGGCTTTTTCAAGGGACTGGGAAACCGAAAAACATCTGCGCCCGACAGTCAGTTACCAGGAAAAACTTTTTCGCGAAAAAAGGCATTTCCGACGGCACTATGCCTCGACCATCATGATGTATCAGGAGAACGGCCAGCTTAAGGTCTGCAAAACCATCAACCTCAGCCTGGGCGGGGCGAAAGTATTTTTAGAATCTCCTCTGCCCATATCCAGGCCGATGAATCTTATCCTGATTCTGGGCAAACAGGCGCGCCCGTTAAAAGGAGAAGTTGTCTACACGGAAAAAACCGGCCCGGAATCAACCAACTATTATGCCGGCCTTAAATTCACTGAACTGACTCCGGAAGATTTCCAGATACTGGAAAATTATTTTCAGGAAATACAGAAAGAGGAAAGCTTCAACTAACCCGGCCGGCTGGAATTCCCTCAGGCTTCCAGCTCTTTGAGAAGGGCGCCATAATATATCGTTTCGGGGGTTGTCCTGGCCTTGAACGAAGCCATAAGAATTATTATCCTCTGCTCAAACTGCGACAGATCATCGGCTGAACCCCAGTTCTGAATAGCCAGCAGGTCGGCCAGATCCAGGAGAGATTGCTGGTTGAGTATATCCTGGGTCAGAGCCGGGAAGCGAAATTGCTTTCTGGAAATCAGGTAAATTATCTGCAAAAGGAATTTTCTCAGGCTCTCCTGCAGACTGACCAATTCCTGTTTCAGATAAAACTGTTCTTTGGCGTCAGTTATAAAAGCCAGCTTGTAATGAAGTTTTCTGGCTTCGTCCACAGATTCTTTCAGCCGCAGGAGAATCTCGTTAGCTTCCAGGATGTTCTTTCCTTTTCCTTCATAATAACCTATCGGATTTGACCCGTTCACATGCTCTTCCCGGTAATATCTTTCCAGTTCCTGACGGGCAATCTCTGGCTCTTCCGCGCTTTTCACCTCGCCCCTGGAGACAATTCTTTTTTCCCAGCTCTCCAGCTCCTGCTGCTTCTGAGCGAAGATTTTTCTGATCTGTTCAGCCAGTTTTTCTTCAAGACTGGATTTCTCTTCTTTTTCCTCAACTTCTGTCATGGATACCTTATCCGCCTCCATGCGTTCCTCGAACCCTTCTGTTTCTTCCGTTTCCGGTGTCGGGTATGATGCCGCCTGTGGCTCAGTTTCCATCTTCTCTTCGATGGCAGGCTCTTCCACTTCACCCGCCTCTGCCGTCACCCCGGGTTCGCCCACACCCTTTTCCAGAAGAAGAAGTTCTTTCACTTTTCTGAGTTTCTCCAGCTCCGGCGTCAGGTCAAAATTAATGCTTTCCTCCGGCGTTATCAATCGGGTTTCTTCCCTAAGCCCGAATTTTTCCTCCAGGCCTTTTTTCAGAGAGGCCGCTTTCTCAATCGATTGCCGCCGGAGCTCTTCCAGCTCTCCATGCCATACGCTCAGAAGGTTGATATCTTCAACAGTTTCCAGGGCCAGTCTTTCTATCTCATTCTGCCTGACCACTATTTTTTCCAGGGTTTCCTGTATTTTTTTCAGGATTCCCTGTCTCTTTTCTTCGAACTGCTCCCATACCTGACCGTATTCTTCGAGCGCCAGCCACTCTTTCCTGACTGCCTGTTCGATCTCCGCCAGCTGCTGTCTGGCCAGCTCGCGCTCCCTCTGGATCCTCTCTTCCAGGGCTTTTTCTATCTCCTCTCTCTGGCGGCGAAGATATTCCTCCAGCCGGTTCTCGATTTCCTGAATGATCGATAAAGGTTTTTCTACCGGACGTTCATTTTCAGACATTGCCCATTCCTTTGCCTGAATTCTGACCTGGACATAGCTATTCTACGTTTGCCCCTTTCTGCCTGTCAAGGAGACAGGCGGGTGAGATAGCAGAGCAAATTGCAGGCAGCCCCGGGGAAACTCAGGTAACCGTTAGGGACGATAAAAGAGCTAAAGGATCACCCTGCCTGGATAATTCGTGTTCGAATGAAAACTAAACACCATCATACGGCTGATTAAGTTCCTGCTTAAGCCAGAGGCCGCTGTCTTCAGCCAGCGCAGAAGAATTTTTGCCCCCATCATCCCAGGTGATGACCGATGATTTCTCCCGAAGACCTCAGAACACTCCGGCCAGAAAACATCACCGCAGCTCCGGTCCTCCCGAAATTTTTTGCTACCGGCCCGAAAAACCCTGAAGTGAAACACAGGAATGAGAAAAACACTTGCCAGAAAAAAAGATTTATTGTATACAGGGTGGAGAAGCAATGAGCACCGCAGGGCAAAACAAACATCATCTCAGGGTCATTCTGGCTATTCCTGAAAGTAAGCTGCGGCAGTGTCTGAAAGCAATTTGCCAGCAGCTCCAGGTGGCCGGAGAAGAAATTCCTGAACTTCCCCGTCTGTGGTCTTTTAACCATCTGAAAAACTCAATCATAGTGTTGAGTGAGGAACATCAGGACAGCAGGAAACTTCTGACTTTTCTGCGACAGTTAAAAAAAGACCAGCCCCGTTCGAGCATCATTCTGCTGACCGCTCCTGCCTCCGGAAAAGAATTCTTGCAGCCTCTGGAAGAGAACCTGATAGATTTCGTCTGCCCGAAAAACAACCTGCCGGCGATTTTCTCAGCGCTGCGTTCTGAGATCCACAGACGGCTGCTGAAGATGGAGAACGAAAATTATCTTAAGAACCTGACCAGGCTTAAGCTGGAACATTCGCGGCACATCCGCAAAATGCTGGAGCTGGAGGAAATCTACGACACGACGGTGGAAAACCTGATAACCGCTCTCGACCTGCGGGATGTGGAAACCTTCGGTCATTCCCGCACGGTCTCCAAATACAGCCAGGTGCTGGCGGAAATTATCGGCCTCAAAGAAAGGACGGTTCTCGACAACATCAGAAAGGGTGCGCTGCTGCATGACGTCGGTAAAATCGCCATTCCTGATTCTATCCTGAAAAAACCGGGACCGCTGACTGCGGAAGAATGGGAGAAGATTAAACTCCATCCTTCTCTCGGCTTCGGACTGATCAAGGAAATGAAGCTGGTAAAAGAGGTCGGCAATATCATCCTTTACCATCACGAAAGATACGATGGCCGCGGATATCCGCGCGGGCTGAAGAAAGAGGAGATCCCGCTCGAAGCCCGCATTTTTGCCCTGGCCGACGCCCTGGATGCGATTACCTCTCACCGTCCCTACCGACCGGAGAAGAATTTCCGCACAGCCCGGAATGAAATAATCAGAAATTCAGGAACTCAGTTCGACCCGATGGTGGTGGAAGCTTTCTGCAGCGTGGACATAGAAAGCTGGGAGCACATCCGTTTTGAAACCACGCGTTTGCTCCCTTCCTTTGAGGATTATCAGAAACTGCTGGCCAGGAAGAATAGAGTTTCCTGCCCTTGAGCTGAAACGCCTATCCGTTGTCAGCCCGCTTTCCGGGCGGTGATTACTCTGGGCCGGCCTGAATAATCCAGATGAACTGCGGTTTCCTGCCAGCCCTCCCGGAAATGCTGCAGAATTTTTTCCTCCTGACCGGCGCCAAACTCAAACACCAGAAATCCCCCGGGTGTCAGGCATTCGAAGGCTTCTCCGATGAGTCTCTGAATAAACTCCACCCCGGTCGGCCCGGCTACCAGAGCTATTCTGGGTTCAAAATCCCGGACCGGAGGGTCAAGTTTATGCCACTCATTTTCTGAAACGTACGGCGGATTGCTGACTATCAGATGAAACCTTTTCTTCCTGGATATAAAATATTCAAGGCCGTCGGTGTGAACAAATTTAACATTTTTCACACCAAGATTTTTAGCGTTCCAGGAAGCGATCTGGAGCGCCCGGCGGGAGATGTCTGAAGCCGTCACCCGGGCCGCGGGAATTTCTTTCGCCAGAGAAATGGCCAGATTGCCGCAGCCGGTGCCCGCATCGAGAATCTGCGGGCTTTCCGGAAGCGGAAGGCCAAGCGCCTTTTCCACCACCAGTTCTGTTTCCGGCCTGGGTATCAGCACCCAGCGATTTACCCTGAACTCCAGACTCCAGAATTCTTTTTTGCCAAGAATGTAAGCCACCGGCCAGCCAGCCTGTCTCATCCTTACCAGACGATCCAGCTTTGCCAGCACGCCTGGCGGCACCGGCCGATCAAGCTGATGAAAAAATTCAATTTCATCCCAGCCGGCAGCCTTCTGGATAAACAACCTGGCTTCTATGAAAGGGCAGGCAGAAAAGGACAATTTCCTGGCCGTCTGGCGGAAAAGCTGGTCAAGATTTTTATATTTCAATTTGCTGACCGAGACTCTGTACTGATCTGTTTTCTTTTTCTTCCAGAGCCCTGGTTTGAAAATGAACTATCAGGCGCTCTATCAGCTCGTCAAGCTCCCCGTCCATGATGCTTTCCACATTGTAAAAATTCTCGTTTAGCCGATGATCAGTGATTCTCGATTGAGGGAAATTGTAGGTCCGGATTTTTTCGCTTCTTTCGCCCGTCCCCACCTGTTTCCTTCTATCTTCAGAAATTTTGCTTTGCTGTTCCCTGCGGGCAATCTCCAGCAGTCTGGCCCTCAGAATTTTCATGGCCTTTTCTTTATTCCGGTGCTGCGATTTCTCGTCCTGACAGGAAACGACGATTCCTGAAGGTTTGTGGGTTATTCTGATCGCAGTGTAATTGCGGTTGACGTTCTGGCCGCCCGGGCCGGAAGCCCCGAAGGCTTCAATCTTCAAATCTTTCGGGTCGATTTTAACGTCAACCTCCTCCGCTTCCGGCAGCACAGCCACGGTGGCGGTTGAAGTATGAATCCGGCCGGAAGCCTCGGTTTTCGGCACTCTCTGCACCCGGTGGACCCCGCTCTCATATTTCAGAAAGGAATAAACTCTTTTGCCCTGGATGTTGACAATGGCTTCTTTGATCCCCCCGATGGGAGAATAGCTCACATCCATCAATTCCCATTTCCAGCCCTTATGCTCGGCGTACCTGGTATACATTCTCAATAGATCCTGGGCAAAAAGCGATGCTTCATCCCCCCCGGCTCCGGCCCTGATTTCCAGAATGACGTTCTTTTCGTCGTTGGGATCTCGCGGCAGGAGCATCCTTTTCAATTCTTTCTCAAGATTTTCCTTTTTCTCCTTCAGCTGCTCGAGTTCGGATTCGGCCAGTTTCTTAAGTTCGGGGTCTGCCCGGCCCTCATCCAGAATAGCTTCCGCTTCGTTCAGGTCCTGAACCACTTTCCTGTATTGTTCGTACTTCCTGATGAGAGGTTCCAGTTCAGACCTTTCCCTGGCCAGTTCTTTAACTCTGGCGGGATTTGAGGCTATGGCGGGGTCGGACAGAAGGGCAGTAATCTGGTTATATCTTTCTTCTATTACCTTTAATTCCTGGAGCATACGATTTATTTTTTAGTCTTGGCGGCATATTTCTTCCTGAATTTTTCCACCCGTCCGGCGGTGTCGACAATTCTCTGTTTCCCGGTGAAAAAGGGATGGCACTGAGAACAGATTTCCACCCTTATTTCCTTTTTGGTGGACCTGGTCTTAAAAGTGTTGCCGCAGGCGCAGATGACCGTGCATTCCTGATATTCTGGATGAATTCCTTTTTTCATGAACCTGTCTCCTCTTAGCTTAGGAAGAAAGATTATAGCAGTTTTTCTGCCCTCAGTAAAGGATGCCCTGCTCCCGGCTCTTTTTCTGGAACAATTCCCAGTCAAGACTGAAAACAGCCGTTTTTTCCACATGGCGGACAATCTCCCGGTAGAGCCGGGAGTCAAGATAATCCTTCAGCGTCTGGCTCAGAGCCACCACCTGTTCTTCGGCCTGCCATTCATAAACCTGACCATCCTCATCCTTGAGACAGCCGAGATAAACTGCCCAGGCCAGCTGCCGGAAGGGAACATGGCTGAACTGTCTTCTGATAGCTTTAATCTCCCCTTCTCTAATGGGGTTAACGAACTGAAAATACCTTGAGAACAGAAGGGCGTTATGAAAATAAGCCGGAAAAGCCACCAGCGCATCCAGACTGATCAGCTTTCCCAGATACAGAAAAAGTTCCAGAATTTTTCGGGAAAGACTGAGCCCGGGCCTGACCTGCCCGGGCAATGGTGGATGCTTCTCATCAAAGCTCAAGCGGGGATTCTGCAGGGTTAACCATTCAAACAGCAGGCAGTGCTGCCCTGGAAGCCGGTAACCATGCTGGCGGGGAGCGGAAAATTTCACCTCGGCCTCCCGGATCTTCAGGTCAACCACGATCCTCCCGGGCTCTTCTTTTTCCCAGTAAATGAGGAATCTCTGCACTGGATAATCCGATGAATCAAGCCTGAATTTGAGTGGCCAGAGTTCTCTTTTTTTAGCTTCCTTGAAAAAGCTCCTCTTAGCCAGAAGAGCTATTACTTCCTTCAGCGTGTAGCGGCCGAGAAACAGGATAGACCCCCTGGCCGGTCCCAGGCCAGAAAACATTTCTTCCTCGGGGGAGGATGACTCCTGACTCCAGAAGGGTTCTAATTTTTTATTTTCGCTTTCGGCCATTTAATTTTCCCTGAATTTTATTTATTTTACAGAACAATAAATTCCATTTCAATTTTAATCAGATTCTTGCTCTCCCCGGTCTTTTTCTTTAATGGCCGGAGCCACCCCTTCCCCGCTGTAAAAAGAAAAAATGTCGTCTCCAAAGTCCACCTGCCGGATCAACCTGAAATCCTGACGAGAGGGCTGGAAACGCCGGTGATGCCTGATGATCAGCAACCCTTCAGGCCTCAGTATCCCGCGTTTCCTGATAACTTTAAGAGGGTTGCGCTCTCCGAGCATTTCGTACGGCGGGTCGAGAAAAATCAGGTCAAACTGCACCCCCTTTTTGCCCAGCTCAATAACCGCCCGGTTGAATTCTTGATTGATCACCAGACCGAGCTCTTCCGCCTGGCACTTCGCCAGATTGGCCTGAATGATTCTGGCCGCCATCGGCAGCTGCTCGATGAAAACAGCTCGCCTGGCTCCCCGGCTGAGAGCCTCTATTCCGACTGAACCGGTTCCGGCAAAACCGTCAAGAAATAAAGCGTCAACCACCCTGTCCTGAAGTATGTTAAAAAGCGACTCTCTCAGCCTGGCCGGCAGCGGCCTGACCTCCTCGCTCGGAACCATTTTTAATTTTCTTCCTTTAAAGCGACCGCCAATTATCCTGATCATTTGTTTCCTCAATAATGAACCAGCAATTTCCCTTTTTCCGTCTCCACCCGGGCAATGCCCTCAGGCAGGTCAAACCAGTCATCCGGATGCCAGGTCTCTAACCCCCGGGCAGCGGCTATTATGTCTATCATTGCGTTCAGAACCGCCGGTTGAATTCTCTGAGTTTCAAGAAAAAGGCTCTGGAAATTCAACCTTACCTTCCGACTGTTCTGCTCAATTCTGGCTGAAAAAAAAAGATTCGGCTGACCGGAAATCCCCTGACTTTTGAGATCCAGCACGACCCAGCCTTCCACCCTGTTTTCAGATAATATTTTGAGCTTCAACGATTTAAGGCTGTCGGTGCCTTCAGAAATAAGATATTCAAAAAAGGCTGAGACCTCATCTTCGCTGAACACGGCCACTCTTCCCTGAAATCTGCCGCTCTCCCGGCTGAAATTAGCCGCTTCCTCGAGGAAATTGACGATCCGGAGAACTCCTTCAAGGTTATCTTCCTTTTCCTGACAGAAATTTCCTACGCAGGCCCGCTCCAGGGCATAAACCTTGAACACGGAGATGGCCAGAATCGAAATACAGAGGAACAGCAGAAAAAATAATTTTTTCATACAGTAGAATGCTACCAGCATTCTGACCTTTTGTAAATTTCCCTGATATTCGGCAATTTCTGGCCTGCCTGAAACCGGCTTTCTTGACAGGTCAGAGAGCGTAAACTATACTGACTTCTGAAAAGCTTCAAAGAAGAGTTAAACCCATGACCCTTATGGAACAGGCACAGCGGGGAGTTTCTTCTCCTGTTATCAAGAAACTGGCGAAGGAAGAAAGAATAAACCCAGATGAACTATTGTCTCTAATCTCCACCGGCAGGGTGGTAATTCCATATAACCCCAATCATGCCCCCTCCCGCCCGGTGGCCATCGGCTGGAGAATGCGAACGAAGGTGAACGTGAACCTCGGAACCTCCCGCGATTTTCCAGACCTCCAGAGTGAGCTTAAGAAGCTGAAAATCAGCATAAAGTATGGTTCCGACACAGTGATGGACCTGAGCACCGGCGGAGACATCAGAAAAATCAGAAGGAAGCTTCTGTCGCTTTCTCCCTTGCCTCTGGGAACGGTTCCAGTCTATCAGGCAGCGATCGAAGCCATCAGCAAACGGGGCTCAATCGTCCGGATGACTGAAGACGACCTGTTCTCGGTCATAGAATCCCAGGCGATGGAGGGAGTTGACTTCATGACCGTTCACTGCGGTCTGACCTTGAAAGCGGTGGAGAGGCTGAAAAAACAGGGAAGAATAGCAGACGTTGTTTCCCGCGGGGGAGCCTTTCACCTGGCCTGGATGCTTCACAACGAAAAAGAAAATCCGCTGTACGAGAAGTTTGACCGGTTGTTAGAGCTCGCTCGCAGGTATGATTTTACCCTGAGCCTGGGTGATGGCCTGAGGCCGGGTTCAGTTCTCGATGCCACCGACCGCCCCCAGATCGAAGAACTCCTCACGCTGGGCGAGCTGGTGCAGAGAGCCCGGGAAGCCGGAGTTCAGGCGATGGTGGAAGGTCCCGGACATGTGCCCCTCGACCAGGTTGAGATGAATATCAAATTGCAAAAGCGGGTCTGCCAGGAAGCCCCTTTTTATGTGCTCGGTCCTCTGGTCACCGATATCGCTCCTGGCTATGATCACATTGTCTCAGCCATCGGGGGCGCTCTGGCCGCAGCCGCCGGAGCCGATTTTCTCTGCTACGTAACTCCGGCTGAACACCTGGGACTGCCCACGATTGACGACGTCAAAGAGGGTCTGATTGCCTCACGCATTGCTGCCCATGCCGCGGATATTGTAAAGGGATATCCCGGGGCGGTTGAGCTCGATGCCGAAATTTCCCGCGCGAGGAAAAAACTCGACTGGGACAGGCAGCAAAAACTTTCTCTCGACCCCGAACGCTTTGCCGAAATCCGACAGCGAAGGAAATCCAGAACAAAAGCCTGCTCCATGTGCGGCGAATTCTGCGCGATGAAAATTGTCAGTGAATTCCTGAACGGTGGAGAGGCTGATGAGACCTGCGGCTGAAAAGCTTCTTTTCGGAACCGCCGGCGTTCCCCTATCCTGCCCTGAAGACTCCTCAGCTCGTGCTGTGGAGGAAGTGCGACGGCTGGGACTCGAGGCCCTTGAACTAGAGTTTGTCCAGGGACTCAACATGGGCACTGAAACTGCCGGACTTATCAGGACTTTATCCCGGCAGCACCGGGTAAAGCTGAGTGCTCACGCCCCTTATTTCATCAACCTCAATTCTCCTGAGGCCGGGAAAAAAATGCAGAGTCAGAAACTGCTTCTGAGCAGTTTGAGGCTGGCCGCCGCCGCCGGAGCTTCAGACCTGGTATTTCACGGCGGATATTACGGTGCGTGCACCCCTGAGGAAACTCTTCGGAACATCAAAAATTCGCTCAGAGAAATCCTTTCGATCGTCCGGTCGGAAAACATCCCGGTCCGATTGAGAATCGAAACGACCGGCAAAAAAAAGCAATTCGGCAGTCTGGATGAAGTTCTTTCGCTCTGCCGGGAACTTGAAGGTCTCTGGCCCTGTCTTGACTTCGCTCACATATACGCCCGTGAAGGAAAAGTAAATTCCTACGACGAGTTCTGCCGGGTTCTTAACAAAGTGGAAAAAAAGCTCGGGCGAAGCGCGATAAAAAACGCTCACATCCACATTTCAGGAGTCAGGTTCAACCAGAGCGGAGAACTCAAACACCTCAACCTGGAAGAATCCGACTTTCGCTTCGACGAATGGCTGCAGGCGCTGGTGGACCTGGGAGTGGCCGGAACGGTGATCTGCGAAAGCCCGGCCCTGGAATCAGAAGCTCTTATGCTAAAAAATCTGTATAAAAACCTCAGAAGCAAGAAATCCGCTTCCGAACAGCCGGCGGAAACTTAAAGAAACAAGTCCGAAGAAGAAAAATACCGCCCGGCCATAGACTTCTGCCGGCTGCGGTCAAAAACGGTCAGTCACCCAGTTCACTTCGGTTCTTCCTTCAGAACACATGCCCGGCCAGAAGAATGCTATTTCCCGTGGATACCCTGTTCTGTGGAAACACTCCCCTCCTCGATCGCTTTCTGTCATTCGTTAAAATTCAGCCCACCAATCTTCTTCAGCCAATTCTTGACATATGAAAGGGTTAAGCATAAACTGAATTCTAACTTTATCATTAAATTAAGCTGATGGACTCAAACATAAGCTCTTTGTTAAAAACTATTTCTGACAGTTCAACCTCATCTACCAAAAGATCGAAAACCCGGAGACACACGGAAAGCCAGCAAAAATCGGTTTACCCGAAAGATGGGCAGATTTTTTTGACTTTCCGGGCAGCCGATTTAACCTCTATTTCCCGACATATTTCCTCAAAATCAAGAAAAGGAGAGGTCGATGATTGAAATTCGTTTTCATGGACGAGGCGGTCAGGGAACGGTGGTCGCTTCGAAGATTCTGGCCGATGCCCTGGCCAAAGAGGGTAATTACGTCCAGGCTTATCCGGAATTTGGAGTTGAGCGGCGGGGAGCCCCGGTTTACGCCTTCATCCGCATCGACAGCAAACCCATCTATGACAAAAGCAAAATCTACCACCCTGACCATGTGGTGGTAGTCGACCCGACGCTGGTTGAAGCCATCGACGTAACCGAGGGGCTCAAGGATGGCGGATACATAATCATCAACAGCGAAAACTCGCCCGAGCATTTCAAATTTCCGGACAGGTACAAAGTTTTCACCATCAACGCCACAGAAATTGCGGTTAAACACAGGCTGGGAACTCTGGCCGCTCCCATCGTCAACACGGCCATTGCCGGAGCGGTGGTGAAAATTCTCAATCTCACCAGGCTGGAATCGCTGGTTGAAGCTATAAGAGAAGGAGTTCCGATCAAGCCTGAGGATAATGTTAAGGCCGCGATTGAAGCGTACGAACGAGCCTGAAGGAGGAATCATGAGCCGTAAAAAAGAAGCCAGAAAAATAATTTTCGAATCAGAAAAGGAGATGCCGCCGGTTCCGATGTCGCTGGGTTCGATGCTTCATAACAGGACAGGGGCCTGGCGAAACATCAAGCCGGTTATCGACCTTTCAAAGTGTATTAAATGCGGAATCTGCTGGAAATTCTGCCCGGATGCCTCAATCGATATAGTCGATGAGTGGCCGCAGATCAACTATGACTACTGCAAGGGTTGCGGGCTGTGCGCCGAAGAATGCCCGCAGAAATGCATTACGATGGTTGAGGAGGAGAAATAATGAAAAAAGTAATAATGGGAAATCACGCCCTCTCTTACGGAGCCATGCTTTCGAGAGCCCAGGTGATTGCTGCCTACCCCATCACTCCGCAAACCCAGGTGGTCGAGCTTCTGTCAGAAATGTGCGCTGACGGAACGCTCAACGCCAAGTTTATAAAAGTGGAATCAGAACATTCAGCCATGGCTGCCTGCCTGGGTGCTTCGCTGGCCGGTGCCAGAACTTTTACCGCCACTTCAGCTCAGGGCCTGGCGCTGATGCATGAAATGCTGCACTGGGCAGCTGGAGGGCGGATGCCGGTGGTCATGGGCAACATCAACCGGGCTATGGCTCCTGGCTGGAGTATCTGGGCCGACCAGAACGACAGCCTCTCCGAAAGGGACACCGGCTGGATCCAGTTTTACTGCGCTTCCAACCAGGAAGTGCTGGATACGGTTATTCAGGCATATAAGGTTTCAGAAAAGCTGATGATTCCCAGCATGATCGTTCTGGACGCCTTCACCCTTTCTCATACTTACGAAGTGGTTGAGATCCCGGATCAATCGCTGGTTGACCAGTATCTTCCGCCTTTTAATCCTCCCTGGCGGCTTACACCTGACGACCCGCATGCCTTTGGCGGTCTGACCTCTCCGGACCATTACATGGAATTGCGTTATAAACTCCAGAAAGATATGGAAAAGGTCCCGGCGCTGGTCGAAGAAACCGGTAAAGAATACGAAAAGATGTTCGGCCGGTACCTCGGCCAGGTGGAAGAATATCTCTGCGACGACGCGGAATTTATTTTCGTCACCTCGGGAACCGCCGGCAGCACAGCACGGGTGGCGGTTGATGAGCTGCGCCAGCGCGGCATAAAAGCCGGAAATCTCCGTATTCGCCTGTTCCGACCATTCCCGTTTGAAAAAGTAAGAAGCATCCTTTCCCGGGTGCCCAGAGTGGCAGTTCTCGACCGGAATATTTCTTACGGACACCACGGAATCTTTTACCAGGAAGTTAAATCTGCCATGTACGGACAGCCATCTCAGCCTTTGATTTTCGGCTTCATAGCTGGACTGGGCGGACGGGATATTACCAGGGACTCTTTCAGGGAGATAGCCGATTATGCGCTCTCCCGCGACCGGGTTGAAGAAGAAATCGTCTGGATAGGAGTAAAAAAATGAGCAAAGAGAAAAAAATGACCACCACCATAACCCGGGAAGAATTTATGAGCCCGGGACATCTGGCCTGCCAGGGCTGTGGAGCTTCACTGGCCATGCGGCTCGCTCTTAAAGGTCTCGGACAGAGAACCATCGTCTGCATACCGGCCTGCTGCTGGGCTGTTATCGACGGTCCTTTCCCTTACTCATCGCTGGATGTGCCGATTTACCACTGCGCTTTTGAGACGGCCGCCTCCTCTGCCTCCGGCGTAAAAGCCGGTCTGGAGATACTCGGAGACAATGAGACCGCGGTGCTGGCCTGGGCTGGCGACGGCGGAACTTACGACATCGGTCTTCAGGCTCTTTCCGGAGCGGCTGAAAGAAACGACGACATCATCTATGCCTGTTACGACAACGAAGCTTACATGAACACCGGCATTCAACGCAGTTCAGCCACCCCCTTCGGCGCCTGGACCACAACCACCCCTGTAAAACATTACAAAAAGGAAAGGAAAAAGGACATCATCGGCATCATGGCCGCCCATGGCATCCCTTACATCGCCACCGCCAGCGTCGCCTATCCTGAAGATATGGTAAAAAAATTCAAAAAAGCCAGAGAAATCAGAGGAACCAGATTCATCCTGATATTCGCTCCATGCCCGGCTGGATGGAAAAGCCGTCCAGAGGACACGATCAAGCTGGCCAGGCTGGCCGTTCAGACTGGATACTTTCCGCTGATAGAAATAGAAAAAGGCGAAAAATGGACGCTGAACCTGAAGCTGAAAGAAAGAAAGCCGATCGCTGAATATCTTAAACTCCAGGGACGTTTTCGCCATCTCAGCGAGGAGGAAATAGCCGCCATTCAGCAGGAAGTAGACGAACGCTGGGCAAAAACACTTCAGAAGTGCAGTCTATAAATTGCTTGAGGTCATCGCATAAAAGGAGAATTTTTAAACTGATGCGAAACACAATAATATTTTCTTTAATTTTGCTTTTTCTCATATTCAATTTTGCCTGTCAGAGACCGGGATCAGAAAAATCGGCGGTCGACCCGGCTTCAAAAGCAGAACCTGCTCCCGACTTCAGGGTTTCTTCCCTCGACGGTCAGGAGCTCAGCCTGTCTGCCCTCAAGGGTAAGATAATTCTGGTGAACTTCTGGGCTACCTGGTGTCCACCCTGCCGGGCTGAAATCCCTGATTTCATAGAAGCCTACGAGGAGCTCAAAGGTCGGGGTCTGGAAATACTCGGCTTCTCGGTTGACACTTTGCCCGAAAATGAACTCAAGAATTTTGTGGCCAGAGCCAGAATCAATTACCCGGTGGCGCTTGTGGGAGAAGATACAGTTTCAGCATTCAGGCCGGGTCAATACATCCCGGTTTCGATATTCATCGATAAAAAAGGATATATAAGATACAGACACGTTGGACGCCTGACGAAAAAAGACCTTGTGTCTATTTTTGAAACCCTGGAAAAAGAGTAAATTACCGACACCACCGGGTGCTATCGCGTGATTCGGGACAGCAGCTGAAGCTGTAGAGTGTATTTCCGCGGATTCTTGTTTAACAGCGGTAGACGGAAGCCGCCCAGGTGAAACCTGCACCGAAAGCCACCATAACCACTATTTTCCCGGGCTGCAGCTTTCCTTCCTGCTGAAGTTCATACAGGGCAACCGGAATCGTGGCCACTGACATATTGCCGTATTTATCGATGTTCACCACCACCCTGTTGCGGTCGAGGTTAAACCTTTCGGCTATGGCCTCAATGATTCTCAGGTTTGCCTGATGAGGAATCAGGAAGTCAACCTGATCTTTTTCCAGGCCTGCTTTTTTCACGGCCTCAAGAGCAGCCTCTCCCATCCTCTTTACCGCATTCTTGAAAACCTCATTTCCTTTCATCTGGATATAGTGGAGTTTATCTTTGACCGTTTGTTCGCTGGCCGGATGCAGTGTGCCGCCAGCCGGCAGCATCAAAAGCTCGCCGAGCGAGCCATCGGCTCCCCAGCAATGAGAGAGGAATCCTGATTCATCCTGGCTCTCTTCCAGAACAAAAGCTCCGGCCCCATCTCCAAACAGCACGCAGGTAGTCCGGTCCTCCCAGTTGGTGATTTTTGAGAGGACATCAACCCCGATTAAAAGAACTCTTCTGCAGATTCCGCTCAGAATAAGCCCTTCGGAAACGATCAATCCGTAAAGCATTCCGGTACAACCGGCCTGCAGGTCAAAGGCCGCCATTTCTCTGGTTCCAAGCTTCCTCTGAATCCAGCAGGCAGTTGAGGGGAAAATGGTGTCCGGACTGTTGGTGGCGACGAGAATCAGGTCGATATCTTCTGGTTTAAGTCCGGCCTTCTCGAGTGCCATTTTTGCCGCCTCAACTCCCAGGTCTGAAGTGACCTGCTCCCCAGCGGCTATTCTTCTTTCCTTGATGCCCGTCCTGGTGGTAATCCATTCGTCGGAAGTATCCACCATTTTTTCCAGGTCATAGTTAGTAAGGATTTTTTCTGGCAGATAAATTCCGATACTTTTGATCTTAATCCTTTTTTCCCTGACCATAGCACACCCTCAAATCTGGTTAATGATACTGATTTTCGGTTTAAAAATAAAGTGCCGGATGTTAGAATAGGGACGCTTCCGCCAAAATGAAAAAGACTGGCTTTTTACTGTTACTTGTTTCACTTCTTAATCTTGCCCTGGCTAATTCCGTCCTGGCCCAGGCCGGCCCGGGCCAGTATACGGAAGAAGCTCCGCTCGGAAGCTGGAACACACCAGGTCCTCAGACAGCGCCCGCCCTCGGTTCTGGGTTTTCTGAATTAACAAGAGGACATGCCAGCTCGGTTGTTTACACTAACCCGGCCCTGCTCGGTCTTTTGCCGTCCGTGAGCCTAAGCCTCACCGGAAGTTATAATCAGATTCAACTTTTCCGATACTGGCTGGTGAACACCGGAGTTATTTACACAAGCGGTAACCTCACCTGGCGGGGCTTCCAGTTTGAGCATTTTGGAGCATCCTGCCGGTCAGGAAACTGGACGCTGGCCGTCGGGATGGCTCTGATTGAAAACTACGGACGGCCGGGCGTCGATTACCGACAGCTCTCCAGTGGAATCATTTACCACCGTCTGACCATCAGTCAGTCCGGCATCCAGACAGGTTATTCAATAGGCCTTGCCAGAAGCTTCCGGGAGAAACTGTACTTAGGAATAAGTTTCATCTATTACCGGGGGTCAACGGCAAGGCATCTCGAGGAAATCTGGCCTCAGAGTGAAATTCAGCTGAGCGACTGGAGAGATCAAAAAATCTCCGGTTTTTACCCGGTTTTCGGGGCATTTTATAAAATTGGCTCTCTTTACTTTCTCGGCTTCAGCCTGACTCCGCCTCACCGCAAAAAGGTTACGGGTGAGAGCCTTCTAACCTACACCACTCCGGCCACTGAAATCAGAATCAACGGTGAAGCCAGGGACGTCATCAAACAGCCTTTTCGCGTTGGCTTCGGTGGAAAAGTCCTGGTCAACCGGGAGATTCAGCTATCGCTGGAAGCGATGTATTCTGACTGGAAACATTATTCTTTTTATTATTTTGGAGAAGAACAGAATAGAAACTTCAGGAGCACCGTCAGGTTGAGCGCCGGGTTTGAATACAACGGAAAATTCAGGCTGTTCGGTCGGAGCTGGCTGGCTCCATATTTCGCCGGTCTGGCCGTCGACCCCCAGCCGGATGCTGAAGTCAGGTCCACCTATTATTACCTGACTTTTGGCTCAGGCGCTGGAAACGAGTCCTTCCGGCTCACTTTTTCGACCGCGCTGGCTTTTGAAAGCGGTTCCGGAAACCACCTGAAAAGAAATAAAATTTCCTTAACCCTGGATTTATACCCGGATAGATTTAAGAAGAGCAGCAGAGAAAACAACAGATGATGAGCAGAAAAGAGACAGGGCTCATCTTGAAATTAATCATAGTCCTATCAATTTTTTTCTGCTTGCCGGGAATGTTGTTTTATGCCCCTGCGACGCCTGAAGATCTTGAGGTTATCGGGCTCGATAACAGGGAAAATCTAAGGATTCTTCTGCAGCTGTATCCACTTGACCCCATCATGAATGACGGCCAGAAGACTTACTTTCTTATTGAGAAAAAATACATAAAAGAGCTCAGCGACTCCGGCTTAAATTTCACCGTCGAAACCGCCCGGTTTGCTTCCTTTCTAATAAGACAGACTCTATCAGGCATGAAAACTCAGGGCGGACTGAACGGCGCCTATCATTCCTATCAGGAAACAGCTCAGGAACTCAAGAAACTGGCTTCGACTTATCCTTCTTTATCCAGACTCCTTATCATCGGAAAAAGCCTCGAACAGAAAAACATATATGCCCTGAAAATCAGCAGGAATCCTGGATCGGAGGAGGATAAACCCGGCGTGGCTTTTCTCGGATGCCATCATGCCCGGGAATGGATTTCGGTTGAAGTACCCCTGCTGCTGGGAAAATATCTTCTGGAAAATTACTCCAGCAACGGCCGGGTGAAAAGCCTGGTGGACTCGGCCGTGATCTGGATCATCCCGCTGGTTAATCCTGACGGCCTTGAATATTCCATTCTCAATTATCGACTCTGGCGAAAAAATCGGCGGTACAACCCGGACGGCTCTTACGGTGTCGACCTCAACCGGAACTACTCTTATGCCTGGGGTTATGATGATTACGGTTCGAGTCCGACACCCTCCTCAGCCATCTTCCGTGGTATCGCCGCTTTCTCCGAACCGGAGACTGAAGCCATCAGAAATTTTTTCTCTTCCCGGCGCCTCTCAGCCGCCATATCCTATCACAGCTATTCTCAGATGATACTTTATCCCTGGGGATATACTGATCAGCCGGCAGAAGACGAACCTCTCTTAGCCGCACTGGCGTCTGAAATGGCCGGCCTTATATATCAGATAAACGGGCGCCTCTACCAGACCGGACGTGCTTCATCCCTGCTTTATGTGACCAACGGAGACTTTACGGACTGGGCTTATGGTACGTTCCGGATACCTGCTTTTACCGTCGAGCTTCCGCCTGTGGATTTGCTCGAGGGCGGCTTTCTAAACTCCGAAGATGATATTAATTCAATATTCCTGGAAAACCTGCCGGCCGCGCTTTATTTGATAGAATGGGCGATAAATTATCATCAAAACTCATCCATTTCAAAAGAAGGCAAGGGAAAAATTAGACTTGAAAAAAAGATTAAGAATGTAGTAAAAGACAGAATGGGTGCGATTGCTCCGGGCAGGGAGTTTTAACCATGCCAGGTATTTCTGGCCAGCAGCCGGAATTTTTCACCTCCGCCGACCTTCTTAATTACGAGTTGCCAATCTGGGTCTTTTATCTTCTTGTAAGCATTATCCTCCTTTTATTGTCGCTTAATTTTCTAATGAAAAAAGAACTTCGTCATAGAGTAAACCATATTCTCTCAATCCCACAGCGCCGGTTTGCCCGGCTCCGCCTCAAGCTGATGATCGGTCTGGAAGAAAACAGAAAAAAGGCTCTGTTCAGGCGACTCGGGGCAATCGGTTCTGTTTACCGGTGGGAATTCCCTGGAATTGATAAGATTTCCGAAGAGCTGAAGGCTCTGCAGGAAAAGAGCAGCCAGCTTGAGGCAGAATGGCATCGCCACTATAAGGAACTCCAGCGTCTGAAAGAAGAAAAACAAAAACTTCTGGCCAGCCCGTCTGCTGATGAAGCTCTGGATTCACAGCTTTCCCTGCTGGATAAAAAAATTTCTCAACTGGAAAAAACTCTTGCCAGCATCCAGAACGACCTGCTATCAGTAGACAGGACTCTTGAACCGCACTATCTGACGATCGGCCAGCAGATTCACCAGATCAGACCGGAGAATGAGGAAATGGCTTTTATCTGCTTTCAGATCGATAGCCTGGAAAAACGAATAACTCAACTCAAGGAAAAGCTGGAAAAACTTTAGGCCGACCTTTACCGTCTCAGTCCACAGGGCTAAAATAAATCCATGGAAAAAAAGCCAGGCATTCTGGTTCACCTCTGCTGCGCACCTGATGCACTCTATGTGGTTTCTCTCCTCCAGGAAAGCTACGAGGTAACCGGATTCTTTTACAACCCGAATATACACCCGGAAGAAGAATACCTTTTGCGGCTGGCTGAAACCAGAAAAGTGGCCGATCATCTTAAGTTCCGGCTGATCGAAGGCGACTACGACCCGGAATCATGGCTCCGCCTGACAGAGAAATTTAAGAACGAACCGGAAAAGGGCCGACGTTGCCTCATCTGTTTCGCCTGGCGTCTTGACCGGACAGCCCGGAAAGCCCTCGAAGAGAACATTCCTCTCTTTACCACGATAATGAGCATCAGCCCCTGGAAAGACGCGGCCGTTCTTAACCGCATCGGTCGTATGACAGCTAGAAAATATCGTCTGGAATTCCTCGAAGCCAACTTTAAGAAAAAGGACGGATTTAACCGCAGCGTGATAATGAGCCGGGAATTCGGACTCTACCGGCAGAATTACTGCGGTTGCCTTTACAGCCGGAGGCCTGAAAAATCATGAGTCCGAATGAGGCTTTCCGTTTGCTGGTCAGGGGAACCGTTCAGGGAGTTGGTTTCCGCCCTTTCGTCTACCGTCTGGCCACTCAGCTTGGTTTTTCCGGATATGTCAGAAACGTGGGAGATGGCGTGGAAATACATCTGGAAAACGGCAGGGCAAACCTGACTGAATTCCTCGAGAAGTTGAGGGAACAGGCTCCTCCGCTGGCCCGGATTGAAGCTGTCGACTGGCAGCCAGCCGAACCCACCGGATTGAAAGAATTCAGAATTGACCGTTCGGATGGAGAAGAACCCTTTGTTTTTATCTCGCCTGATATTGCCACCTGCCAGGAGTGCCTGGAAGAAATAAACAACCCGGAAGAGAGGCGCTACCGTTACCCTTTCACCAACTGCACCAACTGCGGTCCTCGCTATACCATCGTTCTTTCTCTTCCCTATGACCGCTGCCGGACGACCATGTCAGAGTTCGACATGTGCACCGAATGCCGGCGTGAATATGAGGATCCCCTTGACCGGAGGTATCACGCCCAGCCGATCGCCTGCCCCCGTTGCGGACCGCAGTTGAAATTGATAGACCTCAGAACCCGACAGGAACTTCAGGACCCGCTGGAAACCGCCGTCCGGCTGATAAAGAAAGGAAAAATACTGGCGGTTAAAGGGCTGGGCGGATTCCACCTGATCTGTGACGCCACTAACAGAAAGGCCGTCAATCGGCTGAGAAAAATAAAAAGCCGTCAGAGAAAGCCGCTGGCGCTGATGGCCAGAGATCTGGAAATAATAAAAAGATATGCCCGCGTCCAGGCTGACGAAGAAAAATGGCTGACTTCTCCTTTCCGTCCGATAGTGCTCCTCGAAAAGAAAAAAGACCTTCCGGGCATAGCGCCCTGTGTGGAAACTCTCGGCTTCATGCTTCCCTACACTCCCCTGCATTACCTTCTGCTGGAGAAAATCCCGCTGGTCGTGGCCACGAGTTCCAACCGGAAAGACGCTCCGATCATCAAAGATGACGAATTTATAAACTCCGAAATCTGCGACTATCTGCTGACCCATAACAGAAGAATCGCCATGCGGGCTGACGACTCGGTAATGAAGGTTATAAAAGGTAAACCGTTGTTTCTGCGGCGAGCCCGGGGTTTTGTGCCCTTCCCCCAGCCGGTCCCTGAATCTCTCAGGGTTTCGGGGGAGATTCTGGCTGTCGGCGGCGAGCTCAAAAACACCATTTCCATCTATAAGAACGGCTACGTCATCACCTCTCAATTCCTAGGGGATCTGGACGATTATGAAAATTTCCGCTATTTTGAAGAAACTCTTGAACACCTGAAGAAGCTTTTCAGCTTTTCGCCGGAGCTGGTGGTCAGCGACCTTCACCCGGACTTCTGGAGCACCCGCTTCGCCCGGAATCTGAAAATCCCCCACTATCAGGTTCAGCATCACTTCGCTCACAGCCTGGCTCCGCTCCTCGAGCACCGGGTGCCTCCCGGAGAAAAATTCCTCGGTGTCAGCTGGGACGGGTATGGCTACGGCCAGGATGGGGCAGCCTGGGGAGGAGAATTCCTTCTGGCAGATCACGGTGGATACGAAAGATTTGCTCACCTTGATTATGTGCCTCTTCCCGGCGGAGACCTGGCTTCGCGCGAACCCTGGAGAATGGCCATCTCTTACCTTTATCTGGCTTTTGGAAATGACCTTCCGGCAGTTAAAAGCTTGAGAAAAATCCCCGAAAGGAAGAGACAGGCGGTTATCTCTATGATCGAGAATAAAATAAACTCACCTCTGACTTCCAGCGCCGGACGGCTTTTTGACGCCGTATCCTTCCTCTGCGGTCTCACTCCGCCGGCGATTGAATACGAAGCTGAGGCTCCTTCCCGGCTGGAAGCCGCCGCCTGGAAGCTTTCCCTCAGACCCGAGGGCTTTTACCCGTTTGAGATAAAAAAGGACAGAATTCCTTACCGCCTCGATTTAAGTCCGACCATCAGAGAAATATGCCGGGAACTCAGCAAAAAATCTCCACCGGAAATTATCGCCCGTAAATTTCATCTGACACTCGCCAGGTTGATACTGAAAACCGCCCGGCTGGCCAGGGAGGAAAGAAAGGTAAACCTGGTGGTTCTCACCGGCGGGGTCTTCCTCAACCGACATCTTCTTCTTGAAACTCAACGGCTGCTGGAAAGGGACGGGTTTAGAGTTATCCGTCCGGTTTATTATTCCCCTGGAGATGAATCACTGTCGCTCGGGCAGATGGCTTTCGCTCTCTACCGGATGAAAAACAATCGGGCTGATGCCTGAAATGAGAGCTGTTTATCTTTCGGTGGTTATTCTCCGGCTTTTTTCCATCCTGAAGGCTGGCGGACCGAAGAAATAAATCGCGGCGTTTACCAGAACTGCCAGGAAGAATCCGGAAATGGCCGCCAGGAGAAAACCAACTGCTCCTCCCAGAAGACTGAAAACCAGACCACCTATGAGCTTTCCCTGCATTTCCTTGAGAAATGCCGGCAGATGAGCCACCAATTCCGGGAAAAACTCAGTGGCTCCCAGAATCAGTCCGGAAATTAGACCGAGAAAAATTCCGAGTCCGCCCGAAAACAGCAGAAAACTCATCCGGTCGACGGATCGGAGATAAAAAACAGGTTTTTCCGGAGCGCTATTCTTCTCCTGCTTTTCACCGGTAGACCCCGTGTCATCTATCTTTTTTGCTTCATGTCCGATCAACAGCCCGACCCCGCAGAACGGGCAGACTTTTTCTGCCGGGTCTACCAGCTGACCACAGCTAACACAGAAAATTCTGGTGGGAGTTTTCTTAAGAAGTTCGCCGCAGGATTCGCAGTGAGAAGCTCCCGGGTCATTTTCATGACAGCAGTTGAGGCAGAGAATTCCCGGGCGACCGTCTCCCGGTGGCTCCGCCTGTATCCATCTCTGCCCGTCATAATAATACCAGCGTCGCGTCTGAACGCCGATCATCCAGCAACGCCCTTCCTCATCGACCAGACGAAGTTTTTTCAATTCCTTAACATACTCATCTCTGGAAATTTCACCACGCCTGAACTTTTTGTCAAGCTGATAGAAATTGATCTCGAGTTCCCGGAATTTTCTGTCAAGCATATTTTCCAGCTCTGAGTATTAAATTTATATTGAAGAGACAAATTTAGCAAGCTCCGGCGACCTAAATTTTAATGACCGATTTTTGTGCAATCAGTTGTATCTTTCGAAATTTCAACATATTTGAGTCTGAATCCGGCTGATTTTTTCACAGGTTTTTCCACAAAAATTGTGGATTTCTCCGGAAATGACGGATGCTCTGGAGGCTAAAGCAAAAAATCAAGAAGACTGTTACCGGAAATCGGCGCCGGTATGAAAGACAGGATAAAAATCAGAGCAATAACCAGGCTGAGAACGATTCTCCGCCTGGAAAATTTTCCGAAAGCTGGATAAACGGGAGGATGTCTTACTCCGAGCACTGAAATCAACACGGCCCAGATGAGCCAGCCGGCCCAGTAAAAAATCCCCAGAACGATAAGGATCAAAATTATACCGGGAGCGAATTTCTGTGTTTTTTCTCCAAACAGAGCGTAAACAATATGCCCGCCATCCAGCTGACCGACCGGAAACAGGTTGAAAGAGGTCACCAGCAACCCCACCCATCCGGCCACGGCCAGCGGATGAAGAATGAGATCCTGATTGGGGGGCAGTTTTCCGAAAATCAAATTGACAAAAATCTTCAACAGCAGGGGTTCGCCGAACAATATCGAGCTTTCTCTCGGCAGCGCCGGAACCAACCGCGAAAGCTGAAGACCGAAAAATACAGCAGGAACAGAGAGGACAAAGCCGGTCAGCGGGCCATTGGCTCCGACATCGAAAAGCTCCTCTCTCCCGGTCAGCGGTGACCTTATGCGGATAAAGGCACCGAGAGTGCCGATAAGCGTCGGAGCCGGAATAAAATAAGGCAGCGTCGCCTGAACCCGGTAGCGGCGGCAGGTCAGATAATGTCCGAGTTCATGGCCAAGAAGAATCGTCAGAAGTGACAGAGAATAAATTAGGCTCAGCCTGATCAATTCCGGCTTCTTGAAGAGGGAGAGGTTGAGAAAAGCAGAAATTTCTTCCGGGTTCCGTCCGGCATAAACATAATTTATTCCCCAGAGATAGCCAACGAAAAAAGTTGACAGGATCGTCAGGATAAAGAGGACAATATTAATCCACCCCTTTTTGCCGGACATCTCAGCCCTTAAAATAAAAGCAGGAGTGCGGCCGCACTCCTGCCTTCTAATTCAAACAGAGGTCAGTTTCCTTTCTGGCGGCGAGCTTTGGCTTCGAGCTCTTCCCTGGATTCTCTGTGTTCAGGATCAGGCACGCAGGCTCCGCTCGGACAGACAGCGGCGCACTGAGGTTCATCAAAAAAGCCCACGCACTCAGTGCATTTTTCAGGGTCGATTTCATACCTTTCGTCGCCCGGAGAAATAGCCTGATTCGGGCATTCGGGTTCGCAGGCGCCGCAATTAATGCAATCCTCAGTAATCTTGTAAGCCATTTTCTCCTCCTTTCATTTATTGCCAGATTCTATTATATCCTTCCACCCGATTTAGACAACATCTATTTGCCGGCCGCCAGTTTCATCGCTTTGAAGGTTGCCTGGTAACCATAATAAGTATTCGGATATTCCATCTGCAGCTGGCGATAGACATTCAGGGCCTGATCATTCTGCCCCATTTTCTCATAGGATTCTGCCAGTCGGAAAAGAACCACATCCAGAGGGTAACTTCCCGGTTTTTCTTTTTCTATCTGATGATAAATCTCGACCGCCCGGTTGAGTTCTCCCCGTCTGGACAGGACCTGAGCATAGAGATCAAGAATCTGGTAATGGATTAAATCCCGCCCTCGATCCTTAACACCCGCAAGAACCTTTTCTGCTTTTTCCAGGTCATTCTTTTCCACATAATAGGTGGCCAGCACCAGGCTGGCTATCCGGCCGTATCTGCCCTTTCCAGCCAGTTTTTCCAGTTGAGCCAGGTTTTCCGGCTTCTGGTCGAGTTCAGCTTTAAGGCTCAGAATCTGACTTATGTAACTGGCTTCTACACTCCTCTGATAATTCACGAACCATCTGATTCCCACCGCCACCAGCAGCAGAGTCACCAGGGCGATAGCTATAGCCATAAACTGTTTCTCATGTTTTCTGACCCAGCTCAGGAAACGGCTCAACCCGGTGGCCAGTTCATTCTCTTTAAGCTGTCTTCTTTCAGTTCTTTTCATTGCTTGCTCCTTAAAAAAATCTATTTAGCACATTTCGGATAAAAATCCAAGTACGGAATCACCCGGCTCTTTTTGCTGACCGCAAAAAAGATAGATGGAGGTTAAGGTTCAGGAGTGATCAATAAGTGAACTTGATGAGCCCTGATTTCTCCCTGATCTGTTTTCTGATTTCTTCCCGGCTGACCTGACCTTCCTTCTCAGCCTTTATAGCCATAAACAGGTCATAGGTGGTCAGCAGCCCGTTTCCGTCTTTTTCAGCTTCTTCTATCTGAAACTGGGAGAAAGGATTGCTTCTCAATTTAGCCTCAACCAGGTTGAAATAATTTCCAATGAGAATGGCCTTCATCCTGGTGTTGTCAAATTCCTGCATCCTCCGTCCTTTATACCTCTGAAGCAGAATGCAATCATCGTCGGTAGCCCAGTTGCGACTGCTTCTGATTACCACCAGTATCAAAAATTCCTTTCTCAGACAGGCTTCCAGCGGCAGCTCGCTGTTTTCAATCAACCACAGGTCTTCTTCCTTATCTCTGATTACGTTCCTCCAGTATTCGTCGACATCCACCACCCGGGCCCAGCCCAGATACCTTAAGGCATGAATAACAGCTTCCTTTAATTCCCGGCCTTCTGCCTTTAGCAGGCGGTTAAACATTTCCTGCTGGGTCTGACGGAGGCTTTTTATCTTTTCGTCCAGCTCCTTTATTCTTTCCTCGAATTTCCTCTTTTCTTCCTCTTTCTTCAAATACAGTTCCTTTATATCCGGGAAAAGATATTCTTCTTTATCAATCCAGTCCACCTGCTCAGTCTCTTTGCCTTTTAACTCCATAAGCGGAAAGACATCCTTCAGAATAAAATCTACCACCTTGATGTTTTCCTGACCAAACCAGGGCAGCAGCCAGATAAACCCTTTCCCCTTGCCAATCAGCAGCGACACCGGATAGCCATCATAACTTTTGGCGATGATCTTCCAGGTTTCTCCCAGACCGGCGGGGATTTCCCAGTCATCGGCGCCGAAGGAACGCGGCAGCAATTTGTACATATGAGCCACTCTGTCAGCGAATTTATCGAAAACCAGGTTATAGGGCATTTCCGGCAGCGGCAGGATCGTCTCGCCCGGAGCCGAATCCTGAAAATGGATTTCCGGATACGGACCTATGACGCCCGTCAGCTGATAGAGATGTCCCTTGCCGACAAAACAGACCACACGGGCACCGTCGTTCACCATCTCCTGAATCTTTTCCGCCAGACCGGAAGGCATGGCCTCTTCCTCGACCGGCCAGCTAAGCTGATAAAAGATAGCCCGGGCTTCCGGCAGTATCGTCGGGAGATTATTGAAATCAGAAGTCCGGATGGTAAAGGCGTCTACATTTTCTTCAAGAAGATAATCTCTGTCCCTGTCCTCAAAATCCAGAAGGATGATTCTGTTCATTCTATAATCCTTTCCATATATGATTCGCTTTTTAATTAATCGATTTCTGGCATAAATTTATCACCTTTAAGGATGAATTCCAAGATGATTTCTTCGCTTCGCCGGGTGAGGTTCCTGACTGCTGAACTGAGGAAAACAATCCCTGGCTGTTCATCTGAATAACATTCGAGGCTTTTTCCCCCTTCCGCTTCTGAGGCATTGAGTTTCTCCCGCCTCATGATAAAAGTCTGACCGAAGGTGGTGCCCCTGGGGAGACTCGAACTCCCGGCACAGGGATTAGGAATCCCTTGCTCTATCCTTCTGAGCTACAGGGGCAGCTGCCATCAGAAGCTAAATATAACCTAAGTATTCTCCTTTTTCAATCAGCCCGCACGACGTTCAATCTGCGGTAAATCATTTCTGGCAGGCAGGGCAGAAATAAGAACTTCTCCCGCCGATCTTTTTTCTTTCGATCACCGATTGGCGGCAGCGCCGGCAGACTTCTCCTTCCTTGCCGTAAACCCGGTGCTCGAGCTGAAATCTACCGGTTTCTCCGGTGGCATCCACATAATCGCTTACAGAAGATCCTCTGAGCGAGATAGCTTTTTTAAGAATGAACCTCATCGAGTTCCAGAGCCGCCGGGCCTCAGTTTTATCCAGACTGCCAGCCATTCTTTCCGGCCTCAGACCGGCCCTGAAAAGAATTTCATCGGAATAAATGTTACCTATCCCGGCGATGATTTTCTGCTCCAGCAACCAGCTTTTAATCTTCTTTTTCCCGTAGACCAGCAACCTTTTCCGGAAATCTGAAAAATTCATCGCCAGCGGCTCAGGTCCGAGCGAGGAATCCACCTTCTGACTGATATCACAGAGATTAAGGCAGGTGAGAAAACCGAATTTCCTGACATCACGAAAACGAAGTTCCTTCCTGATCCCGTAAAACGACATCCTGGCATGGGTGTGTTTGTCGGAGGGCCGGGCAGGAGAACAGAGAATTAGCTGGCCGGTCATTTTCAGATGGACCAGAAGTCCGAGCCCACCCTCAATCTCGAATATGATCATTTTCCCCCGGCGCCGTATTTCCTCTATCTTTTTTCCCCGGTAACGATCAGGCGCTGGCGCTGAAGCCGGCTGTCTTCTCTCAAGGTGCGGAGAGAAGAAAACCATTTCTTTAATCTTTTTTCCCCGAAGCGCCGCTCTGAGATCTCTGACTACCGTTTCGACTTCAGGAAGTTCCGGCATGGACAAATTTTACGCCATCCGGGGCAAACTGCCAACGGGAGAACTTTGTTTTTTAGATAAAAGAAGGCTTGATTTACCGCAGCATTTTAATTAATATTAAAACCTTATGAAAGGCAAAGCAATATTCGCAGCCGCGCTCGGGTGGTTGATCCCCGGTCTCGGGCACATTTATCTCCGCAAATACTGGAGGGGACTTATTTTCCTGGCCGCCATAGGCGCGATGTCGCTGATGGGGCTGACCATGGGCGGGAAAATTTATCCGCTGCAGGCAGAAAACCCGCTAACCCTGCTGGCTTTCTTCTCTGACCTGGGAAACGGATTGCTTTACCTGCTGTCGAGATTATTTCCGATAGGAACTGGAGAACTGGAGAGGGTTTCCTTTGAATTCGGCACGGCTTATCTGGCCGGAGCCGGACTTTTGAATTACCTGGTGGCTCTTGACGCCTGGGACATAGCCAGAGGAAAGAAAAAATGATTCTGGAAAGCCATCTTTTTACCATGATCCTCTATGCCTTCCTGGTTTCTCTTGTGCTGGCGCTTATCCGTCGGTCGGATATAAAAAGTCAATTTAAATACGGACTGACTCTTTTCCTCATAATGACCCTTGGAGCCCTGGCTTTCGGCTGGTTTATGTATCTTTTCGCCCGGTAACAACCTCTTTCAGAAATTTTCTTCCTGCTTCCATCTTTCAGTTTTAGCGCAAGTACGAGTTGTGTTATAATCAATTCCTCTTAGCCATGAAATACGAAACGGTCATAGGCCTGGAAATTCACGCCCAGCTCTTAACGAAAACCAAGCTATTCTGTCGCTGCAGCACCGAATTCGGTCAGACTCCCAACAGCCTGACCTGTCCGGTCTGTCTGGGACTTCCGGGAAGCCTCCCGGTTATAAACCGGGAAGCCGTCCGTATGGCCATTAAACTGGCTCTGGCGCTTGAAGCCAGAATAAACCTGAAATCCATCTTCAGCCGGAAAAATTATTTTTATCCCGACCTGCCAAAAGGATATCAGATCACTCAGTACCATCTGCCGATAGCCGAAAACGGAAGGTTGTTGATAGAAGTCAACGGAATAAAAAAAGCAGTCGGAATAGAAAGAATCAACCTGGAGGAGGATGCCGGCAAATCGCTGCATGAAGGCTTCCCGGATTCAAACGAAAAGACTTATCTGGATTTCAATCGCTGTGGCGTGCCCCTGCTGGAAATAGTAGGTCGTCCGGATCTGCGTTCGCCAGAAGAAGCTGTGGAATTCGTTCAGAACCTGAGAACCCTGCTGCAGTACCTGGAAATCTGCGACGGCAACATGGAGGAAGGAAGCCTCCGCTGCGACGCCAATCTGTCGGTGCGCCCCGCGGGCTCGACGGAATTCGGAACGAAGACTGAAATAAAAAACTTGAATTCCTTCCGTTTTCTGGCCAGAGCCCTGGAATACGAAGCCAGCCGGCAGATCGAGGCGCTGGAAAAAGGCGAAAAAATAATCCAGGAAACCCGGGGCTGGGACGCCTCCAGCGGACGCACGCTTCCGCAGCGGAGCAAGGAAGAAGCTCACGATTACCGTTATTTTCCGGAACCTGACCTTCCGCCACTCCTTATCCCGGAAAATTGGATTAGAGAAATTGCCTCCAGCCTTCCCGAGCTTCCCGCAGCGAAAATGGAGAGGTTTATAAGAGATTATCAGCTTCCGGCCTACGACGCGAGAATTCTTACCGGCAGTCGCTGGCTGGCAGATTATTTTGAGTCGGTGGCCAGAGTTTCCGGACAGCCAAAACAGGCCAGCAACTGGATCATGCGCGAGGTTCTACAATACCTGAACGAACGCAATCTCCCGCCTGAGCGTTTTCCCCTGCCGGCGGACTCCTTAGCCGAGCTGATCAAGCTCGTGGAAAATCAGACGATAACCATCACCATAGCCAAAGAAAAAGTTTATCCGGAAATGGTAAGAAGATGCGCGGAGGCGGGCGATCTGCCGGCGGATGAAAAAAAGAAAATATCCAGCCCGAATTTAATAATAGAAGAACTCGGGCTGAAAAAAATCGGCGATGAACAGGAATTGCAGAAAATAATAGATGAAGTCCTCCGCAGCCATCCCGGACCGGTCCAGCAATATCTGAAAGGAAAGGTCCAGGTTATTGGTTTCCTGCTCGGACAGGTAATGAAAGCTACCCGTGGCCAGGCCGACCCGGGAAAAGCCCAGGCGCTGCTGAAGAAATCGCTCGATAAACTATCCGGCAACGGGGGTCAGCCATAGCTGATGATTGAGTTCCATCACGTCTGGAAGCAATATCAGAAGCCACACTGGGCACTTTCAGACGTTTCGCTGGAAATTCGCCGCGGCGAATTCTGCTTCATCACCGGTCCCAGCGGCTCAGGCAAAACCACGCTGCTTAAACTCATTTTCCGGGAACTCTTTCCGACAGAAGGACAGATCCTGATTGACGGGGTTAACACCCTGAAAATCCCGGAACACAGAATCTACAAACTCAGAAGGAAGATGGGTATAGTTTTTCAGGATTTCAGGCTGCTATTCCACAGAACGGTTATTGAGAATGTGGCTCTGCCGTTGCGGATACTCGGTCTGGCCGATAAAGAAATCAGGCGTCGTGTCTTCAACGCTCTTCGCCAGGTGAACCTCCATCACAAAATGTGGGATTTCCCCCAGCGGCTTTCTTACGGAGAACAGCAGAGGGTGGCTATAGCCAGAGCCATCGTGCACCAGCCGACGATCATTCTGGCTGACGAACCCACCGGCAATCTCGACCCTGAACTGGCTTTTGAGATCATGAGCATTTTCAAAGAAATCAATCAGCAGGGAGCCACGGTGGTCATAGGGAGCCATGACCGGGAACTCATCCGGCATTTCGGGGATAAAATATATTTTCTTCAGAAAGGCAAGCTCATCGGCAAGGAAGAAAGAAGGTGATATTCAGACAGATCTGGTTTCTTCTAAAGACAGCCGTCGACAATCTATGGAGTTTTCGCAGCCGGAATTTTATCTCGGTGCTGATCATCAGCTTCTCCTTCCTGGTTATAGGCATCTTTCTTTCGCTCTCGAACAACCTCCTTTACATGGGGCAACAACTTTCCAACAACCTGGCCATTTCATTCTTTCTCGAGCCCGGTATCAAGACCGCTGACCTCGAAAACATAAAATCAGAGATTTTAGCTTCGGGGCTGGTGGAGCAGATTACTTTTGTCTCATCCGAAGACGCCCTCTCCCGTTTCAGGTCAAATTTCCCGGAGCTCAAAGAAATCCTGGATAATCTTCAATCAAACCCATTCCCTCCCTCGTTTGAAGTCCGGCTGAAGAACAATCTTCAAAATCTTCCGGCCACCCTGTATTTTATGGAAAGGATCAGAAGGCTCAAAGGAGTGATCGACGTGCAGTTCAACCAGGAATGGGTGGAAAAGATGGAGTCACTAAGCCGGATCGTCCGGGCGGTTGGATTTTTCCTTGGCAGCATCCTGATTTTAGCCTCCTTCTTCATCATTTCCAATGTGGTCAGACTGAATGTTTTTGCCCGTAAAAATGAAATAGAGATCCTGCGGCTGGTCGGCGCCACCAACACTTTCATAAGAATACCGTTTCTGGTGGAGGGCTTTGTGCTCGGGTTACTGGGCAGCCTGGTCTCACTGTTAATACTGGCATTGCTGATAAAAATTTTCCCGATATACATAGGCAGCACCCTGGGAGCCGCCCGGGAGCTGTTCACTCTGAAACCTCTGACCATGAAACAATCGCTCTGGCTGGTGGTCGGAGGGATCTTCACCGGAATCCTCGGCAGCGGCAGCTCGGTCTCAAGATTCCTGAGGATATGAGCCTGCCGGCATTTCTTAATCAGATTGAAGAAATTGTTTGACCGGGATTTCCAGTTTAATTAAAATCAAAACAGAAAGATGGAAAGCATTGGCCAGCAGCTTAAAAAAGAACGAGAAGCCCGGGGACTTACTCTAAAAGATATCTCCCTCGAAACAAAAATCAGCCTTCGCTATCTTGAAGCCATTGAAGATGATCGTCTGGAATTACTGCCTGGCGGTTTCTTCACCCGGCAGATTATAAAAACTTACCTGACCCGTATCGGACTGAAGCCTGAAGAATGGCTGGCTAAGTTCAACCTGCCCGGGCAGAAATCAGAAGAAAAGCCACCGGAAAAGGAAAAAGAAGGTGGCGAGAAAGATGAGCCCGGGACCGGAGAAATAAAGTATTACCTGGCTTCAAAAGAAAAAATTCCGGCCGCGCCGGAAAGCCCCCGGGAGAAAGAATTCCCTCTGAACAGAGTAATCTGGATCAGCCTGTCGGTCATCATCTTCGGTCTTTTTGTTTTTCTTATTTACCTCTCCATAAAAATGACTGAGAAAGAGGTGTCCGGAAGAGATGCTCGAGAAAAATATTCTGTCCAGGTGGTAATTCCTTCAGAAGAAAAAGAAGAGCTGGCCGCCGCGACCGGAACCCAGGTCGAGAAAGAAACCCCACCGCCACCGCAGATTTCCGGCCTGACCCTTGAACTTGAGTTCAACGAAGATTGCTGGATTCAGGTTTACGCTGACGGAAACCTGGTGGTGGATGGCTTGAAGCAGGAAGGATTCCGGATTCAGGTGCGGGCAGAATCGGAACTGGTGATAAATCTGGGAAACGCCGGAGGGGTGAGCTATAGGTTAAACGGAAGAGCGGGAATACCTTTCGGCCGGCGGGGAGCCGTGGTGAAAAATATCAGGATAACGGGTGAAAATTATTCCCAATTCCTGCAGCCGGAAAAGAGTCCGGAATAAATCTATTTTTGCTTTAATCAAATCTGTCTGACAGGGGCCATCGTCCGGAATGCCGATCGATCAGTCGGAAGCGATTATTCTCAGAACAGAAAATTTTGCCGAACAGGACAAGCTCGTGGTGTTTTTTTCGAAGGAAAAAGGGCTCGTGCGGGGGATAGCCAAAGGAGCCAGAAAATTCAACAACCGGTTCGGAAGCAGTCTCGAGCCTTTTTCCGTGGTGAAAATATTTTATTATGAAAAAGAGCAGAGCGACCTGGTAACCATCAGCAACTGTGACCTGCTGGAATCCGCTTTTGACCTCTTCAGAAACCCGAAAATGGCCTGTCTTTTTTCCTACATCGCCGAGCTGACGGAAAAGTTCTCTCCTTACAAAACAGGGGAAGAAAAGTTATTCCGGCTTCTGCACAGCCTGATAAAAGCGGCCCGCGGCGGTCAGGCGCTCGATGTCCTGGCCAGGTACTTTGAGTTCTGGTTTCTGAAAATCAACGGGCTGCTGCCGGATTTTCAGTTCTGTCAGAAATGCCGGAAGCCGATCGGAGGCGCGGCCTGGATGGAACCGCAGAAGGACGGAATCCTCTGTCAGAAATGCGCCAGGGAGAAAAAACACGAGGTTACTCTTCTGATGCGCCAGGTCATCAAGTGGATGAGAAAGAATCCGCCTGAAGCCAGTCCCCCTCCGGAATGGTCACCCGGAGAATGGAAGCAGCTCGGTCGTCTTTTTCAGTCGATAATAACTTTTCACCTGGAAGAGACACCCCGGAGTCTAAATTTGCTGGATTTCTGAAAAGGCTCAATGATATCTTTATTATAGCGGGCAACAGGAGCAAAAAGTCTTGGCTTCGGGTTATTTCAGAAAACTGACTCTCAGAAACACCTGGCTGACGCTGATCATCTTTGCCATTCCTTTTCTTGCTCTTCTCCTCCTGGTAGACCTTAAAATCAGCCGGATGATCAAAAACCAGATAAATTCCCAGCTGGCCGCCGCTGTTCAGGATAACCTCAAGACCATCAAGCTTTTTATTGACGACCGTCTGGCCGACCTGGGTTCAGCTTCCCAGATGCCCTGCCTGGATTTCGGCTGCCTGCCCGACCAGGAAAAAATATTCTTAAACCTGATCCGGGAGAAAAAATGGTACGATTTCATTTTCATAGCCGATCCCGCCGGCCAGATCATCAAATCATACAATCGAGAACTCAAGGGTGATATCTCCAGCCGTGATTATTTCCAGGCTTCCATCAAAGGTTATCCCCACATCTCGGATATCTTTCAATCCGACATAACGGGAACCAGCGTGATGGTAATCTCCCAGCCCTTGTTTAATCGAAATAACGAAATCATCGGCGTAGCCGGGGCCTCGATCAACCTGGAATATCTGTATGGACTGATTTCCGACCTCAGGCTCGGGCGAACGAGCGAACTGTTTCTGCTGAATGACAGAGGTGAAATCCTCTCGCCGACCAAGCTGGGTGCTTTTCCCTTTGCCGAAAAAGCTTTCTCCGGCGAGCAAAACCCCCACCGGGGAGAAAAGGGAGTTATAGTTCACCGGGATTATCGAGGAGAAGAGGTTCTCTGCGCCTTTCAGCGACTTCCCGGAACCAGCATCTATCTGGCATCTGAAATGGACCTTAAGGAAGCTCTCCTCCCCGTTAGCAATTTTAACCGGCTGATCGTTTATTTCTTTCTGCCTTCACTTGTCTTCCTGATAATCATTTCCAATCTTTATTCCAGAAGGGTCACAGGCCTGATACAGAAATTAACCACCAACTTATCGCGGGCGCTGGAAGAATGCCGTGAGCGAAGACAGCAGCTCGACCGGATCAATCGGGAACTCGAAGGGAAAATACTCGAAAGCCAGCGACTGGCGGCAGAACTTCAGCTCTCCGAACAATACATCCTTCATCTTATAGACAGCATTTCTCTGGGGCTGGCCGGTATCGACCTCGAAGGCAGAATTACCCGGTTTAACAAACACTTTGCCTCTATCTTTTCTCTTGAAGAGGAAAGAAAAGGAGATTATCTGCTGACGGCGGTGCCGGCTCTTAACGAAAAGGACATAGAAGAAGCCATAAGGCTTACAGCTGAAGAAGCTGTCCCCCATCACCTGACCGCAAGAAAAATTGACCGCGGTCACGGCGAGGAATATCTTAACCTTTCCTTCTTCCCGATCGTTAACGGAAATAATCGCCTGCTGGGAATCACCCTGCTGGTGGAAAACGTTACAGAAAAGGAAAAACTCAGAACCAAACTGGCTGAATACGAGAAATTATCAGCCCTGAGCCAGCTGGCGCTCGGAGCGGCTCATGAAATAAACAATCCGCTGCTGGGAATTTCTTCTTTTCTGGAAATTCTCCAGGAAGAAACGACCGACCCCCGGAAAAAGCAGCAGATTGAAGTTGTCCTGGAAAACGTTTACCGCATTTCCCAGACGATCAGGGGACTTCTCGATTTCGCCCGACCGACTCCACCCCGTTTTACCAGAGTCAATCTGAATCAGGTAATAGAAGAAACTCTGGCTTTTCTCGCACACCAGCCGATCTTCAAGAAAGTGCGCATAGAGCAGAGATTGTATCCCCGGCTACCGCCGATCACCGCTGACCTCAATCAAATAAGACAGATTCTTACTAACATTTTCATAAACGCGGCCCAGGCGATGCCCGAGGGAGGAGTGCTATCCGTAAGTACGGCCAAAGTAAAATTCGAGGATTTTGTTCAAGTGGAAATCGCTGACACCGGCATCGGCATGAGCCCCGAAGACCTCAAGAGAATATTTGACCCGTTCTTCACCACGAAAAAAACCCAGGGAACGGGACTGGGGTTGAGCATCAGCCTGTCTTACATAAAAAATCATAACGGAGATATTCAGGTTAGAAGTCAGCCGGGAAAAGGCACCACCGTTATCATCACCCTCCCCATCCACCAGAAAGGGAGAAGGCCGGAAGGTACCGAGGAGGTCATAAATTGAAAAGATTTTCCATAATGGTGGTCGACGATGAAATCCTCACCCTTAACAATCTGAAGAAAGCTCTGGAAAAAGAAAATTATGAAGTCATTCTGTCTGAATCGGGGGAAAAGGCTCTGGAATTGCTTGAATCCTACCGACCGCATCTTATCCTTCTCGACCTGGTGCTTCCGGGCATCTCCGGACTGGAAGTTCTGAAAAAAGTCAGGGAAACAGACAGGGAAATAATCGTCATCATGATGTCCGCCTACGAGATCCTGGAAAAAGCCGTCGAAGCCATGAAACTCGGCGCCTACGACTATCTGCTGAAACCCTTTAAGTTGAGCGACCTGAAAGCCACCATCCAGAGAGCGCTGGACACTCTTTCTTTGAGATTAAGGTTTCTGGAAGAACTGGAAAAAGAAAAAAGCCGTTATTATTTCGGAAAGATAATCGCTCACAGCAAAAAAATGAAAGACGTTCTGGATCTGGCAGCCCGGGTGGCCCAGTCAGACAGAACAACCGTTCTGCTCCAGGGAGAAAGCGGAACCGGAAAGGAGCTTCTGGCCAGGGCGATCCACTACCACAGTCCGCGCGCGGAAAAATCGATTGTGGCCATTAACTGTGCGGCCATTCCGGAGAATCTTCTGGAAAGCGAGCTTTTCGGTTATGAACCCGGCGCCTTTACCGACGCCAGAAGAAGAAAAACAGGACTGCTGGAGAAAGCGGACGAAGGAACTGTTTTTTTTGATGAGATCGGGGATATGTCGCTTGCGCTTCAGGCAAAGATTCTCAGGGTGATTGAAGACGGAACCTTCACCAGGCTCGGCGGGATCCAGCCTGTTCGGATCAACGTCAGAATCATCGCGGCCACCAATAAAGACCTGGCCAGGGAGGTAGAAAAAGGCAACTTCCGTTCAGACCTTTTTTACCGCCTGAACGTCGTGCCCATCCACCTCCCGCCGCTGAGAGAAAGGAGAGAAGACATCATCCCTTTAGCCTTATTTTTTATGGAAGAATTCAACCGGGAAATCAAAAGAAATTTCAAGGGCCTGGAATCCGAGGCCGCCAAAGTACTCATCAATTATTCCTGGCCGGGCAACGTGCGGGAGCTGAGAAACACCATCGAAAGGATTATGTCCCTCTATCAGGCGGAAACTATACGGTTTGAATTTTTACCAGGAGAAATAAGACAGGAAATTAACCCGGATGAAGAAAAAATACTGACTGAATTGAGCCAGAACTGGCCAACCCTGGAACAGCTGGAAATAAACTACATTAAAAAAGTGCTCGAGCGAACCGACTATAACAGATCCCGGACAGCGAAGATCCTCGGAATCAATCCTGCCACCCTCTACCGCAAGCTCAAAAACTGGAATCTCTGAGTTTTGCAATTTGCAATATTGCAAATTGCAAAAACAGGCGTTTTTAGTTTTTTCTTTTCATTTATTTTCAACTATTTAAATCTGGCACGAGAAATGCATTCAATTAAAGGTGGAGGGAAGATATGAAAAACATAATCTCTCTTCCGGTAGAAAAACAGGAAGAAAAGAAAAAACCCGAGCAGAAAGCCCGCATCATCAAATTTCCCGACATCACCCGGCTGAAGAAAGAAAAATCTGCTTCAAAAAAATCTAACACGGTGAAGCTTACCACCCATTATTTATATTACAAGGGTAGGAAAATACCCATCACTCAGTTTGAAAAGGCTGGTTACGGAAAACTTCTCAGACTGCTGGTAAAAGAAATTACAGAATAAGAGAGAAAGATATGCCAGAAAAAGCAAAAATCCATTATATACACCCGGTGCCGGAGCCAAAACCCGCGGAAGAATACGATCCATTCTTTGAAGCCACGATGCAGTTTGAGAAAGCAGCCAACTTCCTCGACCTCGATCCCTGGATTTACCAGCGGCTAAAATACCCGGAGAGAGAACTGACCGTTCATTTCCCGATCACCATGGACGACGGTCGGGTTGAAGTGTTTTCAGGTTTCCGGGTACAGCATTCAACAGTCAGAGGCCCGGCTAAAGGCGGAATCAGATTCTCTCCAAATGCTTCCCTCAGCGAATGCAAAGCGTTAGCCACCTGGATGACCTGGAAATGCGCCGTACTCGACCTGCCGTTTGGCGGAGGAAAAGGAGCGGTAATCTGCGACCCGTTGAGAATGTCAGAAAATGAACTCAGAAAGCTGACTAAAGAATACACCCTGGCCATAAGAGATATAATCGGTCCCTACAAAGACGTCCCCGCTCCGGACATGTTTACCAACGCTCAGACCATGGCCTGGATAGCGGACGCTTACAGCCAGGCCTGCGGTTATCTTGAACCAGCCGTGGTCACTGGAAAACCTGTCCACCTCGGAGGCTCCCAGGGCCGGGCGATGGCCACCGGACTCGGGCTGTATTTCGTCCTGGAAGAAGCTCTCAAATATCTCGGGATGAATTTGCAGGGCAGAACCGTGGCCATCCTGGGTTTTGGAAACGTTGGATCCTCAATCGCCAAACTCGTGCATAAAGCTGGTTGCAGGATCATCGCGGTAACCGACATCTTTGGTGGAATATACAGCGAAAAGGGAATTGATCCTTTTGAACTGGAAAAGCAGGTAAAACAGACAGGCTCGGTGGTAAATTTCCCGGGCACTGAGCCCGTTGATAACGAAAGCCTGATCGCTCTTGACTGCGACATTCTCATCCCTGCCGCCACCGAGGGGCAGATTCACAAAGGAAAAGCCTCTCAGGTGAAAGCCCGGATAGTACTGGAAGGAGCCAACGGACCGACCACCAACGAAGCTGACCGTATTCTGGTGGAAAAGGGGGTCCTGGTATGTCCGGACATTCTGGCCAACGCCGGCGGAGTTACCGTCTCTTATCTTGAATGGGTGCAGGACCTGCAGCGTTATTTCTTCACCGAAGAAGAAGTCGTGGACAAACTGGAAAAAAAGATGAAAAGAGCCTTTCACGAAGTGATTGACATAATGGAAAAGAATAAATTACCGATGAGAGAAGCGGCTTATGTCCTGGCCGTCGGCCGGGTAGCCGAATCCCTCAAGGCTCTGGGCCGTGCAGCCTGAGCCCGCCTGACCGTTTTCCTTCTTAACCTAATTCCCTCCGGGGAGGGCACCAGCCCTCCCTTTTCTTTTTACTCTAAACCAGATAACTTATGACTTTGCCCTCGGCATCGCAATTTCTGAACCAGGCCAGCACAGGTTTGCCGCCGGCATCATAAAACTTGCCCAGAATGATTATGATCAAATCATAGAGCCAGCCTATTCCCAGACAGCCGAAGGTAAACAACCAGATGAGACCGGTTCCGGTCTTCCCCACATAAAAACGATGTCCGCCGAAAATGCCAAAAAGCCAGCAGAAAAGAAAAGCCACCACACGGGATTTTTCCGACACATTGACCTCCGTTTTGCCTTAAATTTAGATAATTTAATCAACCCCAGATTAGCAAATTGTCTCAGGCGATGTCAAAGCCAGCGGAAGAAAATCATTTCTGATGGTTTCCAGGCTTAAAATAATAAGGTTCGAAGGCCTCTTTAAGAAGGTCAGCTTCTTCTTCAGAAATGATCCGATCTTCCAGAACCACATTTACCCTGAATCCATTTTCCGTCACTTCCACCAGCATAAAGAAGTTGCGGCCGCCGGCTCTGACATAATCTTTATGCAGCGGAGTGTTGCCGCCACCGGCCACGTAATAAATCAGTCCATCATAGATTCTGGTCGGGCCGAAGCGGTGAGTGTGCCCGGCGAACACAGCTCGAACCCTGCTTCTCAGGAGCAGCGGGTGAATTTTTTCAAACCAGAATTCCCTCCATTCCAGCCTGACATTCCTGGCTTTTAGATCCCAGACGGGGATATGGACAAAAACGAAAGCCCCTTCCCATCGCGGATTCTTTAAGTCTTCTTCCAGCCATTGCAGCTGTTCCACTCCGATTTTCCCCCACTGCCCATCCTCCAGATTATTCAGCAGGACGAAATGATAATTTTTGTGATCAAAAGAGTAATAGGTCTTTTTGAAAATATCGAGATAAATTTGCCTCGACCGCTGATTGAAGATATCATGGTTGCCCGGAATCTGGTGGTAGGGAGGTTCAAAGCATTTTATCACCTGCAGATATCTCTCCCACTGCGGTCTGGTGCTTTTCAACCCGTAGCCATAAATCATGTCTCCCGTATGGATTACCAGGTCGGGTTTCAGAATGTTTACCCGCTGGCACATCCATTCCAGCTGAGAGAAATCTTTCTGATTCAGAAAAGGCGGATTTGTGTCCGAGAGAACCGCAAACCTCAGCGTTTCTGCCTGGAGAAATAAGCTGAGAATTAGAGTTAACGTAAAAATCGACAAAGACTTTTTCATCTGATTCCTTTACCTGCTGCCATTATATAACTTTTTCTGCGTTAAATTAGTTACTATAATTTTCAATACTCGCTTAAAAGATTTCTCCAGCAAATTTTGTATAAGCAGACTTCGAAAACCGATTCAAGCAACCGGGTCTCGGATAAAACTAATTTCAGATAATAAAAATATATCAAATTAAGATTGCGTACAAAACCATGTGCTCAGGTGGTTTACACTCCCAGCAGCAAGAGTAAAAACCAGAGCTTCTTTCCGAGCTTTCTTTAATTATGGATAATTAAAGAAGGGCGGCCTTTCGGCCGCCCTTCCCTGGAAACTTTTTCCAGAAATCGTGCAGACTTTAAGATCGCTTAATCCTGCACCGCTTCTATTCAAACCTAAAAGGCGGATAAACCTGGAGCAGGGTGAAGCCTGCCTCCTGAAGCAATTTGTTCAACCCGGCCACATCCTCCTCGTAGAAAGAATTTACCCTGTCCACAAATTCACTGAATTTTTTCCTCGCATTTTCATATTTTTCCAGAGCCGTGGGGGTGAGCGGTTCATACCCGCCCTGGATAATTCCGCTGACTGCCGAGCTTACCTGTGATTGCAGGCCGGCTGAGCGGTCAGCCAGTCCCTGTCTCGGCGGGGTTGGATTCAGAGTTTCCATGAGCTCTTTGAGCTTTGCTTCAGCCGCTTCCAGCTTTTTCAGCGCTTCGGTCATTTTCTGATTTCGCTGGCTCCGGGCAAATTCCCTGGTCGTCTGAAATGCCCGCTGGGTCTGCTGCAGTCTCTGGCTGACGGTCTGAAGGTTCCTGGAGAGACTCTGGGCTTCTCTGGCTTTATCATAATTGGCTTTCAAAACGGCCAGGTCAACCTGAACTCTCGGATCAGGCTTCACCTCGAAGGTCTGGCTTACTTCCTGGTCTTCATACTTTATTTTCACCGTGTATTTTCCTGGAAGAACAGTCAACCCTCCCCTTCCATAAAAAGCAGCTGCCCGTCCTGAAGCTGCTGCTGCCATCATCTCGGCAGCCGCTGCCGGCTCCATTTCCCGGAAATCCCAGTAAACCCTGTTTATGCCTTTCTCTTCCGGTCCATTAAGCTGCCTCACCACCCTGCCCCGGGCATCGCTTATGGTGATCTGAACCCGGGTTCTTCCGGCCATCTGTCTGAGCGCGGCTAAGTCCATACCGGCCTGTCGGGCAAATTGAGCCATTCTCTCGCGCATCCGGGCGATTTCTTCCGACTCTGGTTCCGTCTGCTCTGCCTTTTTCTCGGAGGGAATGAGGTAATAGGTGATGGCCAGGCCCATCGGTTTGTTTGGAGCCAGAAATTCTCCGTCGCCCGGGCTCATGTAGGAAGTCATCCGACCGGTAATGAACTGGAAGGCATCGTTCACCTGGAATAGATGCAGCTTCTTCTTCATCACTTCAGTGGTAATTTCCCTGAGCGGGGAAATATCGTCAAAAATGAAGATTCCCCGACCGTGGGTGGCAACTATCAGGTCGTGTTCCCGGGGGTGAACCGCAATATCATAAACAGGACAGGTCGGGAAGCTCCCGCTCCACTTTACCCAGTTCTGCCCGCCGTTGAAGCTGACGAAAAGCCCGAATTCCGTGCCCAGGAAGAGCAAATCTCTGTTAACCGGATCTTCCTCGATGGCCATGCAGTAGCCATCTATTTCAGGTGTGGCCAGACTTTTCCAGGTCCTGCCAAAATCTCTGGTGACAAATACATAAGGAGTAAAATTCGAGCGGCGGTGGTCATCAAAAACCACGTAAGCCGTGCCTTCATCAAACCTGCTCGGCTTGATGTGAGGCACCGCGGCTCCGGCCGGGACGAGTGGTTTTTTCCCGCCGGTCAGGCTTTTCGAAACCAGTTCCCAGGTCCGCCCGCCGTCTCTCGTCAGTTGAACATTGCCGTCATCGGTGCCGACCCAGATGAGGCCTTCTCTGAGCGGGCTCGGGGCGATGCTGAGAATCGTGCAGTAATTCTCCGCATTGGTGACATCAAGGGTCAAGCCTCCGCTGTCATGCTGTTTCTGTTTTTCCGGATCGTTCGTGGTCAGGTCCGGTGAAATTATCTCCCAGCTCCGACCTTTATCCCGGCTGCGGTGAACAAACTGGCTTCCAAGATAAATGGTTGAGGGATTGAAGGGATCAACCGCAAAACCGGCATTCCAGTTAAAACGGAGCTTAACATCTGGAGCAAAGGGAACCGCATTACGGCTTGTGCCCAGGTTTACGTCGAAATAATAAAGATTCCCGCCCTGGGACATCCCGTAGCCGCAGCCGGGTTTTTCCGGGTCGGGCGCGGCATCGAAACCGTCTCCGCCGCCGACATTCTTCCAGTGATAAAAGGCTATGGTTCTCTCATTCAGAACATAGGCCGGACCCATCCAGGTTCCGTTGTCCTGAAGTCCCCCGTAGAGATTGTAGGGAATCTGCATATCGTAGTTGATATGATAGAACTGACCGAGCGGAAGGTTCTCGACAAAACGCCAGGTCTGCCCCCGGTTATGGCTGATCACCACCCCTCCGTCGTTCCCTACATAAAGAGTTTCTCCATCCGGACTCAACCACATCGCGTGAAAATCCGAATGAGCCTGATTGAAAGCCGTAAGAGCTCTAAAAGTTTTTCCTCCGTCTTCGCTTACCCGGAGCTGTGTTTGTAACAGGTAGACTATGTTTTCGTTCACCGGATTTACAAAAACCCGGCTGTAATAGAAAGGACGGTTATGTATGTCCGCCTCGCCATTTACCAGTGTCCAGTTTTCCCCGCCATCAACGGATCGATAAAAACCATTTTTAGCGGCTTCAATAATCGCATAAACAACATTCGGGCGCGAGGGGGCAAAAGCTATTCCACACCGTCCGAGATCTCCGGCAGGAAGACCGTTCTTCTCAGTCAATTTTTTCCAGGTTTCCCCGCCGTCACGGCTGACGTACAGACCGCTACCCGGACCGCCTGATACAAAAAACCAGGGATAGCGGCGATGTTCCCACATGGCGACGATGATGTGATTCGGGTCTGCCGGGTCCATGGCCATATCGGCCACACCTGTTTTTTCGTTGACATAAAGGACCTTTCTCCAGCTCCTGCCGCCATCGGTCGTCTTGAAAACGCCTCTCTCCGGACTGTCTCCCCAGGTAGCGCCGAGAGCCCCGACCAGAACGATATCCGGATTATCAGGGTGGATCAGGATGTCGGAAATTTTCTCGGTCTTTTCCAGCCCGAGACACTGCCAGGACTGACCACCGTCGAGAGAACGGTAAACTCCGCGACCGACGCTGACCGAATTTCTCGGGGCTGCCTCACCTGTTCCCACCCAGACAATGTTCGGATTCTTCTGATAAACAGCAATCGCTCCTACCGAAGCCACCGGCTGGCCGTCAAACACGGGTTTCCAGGTTAAGCCTCCATCGACAGTTTTCCAGACTCCGCCCGCGGCCGCCCCTACATAAATTATCCTGGGATCAGAAGCCACCGCTTCGATCGCTCCAATGCGTCCGCTCATGTTAGCCGGTCCGATATTCCTGGGCTTAAAACCGGCAAGAACTTCCTGTAAGGTTTGGGCCTGAAGCGGAATCAAGCTTAAAGCCAGTAAAAGGACGAGCACCCGGATTAAAGTCTTTCTTCTCATCTTGCCTCCTTCTTTTTTCATTTTGACGAACAAATCAGATTTTATCTTCCTTTTCGAAAATTTTTAATCCTAATTTATTGTATTTTTCCCGGTATTAAAATAAATTTCCGGCGGCTGAAAGATAAATCCATCAACCGGCCATAACCACCATAATCATCTTCTTCCGGTCTTCTTTCAAAAGCCTGGAGATGGAGAAATACAGGCATGATGAATATTCATCGCTTAGAGAAACAGGTTAAGGCAGAAGCCGCAGGTTGCAGGCGGGACCGAAAATAAGCCGGTCAGAAAAAGAAAATTTTCCTATCAGGCACATAAAAACCGTAATTCGCTCTGGCTGAAACCGCCGGATTATAAACCTTAAAAATTTGACACTGAATAAACAATCGGGAAAAAATATTTACTTAAATTATAATTAAGATAAAGAGATTTCCGGATGTCTGCCGTCAGGGTGCTGAGCCTTCTCCTCGCGGGATACCTCCTCGGATCTGTTTCTCCCGCTTATTTTCTCGGACGCCTGCTCAAGGGCATTGACATCAGGGAACACGGAGATGGCAACGCCGGCACGGTAAACACCTACAGAGTTCTCGGTCTGCTCCCGGCGGTGCTTACTGCCACCTTCGACCTGGGCAAAGGACTTCTGGCCATGCAGCTCTGCCGTCTGGCCGGTGGTTCAGAGATGATGGCTCATTTTACCGGTCTGGCCGCGATTGCCGGTCACGTCTTCCCTTTTTACCTCAGGTTTCGTGGAGGTCAGGGGGTGGCCACAGCCACAGCCATGATGATGTATTACCTTGCAAGCTTCTACCACCGCGGCTGGTTTCCTCCGGATTCGCTTCTTCTCCTGACATTTTGCGTGATCTCATTTTCTTTCATCACGAGAAAAGGAGAATTCGTCGGCCTGGTCATACTTCCCCTGCTGGGTATTTTCTCACTGATGTTCGTGCCTGAGATAAAATCACATTTCTATATTCTCAGCCTTATTATTTACATACTGAGCGTCAATTTACTCAATCTCAAACGGCAGAAACCTCTCAGCTGGAAGGCTTTCCAGGAAAAAAACATCATCGGCTGGCGTCTTTTCCTCCGGCCGCTGGCTTTCATTCTTCCTGTCTTTTATCTCCTTACCGACAAACCCCGCGCGCTGACCGCTGTCGGAGCCATCACCCTTTTTTTCCTGGCGCTGGACCTTGCCCGTTTGCTTTCTTCAAGGGTGAACTCGATTTTCTTCCAGAAGGTCAAAAATGTTTACCGATGGCGGGAGCAGAAGAAATTTTCCTCGATAACCATTTTCCTGATGGCCATGTTTCTGACGATTCTTCTCTTCGACAGAAATCTGGCCATCCTCGCCTGTTCTTTCCTTACCTTCGGAGACTTTGCCGGAAAAATTTTCGGGGTGGCTTTCGGGCGGCACCGGCTTTTCCAGAAAACCATCGAGGGCAGCCTGGCCCACTTCAGCGCCTGTCTGATATCTGCCTACATTGTGAGCCATTTTCTCGGAACGCCACTGCCGGTCTGGATGGCCGGTTCGGCAGCCGCCAGCATCTTTGAACTCCTGCCGCTCGGAGTCGACGACAACTTCACCGTGGCTTTACTGAGCGCTTCGGTGATGTCTCTCTTCCAGGTGTTTTAACAGAAATCTTCTTATCTGATCAGCATCTGAAAGAATTTTTTGCTAAGACTCTGGCTGATCGTCTACAATAGAATTATCTGATGCTGAAGGGAGGGATAAAGAATGCCTGCTATCATTGTGTTTGCCACAAAATACGGAACAACTGAAAAAGCAGCCAGCCTGATTAAGGATAACCTGCCGGGAGCCGTGGTCTGCGACCTGAGGAAGAATCCTGATCCACGGCTGGAAGAATTCGACCTGGTGGTCATCGGAGGCCCCATCTATGCCGGGAAGATTCACCGGGCAATAAAAAAATTCTGCCGTAAAAACCTTGAAGCCCTTCACATGAAAAAAATGGCGCTTTTCATCTGCTGCATGTATGAAGGCGAGAAAGCAGAACAACAATTCAGAGACGCCTATCCGGAAAAATTGCGCCAGAGCGCCAGTTTGAGCGCGATCTTTGGCGGAGAGCTTTCTCTGGAAAAACTCAACTTTCTGGAGAGGTTTGTCATCAAAAAATTCATCGGGGTAAAAGAATCCGCCTCGCGCTTTCAGCCGGAAAAAATACGCGAGTTCGCCGACCGGCTGCGCAGCATTTAAATGCGGCCCGAAGAAATTCAGGTTGTTCATAATCAAAACTTCGGAAAAACCCTGATTACTCCCGGCCCTTTTTCCAGAAGAATCGATTGTCCTCAAGGAGAAAAGCAGCAGGACTTTTTACTGCTCCGGCACCCGAACTGGAAGACGGAACATACCTGTAAGCGCGGAAAAGGTTGAATATTTCGTTCTTCCCTTTCTGAAAACGCAAAAAATAAATTGAGTCTCAAGCACCATTTTGAAATAATAAAATTACCCGGAAAGTAAAAAAAAAGGCGAACGAGCAATGTATGAAACAGTATCGGTAAATAAAATAACCGCGAAAAAAATTTTAATTTGAGAATCTCTGTAAAAATGAGAAAGCTAAAAATGATATTTTCAGGAGATTTAAAAAACCAACTCCGAAAATACACGGTCTCTGCCAGATATGCTTCACTTGCCTTTTCCATAAAAGCGCTGCTGGCGACAGTCGTCGCTCTGTCATTTTTTTTAGCGGCGCCTCCGGCCAGCGGATTGCTCCCGGACGGTTCTGTGCCCGCAGAGGAAACCCCTCAGATCAGCGGACTCCCATACCGCACTGCTTCCTGGAACCCCGACTCCGGAGCTGGAAATCATCGCGCGCTGGTCAGGGTGAAGCAAAAGGCTGACGCTGTTTTTGTGCGCTTGCCCTGGCGCCGTCCTGATCAGGATCCGGAGAAAAAAAGAGTTCTGGTCTTTACCGCGGCCAGCGGTCGGGAGGTTAAAAATGTCTTTCCGGTGGCCGTAAACAACGAATACGGAGATTTCGTCTTTCAGGCACCGGAAGCTCCCGCTGACTATTATTTTTACTATATGCCCTACAAAATCGAAGGCCGCAATTATCCGAAGGTTATCTATCTTCCGCCCGAGTACGAAGCTGATACCGGCTGGTGCCTGCGCAACGGGTTGAGAAAAGACCGGCTGGCGGAATTCAACCCGGCTGATTTTCCTCGGGCGGAAGTCCTGGCCTTTGAATGCGTCGACGAATTCAGCAGCTTTTATCCGATGGAAATTATCGCCACCGCTCAGGAAGTCAAAGCGATCATTGAGAAACATGGTGATAAACCTTACCTGATCTTCCCTGAAGACCGGCGCTATCCGGTGCGCCTGAGCGATTTTATCCCCTGCCGCTGGGCAAAAAACGGACCGTCCGAAATCTTCGTAGGCCAGGCTGACCGTGGAGAATATTATGTTTTCCAGCTGGCTCTGTTCGCCCACCGCGAAAAGCTCGAAAAAATCAGGGTACAATTTACCGACCTGAAGAAAATCGATTCCGGTGAAAAAATTCCGAAAACCTTAGCTACCTGTTTCAACACCGGCGGAATCGGCTGGGACGGTCGGGAATTTCAGAAGGAATTAAACCTGGAGAAGGGCCGGGTCCAGACCCTCTGGTGTGGCTGGCAGATTCCCGAAGCAGCCAGTCCCGGCGTATATGAGGGCTCAGCAGAAATACTGACCTCCGGTCATCCTCCGCAGACGGTAAAGCTCAGAATTACTGTTTCCGACAGAGTCATTCCCGAAGCCGGCGACGCGGAACTCTGGCGCCTGTCGCGGCTGCGCTGGTTAAATTCGCTCCTGGCCGTCGACGACGAAGTGGTCGCGCCGTTTATTCCGCTGACAGTCAGCGGGCGGACGATAAGCTGCCTCGGCCGCCGGTTGAAACTCAGCCGGCTCGGACTGCCGGAGGAAATCGAGAGTTTCTTCAACCCTGAGGTAACCGGCCTGAGCTCCAGAGGTTTCCAGCTGCTGGAATCTCCTTTCCTGCTTCTCGTCCGAAATTACGGCGGGCTCTATCAGGAAGTGAAAAACAGGTCGTTTGCTTTTACTAAAGTAACTCCAGGAACGGTCTGCTGGAGAGCTGAGAATGAAATTCCCGGACTCAAACTGTCCATGGAAGTTAACGGCCGCATCGAATTTGACGGTTACGTCGAATTCAGGATAAAAATCTCCGCCAGTGAACCGGCTGAGGTTGACGACATCCAGCTGACCTTTGCCCTCAGGGAAGAAGCCGCCCTTTACATGATGGGCCTCGGTTTCAAAGGAGGGCGCCGTCCGGGAAAATTTTCCTGGAGCTGGGACCGGGAAAAAAACCAGGATGCTCTCTGGCTGGGCAACGTCAACGGAGGCCTTCAAATTCAGCTGAGGGCGGAAAATTACTCCCGTCCGCTCAATACCAATTTTTACACTCTGAAGCCGCTTAACCTCCCTCCCTCATGGTGGAACGAAGGCCGGGGCTGGGTGGCGGTGAAAGAGGAATTAAAGAAAGACCGTAAGAGCAAGAAGGTGGTATTCACCGCTGCCAGTGGAGTACGAAAGATTCAGAAGGGAGAGGAGCTGCATTTCGATTTTAACCTTCTGCTAACTCCCTTCAAACCGATCAACCCGGGACGCCACTTCAGCGATCGCTATTACCATGCCTTCAAACCGGTCGAGGAAATCGCCACTTCCGGCGCTAATGTCATCAACGTCCATCACGCCACCGAGATCAATCCCTACATAAACTATCCTTTCCTGCGTCCGGAGAAAATGAAAGCCTACATCGATGAAGCCCACGGCCGCGGGATGAAAGTTAAAATTTATTACACCATAAGAGAACTCAGCAATCGCGCGGCCGAGCTTTTCGTGCTGAAAAGTCTTGGAGACGAAATTTTTACAGACGGCCCTGGCGGCGGCTATTCCTGGCTACAGGAACATCTGCGAGGGAATTACATCCCGGGCTGGTTTGTTCCGGAACTTAAAGATGCAGCCGTGATAAACAGCGGGATGTCCCGCTGGCACAACTATTATATAGAAGGGCTGGCCTGGCTCTGCCGTCACTGCCAGATTGACGGCCTGTACATTGACGATGTGGCCTTTGACCGGGTGACCATGAAAAGAGCCAGAAAAATCTTAGAAAAATTGCGTTCGGGCTCGCTCATCGACCTGCATTCAGCCAATCAATACAACCCGCGGGACGGCTTTGCTTCCAGCGCGAATCTTTATATGGAACATTTTCCCTACATCGACCGACTCTGGTTCGGCGAATATTTCGACTACAACAGTCCGCCCGATTACTGGCTGGTAGAGATCTCCGGAATCCCGTTTGGCCTGATGGGTGAAATGCTGGAAAAAGGAGGAAATCCCTGGCGCGGGATGGTTTACGGGATGACGGCCAGACTCCCCTGGTCCGGAGATCCGCGTCCGCTGTGGAAAGTCTGGGATGAATATCGCATCGATAAAGCGGAAATGATCGGATACTGGTCTTCCGCCTGCCCGGTGAAAACCGACCGTGATGAGGTGCTGGCGACGGTTTATCTTAAAAAAGGTCAGGCGCTGGTGGCTCTGGCCAGCTGGTCGGCAAAGACCGAGAACGTAAATCTTATTTTCGACTGGAAAAAACTAGGGATTGACCGCCGGCAGGCAATTCTTCTGGCCCCTGAGATTGAAAACTTTCAGCCGGGGCGCCAGTTCAACCCGTCAGACCCGATTCCGGTAGAACCCGGCCGGGGCTGGTTGTTGATATTAAAAAACAAATAACCAGACCAGAATTTCACATTAATTTCAGCTGGCGGCGATAACCTGAATTTTTACTTGACAGAAAAGCAGCAAAAACCTTAGCCTATTCAGGATGCCTGAAATATCAAATATCAGGAGGGCACCTTGAGAAAAAAATCTCTTAAGTTTTTCGCGTTTCTTATCCTGACTTTGTGTCTGATTGGCTGGTCTGGAGCTCAGAAAGCTGCTGTTCAGGCGAAAAGTCAGAAAAAAATTGAAAACACAGACCCGGCGCTCCGGATGAAATGGCACGAACAGCACATGTCGATGAAAGCTTCCACTCCGTTCAGGGAACTTCGCTGGCGCCACATCGGAGGTGGAATCGAAAGCCAGGGCGGACGCTGCACTGATGTCGATGTCCCCAGAAATAACAAAAAAATCATCTACGTGGCCACAGCCACCGGCGGACTGTGGAAATCAGAGAATGCCGGAGTTACCTGGCAGTGCATCACCGACGACTTCCCCACCCTGTCTATAGGCGATATCGCCATTTCAGAATCCGACCCGAACATCATATATGTCGGAACCGGCGAAGCCAACATTTTCAGAGCTTCCATCGCCGGAACCGGTGTTTACAAATCAACTGACGGCGGAAAAACCTGGCGGCACTGCGGCCTGACCGATACCAACACCATCGGAAGGATAAGGATTCATCCGAAGAATCCGGACATAGTTTACGTCGCAGCCAGCGGCCATGAATGGACCTACAACTCAGAGCGCGGAGTTTTCAAGACAACCGACGGAGGAAAGACCTGGCAGAAAGTCCTGTACATCGACGAAAAGACCGGCTGCATCGACCTGGTGATGGACCCGAAAAATCCTGAGGTTCTGATCGCCTCGATGTGGAACAGAATCAGGCAGCGCTGGAGCGACCCGGTTCCTGAAGACGGCGATTATCTGTACAAAACTACCGACGGAGGAAAAACCTGGAAAAAGCTGACGAACGGTCTGCCCGACACCCGATATACCGGAAGAATCGGCCTGGACCTCTGCGCCAGCAAGCCCAATGTAGTTTATGCTTACGTTGACAATCATACTCCCACCCGCCAGCCTTCGCCGGGCGAGCGAGACGCATACGGACGCCCGCGCACCTATCCCGACATCGTCGGGGCTGAAGTTTACCGCTCGGATGACCAGGGCGAAACCTGGGTTAAAGTGAATCCTTCGGACCGCCTGTTTGAAAGATTCGGCGGAACCTACGGCTGGGTCTTCGGTCAGATCAGGGTTGACCCGACCGACGAAAACACCGTCTATCTCATGGGTCTCGGCCTTTACAAATCGACCGACGGCGGAAAAACCTGGACCCAGCTTTACTGGGAAAACCTCCACGGCGACCATCACGGACTCTGGATCGACCCCGACGACCCCGACCATCTGCTGAACGTGAATGACGGTGGTTGCAATGAATCGTTTGACGGCGGGAAAACCTGGCGAGATTTTTACCGCGGGATTCAGGCCATCCAGTTCTATAACGTGGAATTTGACCTGCAGAAACCTTTTACCGTCTACGGCTCGGTGCAGGATTCCGGAACCCACCGCGGAGTGGGCGTGGCACCTCTCAAAGAAAGCGAGCAAAGCGGACAGAGAAGGTTCCGCCAGGCTCAGAGAGTGCGCTGGGAAAGAGCTCCCGGAGGTGAAGGAACGATAATCGCCGTCGACCCGAGCGATCCTAACGTAATCTATTCCTCGTCTTTCTACGGAAGGCTGATGCGCTCGGAGTACCGGAACGGCGTCTGGGAAAGTAAAGAAATCTATCCGAAACCCGGCGAGGGAGAACCAGAATACCGTGGACAGTGGCTGGCTCCGACCATCATCTCCCCGCACAATCCGCACATCGTCTACCACGGTTTTCAGTTTGTCTTCCGCTCGCTTAACCGCGGTGAAACCTGGGAAAAAATAAGCCCGGACCTCACCGCCTACGACCCGAAAAAGCAGGGCCGACTGCCTTATGCCATCCCCTACGCCACGCTGACTGCCATCTCCGAGTCGCCGCTTAAATTCGGTTTGATCTACGCCGGGACTGACGACGGTCGGGTACACGTGACGAGAGACGGCGGCGCTACCTGGACAGAAATCACGGCCGGACTTCCTTACAATAAGCACGTCTGGTGCATCGAAGCATCGAGGTTTGACCAGGGCACGGTCTATATAGCGCTCATCGGCCGTCATGACGACGATTTTGCCCCATACATTTTTAAATCCAGCGATTACGGAAAGACCTGGGTAAACATCAGCAGCAACCTGCCGGGAGGCCCGACGAATGTCATAAGGGAAGACCCGAAGAAAAAAGGACTTCTTTATGTTGGAACCGATTATGGCGTTTACGTCAGCCAGGATGACGGCCAGAGCTGGAACTATCTCGGCAGCGGGCTGCCGAACGCTCCGGTCTGGGACCTCAAAATACATCCGCGGGACAATATGCTGGTGATTGCCACAAACGGCCGTGGAATGTGGGTGATAGATGATGTCACGCCGCTGAGGAAATAAAACCGCATGGAGCCATCGGGGCAGGTTAAAACCTGCCCCGACATTCCGCTTTTTCTTAAGTCCCGAACTCAACGCAGACGATGACCGAAAAGAAAACGAAGAAAATAATCAAGTCGCAGGCGTTATTTGAATACCATCGTGACTTAAACCGGAAGAAAAGAGCGAACAGCACATGCTTTCCTGTCATACACATCAACCAGAAAATCCCCGGCCTGAAGAAGAACGGAAGCGGGTTGATTCCGGCTCTCCTGGCCGATAATCATAGTTGAATCATACCGGGAGGAAAAAATGTTCGAGGAAAGAAAAATAGCCATAACAAAACACGCGCTCGTTTTAATCCTTATATTTTTGCCCGTCCTGATCATTTTTGCTCTGTTGCCAGCGAAGCTTTACAGCCAGGAAAATGTTCGTTTTGAAGACCATTTCCTCAACCGGGCGATGCGGATCAACCTCTATATGATTGGCGATGCCAGAGAGGAACAGATAATAATTCACAGCATCTACCAGGAGCCAATCTGGCCGGAAAGCCACCATAATCTGACCAATCCGTTCAACTATGGGCGCTATTTTATCAAAGTGTATGAAGTGGCCAGCAACAAATTGATTTACGCCAGAGGGTTCGACTGTCAGTTTGGAGAATACCGCACGACCACGCCGGCGCTTAACGGAGTGAAAAAAGTTTTTCAGCGGGCGGTGCGCATCCCCTGGCCCCGGCGCAAAATCAACCTGGTGATTGAGGCCAGAGACCGGAAAAATTTACTACACCCGCTTCTGGTGGAAACGATCGACCCGGAAGATTATCATCTCCTGAAAGAATCCAGTCCTGGCACAGACTGCGCCTTTGAAGTCCTGAAAAACGGCCCGCCCGAGGAGAAAGTTGACCTGGTTTTCATTTCTGAAGGTTACACCACTGAAGAAAAAGAAAAATTTGAAAAGGATGTCAGACGTTTTACCGGCTACCTATTTGAAGTTGAGCCGTTCAAAAGTCATCAGGACAGATTCAACATCTACGGCCTTTTCCGTCCATCGGCTGAAAGCGGTTCTGATGAACCGAGGCAGAAAGTTTACCGAAACACCGCGCTTAAAGCTTCTTTTAACGCTTTTGACCTTGACCGCTATCTGCTGACGGAAGAGGGATTTCTTCTGAGAGAAATCGCCGCTCAGGTGCCCTACGATACGATCGTGGTGCTGGTCAACAGCAAAAGGTACGGCGGCGGTGGCATATATAACGACTACTGCATCACCACCGTTGACCACCAGGCAAGTAAGAGTGTCTTCCTGCACGAATTCGGCCACTCCTTTGCCGGACTGGCTGATGAATACTACACTGCGGAAGTGGCTTACAACGAATTCTATCCGGCCGGAATTGAACCGCTCGAGCCGAACATCACTGCCCTCCTCGACCCGGTAAACATCAAATGGAAGGACCTGCTCTCACCCGGAATAGCTCTTCCCACTGAATACGGCAAGGAAGAAATGGAAAAACTCCAGGCAGAAAGAAGGGCAAATTTCCAGGAGATGAACCGCGCGGTGGAAGAAGCTAGAAAGAAAAAACTGAAGGAAGCGGATATCAAAAAAATCCAGACCAGATTCTTAGAGAAGGACAGAGCCCTGCAGGAAAAAACCCAGCAGGTCCGCGAAAAGTACAGACACCTTGAGGATAAAGTGGGAGCATTTGAGGGAGCCGGCTATGCTTCGAAGGGCCTCTACCGTCCGATGATGTACTGTCTGATGATTTCCAGCCCGAAAATGGAATTCTGCCTGGTGTGTCAGAGAGCCATCAAGCAGATGATTGATTATTACAGCTTATAAGTATTCGTAGCCGGACTGATTCTGGCACAGAGAAAAAGCTAAGAGAACCTGTGGAGTGGCATTTCGACTTCTTCTGGAGTCTCTTTTTTTGTCTTATTTTCAGCATTTCTCCGAACAAATTACAGAGCTATTTCTTCTGTCCGGAACTGAAGATTTAGCTTGAGACGCACCGGTTGATAGGCTGGCTTAAACAGGTCCCCGGACGAGATTTGAAAATTAAACTGGCTCTTGACAAATATTAGAATAAATATTACATTATAATTGGTCTAAATTTATAATGAATATAATTTCGAAGAGAATGACGATGGAAAAAAGAAAACGCTGGAGCCTGGAAGACGTTCACCAGTATCTTAGTGAGCACGATATCAGAATATCTCTTTATCGTCTTAAGATATTCGAATACCTGATCAACGAAAGAACACATCCGACAGCCGAAGAAATCTACAATAAGCTTAAAAAAGAAATCCCTTCGCTCTCGCCAGCCACCGTCTACAACACCCTGAGATTTTTTTTAGAGAAAAAAATCGTCCAGCTGGTCAACGTGGAAAAGAATGAAGCCCGTTACGACGCCACCCTTTCTTGGCACGGGCATCTCAAATGCCTCTCCTGCGGCCGCGTTTTCGACATCCACATAGAAAATCTGAAGCTGAGCGGTCTGGAAGGGTTTCAGGTTTACGAAAAACATCTTGACCTCAGGGGTTTATGCCCCGGGTGCGCAAAAATAAAAAATATTAAGGAGGTAGAATATGACTAAAAAATACGGTATCTACAAATGTCTCAAATGCGGCAATATCGTGGAAGTTCTCCACGAAGGAGCGGGCACCCTGGTCTGCTGCGGCCAGGACATGGTCTTCCTTGAAGCCCGAACCGCCGACACCAGCCAGGAAAAGCACGTGCCTTACATCGAAAAGGTCAGCAGCGGTTATCTGGTAAAGGTCGGGCAGAACGTGGCCCACCCG
>JASEFX010000060.1 GCA_030018265.1 Candidatus Saccharicenans sp.
TTGGGCTTTGGTTTCATGACCCTCGTCATGAAACGTTATGCGGTATTAGACACCCTTTCGGGTGCTTATCCCCCACTCGAGGGCAGGTTACCCACGCGTTACTCACCCGTTCGCCACTGATCCCGGATATTGCTACCCGGGACCCGTACGACTTGCATGTGTTAGGCACGCCGCCAGCGTTCACTCTGAGCCAGGATCAAACTCTCCAGTTATAAGAACTCTTGCGAGTTCTTTACTGCAGAGTTTAACATTAAGGTTTGATCTCTGGTCGCTCCGCTTTCTTTTTCAAAGAACCGATTTCTTTCTAACCCGAGAAAGAAATCCCTTCTGGCTAATTTTAATTTTTGATTTTAGAAGAACTAATTAATGACAGCCAAAAGGCGCATATAATATAGAGAGAAATTTTCGGGTTGTCAAGAGGGGGCAAAAAATTTTTTTCGTTTTTTCCAGGGTAAACATCTGTTTACATTAATCTATTAAAAATCAATATCTTAGTCAACATCCGTTTACCTGCCGGGCATGTTTCTTTTTATTTTAACTCTGTTTTTTGAATCTTCGAGAGCCGGCACAAAAAATGCTTCATGTTCATTTCAGACAGCAGGATGGCCGGGAAGAACAGCCGCTGAAAAGCGCTGCAAAAGGAAAAAGGTGTGAAAAGACGACTCAGGCGTGGAAATTTCCCGGTGCCGATTTTTTCAAAAACTTAAAGGAGCGCCCACGGGAACGGAGAGCGGTTGAAACGAGTGTGCCGGCGCCGGCGAAGATCAGGGCAGATGCCGGCAGCGGAATCGCAGACAATTGAAAATCATGGCAGGAGGCGGTGATGAAGTTAAAAGGAAAGTCAGGGGAAAAAGCAAAAATCAACCCGGGTTTTATTCCTCGAAGCTTCAGTAAAACCGATGCTGGAAGCGACTGCTCTCGAGAAAGAGCCAGAGGTTTTTCCCTGGTAGAAACGATAATAGCCATGGGAATCATCTTTTTTCTTCTTGCTGGAACGGTTGAACTTCTCTCCTATTCGCTCCTTCTAAAACATCGGTCTGAGCTCCATCGGGTCTCCGGAGAAATCATTTTCAGCCGGCTCGAGTGGTTCAAAAGTCTCGATTATCAACACCAGGCTTTAACCCCGGGTGTCCATCAGGAAACGGTAAAAGCTTCTGGCTCCGAACTCCTTTTTCTTCTGACCTGGGAGGTGGAAGAGGAGGATGGTGTTAAAAAAATCAGAATGAGTCTTTACCAGAAGCCATCTGGCAGCCGTCCTCCGATCAGAGTCTTCTGGCTGAAATCGCCGGAACCATTTTTCTGACAGACGAGTTGAAAGGAGAAAAATATATGAATGGTCGTTCATATATTATTAATATAAAGGCGCCGGAAAAATTAAATTCCGGGAGGGTGACCCGGAGGCTTATAGCTGAGGCAAGCGAGGACGCGCGACGACGCATTCACAGCCTTCGAGGCGGTTTTTCACTTCTTGAATGTCTTATAAGTCTGAGCCTCGTTTTTTTCATTCTTCTCTCTTCTCTGGAAATTGCCGCGGGCGCCAGAAAAGTGTTTTTTCGCCAGAAGGAAATACAGGAAAAAGAACTGGCGGCCGGAGTGGCTCTGGAAAAAATCCGCGAAGACCTGACCACCGCCGGCGCCGGGCTGTCCGTAATCACTGGAACCTTCGACTTTCTGCCGTTTCAGGCAGGCGAGGAAAAACTTATGCTCTTTTCCGCAGAAGAACAAACTTCGCTCTTAGAAGATGCAGCCGCCGGACAGAACTATCTTCTGGTTGCGCTAAAGCCCGGGCTGAGTTCTCTGCTGAAAAAAGGGCGTGAGCTGGCTGTTTTTGACGGGAATACCGGAGGTTTATTTTCGATTTCTGCAGTCAGCGGAAACTGTCTGACGGTCTTGCCTCCCCTGAGTTTCGATTTTCAGGCCGGGCGAACGGAAGTAATCCTTATGGAGAAAATCGAGATATATTTTGACCGCCAGGCTGGAATCGTTCGAAGAAGGGTCAACGGAACGACCGGGCAACCCCTGATGGAGGAGGTATCAAATTTCAACGTCACCTACTCTCCACAGGAAAACCTTGTCCACCTCAGCATAACTTTTGAATCCGGAGGGAAGCTCCATGAACGCGAACTTCTTTACTATCCGAAGAATCTGCCAAAATCGCAGGCGCCGGGGAATTGAGCCGGTTCCTGGTTGCGGCGAAGAAACTGGCTGGAGAAAGCCGGGGGAAAACAGAAACCCGGGGCAGAAGATCTGCCATTTAAAAATTTTTCAGAAAAATTCCCGCCACGCTTTTTTGAGAGATTGCCTGCAGCCGCGCTTCCGTCCGGGTTCCGCCTTTATCGCCTGCCTTTTAGCCATGAGCATTTTTATGACACTCGGGCTCGGTCTCCTTCTGAATTCACGGCTTTTTCTTCAGGCACAGGGATACAGGAAGCTTTCCCGGCTGAGCTCATACGCAGCTGAAAACGGAGTTAAACGGAGCTTGAACAGAATACTGGAAAAGGCACAGGAAATCTCATCCGAAACTGAAATCAACGAAGAAATTTATCTGGCGATGAGAAAAAGTATTGAAGCCGGTAAAACTGAAGTCGTCGGACCACTTCTCGAAGCGGGGTCGGTGAATGAGTCAGAAGATTTTTCCGGTTTCAGCTGGCAGACCGGAACAACAGCCGTCCTGACCGACCTTTACACTGACGAATTTTATTTTCAGGCAACCTTCGGGTTAAACATAAAATCAACCGGGCGGGTGCAGGGGTTCAGCGGAGCAGGTTTCGAGGAGGTTAAAGCCGAGCTTGTCCTGCTCGCCGGACACCTGCCCCTGAACCTGGTGCCAGCCGTTGTGGAAAAAACGGGGATTTCTGAAAAAGAAATTCGAAAAATAAAAATAAAGGAACTGCAGCCCGGAGTTGCGCCTATATCGACCATAAAAAGAACTTCCGGAAAGTTTATTCCGGAAGATGCTCTGCCCCTCCTGGCCAGAGCGCTTAAGATTCTCAGACCCGAGCGTATTCCAAACTGGCTTCTGCGTCAGGCCCTCGGACTTGAGCCAGGAAACGATCCTGTACCCGAAGGCGTTTACCTGGTTGAGGACAGCCTCGGCCCCGGCGGGCTCTACGTCCAGGGAGATCTCGACCGGTTGTTTTTCGGAATTGACCGGGGATTTCAGTCGATCCAGCTTGAGCAGGGCGAAGCGCGCTGGCTTCTGCGCTTTAATCCGTCAACCGTCACGACTCATTTTTTCTCGCCTGAAGGAAGCAGGGAATTTGCCGAACTTCCGATCCCGCTGGTCATGGTGAATGGAGAGGTGAGCGAGTTAAGAACCGGACGTCCGGGGAAAGATGTCTTTCTGATTCCGGCTGAAGATGAAAGCACTCCGGCGTTTCTCAACGGGGTTAGAATAACGGTCGTTTGTTCGGGAAAAATGAAAATCACCTCGAGTCTTTTTTCCGAAGGTCTCGACTGGAAGAATGGACTTCCCTACCTCAGGAGCAAGCAATCAGAGCTGATTATCTGGTCGACAGGAAATGATTTCCAGACAGCCGGGACCGTCGATGGCGGAATAGAAATACAAGAAGCTCCGGGGAAAAAGATCACCATTGAAGCCAGTCTGGTGGCCGGCGGAAGCGGGCTGACAGTTTCAGCCGAAACCGACGAAGTGGAAATCATCGGTTCTTTAGCCGCCACCTCTGTTAACACAGGAGGCCGGGAGGTCAGCATTTACCACAGCCCGCCTGAACTTTTTCAGAACTCCGCACCGGACCTTCAGGTTTACTCGGAAACGCCACTTTTTCACCTGAGCCATCTGAGAATTCTTCAATGGAGGTCTCTGAGATGAAAAAGAAAAATAAAACATCAAGGCGCCCAGGCTATTCTCTTCTGGAAATAAGCTTAGCTTTATCCATCATAGCGATGCTCTTCCTTCTTGGTTCCTCACCCGGAATTAACCCGAAGAAACATCAGCTGGAAGTGGCCGTGCGCAAAGTTCATTCGACTCTATCGGTCGCTCGGTTTCGCTCGGTGCAGCGACAGCTCCCCATCAGGGTCAGTTTTTCGGGACCTTTCTTAGAGCTGGCCGAATACGACAGCCAGAAATCTGAGTGGTTCGTAAAAAACCGAGAGCTTCTCGAAGGCGTTGAGGTGGCTGCCAGTAATTCTCCGGTTTTTTATCCTCAGGGAACGGTTTCGAACCTTGCCACCATCAGAATAAATAATGAACACGGAGCTTACCAGATAACCGTGGCCATTACCGGAAGAATAAAGATTGTCAGGACAGATTAAAAAACTCTTCCGGCCTGTGTCCGGATGACGTTCAAAGAAAATTTGCCTCCGCTTAAAATTTCTGTTTGCAATTGGGGATGACATATCATATAAAAAACATCCGATGCAGAAAAACAGGAAGGAGGCACAGATGAAAAATACAAGGCTAAGCTCATTTAATCATCGACCATTGAAATATTTACTGGCGGCGGCTTTCATTTTATTTTTATTTCAGCCGTCAATTTTCTGCCAGGAACCTTACAAGCTTCCTCCGAAGGAAATTGTTGACATTCTGGACGCTCCTCCGCTGCCGATGGTCAGCTTCGACCCGGCCGGGGAAGTAATGCTTTTAAGCTATTACCGGCCGATGCCCTCGATAGATGAACTGAGCCGACCGTTTTACCGGCTGGCCGGCATCAGAATCACCCCGCACAACAACAGCCGGCAGGTGCTTCGTTTCTATACCGGGTTTGTTCTGAAAAACATAAAAACCGGCAAGGAAATCAGGGTGAACCTTCCAGAAGAACCGCGCTACAGTCAGCCGGAATTCTCGCCCGACGGCCGGTTCTTAGCCTTTCAACGGCATCTCGACCACGGCCAGGAACTCTGGGTGGCCGACGTCCGGACGGGTGAGGCGCGAAAAGTTTTCGGTCCGGAACTGAATTCGGTTCTGACCGACGGGTTCAACTGGATGCCGGACAGTCAGAGCCTGCTGGTCAGCGGAAATCCTGAAGGCCGCGGTCCGGAACCTCCAGCTCCGCGCGTTCCCGTCGGCCCCAACATCCAGGAAACTTCCGGGAAATTCGCTCAGGTAGCCACCTTCCAGGACCTTCTGCGAACTTCTTATGACGAAAAACTTTTCGAGTATTACGCCACAGTGCAGCTATACCGGCTGGATCTGAAATCAGGAAACATAGAGAAAATCGGACGGCCGGGGATCTATCAGTTCGTAAGGCCTTCGCCAGACGGACGATATCTTCTGGTGAAGCGAATCAAAAGGCCCTATTCTTACAGCGTTCCGTATTCCTCCTTCGCCCATACTCTCGAAATCTGGGATGCGCAGGGAAATCCGGTGAAGTTGTTAGCTGACCTGCCGCCGGCCGAGGAAGTCCCGAGAAACGGCGTGCCAACCGGACCCCGTTCCCCCAGCTGGCAGCCGCTGAAACCGGCCACTCTTGTCTGGGTGGAAGCCTTGGACGGAGGAAACCCGGAAAAACCGGCGGAATTTCGCGACCGGGTGCTGGCTCTGGAAGCGCCGTTTGAGCGCGAGCCGGTCGAACTTTTCAAGCTCCCTCAGAGATATCAGGGCATAATCTGGCTGGGAAAGGCTGACCAGGGACTCGTCAGCGAATTCGAATGGAAAAAGCGCTGGAGAACAACCTATCATTTCGACTCGGCTAAACCCGGCGTCCTCAGAAAAATTTTTGACCTGAGCGCGCAGGACCAGTACAACGACCCGGGAAGACCGGTGATGACCTGGACGCCGGCGGGCGACCCGATCGCCCTGCAGGACGGAGATTTTATCTACCTCAGCGGGAGCGGCGCCTCCCCCGAAGGGGATCGTCCGTTCTTGGATAAATTCAACCTGCAGACGCTGAAGAAAACCAGGTTATTCCACTGCGGAAAAGGCGTTTATGAGACCTTTGTCGGTTTTGCCGGGAACCGGAGAGATCGCATCATCATAAGTTATGAGTCTCCGACTGTCCCTCCCAACTATTACCTGGTAGACCTTAAATCAAACAAAAGGACCGCTCTCACTTCTTTCCCTGACCCCGCTCCCCGGCTGACAGCCGTAAAGAGACAGCTTATTAAATACAGGAGAGACGACGGGGTGGA
>JASEFX010000061.1 GCA_030018265.1 Candidatus Saccharicenans sp.
ATAAAAGTCTGATGGCTGAAAGTTAAACGTTGTTAACGGGAATCATTACCGGCTTGAATCCGAAAAGAAGAGCTATCTGTTTTTGAAATTAAAGCCGATGAATTTAAACGGCCGGAAGATAGTTATGAAGCCTGGTTTCTGCGGGTTTCTTAAGCAATAGCGGGAGCAGTTCTTAAAGTTGTTCTTGCTTTCTTTTTGGTTCTCCGCCAGAGATTTCTTTTGTAATAAGGTACGGTCAAGAGCACTTACCTGCAAAGCACAAAAGACGCCTCTTGACCAAATCTTCCAGTTTGCCGGAATTACATAACTCCAGCGGCTTTTCTGGGAAACGATTCTATTCTATCTGGCGGCGCAGCGAGCGATGGCCAGCATGTCTGAGAGGATGGAAAAGCCTGTTTCAATCCGACCGGCGCCAGCTCCCTGGATGGTAACTCTGCCCATCAGGTCGGTTTCGAAAGTCAGGGCGTTCTGAGCGCCCATCACCGCTGACAGGGGGTCAGAGAGAGGGAGTCTTTCCGGAGCAACGCTGGCTGTGATTTTATCGCCATCTTTTTTTACACTGGCTATCAACTTGTATCTCTGGCCTGTTTCTCTGGCTTCAAGTATATCTTTTTTTCGCAGGTGAGAGATACCCTGTCGTCTGACATCATCAGGCTTCAAGGTTCCGCCCATCAGGGCATTGGCCAGGATGACCACCTTGGCTACCGCATCGAAGCCCTCGACGTCGGCGGTGGGGTCGGCTTCAGCGTAACCGAGCTGCTGGGCCAGTTTCAGCGCTTCATCATATTCCAGGCCGTCGAGTTCCATTTTGGTCAGGATGAAGTTGGTGGTTCCGTTCAGAATCCCCTTTACCTGAAGAAGCTCATTTCCGGCCAGACCGTTTTCGAACAGGTGGAAAACCGGCGTGCCGCTCATCACCGTTCCCTCGATCCTGAAATGCCGGTTGTTCAGCCGGGCCAGTTCCCTGAGTTCGGCATAATGGAGAGCAGCCGGCCCTTTGTTTGAAGTAACCACATGCTTTCCAGTACGCAGGGCTTTTTTGATGTAGGAGGTAGCCGGTTCCCCGGTTTTGATGTCTGTGTAGGTCATTTCCGCCATGATCTCCGCTTCCACCTTTTCAATCAGGTCGAGCGGGTCGACGAATTCATCGGCTTTTTCTCTGGGGCCGGGATAGTCGTTAAGTTTTTTCCCCTGTTTCAGGGTTTCCAGCAGCGGCTTAATCTGCAGTCCTTCCGGCCAGATGACAGTTCCTTTCAGCTTATCGGTAATGGCTACAATCCTGGGTTCAAAATCGTAAACGTCGCGTAGAAAGGCGGCTTTTTTCTCCAGGATTTCCAGCAAACCCTGGCCGACCGTTCCGCATCCTATCATGATGATTCTGTATTCCATGGTTACCTCCCATCTTATCGATTATGTTAGCACAAATAGCGCCGGGCTTAAACTTAAATGATTTGATGGTATTGGCGGTTTTGATTAAGTCGAAAATAATGGCTGAGGTGAAAATGGCTGACCCAACCCTGTCCTGAGAGAGCCCAAAAAATCTGGTAGCAATCATAAAAGGTAATAAGAACTTTCTGGCATTAATTAATGAAAAAAACAATTTTGGGAAAATAAGAAAAAGCCTGATCTCTCCGGTAGATTGCGGCGGCTCTGACATTAAAGAGTAGGGAAGAAAACTGAAAATATGCCAGTTTAAGTTATTATGCGTTATTTTTTTTCGTTATCCTTTTATCCCTGCTGCACGCTCTCTGTTCAAGCATAACAGGAGCGTTTAAATAAAAAAAGGGCTGTCCCGCAGGACAGCCCTTTTCCTTCGTTTTTCAGCTTCTCAGGCTTTGTTAGCCTGCTGCGAAGCGATGAACTGTTCAATCCATTCAGTGGTTACGCTCTTGGGTCTTTCGATCGGCAGTCCGAGTCCGCGGTCCCAGATCAACTGAGCCAGAACACCCAGAGCTCTGGAAACTCCGAAGAACACAGTGTAGAAATCATATTCGGTTACGCCGTAGTGCCAGAGCAGACAACCGGAGTGAGCGTCAACGTTCGGCCAGGGGTTCTTCGCCTTGCCGTGCTTCATCAGAATATCCGGAGCTACTTCAAACACCTTGCTGACCACCTTGAAGATCGGGTCATCAGGCAGATGTTTCAGCGCGAACTCTCTCTGAGCTATGAATCTCGGGTCGGTCTTGCGCAGAACGGCATGGCCATATCCGGGAACGACTTTGCCGGCGTTCAGGGTATCCCAGATATACTGGCTGATCTGTTCTTTCGTCGGATCCTGTCCGATCTTCTCCATCATTTCCATAATCCAGCGGAGAACTTCCTGGTTGGCCAGGCCGTGCAGCGGACCGGCGAGTCCGTTCATAGCCGCTGACAGGGAATAATAGGCGTCCGAAAGGGCAGAACCAACCAGATGGCAGGTATGAGCGGAAACGTTTCCGCCTTCGTGGTCGCAGTGAAGCACCAGATAGAGTCTCATAAGATCTTTAAAGGCCGGGTCGTCGGTTACGCCGAGCATATGAGCAAAGTTGCCGCCCCAGTCGAGCTTCGGGTCAGCCGGAATGTGAACGTTGCCTTTGTAAGTCCGGCGGTAAATGTAAGCAGCGATGGCCGGAAGCTTGGCCAGGATGTTCATAACATCCTCGTACATGGGATCCCAGTAGTCCAGCTTGTGCATTCCCTTGCGGTATCTTTCGGCGAAGATCGAATCCTTCTGCAGCTGGAGAATGGCCAGGGAGAACTGGGTCATCGGGTGGGTATCAACCGGAATAGCGTTCATAAAGTCGATCAGGTACTTCGGAAGCTCGCTTCTCCTGCGCCATTCTTCGGTGATGGCCACGCATTCTTCATAAGTCGGGATATCGCCAGTCAGCAGCAGATAGAACATGCCTTCGGGCAAGGGCTCTTCAGTTCCCGGAGCTTTCGGGAGTTTCTCTGACTTCCGGAATGGTGTAGCCGCGGAAACGAATACCCTCTTCGGGGTCGAGAGCGGAGCATTCCCACATCATGCATTTGACTCCGCGCATGCCACCATAACACTGGGCTATGGTCACATCTGAGATTTTCAGCTCCCCGTGCTCTTTGAGAATCTTCTGGATTCTCTCTCTCATCGGAAGCATTTTGGAGACAAATTTTTCCTTTAATGTAGCCATTCAGAACCTCCTTTAGGCTTAGATTACGATTCAGGTTAATAAAAAAGAACAATTTTGAGGGAAGAATATAACATGTTTATCTATTTTAAGTCAATTTATTTTTTGCCTTATCAAAAGCTTGATTTTTCAGGGCGGTATCTATATTCTTACCATATATTGATAAGGTGAAATACAATTTTTCTGAAAGGAGAAAAGGATGGGCGCGCTGGTGGTAATGTTAATAATTATTGGCTTGCTTCTGATCATAGGCATCGCCATCTACAACAGCCTGGTGGTGCTCAGAAACCGCTGCGACAACGCCTGGGCTCAGGTGGATGTTCAGCTGCGACGACGGTATGATTTGATTCCTAATCTGGTGGAAACAGTTAAGGGTTATGCCAAACATGAAAGAGAAGTTTTTGAGAAGGTAACGGAAGCCAGAGCTAAGGCTATAAACGCTCAGACGGTTAAAGAACAGAGCGAAGCCGAAAATATGCTGACCGGAGCTCTAAAATCCCTCTTTGCTGTGGTGGAAAATTATCCCGAACTTAAAGCCAACCAGAACTTTTTGATGCTTCAGGAGGAACTGGCCGGAACCGAGAGCAAGATAGCTTTTGCCAGACAGTTTTATAATGACACCGTGATGAAGTACAACATGAAGCAGGAAGTTTTTCCTTCTAACATAATCGCCAGAATGTTCGGGTTTAAGAAACGCGATTACTTCGAGATTGAAGAGCCTGAAGCCAGAGGCCCGGTGAAAGTTTCTTTCTGAGCATCACTGAATTTATTCCATTTATTGGCGAACTCAACTCATGTACGAACAGATTACCCGCAATAAAGTTAGATCGTTTCTGCTGGTGCTGTTTTTTGTGGGTTTTGTTTTTCTGCTGGTCTGGATTTTTCAGGAGCTCACCGGATGGGGGAAGGGCGGCTTTATCCTCGCTCTGGTTATTGCCACGATGGCTGCTGCCGGAAGCTATTATTACAGCGATCGCATAGTACTGGCCATCAGTCGGGCCAGGCCTGTCACCAGAGAGGAATTTCCTTATCTTTATCATACGGTGGAGGGGCTGGCCATCGCCGCTGGACTTCCCACTCCGCGCTGTTACGTGATCGAGGACTCTGCTCCTAACGCTTTTGCCACAGGCAGGAATCCCAAAAATTCTGTTATCTGCGTGACCACCGGATTGCTTCAGAAATTGAACCGTCTCGAACTTGAGGGTGTTATCGCCCATGAGATGTCGCACATAAAGAATTACGATGTGCTTCTCCAGACAGTGGCCGTGGTCATGGTGGGAACCGTAGCCCTGCTGAGCGACTGGATGCTGCGGACTGTCTGGTGGGGAGGTGGCCGCCGAAAAAGCCGGGAGCGTCATGGAAATGCCGGAGCGATTCTTCTGCTGGTAGGGATTTTGCTGGCAATCCTTTCACCTATTATTGCCCGGCTGATACAGCTGGCTATTTCCCGGAGGCGAGAATTTCTGGCTGATGCCAGCGCCGCCATGCTCACCAGATATCCAGCGGGCCTGGCTTCAGCTCTGAGAAAGATTGCCGCTGACCCCGAGCCTCTGGAAGTAGCCAACAAGGCCACCGCCCATCTTTACATTGTGAATCCGCTGAAAAATGTCGGCGGGAAAATAAACAAATTGTTCAGCACCCATCCACCCGTCGAGGAGAGAATTGCCGCTCTGGAAAAAATGGCCCTGGAGAGAGTGTAAGCCCCCCGGGTGAATGTAATTTCTTGAATTTCAACACTCCCGCTTCCTGTCTTTTATGCCTCCAGACCAGCAGAAAGCAATGGTTTTTCGTGTAGATTATCTCCTGAAACAACGAATTATTTTCGCGTAGATTTTAACCGGAGTCATTCGCTCTCTTGCAACTTAAAGAGTCTTTGTCTATAATTTAGCTGCCCGTGGCGGGGTCGTAGTTCAGCTGGTTAGAACGCCGGCCTGTCACGCCGGAGGTCGCGAGTTCGAGTCTCGTCGGCCCCGCCATTATTTTTTAAACAGCCATCCCGCTTTACAATCAGCTACCTGTTACTGCCTTAAAATTGCTGAACGCAGGCCAGAAATCATCAATCATTTTTTATCTTCTTTTAACCCGGTCGTTTGTATGGTATAAATAAAACCTAAGTAAAAGAGGAGGAAATGATGTCTGAACAAACGAAAGTCCTGGTTATAGATGACGACCCGGCCATATGCATTTCGGTGAAAGCCATTCTCGAAGCCAATGGTTATCAGGCGTTTACGGCTCTGAGCGGCAAAGAAGGCCTCGAACTTTTCAGACAGGTCAATCCCGACATCGTGCTCTGCGATATGATGATGGAGGATATCGACGCCGGAGCCAGAGTGGCCAAAATCATTAAAGAAGAAAGACCGGAGCTGCCGGTTTTTCTGCTGAGCACTATCGGTGAAGCCACTGCCAGAACCATAGGTCTCGACGAGCTCGGGTTTAACGGAGTTTTTCAGAAGCCGGTAAATTTTGACCTGCTGTTGAACGTTCTCGATAAACACCGGAAGAAAAGCTGAGCTGAATTCATCCTGGAAAAAATTCATGAAAAGATCTCTGGCTGAAATATTCTGTCTTTATCCTGGCCTTAACGATTTTGTACGTGAAGTTATGAAGCTTGAGGGACAGTTTGATTTAAGCCGCTCCGAAATGGAAGCCCTGGGACAGGCTTATTTTGAGAAGTATCCAGAAAGATATGTCCGGAGAAATTTGGAGGAAGTAAGACTCGGATATCAACTGACGAGGGTCTGCCTGCTGGAAAGGGCCATGGCCGGCCTGCC
>JASEFX010000062.1 GCA_030018265.1 Candidatus Saccharicenans sp.
GCCGCTTCTCCGTCTCATACTCCACATGCGACAACGCCACCGTCAGAATCTTCGTCGCATCACGACGAAACATCTTCGCGTCCGCCTTCGCCACCTCATCATACGACTTGAACTGCGCTAACCCCTTCGTCGACAATACCTTCGTTATCGCCGCAGTCAACGTCGTCTTACCATGATCTATGTGCCCGATCGTCCCCACGTTAACGTGCGGCTTCTTCCTCTCAAATTTTTCCTTCGCCATTTCTCTTACCTCCTGGCTTCGTTGAAGGGAACTCTCCCTTCAATCCTGGCAATTATTTCTTCCTGGACATCAGCCGGCGTAGGTTCATACCTGAAGAATTCCAGAGAGAATGAGCTTCTTCCCTGGGTTATGGTTCTTAAAACCGTGGCATAACCGAACATCTCAGCCAGAGGAACGTATGCCCTGATAACCCTGGAGCTTCCTTTAAGCTCCATTGACTCAATGCGGCCTCTTCTGGCGTTGATGTCTCCAACCAGTCCGCCGACATACTCGTCCGGTGTTACAATCTCAAGTTTCATCATAGGTTCAAGGATAACCGGCGCAGCTTTCTGCCCTGCTTCCTTAAAGGCCATGGAAGCAGCGATTTTATAGGCAATCGCCACTGAATCCACTTCGTGATAGCTGCTCTCGAGAAGAGTGGCTCTAACATCTGTAACCGGATATCCGGCCACCAGACCGGCCTCCATTGCTTCCCTTATTCCTTTCTCTATATCAGGAATGAATTCCGGTGGAATGACTCCGGCTTTCAGCTTGTTTATAAACTCAAAACCGGCTCCTCTCGGAAGAGGTTCAATTTTCAGAACGCAATGTCCATACTGACCCTTGCCGCCGATCTGACGGATAAATTTACCCTCGCCCGTGGCTTCTCTGGTGATTGTTTCCTTGTAAGCCACCTGGGGTCTTCCGAGCCTGGCCTGGACTCCATACTCTCTGGACAGCCGGTCCATTATTATTTCCAGGTGCAGCTCTCCCATTCCCCTGACCAGTGTCTGCCCGGTCATTGGATCCTGTCCAACCCTGAAGGTCGGGTCTTCAGCCATAAACTTCTCCAGCGCATTAAGCAGTTTCTGATGGTCAGCTTTCGTCCTCGGTTCTATCGTGGCTGAAACCACGGGTTCAGGAAAAACAGGTGGTTCCAGCAGAATCGGACGACTCTTAAGGCATAAAGTATCGCCCGTGGAGAGCGTCTTCATCCCGCCAAGAGCCGCTATATCTCCGGCGTAAACCTCATCAATCTCACGACGCTTGTTCGCATGCATCTCGAGAATTCTGGTTACTCTTTCTTCCTGATCCTTCGTCGCGTTGTAAACGCCGGCTCCTGTTTTCAGCTTTCCTGAATAGACGCGGAAATAAGCCAGGCTACCGAGGAAAGGATCGCTCATAATTTTGAAAACCAGAGCGCAAAAATGTTCGCTGTCGGAAGCTTTCCTGATTTCTTCTTTGTTGGTGCGTGGATGAAAGCCTTTTACCGGAGGAATATCAACCGGCGATGGCAGATAATCAACGATGGCATCAAGCAGCGGCTGCACCCCTTTATTCCGGAAAGAAGCTCCGAAAAGCACAGGGAAAAATTTCAGCTCAAGCGTACCCTTTCTTATCGCCCGCTTCATTTCTTCAGGTGTAATTTCTTCGTTGTCCAGATACTTCTGCATCAACTCATCGTCAACTTCACTCAGGACTTCCAGAAGTTCGTTCCTCCGGGCTTCAACTTCCTCCCGGTAAGCTTCAGAGACTGGTCTTCTTTCGAAATCGGTCCCCAGAACATCTCCTTTCCAGACAACTTCTTCTCTGGTTACCAGATCTATTACCCCGGCGAAGGAATCCTCGACTCCTATCGGGATCTGAACAGGCAGAGGCCTGACGCCCAGACGGGTACGCACCTCATTTACAGCTCTCATCGGGTCAGCACCTAACCTGTCCATTTTATTCACGTATATAATCCTGGGGACGTGATATTTATCAGCCTGTCTCCAGACTGTTTCTGTCTGAGACTCAACACCCCCAACGGCGCATAAAATAATTATCGCCCCATCCAGGACTCTTAATGACCGCTCGACTTCAGCGGTAAAATCGACGTGTCCGGGGGTGTCGATTATGTTTATCCGGTGGTCTTTCCAGTAGCAGGTGGTAGCCGCAGCCGTTATGGTAATGCCGCGTTCCTGCTCCTGAACCATCCAGTCCATAACAGCCGTGCCCTCATCAACTTCACCCATCTTATAAGTGATTCCCGTAAAGTAGAGAATCCTCTCCGTGGTTGTAGTCTTCCCCGCATCGATATGAGCCATGAAGCCGATGTTCCTGACTCTCTCGATCGGGCACGACCGCATGAAATTTTATCTCCATTCATATATAAAGCAATTAAATTTGCTTGCCTGGTTATGGTTATAACCTTTACCATTTATAATGTGCGAAAGCCCTGTTGGCTTCAGCCATTTTATGGGTATCTTCCTTTTTCTTGAAAGCTCCACCCTTGCTGGCCAGAGCATCGAGAATTTCTGCTGCCAGCTTTTCCTGCATGCTCTTTCCGCTTCTCTCTCTGGCAAACTTTACCAGCCAGCGCATTCCCAGCGAAATCGACCGCTGCTCCGGAACTTCCACTGGTACCTGGTAGGTGGCGCCTCCGACTCTTCTGGACTTCGTCTCGAGAAGAGGTCTGACATTCTCTATGGACTTTTCCAGCACCTTTAACGGATCATCCTTCGTCTTCTGTTTAAGTATCTCAAGCGCTCCGTAAACAATCTTCTCCGCTACTGTCTTTTTTCCTTTTCTAAGAACCAGATTTATCAATTTACCTACCAGGGTCGAGTTATAAATCGGGTCTGGCTGGGGTTTTCTTTTCCTGACGATTCCGCGTCTTGGCATGTCCTATCTCCTCACTCTCTTCATTTGCCGCCAACTTTTTTCTCTTTGGGCTTCTTTGCGCCATATTTCGAACGACCCTGGAATCTATTCTGCACTCCCTCAGCATCAAGGGTACCACGAATGATATGGTACCTGACGCCCGGAAGGTCTTTAACTCTACCGCCCCTGATTAACACAATCGAATGTTCCTGCAGATTGTGTCCGATTCCAGGTATGTAAGCGGTAACTTCTATATTGTTGGTGAGCCGGACTCTGGCCACCTTTCTTAAAGCCGAATTAGGCTTCTTGGGAGTTGTGGTAAAAACGCGGACACAAACTCCCCTTTTCTGAGGACAACCCTCAAGAGCCGGTGCCTTGCTCTTATACTTTTTGGGCGTTCTGCCCTTTCGTACCAGTTGATTGATAGTTGGCACTTATAATTCTCCTCAAAAAATTAGAAAATTTTATATTTTCTTCCCAGGAGAAATTCCCGAGAAATATGCTTGAAGAATAGCAAAAACTGGCTCTGTTGTCAAGAAAACAACAGGCTATTTTGCTTTTTTTTACAGCAGCCTTTACCTTATTTTTTTCAGGCTGCCGGCCGGATGATTTATTTACCGGCTCAAGCTCTCCGGAACACCCGGTTTTACCCGGATTTCCCTTAATTCTGGGCCTGAATTTCGGCTTCCTTCTCTTCTCTTTCGGCTATCTCTTCTTTAAGTATGACATTCCGGTAATGACGGAAACCTGTTCCGGCCGGGATCAGACGTCCCATAATCACGTTTTCTTTTATCTTCTTCAGATAATCAACCTTTCCGTAAAGAGCCGCTTCGGTCAGCACCCGGGTGGTTTCCTGGAAGGAAGCCGCCGCTATCCAGCTGTCAGTGCTCAGGGCGCTTTTGGTGATTCCCAGCAGGAGCGGACGGGCCTTCGCCGGTTTACCGCCCTTCTTCATCACTTTCTCATTTTCTTCCTGGAATTTGAATTTATCCACCTGCTCGTCAACCAGGAACTCGGTGTCGCCCACCTCTTCGATCTTGACCCACCGCATCATCTGCCGGATGATGATCTCTATGTGTTTATCGTTAATGGTAACGCCCTGGAGGCGGTAAACTTCCTGAATTTCCTTCAGCAGGTATTCAGCCAGCTCTTTTTCACCGAGAACCCTCAGGATATCATGAGGATTGACCGGCCCATCCATAAGAGGCGTTCCCGCTCTGATCTTTTCTCCGTCCGAGACCAGAAGATGAGCACTCTTCGGGATAAGGTATTCTCTAGCGCCTCCCCTTTCGTTCCTTACCACCACTCTGCGGTAGTTGCGAACGAGATCACCTATCTTCACCACACCATCAATTTCAGAGATGATGGCCGGATTCTTTGGCCGGCGTGCTTCAAACAGTTCCTCCGCTCTCGGTAAACCTCCGGTGATGTCCTTCGTTCTGGCCACTTCCCGTGGAATCTTCGCCAGGATATCGCCCGCGTACACTTCCTCTCCATCCTTAACTTCAAGGAAAGCACCCTTCGGGAGGAAATATCTTCTCCTGACCACAGGCTCTCCGTTTTCGTCTTTCTGGCGCGGGTCTACGATTTCGATCATCGGCTGGAGTTTCTCATCCCGCGGATCCATAACCACCAGGGTAATCAACCCGGTGAAATCATCCCTTACTTCTTCCATGCTTATTCCGGGTATCAGGTCACGGTACCTGACTTTTCCACCTTCTTCAGTAAGGATGTAAGTGCTGAATGGATCCCATTCGGCAAACACCTGTCTGGCTTTTACTTCCTCTCCGTCATTAACGAGAATCCTGGCGCCGTAAGGAACCTGATAATGTTCTATTTCGCGTCCCCGGTGGTCCATTATGGCGATGCTGGCATTCCGGTTGACCACCACCAGATGACCGTTCTTATCTTTTACCCAGCTTACGTTGTTGAATTTAATGATGCCGCTGTTCTTCGCTTCCAGGGCTGATTTCTCAGCGCCCCTCATGGCAATTCCGCCGATGTGGAAGGTTCTCATCGTCAGCTGGGTGCCTGGCTCTCCGATCGATTGAGCGGCGATGATACCGACAGCTTCGCCCAGTTCTACCAGTCGACCGGTGGCCAGGTCTCTTCCGTAACACAGCTGGCAGACGCCATTTTTAGATTCGCAGGTGAGAACGGATCTTATCTTTACCCGGTCGATTCCCAGGTTTTGAATCTTCTCGGCGATCTCCTCGGTTATTTCCTGGTTCATATCGACTATTATCTCGCCGGTATCGGGGTGAACGATCCTTTCCAGCGAAACGCGCCCGACAATCCTCTCCACGAACGGCTCTATAATTTCACCGTTTTCCACTATGGCGCTGACATTCAAGCCTTTGAGAGTACCGCAGTCGTGCTGGTCGATAATAACTTCCTGAGCCACGTCAACCAGTTTCCTCGTAAGATAACCGGAGTTGGCTGTTTTCAGAGCGGTATCAGCCAGTCCCTTTCGTGCGCCGTGAGTCGAGATGAAATATTCCAGCACGTTCAGCCCTTCGCGCAGGTTCGAGGTGATCGGCGTTTCTATAATTTCACCGGAAGGCTTGCTCATCAGGCCTCTCATCGCCCCGAGCTGCCTGATCTGCTGCTTGTTGCCTCGAGAACCCGAGTCAATCATCACGTACAGCGGGTTAAGTTTCTTTTCTTCAAAGCTCACCCGCTTCATGACATCGATCATGACGTTGGTAACCTTTTCAGTAACCGCCGTCCATATTTCCACCACCCGGTTAAACCTTTCACCTGAAGAGATCGTTCCTTCGAGATAGAGTTTTTCTATTTCCTGAACTTCCTTCTGAGCTTTTTTGATAATCTCATTCTT
>JASEFX010000063.1 GCA_030018265.1 Candidatus Saccharicenans sp.
CTGGTCGAAGGGGTGGGGCAGAGGAAGGCTTTAGCCTTCGGCACACCGCCGGTGTGCTTCCTCCGGGCTGAAGTGCGCGTGCAGGGAGATTTGCCGCGCCTTGTAAACTGCACCTTCCTTCGCACCTTCTGACCTGACTGCAGCCCTGGAGTAAATTGGATTTTTCGGTTGAGAGTTATATTGCGGTTGTCCGGATTAAAGTCAGATTAACTGCTGTGGCCTGAAAATTTACGGAGCAGCCTTTCTCCTGAAAAATTTCTGGCAGAAGATAAATTTGCCTGAAGAGTTTCTTAAGCTGATTTATTTCAGGCTGAATTATTCAGGTTAAAGTATGAGCTCCCCCGGGATCGGGCGCAGGTTAAAGTTTGAGGCCATACTGCGGCAGTAGGCTCCAGCCATAAGCACCGCCAGGATATCCCCGCCGCGCGGCGCCGGCATCGACCGCTCGGAGCCGAAGACATCCCCGGTTTCGCACAGATGCCCGGCCACTGTCAGCCTGGCCTTCTTCCCGCTGTCGACCCGGGCGGCGTTGACGATTTCATGGTAGGCTTCTTCGTAGATGGCCGGTCTAGGGACGGTGTTGTAGGTTCCGGCATTGACGCAGGCAAACAGATTCCCGTAGCTTTTTTTCAGATATTCCACTTTGACCAGAAGAACTCCGGCGCTGGCCAGAAGATATTTCCCGGGCTCGACCACTATCGCCTTGAGCCCAAGCCCCGAGTCTTCTACTTTATCAAGGATGCAGGCGGCATACTCGGCTAACGGGAAAAGCCGCTGGTCCTCTCTGTACTTCGGTCCGAAGCCCCCGCCGAAGTCAAGAAATTCCAGCCAGAAGCCAGCCTGTTTCAGTTCTTTAGCTTTTTTGACCATTCTGTCGACCGCCTTCACCGCCACCGGGAAATCTTCTTCGGTCCAGCCCGATCCAAGGTGCTGATGGAGCCCGACCGGAACGAATCCCAGGCGTTTGAGTTTCCTGAAGGCCGGAAGAACCTGACTGTCTTCCACTCCAAACTTAATCGGCGTGCCGTCGGGGCTGTGGCTGCCGGCGGTCACAGTCTTGCTGCAGAAGCCCCTGCCGAGTCCGGGGTTCCAGCGTACGGAAACGCGGACAGGTTTTCTTCTCCTGAGCTTTTTACAGGCAGCCGCCAGAAGGTCTATCTGCTCAACGGCGTCAATGTTTACCGTGAGTTCCGGATATTTCAACACCTTTTCAAAATCTTCCCGGCTGATCGAGGTCCCGGTAAACATGATTTTATTTTCCGGAAAACCGGCTTTTAGAGCAGCTTCCACTTCACCCGGAGAGACCGCGTCAATCCAGCAACCAGCCTTCAATAAAGTTTTAAGAATACTACCGTGCGGATTGGCTTTCATCGCGTAGGCAATCCGCACTTCGAGCCCGGCCGGCGCCGGACTGAAGGCTTCCTGGAGCGCGCGCAGGTTTCTCAGCACCTGTTTCCGGCTGTATACATAGAGCGGCGTTCCGTATTTTCTGGCTATTTCCTCTGCCGGCTGTTCTTCAAGATAGAGCCTGTTGTTTTTCACCTTGAGAAATTCGTTTTCCCACCAGTTCATAAGATTATTCCCTAGAAGAAATTTATAAAACCTTAACCCGGCTCATCACCGGTTTTTTTCAGGTTCAGCACTGGTTTCCGATTTTTCAGCCTCCGGACTTTCTGACTCCGCAGATTCTTCGAACAGGTGAAACTGGCCTTTTTCCAGTTTTTTAGCGATTTCTTTGAGCACCGGGTATTTTTCCAGCAGGTTGGCCGGCACCAGCACTTTCTCTCCGGTTAGCATGTTTTTTATCTGCAGCGCATTGGCCAGGGCCTGCCCGCGGTAATGGTTGTTGGTGACCACAAAAACCCGGTCGCTGCCTTCAGCCAGTTTTTTGATCCGTCCGATCCATTCTTCAAGTTCATCCTTTGAATAAAAATAATTATAACGGTCGTCCCGCCCGGCATCTTCCCGGAACCAATCTTTGTAGTTCCGGCCGTGAAGTCGCACGTAGGAAAAAAGCGAGTTGGTGACGATGGCCGAGGGTTTGATCGAGTTATGGAAGATCGGCTGGTCAATGTTGCAAAAACAGACCTTGTGTTCTTTCAGGAACTCGTGAAAATCCGGCCGGTCCCAGGAGCCGTGCCGCACCTCCAGCGCCAGCGGAAATCCAGAAAAAAGGGCGAAAATTTTTTCCAGATAATCAAGATTCTCAGCGTTCCAGGCGAAAGACCAGGGAAACTGGATCAGGATGGCCGCAAGGCGCTGCTTGATGGCCAGCGGCTCAATGCCCCTTTTGAAATCGCTGACGTCCTTCCGGGTGAAATCCTTTCTCTGATGGGTAAATACCTGAAGCAGCTTCGCGGTAAAAAGAAATCTAGAGAAGGCCTGAACCCTTTTGAGCCAGGAATAAGCCATGCCCGGCGTCGCCGGACGGTAAAAAGTGGAATTTATTTCCACCATATCCACAAAATGCGCCAGGTATTCGAGCGGATGAAAACCGCGGCCGCGGAGCGGCGGATAGACAATTCCTTCCCAGTCCTCGTAGCTCCAGCCGGCGGTGCCCACAAAATATTTTTTCATTTGGATTATTTTATTCTTATTCAGGCAGGGTATCAACCCGGGGAGGTTGCCGTCGGAAACGCGCTCTTCCAGCGCAAAAACTCCTGAACGAAGACCCTGCGGATATGCTATAATCAAACCATGCTGGACTTAAAATACATTCAGGAAAATTATGAAGAAGCAAGGAAACGTCTTGCCACCAGGCATCAGCCACAGATTCTGGATGACCTGGATGAAGTCTACCATCTGTCGGAAGAATTGAAGAGCGAGATTCAACAGATCCAGGCGCTCCGGGAGAAGCGTAATCGCCTGTCAGATGAGGTCAAAAAACTCAAACCGCAGGGAGTGGATGTTTCCGCTCTTATAGAGAAATCGCGAAAGGTCGGCCAGGAAATAGCCGCGCTGGAGAAAGAATCCAGAGAACTTGAAGCCCGGCTCAACGCGCTGCTGCTGCGCCTTCCCAATCTGCCGCATGAATCGGTTCCGGTCGGAAGCAGCTCTGATGATAACGTTGTGGTCAGGGTGGTGGGTCAGCCGCCTTCTTTTGTTTTTCAGCCGCTGCCTCACTGGGATATTGGCAGAAACCTGGGGATTTTAGATTTCGAACGAGCAGCAAAAATCACCGGTTCGCGCTTTGCGCTCTATTTCGGAGCTGGAGCCAGGCTGGAGAGGGCGCTGATTAACTTCATGCTTGACCTGCACACGAAAGAGCACGGGTTCCAGGAAGTGCTGCCGCCGTTCATCGCCAACGAAGCCAGTCTGACCGGCACCGGAAATCTTCCGAAGTTTGCCGAAGACCTTTTTAAACTCGAAGGTTACGACTGGTATCTTATTCCGACGGCCGAGGTGCCGCTGACCAACATCTACCGCAACGAAATGCTGGAGGCGGAAAATCTTCCCTGCCGATTTGTCGCCTGCACTCCCTGTTTTCGCAGCGAGGCCGGCTCTTACGGTAAGGATATCCGCGGACTTATCCGGCAGCATCAGTTCAATAAGGTGGAAATGATGATCTTCTCGCTTCCGGAGAACTCTCTCGAAGAGCTCGAATACATGACCCGCTGCGCCGGCCGGGTGCTGGAAAAACTGGGTCTGGCTTATCGGGTGGTGGCACTCTGCACCGGCGATATGGGCTTTGCCAGCGGGAAGACCTATGACCTGGAAGTCTGGATGCCTTCGAGAAACGGGTACATGGAGATTTCTTCCTGTTCTGACTGCTTCGATTTTCAGGCGCGCCGGGCGCAGATCAGGTTCAAACGCGACCAGAAAGCGAAACCTGAATTCGTCCACACGCTCAACGGTTCCGGTCTGGCCGTCGGACGAACAGTCAGCGCCATCCTGGAAAATTATCAGCAGAAGGACGGCTCGGTGGTTATTCCGGAAGCGCTGAGGCCCTACATGGACGGGCTGGAAGTAATCCGGCCCTGACCCGGCCATTTTTCCCCGCCTTTTTTAGTCTGAAATCAGTGTTCTCCAGTTTTGTTTTTTTTACTCCTGGCAAAATTATCAGTAAAGCTTTCTGCCGGATTTGCGGTGGGTCTTCCGCTCACAGTTTTGAAAATTCTTGACTGAAATTAAGAGACAGGGATTTTCTTTCCGGACAGAATTTAAGTTCGGCCGGAGGCCACAGGTTTTGATTCCCTGGAGCGGCGCTAAAAATTGTTAATATATGAATAGATTTTCATATATCCAGAGAGGCGGGCAAAGTTAATTTGCCGTTCAGCCCGGCCCGGGGTCGGGAGTCTCTTGTCAGGATGTCTGCTTCAGGTTAAAATAATTCATCCCCGGAGGGATGGCCGAGTGGTTGAAGGCGGCGGTCTTGAAAACCGCTTTCCGGTAAACCCGGAACGGGGGTTCGAATCCCTCTCCCTCCGCCAGCCATTTTTGTTTTTCGCTCAAAAAATCGCACAGGCAAATTAATTCCTTCCAGGATTACTCTTAAAAATCCGCACAGGTTAAATCCCTTCATCGGCTGCTTGCAGGTCTGGTGGCGAACAGCATGAGCCTTTGGCCAGAATGTTAAACCCTGGCTGAAACCAGGGAGAGATTAACGCGCTTTGTTGGTACTGGACCGATGGACGGTGCGGATTCCACGCAGATTGGTGGTTGAACTCGGGCGCATGTTTTTTTTCGAGCGGAAATTTTCAGGATATGAGGGCATAAAATTCGGTTTGACTGATGGATGGACAGAAAAATAAAATGGAGCTGTTGCCATTTTATTAGTATGAGGAGGTCAGATGAAATCAGCGAAACTCAGCCGCCGGGAATTTTTGCGAACAGCCGGAGCTGCCGGAGCCGTGGCCTTCAGCTGGAACATCTCCAACCTGGAAAGGGTCGCGGCGGCCACCAGAGCGGTGGAAAATAAATCGCCGGAAGAAGTGGCCCGGGACGAATTTTATTGGAGGGAAGTCCAGCTGGGCTTCAAGCTCGACCGCTCGCTCATCAACTTGAACAACGGGTTCACCTGTCCCTGTCCCCGGGTTGTCCTGGAGTCGGCTTTTCGCTATACCGAGATGATAAATATGTTGCCGGTGCATTATCAGGCGATGGTAGCCGGGAACATCGAGACGATCCGCCGCCGGATGGCTAAGGAATTCGGCTGTGACCCGGAAGAACTCGCTTTAACCCGCGGCGCCAGCGAGGCTCTGCAGATTGTCCAGAACGGGATCGACCTGAAACCCGGCGATGAAGTAATCACC
>JASEFX010000064.1 GCA_030018265.1 Candidatus Saccharicenans sp.
GGCTATTTTCTTTCGCAGGTTGAAGTGGTCGAGCACCTGCTCCACCTGCTCCTCCCAGCGGTCGCTCTCGATGAGGAGTAGCCTGTTTTTAAGCGTCCGGCGCCGGCTGGCTTTCTTTATCAACTCTTGGTCGCGGGTGAGAATGATGCGCTTTTCCCGGGCCGCCAGCTCTATCAGCTCCTCATCATCAATTCTGCGGTAATAGCTGACATCAAACCCCAGGATGCGCAGCCACCGGGCCATCTTCCCCACCATGCAGTCAGCAATAAATTTCATCTGCTACTCCAGGGTATTTTCCTCGACCTCAGCGAACAGACTATAACCAATTTTCAATTGAACCAATCCTGATAATTATTTAATACTGAATTGAATTGTGAAATGCAAATTTTTACTCTCGATAATAAAACAGGCATTTCTTAATTAATTGTATCATGTAATGGTTCCGTGCAGGTTTCAGAGGCCGAGGAATTGAACGGCCAGGCCGGAGATGAGGATGAGACCTCCGGCCAGCGCATGAGAATAGCGCTCGAGTCCGCCCAGCCGGACAAAGCTCAACCCCCAGGATGAAAGCGCGATGATCGTCAGCATCGTCAGGATGGTGGTCAATCCGAAGGCAGCAGTCACCAGGACGACTCCACTGGTAGAATGCTGAGCCGCCGGATACATCACCAGTGGAATAAGCGGTTCGCAGGGCCCGAAGACAAAAATCAGGAAAAGCACCCAGGGAGTGATGTTCTTTTTTTCGCCGCTCTCCGCCTGCCCTTCGTGGATATGGATATGGCCGTCTTCATGAGTGTGAGTATGTACGTGCACTTTGCCGTCAGGATGATAGTGAACGTGCTCGTGCGGCTTTGAGCGGTAAGCTTTTCTGAGTCCCCAGAACAGATAAGCCAGACCAAATCCTATCAGCAACCAGGATGCAATATTGCCGCGGGTAGATTCCACTTTTTCCAAATGTCCGACGGCCATGCCCAGAGCGATTCCTAAAAATCCCAGGACCACCGAGCTGAGAACATGCCCGAGGCCGCAGAGAAAAGAAATCCAGAGAGTTTTCCTGAGCTTCCAGTTTCGAGTGCGGCTGATGACGATAAATGGCAGGTAATGGTCGGGACCGATAAGGGTATGAACAAATCCAAGGGTGGCAGCAGTTCCTGCCAGAAGCCAGATGTTCTGCATTCTTTCCCTGATAAAAAAATATGGTGGACGGTAGGGGACTCGAACCCCCGGCCTCGGCGTTGCGAACGCCACGCTCTCCCAGCTGAGCTAACCGCCCACGTTTGAAATTACTATTAAAATTTACCATTAAACCGCCAATTTTTCCACTGCCCACGGATTCTCCAGTATAAATGTATAGCCCTCACCCAGCCCTTCCCATCACGGCATCGGGTGTGGCTTGATTTCATTTTCGGCCCGGAGAAAATCTGGCAGCCTGCATAATCTGGCTCTCACCAGTCAGTTGTCCCGGTTATCCGGTGAATAAATGCCGGCCAACCATCAGACTAATTAAACAGATAAATATCTAACATCACAATATAGAAAGCAGGTCTTTTTAAGTCGGGCTTATCAGATTTCCGCCCGCAGGCTAATCAATAAATCTTTAGACTGATTTACCAATGAGAGACTGTTTTCTTATGGGGGCTTTAACCAGCAGGTTTTCTGCAGCTAGAAACCAGCAGTTTTTTTCAGGAAAAGGCAGGCAATTTTCTTACAGGCCTGGATTATTTATCTACACAGCATACTATTGCCATGACAACCTAAAAATGCAATTCTAACCTCACCTTTCTTTAGCCCGATTGAATCTTTTCTCCCCGCCGCAGTTAATTCTCTCTTCTATTCTACCCAATCTTTAACCTCGATAAATTCTGTTCGGTTTACCCGGATCAATTTATCCTCAACACGGACCCAGTACCTGCCATCTTTCGTTACCGGAGGTAATTCTCTTCTGGACAACACCGCCTTCTGTTCCTTTTCCCGCTCATCTGCCTGATCATAATCAAACTCTTTTATCTTAACCGGCAGCACCGCTTTGAGCTTCCTGGCCCTCTCCTCAGCCCAAAGATATTTTTTTCCGGCAACCTGAGGCAGAACTAGCATTCTATCCCCTTTAACCAGACAGAGGCTGCCATCTTCCTTCAAAAAGACTTTTGGAAGGAATAAGAAACGGAACCAATCATCAGATTTGTGTGGGGTCTTAAATCCCTCTTTCCTAAAAAGTATTTTTCCCTTCTTCAAATCAATTAAAAGCAGACCTCGCCTCGATTCTCCCTTGCCGGGCTTATCGATATCAAAATAATATACAGCCAGAATATCCTTTTTCAAGAACTCTCCCTTTCGAAAATTCCCGCCGATATAATCTATTTTCCAGATGTCCTTCTGATCGCCATATCTCCTCAGGCAGAGTGTTCCTCCAAGTCCCAAAACATAGAGATCATCTCTCCCCACAGGAAGAAATATAAAGCCTGGCGGCAAGACCGATTGGTTTTCAGGAAGCCTGATCGGGCCGAGCTTGAACTTAGTCTTCCCTGTATTCATGTCGATTACTTCACATGGATAAGATTCTATTCCGGTTCCGGGCGATAAGGCGATTTCCCGTTTATAAAGATCATAAACCGGCTCGCGCTCTCCAAAATGACTATCGGCAAAATTCAATTTCTCATTTCCCTCAAGGTCGAGCAAGCAATATCGGCCATGGCGGGCCAACAAAATCATGTTGTGCGGAGTGAAACTAAAAAACCATTCTCGAGGATCGAGCGAACGTTTAAACAATAAATCTCCCCGCGAGTTGTAAATTTGAAGCAGGGTGGCACATCACCGCCTGCCAGCTCCCTCTCGGGTAAATCGGGAACGTAATAAACCGCGATGTGGCCCGAGATTGACACATCAAACTTTCTAAACTTCCACCCTTCAGGCATCGGTATTTTGACCTCTTTTATTTCTGCCGATAAGGGATAAGAAAATTGAAAAATTAATAAAATTGGCACCGCCATCATTAAACTAAATCTGAGCTTCATTGTTTTACCCCCCTTATTATTTAACAATCTCCCAGAATATCTAAAGGATTAACGTAGCCATTCCTTATTTCTGTAGAGACAGAAATGTGCAAATTATGTCCAGTAAAAACCATTATGCTCTTTAATTTAATATAAATACCATTAAATTCATTTTCACCAATTTCAACAACATACCCGTTAACCGCACTTACTATCGGTTTTCCATCTACATCAGGGCCTGTGATATCAATACCATTATGCACTTTATCACCTCTGGTTTCTCCAAAATAAGAAGAAATGAAAAGATTTGAAGAAATTATTGAATAAGACCAGCAGTCTATTATCCCGTTATTATCAGTATCTCTATCTGGAACTTCGGTTTGTCCCGACGAGCTGCCTGAGCCGCCTCCTCCGCCGGTATCGCCTCCCGTTTCTCCCCATTCCAGTAAATCTCCAGGTTCAAGAAGATAGACCCTGAATACAAAATCAGTGCAGTTATACTCTGTCTCTTCCCTTTCACCAGAATTGCCATACTCATCCTCATAATAGACTGCATAAGTTGTCGGGTAGCATATAATATATGTTCTGTATACGATCTGATAAGAGAAGAGGAATTTTAGCAAGAAAAAAAACAGATAGAGCAAAACAAAATATAAAGCCAATCCCCCGGAGATTTGAAAAGTTTGTTGCTCAGCGTATTACCTCCTTTTCTTTTTACTAATAAATTTATATAATTTTTTCAAAAGGTCAAATCAAATATTCTTTCAGGCCCGGATAAAATATGCTGATATGTTTGGAATACTGCGAGATCACGGAAGAGACGATGTGTATCTGTCGCCAGATAAAACTAATACGGGTACCGTCTGCATGCATGCTTCTCTCTGGCCGACCCGGCCGAGCCAGTCGGTGGTCGGTTTTGTGGCTCCCCTTCGAAAAGACCAACCGGTTTTCTGGGCAACTGGTTCCTCGGGCATCTGTACCAGCGTTTTTATGCCTTTCTACCTTACCGGGAAAAACATCGACTACTTCCCGGCAAGCGGCGATGGCAGGTATTCGCCTGAAAGCTACTGGTGGCAGCATGAGAAAATTCACCGGCGGGCAATATTTAAGTGGGAATATTTCCAGAGGCACATTGCGCCGGAAATAAAGACCTCAGAAAAAGAATTTCTGGCTGCTGAAAACGAACTTTACAGAAATATGGGAGCCGGCGGAGACGGACAGAAATTTTTCGATTTTTCACGCCAGTACGTGGAGAAAGTAATCGAGCTGCACAAAAAATGGGAAAAGCAACTCGAAGAAGCTCCGGCCGGCAAAACCAGCCTGGCGTTCAAGCTGTTCTGGAAAATTCAGTCAAGAAAAGCCAGACTGAAGCTTTAATCCGGCCTGTTCTGCTTTAATCTTTCTAAAGAAGCAATAAATAGAGCTCAACCCCTGGAATTAAATCAAAAATGCCTCACTTCGCCCTGGTAGCTGTCGCCGGTCTTAACAGCTGAACCCTTTCCCTGCTTGGGCCCCTGTTTCGGCGGAGCTTTAACGTTCAAGTTGCGTTCTATTATAAATTCCCCGTTGTTTGAATTCCGGTCAGCCCTTTTGAACTTCAGCGTGAATTCATAATAAGGACCCTGCGATTTCGGCAGGACAAAATCAAAAACATACCTGTTTGCTATGTAACGGGTCCTGTCCTTCGGATAGATGGTAAATCTGAGTTTTACAACGCTGGAGTCTTTGCCCTGAACCTCGTCCAGCTTTGAAAAATTCACCCCGAAAATACCGTCGTTCCGAGTGGTGCAGGGCCCTTTCGGACCAGGCAGAAGTTCCACCATCACCTTCGCGCCGGGTACAGGCTCAATCAGAGAATCCGCTTTTGCAGCTTTGGTCGTAGCACTTATAAAGGCGTCCAGAGCCTTTTTGCCGCCTGTCTTGCTCAGAGGCCCGGAGAATAACATCGAGACGCACACGGCGAAAACTACTAGAATAAAAAATCTCTTTTTCATTCTGCCTCCTTTTCCTTAATTCCAAAAACATATATTAATTCGTTAGCTAATTGTCAAGAACAAAAATTCATTCCGGCACAGACATGGTATCCAGGGTAAGGGTAGTATATGGAGGAGGCGTGGTG
>JASEFX010000065.1 GCA_030018265.1 Candidatus Saccharicenans sp.
CGCCTATGGCTTTAACTGCCGGGTCTGAGGCCTTAATTTGTGGTAGTTGGTAGGGCTGAACCTTGTATTGAGTTAGTACTTTTTCTCTTTCCTCTTTTTCTTCTGCTAACAGTGCTTTTCTGGCTGACCTCACCGGAAGAGCCGGGCGATGTCCCTGAATATGCTGCGCGAATTGCTTGCAGAATGCTGCTCATCCTTCTGGCCAATTTGATTTTTATTGCCAGCCAGAATATTTCTTTTATGCTGATTACCCTAAACGAGCTGAGGATCTTCAGGCCTGCCGCTCAACTCATCCTTACGGCTTATCGTTACTTTCACATTTTCACCTCCGAAGCTACGAATGCCTTCAGGGCCAGGGTCCTTCGCACCACGACTGAACTGCCCCTGACAAATTTTAGAGTAACGGGCTGGGTGATCGAAAAAATACTCTATCGGGCGATAGAACGCAGTCAAAGAATTTACGCCGCTCTGACTCTACGGGGATATGATGGAAACCTCTACCTTTTCAGAAAGCTTGAAGTCAGCATTTTTGACTTCCTTTTCCTGGCAGGATGGTGCAGCTTGATACTGATTACAGTGTTCTTATGAAGAGAAAATACAGACGGTGATGAATAGAGAACAGGAAAAGAAAAGAGGCCGTAAAGGAATGTATGGAATGAGCGAAAAAAGAGATATTAAATAATTTTTTTGAGCGAAAAGGATAGCGAAATGAAAAAATTAATCCTTATAAATAATGATGACCATAAAGAACACGGTCAGGTTGATATCCCCAAAGCCTCTGGCGAAAGCAATTTTTATGACATACAGCCGGTTATGGAAGTTTATAACCTGAGCTATACTTACCCTGACGGCACACCCGCCCTGAACAAGGTCTCTTTCCGTGTAAATGAGGGGGAAAAAATAGCCATTATAGGGCCGAACGGCGCCGGCAAATCCACCCTTCTACTCCATCTCTGCGGTCTCCTTAGAGGTAAAGGAAGGATAAAAATACTTGGACATGAGCTCAACAGAGAAAACCTAAAATTTATCCGGTCAAAAACAGGTTTCCTCTTTCAAAATACAGATGACCAACTATTCCTGCCCACAGTTTTTGACGATGTAGCCTTCGGGCTGATGGCTGGAAAAAATCTTCCTCAGGTTGAAATAAAAAAGAGAGTGGAATGCATCCTTGAAAAAATGAAAATTTCTCACCTGGCCGATCGGTCAATCCTGCATCTAAGCCCGGGAGAAAAGAAAAAAGTCGCACTGGCCGGCGCCCTTGTTACGGAACCAGAAATTCTTCTTTTCGACGAACCGACCGCAGGGCTGGACCCGGCTGGAAGACGCTGGCTGATCGCTGAGCTTAAGAGCCTGAATAAAACGATGCTCATAGCCACGCACGATCTGGATTTTGTTACGAACGTTGCTAGAAGAACCATGCTGATGAGCCGGGGTTGCCTTATAGCCGAAGGACCTACCCCCAATATACTTTCGGATGAGAAGTTACTACTAGAGAGCGGTCTGTGAGAACAGCGAATGACCGATGAGCACGTGTTTAACGCGCGTGCGGTAATCGAGCGGATGCCCGCTGAAAATGACCAGATGGGCTTCTTTTCCGGGAGCGATGCTGCCGATACGGTCAGCGACTCCCAGCACCTCAGCCGCGTTCCTGGTGATCGCTCTAAGAGCTTCTTCTTCCGGAAGTCCGCCGCGCACGGCTAAAGCGGCAATCAGCGGAAGCTCTTCCAGGGTGCCGAGCCCGTACTGAACCTCGCTCTGCAGCACGACCTTAACTCCGGCCGCGTGGAGACGCGCGGCGTTGCTCGGTTCAACCCGCTCGGTCTCCGTGCGCTTCGGTCCTATGCCAAAAGGACCGACAATCACTGGAATTTTCCGGCGGGCTATTTCCTCCGCCAGAAGATAGCCTTCGGCGCAGCCGACCAGAACCGCTTTCAGCCTGAATTCGTCCACCAGACGAAGCGCCGCGCTGATGTCGTCCATCCGGTAGCATTCGATAAAAGCCGGGATTTCCCCGCGGATGACTTTTGCCAGCGCTTCCAGCTTGAGGTCTTTTTTTGGCGGCTGGATTTCCTCCGGTTTTTTCTTAGATTTCACCGCCTCAGCCTGCTCTTTTTCATATTTTGTGAGCCTGTCGGCATATTCCTTAGCTTCAAGAAGGGCCTGCCTGATGACAAAAACATTGCCCATCCGCGTTGAAGGAAGTCTCCCTTTTTCGCCAAACGCCTGCTTCGGTCCTTCACCGACCGAAAATTTAACGCCGGCCGGAGCTAACATCACCATTTCTTCGACGGTGCGACCCTGGAGTCGAACCACAGCCATCTGTCCCCCGATGACCGAACGCCGGCCGGGCGAAACCAGAGCAGAGGTTATTCCCGCAGCCCGGGCGCGGACGATGTTTTTATCGAACGGGTAAATTCCGTCAACCACACTCAGCTGGGCGACATTTGGCTCTGAAAGCTCTTCACTCTCGCTGCGGCCGCTTTCGTCGGCAAGACCGAGCGAAGAATGGGCATCGATTAGACCGGGAAGAACCCAGCCTTCGCGTTCTTCGATAATTTCAGCTCCATCAGGAATCGAAAGCCCCTGACCAGCAGCTTTTATGCGGCCATCCTTGATAATGATTATTCCGTTTTCCAGAGCCGGTCCGGTCATCGTTAGAATCCGGCCGGCTTTTATGACGAGCGGACGGGTTGAAGTTTTTCCGGTCGCCTCAGACCGTGTCTCAGCGGACGTGGAACCCGCGGCAAAACTGGCGTTGAGATAAAACAGGAAAAATGAAATCAGAAGAAAAATCAGGCCGGCATAAAAGCCCTTCAGCAACCTGACCGACTTTCCCGGGCGATTGGATTCCGGCCGGGAAGTCGCTGTATACATTAACTTAATTCCGGCTTTCAATTCTTCCATAAAGGCCATCTTTTTCCTCCTCATTTCTCCGAAACTCCTGGAGCTCTGAACACTTCCCGCCCTTCGATAAACACACGGAGCGCCTGTTGCCTGATGTCAAACAGGTCGCCGCTCCAGACGACCAGGTCAGCGTCCTTTCCTTTCTCCAGGCTTCCAAGACGGTCAGCCACGCCGGCCAGGCGAGCGGGATTTATGGTGATCGCACGAAGCGCAGCTTCCGGGTCCATCCCGTACTTTACAGCAATAGCCGCCTGCGCTCTGAGGAACGGCTGCTGGATAACGTCCGCGTCGGTCATTATCGATACTTCCACCCCGCGGCGGCAAAGATAATCGGCCAGGTTGATCAGCCGGTTATGCTCGTCATAGATTACCATCCGCGGGCCGACGACCACCTTCACCCGGTGACGGGCGAGCTCCTCCGCCACTCTGTAAGCTTCTTCTGCGTGAGCTAAAGACAGCTCCCTGAAGCCAAACTCTTCAGCCAGGCGCACTGCGGTCATGATGTCGTCGGCTGAACTGACGTGAATGTGGACCGGAATTTTTTTATCTAGAACAAGAAGCAACGCTTCTTTCTTAAGGTCGCGCGCAGGCGCTGTGGCGGATGGATTTTTCTTTTTCTCCCGCTCGTAATTTTCGAGCGCCTTTCTGTACTCGGCCGCCTCCAGGAACGCCTGGCGCACGAGATAAGCCGTGCCCATCTTGGTCATCGGCATCTGGCCCTTTGAGGCGTAATAACTTTTCCGCCCGAGAGCCATCTTCATGCAGGCCGGGAATTTGATGCACATCTCGTCGACCGTCCGGCCGCGGAGCTTCAGCACCGCCGACTGCCCGCCGATGACGTTTCCGGAGCCGGGATGGACCAGCGCCGTCGTCACCCCCTCGGCCACCGCGTGGAGGAATTGATTTCTGTCCGGTCCGACACCTTCAGGATGGATTGAATCTATGATGCGAAGCTGCGGTGTGACCGGGTCAGTCATTTCGTTATCCTCAGTAACCCCGCCGCTGGGACCCAGTCCCAGATGAGAATGCGCGTCAACCAGCCCCGGCGTGATCAGGCAGCCCGGGGCATCTATTACCCGGGCGCCAGCGGGAATTTTAATTTCAGTCCCGATATCCAGAATCTTACCGTCCTTGATGAGAATCGTTCCGCGTTCATAGTTCTGGCCGGCGGCGGTCAGGATGCGAGCGCCGGTGATGGCTATTATTTCTTCGCTCTGGCTTTCAGCCGGTAAAGTTGCGAACAACAGTGAAACAAGCCCTGCAACAAAGAATAATTTTAAACACAAAAGCAGCCGATTCCTCGCAGCCCTGTTTCCGCCACGGAGTCGGTTGAATAAATGTAACCTGAGGATTCTTTCAGCAGATTTTCTCATGCTCTCTCCCGCACTCAAATTTCAGTCTCCTAATATACTACAAAACAGGATGGCAAAAACAACAGATATTATGCTGTTTTAAGCGGAGGCAATGGCCTGGCGGACAGCCTCAAGAAGCTCCGGAATGTCTTCCACCGTTAGCCCGGCGGTCTCCACCGGCGGGTGGAAGATAACTTTGATCAGTCCGCGCCGCGGGAAAATTCTTCCCTTCGGCATCAGCTCGAACGTGCCTTTAATGGTTACCGGAATGATTGGCGCCTGAGCCGCCAGAGCCAGAAAGAAACCGCCCCGCTTGAAAGGCTGAAGTTCTCCCGTTCTGCTTCTGGTACCTTCGGGGAAGATCAGAAAGGAATAGCCTCTTTCCTTGATCATCCGGGCAGCTTCGTCAATGCTTCGTTTCCCGCCGCTCGCCCGTTTCCGGTCGACCGGCACAAAGCCGAC
>JASEFX010000066.1 GCA_030018265.1 Candidatus Saccharicenans sp.
GGGAGCGAAGCGAACGTTGGAAGGGGGAACGCGAAGCGGTTCCCCCTCCAAGTTGACGATCGGCGGACATGAGCCGGGGCTTGCTGCGGTGGAGCCGATCGTCGGGGGTTCCAAGGGGGTATGACCCCTTGGTCGCAGGGTGAGGGTTTGATGCCCCGCCCGAGAAAGGGAGGCAGGGAGCGAAGCGAACGTTGGAAGGGGGAACGCGAAGCGGTTCCCCCTCCAAGTTGGCTCTGATTGTCAGGAAACAGAACATGCGTAAGTCGGAGGAAAATTTTCCCGTTTTCAGGAAAAGGCGATATGTAGTCCACGTCGACCTGGATGCCTTTTTTGCCTCGGTTGAAGTGCTGCTCAACCCGGAGCTTAAAGGAAAACCGCTGGTGGTCGGCGGACTGCCGCACGAGCGCGGGGTGGCTTCCACCTGTTCCTATGAGGCGCGGAAATACGGAGTTCATTCCGGGATGCCACTGCGGCAGTGCTATAAACTCTGCCCCCGGGCTGTCTTCGTCCGCGGCAATTACCATCTCTACCAGGCCTTTTCCGAAAAGTTTTTCCGCCTCCTGCACGAATACACTCCGGATGTGGAAGAAGCTTCGCTCGATGAAGCCTACTTAGAATTTACCCGCTGCCGGCATCTGTATTCTTCTTTCAGTGAGGTGGCTAAAGAAATAAAGTGCCGGGTGGAGAAGGAGCTGGGACTGGGCGTTTCGGTCGGAGCGGCATCCAACAAGATCTTAGCCAAGTTAGCCACGAAGAAAGCCAAGCCCGGCGGGTTTTTTGAACTTCAGCCAGGGGAGGAGGAAGAATTTCTGCGGGAACTCGACATCTCGGAAATTCCGGGTATCGGACCGAAGGCCCAGGTGATGCTGCGACTGCTCAACGTCCATAAGATTGCCGACCTCTGGAAGCTTCAGCTCGGGACGCTGCGCTCGCTCTTTGGAGTCATGGGCGATGAGCTTTACCTTCTGTCGCGGGGGATGGACTGCCGGTCGCTGGCAGTTGAGGGGAAGCCGAAATCCTTCTCCCGCGAGGCCACTTTTCTCCAGGACATCTGGGACCGGGACCTGCTGCTGGCGCACCTGGCCTACCTCTGCGACCGGCTGGCCCTGACCCTGCGGCAGGAAAAATATTATGCCCGGGTGATAGAAGTCAAAGCCCGCTATTCGGATTTTAAGACAGTGAGCAGGCGCCGGGTGCTGTCTCTTCCAGTCCAGGAAACCAACCGTATCTACCGCCTGGCTGAAGAGCTTTTCCTGGAGCTGTGGGAAGGGTCGCGCCTGGCTCTGCGGCTGGTCGGGGTTAAGGGAAGCGAGCTGGTGGAAGCCCGGCATCTTTCGCTCTTTGAAATCTATTCCGAGCGGGAAGAGCGGCTGTCGCAGGCTCTCGACCGGGTGCGGGGAAAATACGGTTTTAATGCCCTGCTGACGGTGCGGGAGAAGATGCTGAGCGGGGTCTATGATGAAGACCGGGGCCGCGGCTTTATCCTGAAGACGGCTTCCTTAACCAGGTGAGGAAGCGGGAGGAACAACCTGAAGTAAAAAAAGAAATCGAAAGATAAGGGAAAAAGAACGAAGTCGATGAACAGATGAGGTGACATGAGAATACATTACAACGAAGGAGAACGCAGGATTGAGACGCTGAGAATTAAGAACGGGAAAAAAGGGAAAGATAAAAGTAGCAGGTAAAAAAGGAAGGCAGACAAGAAGATAGATGGGTGGTGAACTGGAGTCGAACATGTTTGTGCCGTTAAGAGTTCATTCGGTTTTCAGCCGTGGTCAGGGGAGTATCACTCTGGAAGAATTCGCCCGGTTTGCTGCCCAGAACCGGCTTCCGGCGGCGGCTCTTACCGACGCTGGCACTTTCTACGGCTGGGGAAGGTGGAAAGCCCTGGCTGAAGGGCAGAATTTCAGGCCCATTTTTGGCTGCGAGCTGGAGCTCGATTTTCCGGCCAAGGGCAGCCGTTATGTTTTTCTCGTGAGGGAGAAGAAAGGGTATCACCGGTTGCTCGAGATTTTTAACCGCCGGCAGTTTCTGGAGCCTGAAGGACTGATCACAATTTTTATTCTCCCGCCCGAGCCGGCCGTCTCCGGAAGCGCTCTTGAGGAGCAGGCGGGAGAGGTGCGGAAAATTCAGGAAGCGGTCCCGGAAGATTTTTACTTAGGCTGCCGGCTGGAAAATTTTCAGCCGGCGCTCTGGCTTTCTGAGAGGACGGCGGTTCCGCTTCTCTGGATGGGTCCCCTTAAATATCTCACCAGCCCGCAGCGTCTGGTTCTTCTGCGCTCGGTCGAGCAGAAAATTCCCTATCCGCCCGAATGGAAGAAAATTGCGCCGGCGGTCGGAAACTTCGGTCCGGAGCAGGAACGGGCGGCTCTAAAAAAATACGGCCAGCGGGTGAAGGAAATTTTCCGCCGGCACCTGGAAGTGGCGGAGAAAATAGATTTTTCCTTCGAAAATGTCGTCCCCCCGCTTCCGGAAGACCTTTTCCCCTTCACCCTGCGCCAGGTGATCGGCGAGAAACTGGCCAGCCTCAGAAAGCTGAGCTGGAAGGAGAGGGAACGGGCGGTGAGGGAGCTTCAGGCGGTGGAAGAGAGCGGGTTTGCTCCTTATTTTCTGGTGGTGCACGACGTGGTGGAGTTTGCCCGAAGCCGCGGTATTTACCACAATCTGCGGGGTTCGGGCGCCTCTTCCTATCTTGCCTATCTTCTGGGTATTTCCCGTCTGAATCCGGTGAAGTATGACCTGTATTTCGAGCGATTTCTCAACCGCGGCCGGCCCGAACCGCCAGACTTCGACCTGGATTTTGAATCCGCCCGGCGGGATGAAGTTCTGGAGTATGTGCTCAAACGCTACAGTTCGGGAAAAACCGGGGCGGCTTACGTCTGCAGCCTGAAGAATTACCGGGCGCGCTCGGCTCTCTACGAAACCGCCAGGGCTTTCGGTGTCCCGCCGGAAGAAGCCCGGGCCATGAGCAAAAAGGTGCCGATGTTTGCCGACCCGGCTTTCCTTCAGGAGATGCCGCCGGCTGCCGGCTGCCTGGAAATCTGGAAGTTAGCGGCCGGGCTTTCGGGAGTGTTTGCTGAAATTTCGCTCCACGTTGGCGGGGTGATCCTCACTCCGGCGCCGGTTGAGCGTTTCCTGCCGCTGGAAGAATCGGCCAAAGGATTGCTCATGTGCCATTACGACCGGGACACGGTGGAGGAGCTCCGGCTGATCAAGCTTGACCTTCTTTCCACCCGCGGACTCACGGCGATTTCTGAAACCAGAAAAGCCCTGGGCCTCCGGGCGCTACCGCCGGACGACCCGAAAACCTACGCCCTCCTGAGGGAAGCCCGGACGATCGGCTGCTTCCAGGTGGAAAGCCCGGCCATGATGAACCTGCTGCGCCGGATGAAACCGGAAAAATTTGAGGATTTGATCCATGCCTTGGCACTTATTCGTCCGGGACCGACCGAGAGCGGGATGAAGGAAGCCTATCTCCGGAGCCGGGAAGGACGGCCGGTTCCGGAAGACCCGCTCCTCTCCCGGGTGCTCCCGGAAACCGGCGGTCTGATGTTTTACGAGGAGCAGGTGATGCAGCTGGCCGAAAGGGTGGCCGGTTTTCCGCCGGAAGAGGGAGAGTGCCTCCGTCGCCAGCTTAAAAAACGGCGGGTGGAAGGGTCTCTGCGCCGGAAATTTTTCGAGCAGGCCCGGAGCCGGGGTTATTCTGAAGCCGAGGTTAAAAGCCTCTGGGAGAAGATGGAGAAATTTTCCTCCTACTCTTTCAACCGGGCTCACAGCGCCTCCTACGCGCTGATGGCTTACGAGGCGGTTTATCTCAAAGCCCATTATCCGCTGGTTTACTTGACGGCCGTGATGAATGCCGCCGGCGGCTATTACCAGCTTCCGGAGTATGTGGAGGAAGCCAGACGACTGGGGATAACCATCCTCGGTCCTGATGTCAACCGCAGCGGTTACAGATTTCAGGTGGAAGGGAAAGCCATCAGGGTGGGCCTTGGCCTGATCAAAAACCTCACCTTGAAAACCATCGAGAAAATAATAGATGAGCGGGAAAAGGACGGGTCCTATCTCTCGATGGAGGATTTCCTCGGCCGGGTCAGGCCCGGGCAGAGCGACCTGCTGGCGCTGATCCAGGCCGGGGCCCTCGACTCGCTCGAACCCAACCGCAGCCAGCAGGTGCTGTCTTATTTTCATGGAGTGTCCGAGGTAAAAGTGGCGGATATGGCTGATGAGGAGAAGAGAAAGCTTCAGCTGGAAAGGCTCGGCTTCCTGCCGGCGGGCGACCCGCTGGAGTTTCTCGACGGGCGGAGGCCGTCGCTGCGAATAGCGCAGCTTAAAGACCTGG
>JASEFX010000067.1 GCA_030018265.1 Candidatus Saccharicenans sp.
TGGAAATGCCGATCACCAGACGATGACTCTGAGCGGTGTTCGGGTCAAAAAGATGCAGGTAACCCGCCTGTTCATAGATTATTTTTTCGCCATCGCCTGAAGCGTCGATGATGGGAAAATCGGTGTAATTGGTCAGTTGCTTGATTTCACGCGTTTTCAGGTCATAGCTGAACAGGTTAAATTCCCCGTTGCGGTCGGAGAGAAAATAAATTTTCTCTTTTATCCAGATCGGGTCTATGTCGTTGCAGCGGCCTTCCGGCTGGGGTATTTTTTCCAGGGTATTGCTTTTGCGGTCGTATATGTGAATGATCGAGTTCCGTCCGCCGCGATAATTTTTCCACTGCCGGAAAGCGTCAGGGAAGTGATTGTAAGCAATGTAGCGTCCATCAGGAGAAACTTTCGCCCGGTAGACATAGGGAATTTTGACCTCTTCAGGGAAACCGCCATCAACCGGGACAGTGAACAGATTGCTGACCCCGCGGTTGGCCGCATTGCGGGTTGAAGTGAAAAAGATTTTTTTGCCGCAGGGGCTGAAATCCTGAACCAGGTCGGTGCCAGGATGCCAGGTCAGCCGACGTGATTGCCCGCCTTCGGCCGGGATGAGGTATACATCTACATTGCCGTAGCGCTGGGCGCTAAAGGCAATCAACTTCCCGTCAGGAGAAAAAACCGGCAGGCCGACCACCTCCCTCTCAAACGTCAGCTGTCGTGGATTTTTTCCGTCCAGGTCGGCTGTCCAGAGGTTTCCGGCGTAGACAAAAGCGATCCTGTCGGGACCGACTGCCGGCCGGTGGAGCATCGCCGTGTCTCTGGTATCGATGGCCAGGACAAACGTGGCCGCGGCCAGCAGTAGTAAGAAGAACGAAAGCAGATGTAGCTTCTTATTAATCATAATTACCCTCCAGAATTTTTCATCATCCCGGTAATTATATCTTACGGCCGGAAATACTTCACTGGTAATTTTTCTCGGCTTAATTATTTGACAGCCGCCCTGACTTTTTCTTTTTGATTTTTGCCAGCTTGATTCTGGCTGCCGATTAAGGACCGACGTGGACCATCGGCAGGGTTACTTCGAAATCTTCTGTGCGCAGCGCGTTTTCTCTTTCGAGATTTAGAATCTGGTAATGCCCCATTTCCATGGAGGCGATATGCAGAAGAAGTTTGTGCTGTTCAGAGTCGTCGGCGAATTGCCGGGCGATTTCAAGATAAAAGTCATGGGCAGCTTTTTCCGCGGCCATGGCTGCCCATAGAACCTCACTCACCGGCAGGGTTTCTTTTTCTATCTTTATCTCTGGCAACGGAACCGGACTCTTTTCCGGAACAATCATTTCCTTTTCTGAAAACTGCTGCCGGTAGAGGTTTTCGATGGCCTGCCGGTGCTTTTCTTCTTCGGCTGACAGAAAAAGTATTCGGTCCTTCAGAAAGAAGTTTTTGATCGTTTCGGCCAGGCTTTTATAAAAGTCCCGGGCTTCGATTTCGCTTTTATATGCTGTGAGCAATAAATCTTTAAGAGAATAATTCGAGTAATTCATGTTTCCTCCCCTCCTTTCCTTTCTACACTTTCGTCCCGGGACTGTCAAGGACTGAAGCTTTGCGGATCAGAGGTAGTAGACTTGAACGGTGGGTTACTGCATTCCGGTCTCAATATGTGAGCAACTTCGGAAAAGTGAAATAAAACTTCATAGCTGCAACCAATTTCAGGAGTAAGTATTATAATAATAGGCATGAAGACGCTGATATCAGTCGTGGTGCCGACTTATAAAGAAGCGGAGAATATTCCGGTTCTGGTTGAAGCGGTTGACCGCGTTATGAAAGAGGCGGGGCTGGATTATGAAATCATAATAATTGATGACGATTCCCGGGACGGAATTGAAGAATCTGTGGCTTCGCTCAGGGAGCGAAATTTCCCTGTTTCGATAAAAATCAGGTACGGGCAGCGCGGGCTTTCTTCCGCCGTGATTGAAGGATTGCGGCTCGCCCGAGGAAATGTTTTTGTGGTCATGGACGCTGATTTAAGTCATCCCCCGGAAAAAATTCCTGAACTCGTAAGGCCCATACTGGAAGGACAGGCTGAGTTTGTGGTTGGCAGCAGATTTGTAAAAGGGGGTTCGGTTGAGAATTTTAACCTTTATCGCCGGCTCGTAGCTCTGGTGGCCAGGTTGCTTGCCCGTCCATTCATAAAGATAAAGGACCCGGGAGCCGGTTTTTTTGCCTTCGACTCCAGGATTCTCACCGCTGAAAGTTTTGAAAAATTAAACCCCGTCGGTTTCAAGATCGGGCTCGAGCTTATTGTCAAATTGGACCCAAAAAATGTGATCGAAGTTCCGATCAATTTTCGCCCCCGGTTTTATGGAAAAAGCAAATTGACTCCAAGAGAGCAACTTCTTTACTTGATTCATTTAAAACGGCTTCTTCATTATAAATACCGCTCGATCCATCAGCTTCTGTTTTTTGCCCTCATCGGCGCCACCGGGATGGTGGTGGATATGACGACGGTTTTTATTACCTACGGGCAATGGCGGATTGATTTCCGTATTGCCAGGGCTATCGGATTTGTGGTGGCTCTGACCTGGAATTTTTTTCTCAACCGGCTGCTGACCTTTCCTGATTCCAGAACAAAAAATGTCTTTGTTCAATACAGAAGGTTTTTCCTGGTTAGTTGTCTGGGCGGGCTTTTTAACTGGTTTATAGCCGTCTATCTCTATTCAAATTACGCTTTCTTCCACCGGAACTATCTGCTCTCTGTTTTCCTGGGGATAGCCGGGGGTTTCTTGATTAATTTTTTTGGATCCAGAAATTTTGTTTTCGGAAAATAGTTTTATAGCCGGCTGACGGGTGGTAAAGACCGCCTTTCAGGCTCTCTCACAGACACTGATCACAAAATTTTTATTTTCATAATTAATAGATTAAGCTGGATTAAGTTTAACCAGAATAATTTCCCCATCTTCCTCCTTGATTTCCGTAAGCAGAACCAGGCTTTTTCCCGGAACAAGCGTCTTTTAAATCGGGTAATTCATGTTTTTTATACACCCAGGCCAGGACCAGGTCAGGGAGACTATTTAAACAATAGTTAAGGTTCATAAATGGAGTGGGGAGTGTTTTCTTTTGAATCCTGAGATCACTTATAGATTTTTCGAAAGCTTGTTTATAAAAATGGGCCGATCAGAATGCCGCCAGTAAGAACTTGAGTTTGATACCGGGCTAAATCAGGGAAGAGTTAAAATATTGACAAATAATAAGCATATGCTCATAATATAGTTGAGTTTAGAAGATGCCGAGACCATTCTGCCGCCGGCGGATAGGCTGGCTTCCCCAGAGGAGGTATTTCTACCCTGAAGGTCAAGCTGCGGAGTCAGACCGGCCGGACAGGATCTCCCTCACGCTGGACGAATTCGAGGCGATTCGCCTGGCCGATTTCTTCGGTCTCTATCAGGAAGAGGCAGCCGCTCGAATGGGCATTTCCCGGGCGACTTTTGGCCGCATTTTAGATTCAGCCCATCGCAAAATAGCTGAATTTTTGATCGAAGGAAAGATGCTCAGCATAGAGGATGGGCCGGTGGAATTAGAAATTACTCCTGAACCCGTTCCGGACACAACTCCATCTTCCACTCCCGGTTTTCACCCTGGTTTTGTTCCGGATCCTTTCGCTCGCGGCCCCTGGTCCCGGTGTCGGAGAAGAGGAGGTATCATGACAGACAAAAAAAATCATTCCTCATCTGGCAGGCCCGGTTACGGGCGCGGCCGGGGCCATCAGGTCGGGCTCGGCCCTGAAGGAATTTGTTTCTGTCCGAAGTGCGGCTTCAGAAAACCTCATGTTGCCGGTCTGCCCTGTCGAGAAGAACGTTGCCCTCAGTGCGGTTCCGTCCTGATTCGTGAAGGTTCCGAGCATCAACGGATGATTGAGAAAAATAAGGGACAAAAATAAAAAAATACTTCAGTTCTGGCAATTTCAGGAGGTAATAAAATGCGTGGTTATGGACGTTATTATGGCGGAGGTCGAGGCTATGGTTATGGTTTCGGACCATGTCATGGTTATGGCTGGCGCAATGTGCCGGTCTCATGGGAAACTGAAGACTATGAATATGTCGGACCCTGTCGTTGTGGCTTCGGTCC
>JASEFX010000068.1:0-2048 GCA_030018265.1 Candidatus Saccharicenans sp.
AGGGCGGACGGACGGTCGGCGCCGGCACGGTCACCGAAATACTCGAATAGAAAGGAAAATCGGCAGTTTCTAGCAGGAAAAATAATCAAGGAATGAATTGAAATGCGGGAAATAATTACTCTTCAGTGTTCGGACTGCAAGCGGCGCAATTACACGACGACCAGGAATAAGAAGAAGCAGACTGAAAGGCTGGAATTGAAAAAATTCTGCCCTTTCTGCCGTAAGCATACATTGCATAAAGAAACAAAGTGAGTAATTACCGGACTGAGGGTGAGTAGCTCAATAGGCTAGAGCAGCGGTCTCCAAAACCGCAGGCTGCGGGTTCGAGTCCTGCCTCACCCGCCAGTACAGGGATGAAATAAAGGCGTAAAAAAATGAACGAAAAACTGCCCTGGTACAAGAGACTGGTGAATTTTTTAAGGGATGTCAGGTCAGAGCTGAAAAGGGTCACCTGGCCGAGCAAACAGGAGGTATACGGCACGACGGTAATTGTTATCATTACGGTATTTTTCTTCGGGTTTTACCTGTTTTTCGTGGATGTGTTGTTCTCCTGGATCATTGCTCAAATTAAGCTATTAATCGGATAAAGCAGGGATGTAAATGGCCAAGAACTGGTACGTAATTCATACTTACTCAGGCTTCGAAAACTTCGTAGCCGAGTCTATCCGTCTGAAAGCCGAAGAGCTCCAGCTGCAGGACAGGATAGGTCAGATTGTCATTCCAACCGAAGACGTGGTGGAAATCAGGGGCGGGAAAAAAGTGGTGACCACCAAAAGGCCTTATCCCGGGTACATTCTGGTAGAAATGGAAATGACCGACGAGACCTGGTTGATGGTCAGACAGATTCCCAAGGTAACCGGTTTTGTTGGATCAGGGCGCAAGCCAACTCCCCTGAGTCCGGAAGAAGTTAGCAAAATCATTCATCATATGGAAGTTACTGCCGAGAAACCCAAGCCAAAACACACTTTTGAAAAGGGTGAAGCGGTGCGGATTATCGACGGTCCCTTCTATAACTTTCAGGGAATTGTCGAAGAGGTCAATCCCGAACGCAACACGCTTAAAGTGATGGTGACCATTTTCGGCCGCTCAACTCCGGTGGAACTGGAGTTTCTGCAGGTGGAGAAAATCTAGGAGGATTAAATGTCTAAGGAAGTTGTGGCTAAAGTAAGATTACAGCTCGAAGCCGGGAAAGCCAGTCCGGCTCCTCCGGTAGGTCCGGCCCTGGCGCCTCACGGCGTTAATTTGATGGATTTCGTCCGTCAGTTTAACGACCGGACTAAAAACATGGAAGAAGGCACTATCGTGCCGGTGGTGGTGACGGTTTTTAAGGACCGCAGTTTTACTTTTGTTATCAAAACTCCGCCGGCGTCTTACCTGTTGAAAAAAGCGGCTGGAATTGCCAAGGGGTCGAGCGCTCCAAACAAAGAGAAGGTGGGGAAGGTAACCAGAAAACAGATTGAAGAAATCGCCAGGATCAAGCTTCCGGATCTTAACACTGATGATCTGGAGGCGGCCATTCGCTGCATAGAAGGCACAGCTAAAAATATGGGATTGGAGATCGTCAGTGAGTAAACGTGGTAAGAACTACTTAAAAGCCAGAGCTTTAAAGGACGAGACGAAAGAATACACTCTGGAAGAAGCCGTTCGCCTGCTCAAAGAGGCTAAATACGCCAAATTCGATGAGTCGGTGGACATGGCTGTTCGTCTCGGGGTTAATCCGAAGTATTCTGACCAGATGGTCAGGGGAACAGTGGTCCTGCCACATGGAACCGGAAAAACGAAGAAGATCTGTGTGATCGCTTCCGGTGAGAAGATTAAGGAAGCGGAGGAAGCAGGCGCTGACTACGTCGGAGGAGAGGACCTGATTGAGAAAATCTCCGGTGGCTGGATTGATTTTGACGTGGTTATTGCCACTCCGGATATGATGAGGAGCGTGGGCAAACTCGGCCGGATTCTCGGGTCAAAAGGGTTAATGCCCAGTCCGAAGGCGGGTACAGTCACCTTTGATGTCAAGAAAGCCATCGAAGAAATTAAGGCCGGTAAAGTGG
>JASEFX010000068.1:2056-4072 GCA_030018265.1 Candidatus Saccharicenans sp.
GCACAGTCACCTTTGATGTCAAGAAAGCCATCGAAGAAATTAAGGCCGGTAAAGTGGAATTCAGGGTGGATAAAACAGGAATCGTCCATGCGGCCGTCGGCAAAGTTTCATTCCCTGAGGAAAAGCTGGTGGATAACATAAAGACTTTTCTTCAGGCCGTGGTTCAGGCGAAGCCACCGGCAGCCAGGGGCAAATACATAAAATCGATATTTATTTCCTCCACGATGGGGCCGTCTTTCAAGATCTCAGAAAAAGTTTTGGAGAAATAGGAGTTCGACGGTGAGAAAAGAGACCAAACAAAAGATTGTCAGGGAACTTGAACAGCTAATCCAGGACAACCATACCTGGTATCTGATTGATTACAAACAGATGCCGGTCTGGAAAATGGTTGAGCTCAGGAAGTTGCTCAGGCGAAATAATTTCCGTTTGAAAGTGGTCAAAAACAGACTGGCTCTGAGGGCCATCAGTGAGCGTTATCCAGAGCTGAAACCCTATTTTCAGAAGAATAACGCGCTGGCTTTCACCGACCGGGATCCGATAGCTCTGGCCAAGCTGCTGAAAGAATTTTCGGAACAGGGTAAAGTTCTGGAAATTAAGGCTGGAGTGGTCGAAGGCCATTATCTGGCTCCGGATCTTTTTGGTGAAATTATCAAATTGAATTCCAAAATGGATTTAATAGCCCGAATCGGGTACCTGATGTCATACCCGTTAACGCAGTTCTTGAGGACTCTGCAAACTCCCGTGGTCAACATGGGAAGGTTGTTGAGTGCTCTCAAGGATAAAAAAGCGAGTTGAGGGAATATCCCTTGAACTAAGCTCATGTAAAAAAGGAGAGGAGTGACCAATGGAAAAACAAGAAAAACTCACCAAAGAACAGTTTTTCGCTCATCTTGACAATTTAACTGTTCTGGAACTCGTTGATTACATCAAGGAGTTTGAGAACCGGTACGGAATCAGCCCCGCTATGGCCGCTCCAGTGATGATGGCTGCGGGTGGAGCCGCGGCAGCGGAAGCCAAACCGGCTGAAGAGAAAACATCTTTTGACGTTATTCTGAAAGATGTTGGCAGCCAGAAGATCCAGGTTATTAAAGTTGTCCGCGAAATCACCAATCTCGGACTGAAAGAAGCCAAAGATTTCGTGGACAGCGTCCCGAAGACCCTGAAAGAGGGCGTTACCAAAGAGGAAGCCGAAGCCATCAAAGCCAAATTCGCTGAAGTCGGAGCCACGGTCGAAATTCAATAACCGGGGCAGAAAAAGCTATTTTTTAATGATAGAAACAAAAAACTATCAAACTCTTTTTTAGAGAGCTACCATGCTTGAACAAAACCATCATTTCTATCGCCAGAGGGTTGATTTTTCTAAAATAAAGACAGTATTCTCTCTGCCCAATCTTCTGGAGATACAGCTAAAATCCTATTCTGATTTCCTGCAGATGGACCTTTTGCCGGAAGAGCGGAAGGACATAGGCCTTCAGGCTGCTTTTAAGGAAGTTTTCCCGACTACTGATTTTAAGGAGTCCACTGAGCTCCAGTTCATCAGCTATACCGTCGGAGATTGGGAATGCAAATGCGGTCGTTTGAAGGGGGTGGAGAATGCCCGCCCGCGCTGCCAGTCCTGCGGAGCGCTACTTCCGTCAGAAGTGGTCAGGGAAGAAAAGAAAGTATGCCCGTATTGCGGTGAGAGCAAGAAGATAGAGTTTCCTCTCTGCAATTACTGCGGCGATAGAGTGAGGCTGAAAATCAAGTACAGCCCCCTGGAATGCATCCAGAAGGGATACACTTATGAGGCTCCGCTAAAGCTTAAGGTTCGGCTGGTTTTTTATGAGAAGCCGGTTCCTCCTGGTGAAGAACGTAAAGTACCTCCGAAGCTTGTTAAAATACAGGAAGTGTATTTCGGCAACATACCGTTGATGACCGAGAAGGGCACTTTTATCTTCAACGGCGTGGAAAGAGTGGTAGTCAGTCAGCTGCAGCGTTCACCCGGAGTTTTCTTCCGCCCGGGAGAGATAAAGGGCC
>JASEFX010000069.1:0-3629 GCA_030018265.1 Candidatus Saccharicenans sp.
TAATCATCCATGAACTGGTGCATACGAAAGAAAAAAATCATTCGCGCGCCTTCTGGAACCTGGTCGGGCTCCATATTCCGGATTATAAGGAAAAGCGCCGCTGGCTGAAGAAAAACGGCTTTCTTCTTAGCCTGTGACCGGGCCGATTTTTTATTTAAATTCGAGTTTTCTTAATTTCCCGGGGCAGTTCTAATTATGGTTCCGGTCGGAAACCCCATCTTTGATTTAAGAGGTAAAGCTATTAAAATAAATAAAAAAGGATGATTTCAGGATCTTATCTGGGAATGATTCTGCTCCAGCAGTGGCCGGAGCACGAGCAGAAGTCTGACAGTAGAAAAGTAAAAACAATTCTGCTAAGTAGCCCGGACACACGGCAGAGTCAGGTCGGGGAATTGACATCACCCTCGAAAGCTTGATTTCAGGAAATAAACTTTACCGGATAAAGATATTTTGTTAAGGAGGGTGGAAATGAAAAGAGCCCTTTTATTTCTGGGTTTAATGCTGCTTATCGTCTCGCTGGCTCAGGCGAAGGTCGGCGACGTGGTAAAGGTTATAAAGACACCTGGACCGCTGCCGACCGGTTTGACCTTTGATGGCCGCTACCTCTGGCTGGCCGACAGCCGCCTGGATAAGATTTTCAAAATAGAACCCGCGACCGGTAAGGTGATTAAATCGTTTGATTCGCCAGGTTACCATCCAGAGGGTTTGGCCTGGGACGGCAAATATCTCTGGCATGTGGATTCGGGTGAGAAGTTAGTGTACTGCCTGGATCCTGAAACCGGAGCGGTGCTAAAAGCCCTGGAGTCCAACAGCGACCGGCCGCGCGACTTAGCCTGGGATGGAAAAGACCTGTGGATGACCGACGTCAAAAATAAAACCATCCTGAGGGTTTCGCCGGTTGATGGGATGATGATCCAGCAGTTTGCGGCACCGGGCCCGGAACCGGCCGGCCTCGAGTTTGACGGCCGCTATCTCTGGGTGAGCGACCGGGCGATGGACAGAATTTTCCTGGTCGACCCTGAAACCGGCTGGTGCCTGTCATCCCTTCGTTCTTATGGACCTTTTCCTTATGGCCTGGCCTGGGACGGCCAGTATCTCTGGAATGTGGATTACGAAAATGATGAGATTTACCGGATAAAAGTCCTGGACGACGATATTATGACTCTCTGGGATGAAAAAGAGCTCGAGCTGCAGTTTGTTAAAGAATTCAGAAACTACGGACCCGGAGTGGTTTTAGGCTTAGACATCTATCTGCCTCTTCCGGAAGACCGCGAGAATCAGAAGCTCCTCGGACCGGTCGAATTCCTGCAGAAACCCACCGCCATGGTCACAGATTCCTGGGGCCAGAAAATCGCTCATTTCAATTTTAAGAATCTTAAATCTCCGGCCGTCGTTCAGCCCGGCTGGTCGGTTAAGGCCAGGATTTATGCGGTGGAATATTTCATCTATCCGGATAAAGTTGGTGGTCTGGACCAGATTCCGGAAGAAATAAAGAAAAAATATCTGGTTGATGGGGATAAGTACTGCATCAACGATCCTTTCATCAAGGAACTGGCGAAAAAGATCGCCGGCGACGAGAAGAATCCCTACTGGATTGCCCGTAAAATTTATGAATATCTGATCGAACACCTGAGTTACAACCTTAAGCCGGTTGGCGGCTGGAATCCGGCGCCGACGGTCCTGCGTCGCGGGACCGCTTCATGTTCGGAGTACACCTATTCGATGATTGCTCTCTGCCGGGCTCTCGGCCTGCCGGCTCGTTACGTCGGAGCGGTAAGCCTGCGCGGCGATGACGCCAGCTTTGACGATGTGTTCCACCGCTGGAATGAAATCTATCTTCCGCCATATGGCTGGATTCCTTTTGACGCTAACAAGGGAGATGTCGATTCTCCGGGCGGCAGGGCGCTCGGCATAGGCAACGTGGCTGCCCGCTACGTCATCACCACCGAGAATGGCGGCGGCGATAAATATCTGTGGTTTGGCTATAACTACGGTTTCACCTGGACTTCCGAGGGCAGGTGCCGGGTGGTGGAAGAGTCTTATGGAGAATGGCAACCGCTTGGCGAGAAAAAGTATCAAAAGCCCCTGCAGAAAAAATAATTCAGGCTGTTAGAAACCGGCAGAAAGGAAGAGGGGGAACGGCTCCTGCTGCCGTGTGGAGGAAGCGGCGTTTTTCCTTGAAAAGAAATTTATCTTAAGGTGAAAGGGGAAAAAATTTCTAAAGTTGTATGCGCCGGCCTCTTTTGCGATTCTGTAAAAAATTTATCTGGCTGCCTCGATTCCCGAGCGTTCGAGTTTGAAAACCCAGGCGTATTTGCTGGGAGGGTTTTTCCTCAAATCAGCAGGTATGAGAATTTCAAAGCCCTGGCCGCTCGCTCTCCAGGTGAGTCTCGCCCTGGACCCCAGCATCGAAATCCGCGCCTCCGGATTTATTCTGAGTGATTCAATTTTTATCCTTTCAGGGAGAGATTCCCCTTCCTCCGCCAGGTAGATCAGGTAGACACGACCGTCCTTGCCCCTGTTAAAGCAGACCTTTCCCTCTTTATAGGGAGGAAGCGGACGGGTGGCATAGATAGCCTGACTGTTGACCTTCATCCAGTCGGCGTATTCTTTAAGCAGGGTGCAGGCGCCGGGCTGCCAGGTGCCGTCCGGGCCCGGAGCAATGTTCAGCAGGAGATTCCCTCCTTTGACCACTATGTCGACCAGAAGATGAATCGCCTGGCGGCCGCTCATGTATTTAGCATCCGGAGTGTAAGACCAGCCTCCACCCGAAATGATGCATGATTCCCAGGGATAGGGGAGTGCTTTTTCCGGGACGACGTTTTCCGGCGTCAGGTAATTCTGATTTTTTCCGGGCACCGCCCGGTCGACGACAATAAGTCCAGGTTGTTTTTCCCGGCACCTGGCCACCAGTTCGTCCATCCGGATATCCTGGTTGATGACCTGGCGTTTCAGGTAGCCTGATTTTGATTCTTTAAGGCGGCGTTCATAATATCCAAGGATTTCTTCTTTTGATTTCTTTGAGACCCAGCCGCCGTCCAGCCAGAGGATATCCACCCGGCCATAGTCGGTCATCAATTCAAGTATCTGGTTGTGGGTGAACTCGACAAATTTCTCCCAGCGTTCGGGATAGACTTCCGGGTCGTAGTTGACGTTTCGGTCGCGGGGAGGGAAATTCGGCCACCAGTAATAGGGCGAATGCCAGTCCGGCTTGGAAAAATACGCTCCAACCCAGAAACCTTCTTTTCGGAAAGCCTCAAAAATTTCTTTCGTGATGTTCGCCCGCGGATGCGAGCTGAAGGGGCATTCCGGGTCGGTTATTTTATGATCGGTGTATTTAGTGTCGAACATGCAGAAGCCGTCGTGATGCTTGGTGGTGAAAATCACGTAACGCATGCCGGCTTCCCGGGAGGCTCTGGCCCAGACGGACGGGTCAAATTTAACCGGGTTGAAAGTCTTTTTCAGGTTTTCATACTTTTTCACGTATTCGTAATATTCTTCCAGACTGCGGCGGCACCAGTCTTCGTCTTCCGGACAGATCGACCAGGACTCGACGATTCCCCACTGGCTGTAAGGTCCCCAGTGCATCAGCAGGCCGAATTTCAGGTCCTGCCAGGCATCGAGCTTTT
>JASEFX010000069.1:3639-3877 GCA_030018265.1 Candidatus Saccharicenans sp.
TTAATACGAGCGGGTCGGTCTCGGGCACATAGAGTTCTTCCTGCGCCCGGAGAGACAGGCGGGAGCCGGCAAGCAGGAAGACGCAAATGATGATAAAATGAGAGGCGCGGCCGATTAAATACCAGTCCCTTTATTCATGCTTTTTCCCTTATAAATTTTTGTTCTGACAGTTTGTTATTATTCCATTCTGGCCCGCTTTTCTCAAATAAAAAAAGAGGTTGGATTTAAGACGACAGCC
>JASEFX010000006.1 GCA_030018265.1 Candidatus Saccharicenans sp.
TGAAAGAAAAGACAGAGTTGAAAGGTTTGATCATCGCTGCCGGAAAGGGTGAAAGACTATCGTCAGTTTTCCCGATAAAACCGCTTCTTCCGCTCGGAGGACAGACGCTTATCGACTGGCCGGTCAAAGCTCTTATTCAGTCGGGCGTCAGGGAAATAATAGTGGTCACCGGTTATGAAGGACATCTGGTCAGAAATCATCTTGAAAACCAACCTTATTTTAAAGAAGTAAGCATCATTTTTATTCAAAACGACGAGTGGGAAAAAGAAAACGGCCTGTCCGTATACAAAGCAAAGGAAATAGCTGGAGAAAGATTCATACTTCTGATGTCTGACCACATCTTTGACCCGGAAATAATCTCACTAATCAAGAGACAGCCGCTCGAACCTGACGAGCTGATACTGGCGGTTGATTACCGGATCGATAATCATCCATACGTGGACCTGGAAGATGTGACCAGAGTGCAGGTTGATGACGGTAACATAATCGGCATAGGAAAAGGCATCACACCCTATCAGGCTTTTGACACCGGCATATTCTATGCCACCCCGGCCCTTTTCCAGGCTCTCGAAGAAAGCCAGACGATAACCGGCAATTTTACTCTCTCCGGAGGAATTCGCAGACTGGCGGCCAGAAAAAAAGCCAGGGTTATGGACATCGGAAAGAGATTCTGGATAGATGTAGACACTGAGGAAGCCTGGAAAAAGGCGGAAGAACTTCTTAAAACGCAAGATAAAAAAACAGGCGTTTAACTCACACCGGATTATTTCGAAGCTTTTCATACTGTCACCCGGAAAGAGGAGAAAAATGAGCGCGAAAAAAGCATTGATCATTCTGACCGAACACGGGAGCCAGAAGCTTCTCGGTCTCACCTTGCTTCAAAGAATCATTCTTAACGCTAACCAGGCGGGCGTGGAAGAATTCTGGCTTTATTCTCCTGAACTAGAAAAAGTCCATAGGACCATAGCCGCCCTCACGGCTGACAGAAGGATTCTCGAGCGGGAAATAAGATTCAAAGCCTTTTCCCCGGATAAACCGGAAGCCTTACAGGCAGAAAATCCGTCTGAATTCCTGATCATCACGAAGGACAATTCAATGCTGGACCCTGAGTTTCTTCCCGGCCTTCTCCGTGAGGTGGAAAGGGAAACAGGTGATTGTTTTCTGGCCGAAATAGTCAATGAAAAAAATGAAAAAACCGTCTGCCCCAGTTTGCCGGTCGTTCGCCTAAAAACTTTTATGGAGAAATGGATTCCGCTTCAAGAAAAATCTGCTTTTTTTCTGGAACAATTCCCTGAGGAAGCCAGCTCTCTCCCCCGACTTCAGGTCCGGGCCAGGTTTGCTCTTGAGGTAACTGACAGAAAAAGCTTAAAAACAGCTGAAAAACTCCTGCTGCAGACAGGCAGAAAACCCCAGGATGGAGTCATTGCCAGAATTATAAACAGAAGAATATCTCTTTTTCTGACCAGACATCTCATAAAGATCGGTGTTACACCCAACCAGTGGAGTATATTCACCCTGCTGGTCGGACTCTCCGGTGCAGTATGCCTGGCCTTGGGCAGGCAGTTTATCGTCCCGGGTGCCATACTGTTTGAGCTGGCCTCGATCATCGATGGCTCTGACGGTGAAAATGCCCGCCTTACCTACCGAGTGAGCAAAACCGGCGGGAAGCTCGATATTGTCGGAGACGCGGTAACTTTTGTTTCCTTTTTTGCTGCCCTGCCCGTTGGACTGTACCGAACGACCGGTAGTATAATCTGGATTTATCTCGGAATCTTCACCTTTGCTTCGATGCTTGGTTTTTATTTTCTTCTGATCCGTTACGCCAGAAAATCAGGCATAGGCCACAATATTGTGAGAGTGGTTAAGGAAATCGAAGCTGCCAGCGGAGACCCTGAATTCAGAAAGCCTGTGGATAAACTGGCCGCCAGAATAGCTTTCATCTACCGGCGGGACTTTTTTTCAACAGCCGCTTTCCTGCTGATTCTGTTAGGGCTGGCCAGGGTTCTGATTATTCTCGTAGCCGTGCTTAGCTTTCTCGAAGCCGTCTACATGGCCAGCTACTCCAGCCGAAAGTTGCGCCAGGCGGCGGAAGTTCCAGGTTGATTTTTTTTATAAAATTGAAGACTAATAAGAAGTAAAATAAAACGGAGGATAAAGCTCAAGCAAAAACATTAACCACAATGGCCGATAGAATCTATTCAGGGAGACTGATGACCGTTCTTCTTCTGTTTTCCTGTCTCCTGGCATTCCTGATGTTCATCTTCAAGCCGATCGCTCAGGGCCACCGCTATGACCTGGCGCTTAAACTCTCAATCGAATTACTCGCGGTCTGGCTGGTTTTCATCTGTCCTGCCCGGTGGCTGAATAAGAAAACAGTGCTGGCCACCGTTCTTCTGACAGGCCTGGCGCTCGGCCTCTTTCAAATAAAATCATTGAAGCCCGATCGGGAAATTATATCCACCTACAGATCGGTTTTTCAGGATCTGGAAGAAGGTCGTAACCCCTATACCAGCGGGCAAATTTATCACCGGGATGCTTCCGGTCAGGTCGTGTATCATAATTTTAATTATCCGCCGCTTGAACTCTGGCCCTACTATTTTTTTTACCGGATATTTCGCCGCTGGAATGAAAAAAGCCTGGCCCTGTTTCTGATGAGCCTCCAGCTGCTTGCCGGTTTAATCGTCGTCCTGGCTTTCAGAAAAATCCGACCTTTCCCGCTTCATCTCCTTTTTTTTCTTCCGCTTCTGGTCTTTTCCGAGATAAAAACCAACCCGGGCATGACCATGCTCATGGTGTCTTTATTCATACTGCTCCTTTCAGCCCGGAGAAAAGGCGAATCGCTGGCGCTGGATATTATTACGGCCTCAGTCATCGGGCTGGGAGTGCTGACCAAATTTTTGTTTTCCTGTATCGCCATAACCTTCTATCTCTGGCAGCTTTACACTTCCTTGAAAAAGAATTCACAGGCAGAACTCAAGCAAACAGCTTTGATGATATCAATCTCCTTCCTGGTGGCGCTCATGGCCATACTGCCGTTTGGCCCCTTAAACGTCTTTAAGAGCACCATTCTTTTTAACCTTAATCCCGGTGAGCGTAATCTTTACACCACTTTTTATCCTAATGTTCTGTCCGGACCCCTCTACCTGATCGATAAAAACTGGCTGTATCCCCCAGTTGCCATCGGAGCCTTTCTGCTGGCCCTCTGGACAGTTAGAAAAATGAGCCTTTTCCCTGCCATGCTTTTTGTCAGCACGGTTTTTCTTCTGGTCGCTCCAACTCCTGAGCCGCAGTATTTCGGAACCATGCTGCTTCTGGCGCTTGCCGGAAACGTCATGGAAAACGAGCCTGCTGTAGACCCGGAAGAGCTGAAATCCCGGAAAGGAGCTGCCCGGACCGCGATCTGAACTGGCTCCGATAAAGATTGTTCACCGTTAAGGTCAAGCTCTTACCCTTTATCTGCTCTGCCACGCAATCAGGTCAGAAAAATCAGTAACGAAGAGAAAAATTTAATTCCAGGACTCGCCGGGAATACAAGCTACAGAAATACAAAACTGTGAATTTTCTTACAGCCGACGGCTGGCAGGATAAAAATTCACTGGATGCTGAGCGGCAATTTTGTTTTTTTCTTTTTCCTCTCTTTGAACTGGAAATAACTCAAACACAGCAGACCCAGCCCGGCATAAATAAGAGAAATGACCCTGCGGACAAGAGACAGGGAAACACCTTTTTCCGGAGGCAGGCCGAGCAAAGCAAAAACGGCCACGTTGGTGATCTCGTTTATTCCCAGAGCGCCCGGAATCGCTGGAATCAGAGCGGCAATAGTGGTCAGAGTGATTATCAGAAAGCTCTTCACCCAGGTGATACCTGCTGTGTCCATATACACCAGCGTCAGGTGAATCTCCAGCGTCCATATAAAAAAGGTCAGGGCGTAAAAAAAGTAGGCCCGGAAAAAAAGTCCCGGATGATGCCGGTAATAACTGGATATGTGATGGTCAAGCTCGGCTATTTTTTCCTGAGATCTTTGAATTATTCTCGGCTTGATTTTGATCTTCGACAGAAGTTTTACCATCCAGGTGAAAAAACCTTTTTTCTGCCTGAGGACCAGAAGGAAAAGGAAAATCGCCGCCCCGAAAGAAAAACAAAGGAAGACGATTTTTACTTTAAGAGGCATCCTCAAGCGGCTTATGGCCAGGATTACTCCGATGATCGTAAACGAAATTATGCTGACCAATTCGATGGTTTTATCAACGATGACCGAGGCCATGGCCTGGCGCTTATTGGTATGGGGAGTCATCAGCGCCCGCACCGGCTCGCCGCCAAAAAGATTCGACGGGGTCAGATAGCTGATGGCATGGTCAGCCAGACGAGCCGAGAACATAGCCGGAAAAGATGTCGGATTCTTTTTGTGGTCAAGGATCATCTTCCAGTTGTAAGTGCGGGAAATCCAGTACACCAGGCGAAGAATCATTAGATAGAGAAAATTAAGCCAGCTGATCGTCTTAAAATCCCGGATGATCTGAGAAAGACCGGTCTTATAGATAACCAGAACAAACAGGATCAAGCCTGCCAGCAAGGAAATGTTCAGCAGCTTTCTGGCCATTTTTCTTCTTTTTCCAGACCGTTTGCCATCCCGGACGCTCTTCAGCCCGGGGCCCTGCTCGGATTTATGAATCTGGATTTTACCACATGAAAAAAATATTGTTAACCGGTAGACTTAATTCGTCGTTTTTATTAAAAATAGAAAGCTGCGCACGCGCTTTAAGTTCCATTGAAAAGGACTTCAGGATGAGGAAGGTCGGAATATTATTTTATCTTCCGGTCGGTATTTTCTGGGTAGCGGTATTCTTCCCGGGCTGTTCAGGTGAAAAATACGACCCGCGCCGGGCTCTGGACAGACACAACGTTGTCTGGGACTCGCCCAGCCGGGACACCTGGGGAACCATGCCCTGCGGCAACGGTGATATCGGTTTGAATGTCTGGGTGAACGAAAGCGGAGACCTTCTTTTTTATATCGGGAAAACAGATTCCTGGGAAGACAACTCCCGCCTGGTGAAGGTGGGCCGAGTCAGGATCAGCTTGAACCCGAACCCGTTTTCATCTGGCCGATTGTTCCGTCAGACCCTCAACCTGCGTCAGGGCAAGATAGAAATTATCTTCGGACAGGGTCGGGAACGCACAGACATCCAGGTCCGGGTTGACGCCAACCACCCGGTAATTTACGTAGCCGTGTACAGCCGGAAGAAGCTCGAAGCCACAGCCTCGATAGAACTCTGGCGGACGGAACCTTATGAATTGCCTTCTATAGAAGTTAGCGACGTTCATTTTGATCACGACATTCCCGGAAACAAACATTTTCCGACGATCGTCGAACCGGACACAGTTATCACCGGACTCCGGGATAGCATCGGCTGGTATCACCACAACAAAAAATCTGTCGGCCCGGCGCTGGCCGCCCGGCTGCAGGATATGGAAGGTTTCCATCAGCCCGACCCGATCCTTCATCGAACTTTCGGGGCAGTCATAATGGCCGCTGGCGGTAAGCGAATCGACGACCTGAACCTGCGGTCCCCAGCCGGGAGGTCTCACTTTTTCAGTATATACGTCCTGACGAAACATCCGTCGAGCCCGGGGGAATGGCTCGAAGCGATGGAAGGATTGATTTCCTCCATAGAAAAAATACCGCTCCGGCAGAGAAACAGGGCTCATCTTGCCTGGTGGGAGAATTTCTGGCGTCGCAGCTGGATCGACATTTACTCTTCCACCGGCGAGGACGATGCTTATTATGTCAGCCGGGCTTACGCGCTTCAGAGGTTCATAAACGCCTGCGGCGGCCGCGGTCAGTATCCGATCAAATTCAACGGTTCAATCTTTACCGTGCCCAACCCGGACAGCCCGGGGGATGCCGACTACCGCCGCTGGGGACCCGGTTACTGGTGGCAGAATACCCGTCTTCCCTACATCAGCATGTGCACTTCTGGCGACTTCGAGCTTCTTGAACCTCTCTATCGCATGTACTGCGGGGATGTCTTAGAGATGGCTAAATACCGGACGAGGCATTATTTTGGTCACGACGGCGCCTGCTTCAACGAATGCGTTTATTTCTGGGGAGCTGCCTTTAACGAAGCCTACGGCTGGACACCCCGGGAGAAACGCACGGTCATCGAGAATGAAAGCCGCTGGCATCGCTGGGAATGGCAGGGCGGCATAGAGCTTCTGTATATGCTGATCGACCATTACGAACACACGCTGGATGAGAATTTTCTGCGTGAACGGGTTCTGCCGCTGGCCCATGAAGTTCTTACTTTTTACGACCAGCACTACAGCGTCGACGAGAGCGGTAAGATCGTCATCGAGCCGGCCCAGGCTCTGGAAACCTGGTGGGATTGCCGGAACCCGATGCCGGAAATAGCCGGAATTCTGGCCGTAACCGAGCGCCTGCTGGAACTTGCCGGCGACCGCGTGCCGCCGGAAGAAAAAACGCTGTGGCAGAGAATGAAAGATAAAATGCCTGACCTCCCCACCCGTGAGGTGGAAGGCGTGCGTGTTCTGGCTCCGGCTGAAAAATTCGCCGACAAACACAACATCGAAAATCCTGAGCTCTACGCCGTTTTCCCCTACCGGCGGATAGCTATCGGCAAACCCGGAATCGAACTCGCTTTAGAAGCCCTGAAAAGACGTGAGGACAGGGGAAATTCCGGCTGGAGACAGGATGATATTTTTATGGCTTATCTCGGGTTGACCGAAGAAGCCCGCGCCTATCTCGTCGGCCGGGCAAAAAACTGGCACCGGGAATCCCGTTTTCCGGCTTTCTGGGGCCCCAATTATGACTGGATTCCGGACCAGTGCCATGGCGGGGTGCTGATGAAAACAGTTCAGGCGATGCTGATGCAGTCAGACGGAAAAAAGATTTATCTGCTGCCAGCCTGGCCGGCGGACTGGGATGTGGATTTTCGTCTGCACGCTCCTTACAGAACGATAGTTGAAGGACAGGTAAAAGGGGGAAAAATTTCCAGGCTCAAGGTGATTCCCGATAGCCGGCAAAAAGACATTATCATAGGTAGCATCAAACATTAGAAAAATTCACGGGAGATTTACAATTTTTAAAGAGACTGCCACTCAGCCTTTCATCACGCCGATCGGGACCACCCTGGCAACCAGCTTGCCCAGCTTTGTCTCGTGCGACACCCGGACCACTTCATCAACGTCCTTATAAGCGGCGGAAGCTTCTTCGGCCACTCCCTTCCAGCTCGTGGCTTTGAGCTCCACGCCCTTCCGGGCGAGTTCATCCCTGATCTGCTCTCCGCGGAAACGACGCAGCGCTTCGTTGCGGCTCATCACCCGTCCGGCCCCGTGAGCGGTCGAGCTGAAGCTGAGTTCTTCCGCTTCCTTTGTTCCCACCAGAATGTAGGAGGCCGTGCCCATGCTTCCGGGAATCAGCACCGGCTGACCCACCGCCCGATAGACTGCCGGAATCTCCGGGCGTCCCGGGCCGAAGCTTCTGGTAGCTCCTTTCCGGTGAATGCAGAGCAGCTTTTCCTTACCGTTAACTATATGCTTTTCCACCTTCGCCACATTATGGCAGACGTCATAAATCTGGTGCATTCCTTTCGCCGAACCCATCACCCGGGCAAACACATCCCTCACCCAGTGGGCAATCATCTGGCGGTTGGCAAAAGCGTAATTCACCGCGGCGCACATCGAACGATAATACTGCTGACCCAGGTCCGATTTGAACGGGGCATTGATCAACTCCCGGTCAGGCAGATGCTTATACCCGAACTTATGTTCCATCAATTCGATAAAATCCGTGGCAATCTGATGTCCGAGTCCCCGGCTGCCGCAGTGAATCATCACCAGCACCTGGCCTTTTTCCTCGATGCCAAATACTTTAGCCACTTCCGGATCGTAAATTTCGTCCACCTTCTGAATCTCCAGAAAATGGTTCCCGGCGCCAAGCGTGCCCAGCTGTGGAATACCTCTTTCCATCGCCCTTTCGGAAATAAACTCCCAGGTGGCATCCTTCATCCGGCCGCGTTCTTCAGTCCGCTCCAGGTCTTCCACCGTGCCGTAACCCTGCTCCACCGCCCATTCAGCTCCCTTCACCAGAATTTCCTTCAGCACGCTGCGGCTGAGTTTGGTCACGCCGCTCTTTCCCACTCCGGCCGGCACCTCCTTAAAAATTTCAGCCAGAAGTTCTTTTCTCTTAGCGGTGATGTCGCTTTCCTTAAAATCCGTGCGGAGCAGCCGGACGCCGCAGTTGATGTCGTAACCAACTCCGCCGGGAGAAATTATCCCCTCATCCAGGTCAAAGGCAGCCACCCCGCCAATGGGAAACCCATAACCCTGATGAGCGTCGGGCATGACGTAGGACATTCGCTGTATCCCGGGCAGACAGGCCACATTCCTGGCTTGCTGCAGGGTCTGGTCGCGTTTAGCCAGTTCTATCAGTTTTTCCGAGGCATAGATTCTGGCCGGGACCTTCATTTCGCCCGTCTTCGATATTTCCCAGATATAATCGCTGACCCGGATAAGTTCCATCGTTCACCTCTTCATATGAAAAATCATTCATATATTAAAATTGCCGGCTCACATATCGACCACCATTTCCAGCTGGACCTGGCCGGGCTTTTCGTCCAGCCGGAATTGATAGTAGGTGGCCGCTTTAACCTCGCTTATTATTTCATAATTTTCCGGACGGTCATCCCCGACAAGCACCGCCCGGAGAACATATTCGCCCTCCTCGTCGACCGCGGTTTTTTCCGGCCGGACAATTTCAATCTCCTCCACCCTCCCGAGAATAAATCTTTTGACTTCAAGAAGATAAAGAATTTCCGTCAGAAATTTGACCATAAGCCCTTCAAAATTCCGTGCCCGGATTTCCACCTGATGCTTCACCCTCGGCTCAATCTGGCGGTAATCCCACATCAGAGAAACCATGGCCAGCGCGGCGTTAGCCGCGGCTTCTTCCAGAGTGCGACCGTAAGAGCGGAATCTGGCGTCGGCAGTGTGCGGAAGAAATTCAAACCTGGCTTCTTCATTCATCGTTCAAGCTCGCCCTCCTCAATTTTTTAGAGGAACGATTCATCAACGCCTTCAATTCGCCGTCCGGCTTATCTGCTGGAAAAATGCTTTATGGCCTGACCTGCTCTTTTCTGTTTCACGCTTTAACCGAGACCGAGCCTGAGCCAGCCAATCTCATCAGCAACAGAGACCTGACGCGCATCAATTATTTTTTTACCGTTGCCTGCGTTTCGGGCTGAAACAGCCACTATTATTTTAGCAGAAATCGCCTTCTTTCGAAGGGCTGGCTCTTTCCGAAGGCTTCAGGGTCAGCTGAAAATGCCGGCGATCTTCTGGCCGCACTCCGGGCATTGCCCGTCTTTCAGGGAGATAGACCTCACCCAGAATCCTTCCCTTTCGATCAACAGAGTCCCGCAGCCGGGGCAGTATGTGTCTTCGCCTTCTCCCCAGACATTTCCCAGATAAACATACCGCAGTCCTTCCTCCTTTCCGATTTCCATCGCCTTCCTCAGTGTATTGAGGGGAGTTGGCGGGGATTTAAAATACTCATAATCAGGATGGAAACGGCTGAGATGCCAGGGAATATCGCGGTCAACCTCAACCAGAAACCTGGCAATTCCCCGGAGTTCTTCCTCCGAATCGTTCAGTCCGGGAATTACCAGAGTGGTAACTTCAACCCAGATCCCGAGTTCTTTCATCTTCCTGATGCTGTCAACAACCGGCTGAAGTTTTGCCCTGCAGATTTTCTTATAGTTTTCCTCCCGGAAAAACTTCAGGTCAACGTTGGCTGCATCAAGATACGGCTGGATCGTTTCAAGCGCTTCAAGGGTCATGTATCCGTTGGTGACAAAATTGTTCTTCAGACCAGCCGATCTGGCTAATCGGGCTGTCACGTAAGCGTATTCAAAGAAAACCGTCGGTTCAGTGTAAGTATAGGATATGCTCAGACAGCCTTGAGCCACAGCCTGACGAACCACCTGTTCCGCCGGGAGATGGGTGCTTCTCAGCCCGTGTCTTCCGTCAGAGAGTCTGGTTTGAGAAATCTCCCAGTTCTGGCAGAAAGGACAGCGGAAATTGCAGCCAATCGTGGCGATCGATAGCGATTTGCTTCCGGGAAGAAAATGAAAGAAGGGCTTTTTTTCTATCGGGTCGATATGGGCGGCGATGGCTTCCTCAAAAACGTGAGTGTAAAGGATGCCGTCGATGTTCTGCCTGACTCCGCAGATTCCAAACTGCCCGTCTTCCAGCCGGCAACGATGGGCGCAGAGCGCGCAGACCACTCTTTTGCTTTCCTCCTGACGGTAGAGCATGGCTTCGCGGCGCGGCATCCATCAGCCTCCCGAAGCTTTCCTGGCAAAATGTTCATAAGACGGACACAGATGTTTTATGACGCACTGAGAGCACAGGGGCTTACGGGCCTGACAGACCTTTCGCCCGTGGTCCACCAGAAGATAATTAAAATCAAGCCAGTCCTCACGCGGAACTATCGCCATCAGGTCACGCTCGATCCTTTCCGGCTGGGTCTGGCGGCTCAACCCGAGTCGGCCGGAAAGCCTCCGCACATGAGTGTCAACCGCTATTCCTTCGGCTTTTCTGAAAGCTGAGGAAAGCACGATGTTGGCTGTCTTTCGGGCAACTCCCGGAAGCTTCACCAGCTCTTCCATCGAGTCGGGCACGCGTCCCCCGTATTCATTCACCAGCGTCCGGGCCAGGTTGATGATGTTCCGGGCTTTGTTGCGGAAAAAACCGGTTGAGCGTATGTCGTTTTCCAGTTCCTTCTGATCAGCCCTGGCAAAAGCTTCCACTGCAGGATACTTTTCAAACAGACCCGAAGTTACCCGGTTAACCCTTTCGTCGGTGCACTGAGCCGCCAGGATAGTAGCCACCAGCAGTTCAAAAGGGGTCCGGAAATTGAGGGCGGTCTTAGCCCCGGGATATTTCCGCCGGAGCAGCCTGATAATTTCCCTGACCCTCTTCTGCCGTTCTTTCAGGTCTTCTTCCCGAACAGGTTCCGGCTTTATTCTGGCGGTGTCTGGCTTCCCGGCTTTCTTTTTTTCTTCTTTTTTCTTCCCGGCCATGTGTTCCTCCGGAATCTTACTTATATGCCAAGTTCAGCTCTCAGCTGCATAACCTGAAGCAGATTATTCCGGCAGATCAGACCGACCACCTGCCCGTTTTCTATCACCGGGACCTGATTTACATCAGCGGTGGCCAGGCGTTCGAGAACCTGGTCGCCCGAAGTGTAGGGAGTCACATAGATTAATTTTTCGGCGGGCGTCATTATATCCCTGACCTTCAACTCTGGCCAGCGCTCCCGGGGATATTTTTTGATATCGTCAAGACAGACTATTCCAGCCAGGCGTTCTCCTTCCCGTACCAGAAAAACTCGCTGGCGCTGCCGCAGCACATAATCATGCACCAGCGATTCAACCGGAAGGTCTGCTTCAACATACTGAAAATTCCGGCTCATCAGGTCGGAAGCCCTGAGTCCCTGAAGGGACATTTTTAACAGGACCTGGCTGTACCCCTGAATCGAAGCGTTATGCAGGAACCAGCCGATCAGAGCCAGCCACAACCCGCCGAGATTGCCGCGGAAAAACTGAAAAACGCCGGCAAAGATGAGAAAGAAAGCGATGCCCTGGCCGACCATAGAAGCTGCCCGTGTGGCTTTTTTCAAATCGCCGGTCGCTTTCCAGACGATCGCCCTGAGAACCCGCCCGCCATCCATCGGAAATCCGGGAAGGAGGTTGAACCCGCCAAGAATCGCATTTATGTATCCGAGGTAGGCAGCAGCCACCTGAAAAGGTTTTGAAAACGGAGCCACCAGATAAGATATCATGATAAAAATAAAAGCCAGGAAAAAACTTGACACCGGTCCGCTCAGTGCCATGACAAATTCTTTTTGCGGCGTTCCCGGTTCATCGCTGATCCTGGCCACTCCGCCCAGGATGAAAAGCGTTATGTCCTCCACTTTTTCTCCCTGTCTGATGGCCATCAGCGAATGCGCCAGTTCGTGGAAAAGCACAGAAACAAAAACCAGAAGGCTGGTAATGATTCCCAGAAGCCAGTAATGAAGCCGCTGACTTGCCTGAAAAGATTGCGGAAAATAATAAGCCGAAAGGGAGAAGGTGAAAAGCAAAAAAATCACCACCCAGCTCGAGTCAATCTTGATGTCAATGCCGGAAATGCGAGCCACTTTCCATGAATATCTCATTTCACCTCCTTCTGATATGATTTTATCAGCTCTGACTCCCGGGATAAAGAGAAAACCGTTTATTCTTTCTGGCTTTTAGCCTGTTCCCCGGGGTCTCAACCGGGAAATAAAACTGAAGCTAAATGCTTCTGCCCCTATAAATCCACTCAATGCTCCCGACTCATATCTTTTAAGCTGATTTTTCGTATGGCACCAGGACAGCTCATCTATTTTCAAGGTTTAAGCCACCGACAGGAGAAGCCATCAGGGAAAAACAGAGGTCTTTCCAGATTTATCTCGTTGAACAATTTAACCGGGAGTAACCTGGCAGAAAGCCAGAAGCTCAACAGAAAAAATAGCAGGCAAAAGAAAAAATTTTCAGAACGAAAGAAACTTACTGGCTGGAGCTCCGCAGACCGGACAGCGGTCGGGAACATTTCCTTCAACCGTAAAACCGCAAACCTGACAGACATGGACCGCTGCAAGCTCTACGTCCTGACCCGAAGCAGCAGCCTGCTTTGCTCTGGCGTAAAGCCTGGAATGGACCTTCTCCGCCTCAAGCGCAAAACCGTGAAAAGTGGCCGCCTTTACCTCCCCCTGTTCCCTGGCTATCGCCATGTAAGCCGGATACATTTCTTCGACCTCAAAGTTCTCGCCGTCATGGGCTTTTCCCAGTTTATCCAGAGTCCGTCCTTCACCTTCAAGCACCAGGAGATGATTCAGAGCGTGAATCTGTTCCGAAAACGAAGCGGCTTCAAACAACCTGGCGATATTCGGCAGATTTTCTTTCCGGGCTATTTCCGCATACAACTTATACCTGAGATGAGCCTGGCTCTCGCCGGCGAGAGCTTCTTTTACCGTGGATTCAGTCATTTTTTTCATGTTGCCTCCTTAACCTTCCTGGCTAAAATTACTGGCCAGAATCCCCTTCTCTCCCCCCTTTATACGAACTGCACCATCCGCTTCAGAGCTTCCCGGGCTCTCTCCGCCAGCTCCGGCTCAACTATTACTTCCGGTTTTTCGCGCAGAAGAGTTTTATAAACTTTCTTCAGGCTGATCCTTTTCATGTTTTGGCAAATCGCCTTTTCTCCAGCCGGATAAAAGATTTTATCCGGGTTTTCTTTCCTCAGGCGGTGAAGAATTCCAACTTCTGTCGCCACGATAATCTCCCTGGCCTGGCTCCGCGGGGCTTCCCTGATCATCTGCCCGGTCGACAGAATCCTGTCGGCCAGCGCCAGAACTTCCGGGCGACATTCCGGATGAGCCCAGACTTCAGCCTGCGGGTGAAGCTTTTTCATCTTTTTTATGTCTTTCACTTCAATATGCTCGTGAATCGGGCAGTAACCGTCCCAGTAATGAAGCCTCTTACCGGTTTTCTGGCTGACGTAAGCGGCCAGATTGCGGTCTGGCACGAAGATGATTTCTTCATCAGGCAGGTTGCTGACCACTTTGACGGCATTGGCTGAAGTGCAGCAGATGTCGGTTTCAGCTTTGACTTCAGCCGTGGTGTTCACGTAGGCAACAACCTTTTTGCCCGGATGCTGTTCCTTCATCCACCTCAGGTCATTACCGCTGACCATATCAGCCATCGGACAGCGAGCCTTAACGTCAGGGATAAGAACCTTCTTCTGAGGAGCCAGAATCTTGGCCGTTTCCGCCATAAAATGAACGCCGCAAAAAACGATGATGTCTTCTTCCACTTCGGCCGCTTTCCGGCTGAGTTCGAGCGAATCTCCCACAAAATCGGCGATATCCTGAACTTCCTCCGGCTGATAATTATGAGCCAGGATTACCGCTCGCTTCTCCTTTTTCAATCTGGCAATTTCTTCAATCAGCCTTTCCTTCTTCATTCTTCTCACCCATGATTTAATCCCGTTATATTAGCTGATCAAAACAGGTTCCGGATAAATCTTTTATAAAATTCCCGCGCCGCAGTGATGACAGGTTTCTTCCCCTTCACGGTTATACTCGCCGCAATGCTCGCATCTGATCAACTTAATCTGGCAGCGGGAGCAAAGCAGCTCATTCTCCACCAGGAGATTGTCACAGAAGGGACAGTGAACGCTGCCGGTTTCTCCCTTTTCCACTTTTTGGGTTTCCTTCCGGCCGGACGCAGGTTCCTGGTTTTTCTGTTTTTGCAGATAATTTTCTATTGCCCTGTGCAGAGCGTCAGCGCCAAGGTTCGAGCAGTGCATTTTATGCGGCGGAAGTCCGCCGAGTTCTTCAGCCACCAGCTGGTTGGTGATTTTCATCGCTTCTTCCAGCGTTTTCCCCCTGGCCATCTCACTCACCATGCTGCTTACAGCAATGGCTGCGCCGCAACCGAAGGTCTGAAATTTAACATCTTCAAGGCGACCATCTTTAACCTTGATGTAGAAGGTCATCATATCCCCGCAGACCGGGTTGCCCACTTCTCCCACGCCGTCAGCATCGGGGATTACCCCGACATTCCGCGGGTGAAGAAAATGTTCCATTACCTTATCGCTGTACATCTTTCTTCTCCTTCAGATATCTGGTGTAAAGCGGCGACATTTCCCGCAGCCGGTTGACCACCGCCGGCAGCTTCTCGAGAAAATATTCAACCTGTTCTTCCCGCGTATCATCCAGGAGCGTCAACACCAGACTTCCCTGGGCCACCTCCGGGTCTATACCCATCGCCGTCAACACATGGGATGTTCTCAGCGACCTGGAGGTGCAGGCTGAACCGCTGGCCACCTGAATGTCATACTGGTCAAGGGCCAGGAGCATGGCTTCGCCTTCAACAAACTTCACGCAGAAACTCGCATGGTGGGGCAATCTTTTTCCCGGGTGGCCGGTCAGAATAACCTCCTCGATTCTTTCCAGCACACCCGCCACAAGTTTCTCTCTCAAACCCACCAGCCTGGGGATTTTTTCGTTCATTTCTACCGCGGCCAGCTCGGCCGCCCGACCGAGTCCAACTATCGCCGGAAGATTTTCTGTCCCGCCGCGCCGGTTATTTTCCTGAACTCCTCCATCTATGAGAGGCGTTATCTTCGTGCCCTTTTTGAGATACAGCGCAGCCGCTCCTTTCGGTCCGCCGAATTGATCGGCGGCCAGGCTGAGCGCATCCACCTCCAGCGACCTGACATCCACCGGAATGCTGCCGACAGCCCCGACGGCATCTGTGTGAAACAGAGCACCCCGCTCCCGGGCAATCCGGGCGAGCTCCGCTACCGGCTGCACCGTTCCGACTTCACTGCTGGCCATCATCACCGAAACCAGAACGGTGTCAGGGGTGATCATCTCCGCCAGGCGTTCAGGTTGGACCAGCCCGTACTTATCGACCGGTATCTGCACCACCTTAAACCCGAGCTTTTCCAGAAACTTCGCTGACTTCAGAACAGAAACATGTTCAATGGCCGAGACGAGAATCTGTCTTCCCTTCGATTGATTCGCCAGTGCGAGTCCCTTGAGCGCCAGGTTGTTGGCTTCCGAACCGGAAGAGAGAAAGATTATCTCTTCCGGGAGAGAGTTCACCAGACGGGCAACCTGCTCCCGGGCGTTATTAAGCACCCGGGCCGCTTCCTGCCCGATCCGGTGAAGACTCTGCGGATTGCCGAACTTCTCGCGGAAAAAAGGCAGCATGGCCTCGAGCACCTCTGGCCTGACTGGCGAAGCCGCCTGCCGGTCCGCATACAAACCGGTCATCCTCCCCTCCTCACGGGCGCGCCTGGACAAGTCTTAAACAGAAACCACGCTCTTAACTTCAGGAATTTCTTTCTTCAGCAACCTCTCGATTCCCATTTTTAGAGTCATCTGGGACATGGGGCATCCACCGCAGGCTCCTTTTAATCTGACCGTGACCACTCCGTCGACCACATCCACCAGCTCCACATCACCACCGTCCGCCTGCAGCGCCGGTCTGATCCGGTTGAGCACCTCTTCCACTCTTTCTTTCATTTTTAACTCTCCCTGTAAAATTTTTGCCGCCGGCCCTCTCCGGCCAACATTTCCATTTTAAGCCTTTCCGGTCGGCTTTTCAATATAAATCCTACTATTATTATAGGAATTTTTTATTTTCCAGAAATCCATTCCTTTTCCCTGGCGGAAGCAGCTGAAATTTCCACGATTTCAATCCAGATAAACCGTCAGGCCGTCGCAGGCGGCCAGAACTTCCACACCGGTTTCCCGGCTGATGTTTTCGGCCACCCGGCGGGGGTCGGCCTGCAGCATGGTCATGCCGAAGTGGGTCAGGTAAGCTTTCTCCGGCTTTAACTCGCCTATTATTCTTATGGTGTCAGAAACCGAAAGATGCTTTATTTCATCCGCCTCCGGCTCCTTCACCCGCAGGACGTTGATGACCAGGATGCTCACGTCGCGATAACTGTCAAGAAGTTCCGGAAAGAATCTGGTGTCCGTCAGAAACCCGAGGACCTTGCCGGGAAGATAAAACTTCAGGCCATAAGTTTCAGCCTCATGGTCATGCCGCAGGCTGGTTTTTATTTCCAGTTGACCGAGCCGGTAAGTTTCCTCCGGACCCAAGACCACTATTTTTTCCAGATGATCCTTAAGATAGCGGAAGACAACCGCATCCGGCCCTTCCAGACACTCGCGGGGGGCCATCAACACGCCTCTTTTTTTGAATCCCCCGGCGGTCATGGCGTCCAGCAGAACGTTAACATCGTTCGAATGGTCGATGTGTTTATGTGTCAGAATGACCATCCCGAGCCCGGTTGGGTCGATCGGCGGCCGACTGCGGGTCATTCTGACCAGAGCCCCCGGCCCCGGGTCCAGAGCGATTTTATTACCCAGCAGCTCTAAATACAGCCCGCCGGATGACCGGAGCTGTCTGGCCATGACAAACCTCGCTCCGGCCGTGCCCAGGAATTTTAACAGGTTGACCGTTCCGGCGTTATTAACGGTCACTTTTTTCCCTTTCGTCTTCTGCTCCCTCTGGCTCGACATGGATGGTGGCGTCTCCGTTAAATTCTTTCCTGAAAATTGACTCTATTTTAGTGGCGATCTCATGAGCGTCGTCGACTGACATGGAACCGGGCACCTTGAGGTGGGCGGTAACCTCATGATGGTCGCCGTAGTGATGAACGTGAATATGATGAACACCTTCCAGCTCGGGAAATTCCTTTCTGACCTCAGCCTGAACCCGGTTGACTTTTTCCTCCGGCGGAGCTTCCCCCAGAAGATAGCTGGCGGAACTCCGGATGATTTCATAGCTGGCATGAAGGATCAAAGCAGAAACAAGAAGCCCCAGCAGGCCGTCAAGCCACCAGAAATTCATGCTGAAAACCACACCGATAACTATCAGGAGGGAAGCGATGGCATCGCTTCGATGATGCCAGGCATCTGCTCGAAGAGAGCCAGCTCCGGTTTTCCTGGCTGTCCAGAAAGCAAACTGGGCAAGACCTTCCTTCACCACAGCGGAAATGATAAAAACAATCACCGCCAGCTGGCTGAAACCTATACCCTGGCGGTTAATCAACCTGAGCACTGATTCATAAAAGAAATTAACGCCGACCACCGCCAGAAGCGTTCCGATTATCAGGGAAGCTATCGATTCTGCTCTTCCATGTCCGAAGGTATGACGGCTGTCCGCAGGACGTGAAGCCAGCCAGAAGCCCAGAATGACAATCATCGAAGTCAGGCAATCTGAGAGGGTATGCCAGGCATCAGCCACCATCGCCACCGAGTTAACCCGGCGCCCAACAAACATCTTCAGCAGGAACAGGATAAGGTTGACAAAAATTGAAAGGTAGCCTTCATAATAACCGAACCTTTTTTTCTCGTTCAGGGTCAAGGTCATGTTCTGGCCAGAATAAAAAAATTATAATTCCCTCTTCCGCTCTCAAATCCTTTCGTCAGAGTCTTGAATTTTTCAGAAAAAATTTCAGACGGTCGTTTCTACCTTCTGCATCGGCTGACCGCAGCAGATGAGCGCGTGCTCCTCCACGCAACCGCACTTGCGGTCAACGATCAACCGGTAGCCGCAGACCTGGCATTCAAGAGAAGTCACCGGTTTCTGTGGAGAAGCCACTTCTTTCTTCACCACCTTTCTGGCAACTTTTTTTGTGGCCGCCTTTTTAGCTGTTTTTCTGGCTGTTTTTTTGCTGGCGGCCTTGACCTTCTTTGCTCTGGCCATCCTTCCCTCCTTCTGTTTATTCTTTCATTCTTCTTACCCGGAGCATCCGGGCGATTAAATTTTAATAATTTTTTCCGAGCTTTGTCAAAGTCAGGGCACAAAGGCAATTTGTTTTTTACATGATTTTTGTGATATAAGTATTTCAAAAAAGGAGGACAGGATGAAAAAGACAGCATGGAACTTCTGGTCAGTGATTTTTCTCGCTCTGATACTCGTCCCCGCCCTTACCTGCGGGCTTCAGGCCCAGACTTCCCAGGAAGAGAGGCTGAGAACCGGTATCGCTTATTTCGAAACCGGCAAAACGGCCGAAGCCAAAGCCATTTTCGACCAGCTGGTAGCTGAGAATTTTGTCAATAACGACCTTTATTATTACCTTGGCTCAGCTCTGATCAAACAGAAAAACCCTGAAGCTGCGCTGACTTATTTTAACAAAATTATTCAGTCCGCTCCGAACTCACCCTACGGATATATCGGCCGGGGACAGTACTACATCGCCAAGGCTAATTACACCCAGGCTGAAACCGAGCTGAACACCGCCATCCAGAAGGACCCCAATTGCGCTGAAGCCTATTACCATCGGGGGCTGCTGCGGGGCTATCAGAAAAAACTCGACCAGGCAATCGCTGACCTGCAAAAATGCCTCAGCCTGAAAGGAACACACGCCTATGCTCACTATCAGATTGGCCTGGCTTATTACCAGAAGGGGCGTAAGGATTTGATGATTACTCACTTCCAGAGATTCCTCTACCTGGCCCCCGAAGCTCCGGAAGCCGCCCAGGTTAAAGCGCTGCTCAGCCGGATATAATCGCTGCTTAAAAAGCCTGACCGATACTGACAAAAAGCGTGCCTTTTGGCTCGCCATTTCTGGGTTTCAGGTTGAACCCGTAATCGATCCTGATCAGACCGAGCGGGCTCTCAATTCTAAGACCGAGGCCAGCGCCCGTTCGCAGTTTCACAGGATTGAAATCAGACAGGCGAGAATAAACATTTCCGGCATCGAGAAAAGCCACTCCGCGGAAAACGCTGAAAATCGGAAACCTGAGCTCCTGATTGATGACCAGCATCGCCTCGCCGCCTTCAGGCAGCCCGGTAAAGATGTCAAGCGGTCCGACCGCATCCAGCTTGAACCCTCTGATGCTGGTACCGCCTCCAGCAAAGAACCGGCGGCTTGGTATCATCACTTCACCGAAAGCGCTGCCAAGACCGAGGCGGTAACATGAGGCCCAGATCACACCGGGAAGCAAAGTCCTGTACATAGTGAATTGAGTGAACGAACGAAAATAATTCAGGTCAGAGCCGAGAAGGCGCGGAGAATAGGTTAAACTGCTGGTCAGCAGTGAGCCTCTATTCGGGTCGAACCTGTCGTCTCTGGTATCCCGGCTTAACAGAAGAGAGAATTCAGAGCTGGTGATCCTGACGTCATAGGGAAATGGCCAGGAAGGCTCTTTTTCATAATCATGAATCCGGCTGAACCGGTAAACCCAGCTCACCTCAAATCCGCTGACTATCATCAACTTCTGCTGCAGGCTCAGGCCATATTCCTCGGTGATAAACTGGTCCTTGAGATCTCTCAGGTAAAAAGCTGACAGCATGGTGTCAAGTTTGCGCGAGAAAACATAGGGGATTTTCAGAGAGGCTCTGGCATTCTGCTGCCTTTCGTTCGCCCGTAAATAAAACAGGCTGTTCCAGCCTCGCCCGAAAATGTTGTTGAAGTCAAACTGGGTGAATCCTTCAAAATGAGTGTCAGTGTTGTACTGAAGACCGTAGGTAAGGCTGAACACGGGCATCTCCTGAAGATCAATCCTGACCCTCTCCCGATTTTCTCCCTGTTCTTCCGGCAACGAAGTAACGGTGACGCTCCTGAAAACCGCCGTGTCGTAAAGGTTTTTCTGAGCCTGAGCCAGTTTTTCCAGGCTCACAGCTTCCCCTTCCTTCAGGCCTGATTCACGGATTATGAAAGATTTCTTCGTTCTTTTTGCCCCCTCGACCTCGAGTTCAGCTACGGTGTAAACCGGCCCCTCGTCTATGTTAATCTCAACTTTAAAATCAGGTCCTTCCCCAACCGGAAATGCTCTTGTTTCCACCTTCGCCTCTTTATACCCCGCTCCCCGGTAGCGGTTAAGAAGAAGCGTCCGGTCTTCGTTAAGCGCCGGCCAGCTGAAAATGTTTCCCGGTTTGCAGTTTAGAATTGACATCAGCTCTTCGGTCTGGAAGCGACTGTTCCCGGTGATGCTCACCGATTCAACCCGGCTTCTGGGTCCGGCCTGAATCCTGAGGATAATCGAAAGGCGGTGTTGTTTACTGTCAGCTTCAACAACCGGTTCCTCAATCTCAGGGTTGAGGTATCCGTTTTCCTGATAAAAATATTCCAGCAACTCCAGCGCTATTTTCGTGTCGTAAATCAGATTCCAGAGACCTCTGGCCCTGGCGCCAAAATAATCCGAAACTACCTTTTTGATGACATTCTCGCTGAAGACCGGCTGTCCCTCAAGAATAAGACGGTCAATTTTCCACTTCCGACCGCGGGTAACATTTATCTCATAAATTGTTTTATCGTTATCGCTGATAGTGTTCAGTTCAACCTGGGCCCGATAATAACCGCGCCGGTTAAGTTCATTGAGCAGTATATCCTTAAAGCGTGAGACATTGGCTTCTTCCGGCAGGCGTCCGGACCAGGAAGCCAGAGCTCTGTTTCTTATCTTCCGGGGCGTGCCCTCACCAGAAAATTTGAACTCTGTCAGGCTTCCAGCTCGAATGTTTATTCGTAACCGGGCTTCCCGATTCAGCTCGACCAGTTCTGAGTCGACGCGGGCATTGAAATATCCTTTCTTCCGGCAGAAAGCCTCAAGACGTGAAGCGGCCTGCCGCAGCTCGCTCGTCCGGTAGCTACGTCCGACTTTAAGCCTGGTAACCTTCGACAGCTTTTTGCCGGGTAAAATTTCATCCCCCGTTATTTCAATCCCGGTGAGCTTTTTTCTCATGGCTGTTCTATATTCTGCGGCACCGGAGGGTTTCCCGATATCAATCCTGTGCTTGAGGTTCAATCCGAGCACGCCGTCATCGCGACGGAATCCTCTGGCAGAAAATTGCCTCCGGAGCTGGTAGTCAAGAATCCAGGTCTGGTACTGGCTGTTGGTCAGGTCTATCGAATAAGTGACGGCAAACTCCCGGGTCATTCTCTTCCTGACTGTTAACCGGGCACCCGGATCCTGCAGGGTGGCGATGTTCAGAGGTTCGAGAATCACATCCTCAGCTTTAAGCCATTTTTTCAGCGTTCTGGTGACCGGCGAGGTCAGCGGGCTGGAAAAATGCTGCGCCAGCTGACCCGAGATGGTATTAAGCGCTGACCCCTGCACCTCACGCAAGCTTTTGCCGGTTAGCAGCAAGGAGGCCAGGTCTTCCTGTGACCTGGGCGGTACCGAGGTCAGAGAAAAATTCAGGTCAGAAGGAGTGCCGGTTATAACCAGACTGGCTTCGACCTCCTCCTCCTGATCATACACCACGCTTTTCAGATTAATATCCAGATTCGGTTCGAGATTCTCCCGACCGAGAAAATCCACTCTGAGCCTTTCCACAGAATATTTACTCTCCCCAATTATGAGCTCTCCGGGATAGGCGGTTTCGATCCGACCCGAAAGTATCGGTGCCGGTATGGTCCCGCGTAGATTCAGGTTGGCTTTCAGTTCAAGGTCAGCCAGGTTATTTTTTATGATTATATTCTCTTCAGTTTTTATGTTGACATTCAGCCCGAGCTCGTAAAGAAAATCAGGAAATTCGGTCCCTGCCGGAGAAACGGAGCTCAGGGCAAGTTTCAATCCCTGGGTGCTCGGATAAAAATCCTGCCGGTAACTGGCGTTCAGCACAGAGAGCTCCCCGGCCAGCAGCCAGCCCCGCCTCTCCCGGGTGAGAGTCAGCTCGGCCTGGCTCACGCTGTTCAAACCCGGAGGATAATTAAAATCAAAATCATCAACCCTGATTTTCAACCGAGCCGTGTCCAGAGAAAAATTTTCTCCAAAGGTTACTTCTCCGGACCCCAGAAGCCGGCCAGAATTCGCCTCGCCGGTAATGGTTTCCAGAACCATCCGTGAATTGTCCACTCTGAATTGAGAACGTATGTTGCTCACAATAATCGGAAGGTAAAGCATTCGGAAAAATATATCGTCGAAACCTCCCGAGCCTTCAATCACCGGCTGCTTTACATCGCCCCCGAGCGAGGCTACCAGCTTAACCCGACCACCAGCCTGAAATCCATAAAACCAGGGATTGAAGTCGGACAGCTCGAGGTCTGCATTCAACTTAAAGCTCAAATCCGGGTTCGTCGGCTCGTCGAGTCCGGCTCCACCTTCAAGGTTGAGTCTGGACCGGCCGGTTTTTAACCTGAAGTTTCCAACCTGCAGCTTCTTCTCTTTCAATTCCAGGCTCAAAGGACCTTCGTTCTCGACAGCTGTTCCTCCAAGTTCCAGTGCGAGGGACGGAATGACCAGACGGGCTTCAACTCCATCCAGGTCAGGGGAAGATCCTTTTAGCTCAAGCCGTCCGCCTGCCCGCCCGCCTGGCTTCAGCGATTTAAGAGATGGCATTAAAACGGCCAGCCCGGCAAAATCGAAATTTTCAAAACTGAATTCGGCTTCAAATCTCTCCGGATGTTCCAACGGCAGCGAGAACCTGGCCGCGGCGCTCAAGGCTACCAGAGGAGGGGTCTCCTCCACCTCCGGCAGAAGGCCGGCCAGTGACGACAGCGGAAGGTCTTTTATCCTGAGTTCGCCGCTAAGGTTATAGGGGGGGGCCATCTCGAGCCCGGCTTCGATTTCCAGGTTGAACCTCGGAACCTCAACCGTCGCTCTGGCCTTCTTTCCGTCGGAAACCGCCTTAAGTTCCACATAAGGAAACCAGAGGCGGTCCAGCATAAAACCCTGACCGATTATCCTGACCTCAGCCATCGGATTTTTCAGCGAACCGGAAGCGCTCACCCTGAGGTCAACCTGCCCTGACTTCAGGGAAGGAAGCCAGTGCTGAAACAGCGGAGCTTTAAGTTTCTCCCCGCTCAGAAGCGCCTGAATTTCTCCCGAGGTTAACCGGTAACTTAAATATCCCTCAAGTTGACCTTCACCTTCGGGTTTAAGATAGATTTTTCTCAGGTTTATTTCCGACCGACTGTATTCGCCCGCAATTTCAAGTCTTTCCAGTTTGAAAGTTTCAGCCATAGCATCTGTCAGCTCCACTCTGAACTCCGCCCTGGGACTGGCTGAAGTGCCGCTGAAGGTGGCTGAACCAGAAAGAAAACCGTTGAGGAATTGCCTGGATTCTTCAGGCAGCAACCCGGCAAATTGCGCCAGATCAACCCGGGAAATCTCCAGCCGGCCTTCAATCGCCAGGGGCATACTGCCGCCTGGAACAAGAGCCCTGGCTTTTCCTTCAGCTTTGATTTCTCCGCGCGGAAACTCTAAGAGAAACTGGCTGAGCTCAATTCTGCTCAGATCACCTGAAGCCTTAATTGCCATCAACCCCGGACCGGTCTGCCGAAAAGCCAGGTCCTGCGCACGAAAACTGGTTCTGAAATAAGGCGAGCTCAATTTCCCTGAGACTTCAGCTTCCAGAATAGCCGAGCCCCCGAGCTCGCTGAGTCTGGCAAAAAGCGCCGGTTCCAATCCGAAGGTTTCAACCAGACCGCTAGCGCTGATCGTCCGGATAAAATTTTTCACATCATCCAGACGAAGGCTGAATTTCGCTTCCATCTGCTGAAAGTCTCTGAGATCTCCGCGCAGGTCAACTTTCGCGCCGGGAACTTCCAGGTTAATTCTTTCTGCTTCAAGCAGACGGCGGTCATACCTCAGTTGAAGAAGGCCGCTCACCGGAAGCGCTGACCCTTTTTGCTTTTCTGGCAACGCGATTTTTCTGCGGGGTTCCAGACTGAGTTTCAGCTGACCGCGAAGAGATTCCGGGGAAATTTCCTGAGCATCAAGCTCGACCCGACCGCTGGCAGCTGAAGAAATTTCCACTGGAAACTCCGGCACTAAAACAGAAAGGCGCGAGAGGTCAATGCGCTGAAGTTCTAGAAGACCACTGAATCTCCCCTTTAAGGCTGGAGGAACACTGGCTTCCAGAAGCACCAGGCTTTCCTGCCACTTAACCTGGCCTCTGATTTCGGTGCGCTTCTCTTCATTTTTTAATTCAAGCCGAAGATCAAGCGGTTCCAGACCGTAAAGATTCAAAGTGGAACCTTCGATTTCGCCAGAAATTTCCGGCAGGCCGATTGTGCCGCCCAGGTTTAACTTCCAGTGAACCTTTCCTGAAACTCTGTTCCCCGACTGAAGAAAGCGGTCTATCTCAGATAAGCTCAGATGACCGGTGGTTTTTAGTTTCAATCCGGGATCGCCGGCGTAATCAACGATTTCCCCGGAGAGAGAGAAAAGCGAATCTTCCGTACTCAGAGAAAATTCTTCCAGCCTGATATCATCCCGACCGAGCCAGGCTTCGAATTTCAGCCGGACCGGCTGAAGTTTTCCCTGCCGATAATCTAAGGTTCCTGAATCGTTTTTCAGCGAAATCCGATGGGCTGAGCTTTCAGCTTGATAGACAACCGAGGCCTCAAGACCGGAAAACGCAAAAGAAAGCGGAATTTCTCGCTCCTCAAGAGATAAGGTTCCTCCGGTGAGCAAAAGTCTGTCAATCCTGAAAGAAAACGGACCTGAAGCTGCAGGCTCCGGTTGACTTTCTGAAACTTGTTTCTCTTCAGCCGCCTTTTTCAGAGCGATTTTTATTTTCGGTCCGGTTATTTCCAGGTTTTTAATCCGTACCTCTCCTCCGGTGATCGTCGACCAGCCGCTCTGGAAAACGAGTCGCTCGCAGGAAAAGCTTTCCAGCGGCACTGACGCCCCGGCGCCTGAAGTGAGCTGCACTTTCTGAAGCGACAGTTTGAGCTTGAAAATATTGACCTTAACCCGGGAGGCCTGAAGGATCAATCCGGTTTTTTCCTCGATTATTCTACCGGCTTTTTTCAGAAGGAATTTTCCTCCGCTTGAGGTCTGAAGCACCAGGCCGCTCAGTACGAGAACCAGAATTAAACCCAGCAGGTACCAGACAGTTATTCTTAAAAACCTGAATAAAATATGTTTTCTATTCCCACTGATTTCTTTTTTCATGTATTAAATTATAAATGCGAGCAGAAATTGATTCAATCAGTAAAATTCATCTGCACATGCGGATTCCGTCGGACTTTCTTCAATGGAAGGAAATGCTCTGGACCGGGCGGTGCGCCTCGCTATTTTAATCACCGCAGGCCATCGCTCGAAACTGGTGCTGGTTTTCCTGGCTTCGGCGAGTCTGCCAGGTTGAACGAAAAACCTCAGACAATCAATCTTGGAATGAAAGGGTTGATTCTGGTGACGATTTCATAATTTATCGTTCCGGCCAGAGCGGCCAGCTGGTCGGCGGTAATTTTATCGCGCCCATCGCTCCCGATCAGAGTTACCGTATCTTCCAGACTCACATCGGGAATATCAGTAATATCAGCCATGATAAAATCCATGCAGACCCGGCCGCGCACCTGAGCTCTTTTTCCCTTCACCAGAACGTAGGCAGCATTGGAGAGGCTGCGATCATAACCATCGTAGTACCCTACCGGAATGACCGCGAGTTTCGTCGGTCTGGTCGTGCGATAGGTGCATCCATAACCAACATAAGCCCCGCGGGGAACTGACTTTACCTGGGCAATCTTAGCCTTCCAGCCAAGCACCGGTTTCAGTTTTAACGGCTGCTGACCGCGCAGACGACAGGAAACCAGAGTCTCTCTGGACGGCCAGAGCCCGTAAAGGCCAATTCCCACCCTGGCCAGATTGAAATAAGTTTCGGGAAATAGAATCGCGGCCGCCGAGCAGGACATATGTCTAACCGGAATCTTTATCCCCAGCTCTTCCGCCACCTTCAGCGCCTGAAGAAAATTATTAAGCTGATATTTAGGATAAATATCGTCGGTGGTGTCCTCGATGTTGGCAAAATGAGAGGAAAAACCTTCGATCAACACCTCCGGGTGCTTGTGGCTCATCCGGAGAAAGGAACCGAGTTTGCCGACAGGAATTCCCTGACGGTTTGTGCCGGTTTCTATTTTAACGTGAACTAAAGCCGGTCTTTTCATTTTTCTGGCAGCTCTGGCCAGAGCCTCAAGCGTCTCGGAATTGTAGACGGTAACCCTGAGGTCTCCCTGAACGGCATCTTCCGCGCCTGCCAGCGGCAGATATCCGAGTACCAGAATTTTCTGTCTGAAACCAGCCTGTCTGAGGGTTAAACCCTCTTCCAGGCTGTGGACTCCAAACCAGCCGATACCGGCTTCCTCTGCAAGTCCGGCTATCTCCTTTAATCCGTGGCCGTAGGCATTTGCCTTTATCACCGCCATGAGCTCGGTCTTTCCCAGGCGCTTTCGGAACTCCGCCACATTGTGGAAAAAAGCCCGGCGGTTTATTTCAACCCACTGAACAAGTTTATTATCCGGCTTCATGGCTTTTTGATTTTTTTGAAATTTTTCTCAGCCCAGAATTTTCGCCCGCTCGCCCAGAATTTTTTCAAATTGTTCCCGGCGGTAGACGATATCGGCTCTTTCCACCCCGGTGGAAATCAAGCCAACCTCAGTTTCCAGGTTATCCTCCAGCCAGTTCAGGTAGTCGAGAAAACCTGAGGGCATTTCCGAAAAATCGTGCGCTCGATGAATTGAACCCCTCCATACAGGAAAAGAGCGGTAGAGCGGTTCAACCCGTTCGAGCATCCAGGCATCAGAAGGAAAATCTTTTAAGACTTCTCCTCTGTAACGATAGGCATAACAGGCTTTAATCTCCACCAGGCCTTCGAGAACGTCCGGCTTAGTAAGAGCGATCAGGTCGACCCCGTTTATCCGGCAGGCGTAGCGAACAGCCACCGCATCAAACCAGCCGCACCTCCGCGGCCGTCCGGTGGTGGCTCCAAATTCGTCGCCCCTCCTGGCGATAATCGCGCCGTTCTCATCTTTGAGCTCGGTCGGAAAAGGTCCGCTCCCCACCCGCGTGGTGTATGCTTTGGTTATTCCGAGCACACCATCAACCTTTTTCGGGCTCAACCCGAGCCCGGTGCACACACCGCCGGCAGTGGAACTGGACGAGGTGACGTAAGGGTAAGTTCCATGATCCAGATCCAGCAGCGCGCCCTGAGCTCCTTCAAACAGCACCCATTTCCCGTTCGCTATCTGAGAATCCAGAAAAGCAGAGACATCAGCCACATAAGGAGCCAGTCTCTCTCCCAGAATTCTGTATTCTTCAAAAATTTCTGCGGCCGAAAGAGCCGGATATCCAAAAGCTTCGAGAATACGGTTTTTCAGCCTCAAGCTGTCTTCGATTTTTTCCTTCAAAATTTCAGGCTCGAGGAGGTCACCCACCCTTATTCCCCAGCGAGCAGCTTTATCCTCATAGCAGGGGCCGATACCCCGGCAGGTGGTTCCGATCATCTTTTCTCCCCGTGTGCTTTCAGAAATTTTTTCCAGCAGCGGATGGTAAGGCATAATCACCTGAGCCGCCCGGCTGACCAGAAGACGCTCCGGGGATACATCCACTCCCAGAGATTTCAGGTCATCTATTTCCTTAAAAAAAGCCCGGGGACTGAACACCAGGCCGTTCCCGATGACACAGACCTTATCTGGATGCAGAATGCCCGAGGGAATAAGATGCAGAACGATTTTTTTTCCCTGCAGATAAACGGTGTGGCCGGCGTTATGTCCGCCCTGGTACCTGGCCACAATCTCAAAAGCCGGCGCCAGAAAGTCAACTATTTTGCCCTTGCCCTCATCTCCCCACTGAGTGCCGAGCACCAGAAGATTGGCCATGCTATCACCTTAAACTTTAAGTATTCATAAATCTCCAGCCAGAAACCTTCGGTATTCTATCAGAATTTGAAAGTCCCTTAAAGTCTTCAGAAAGCAAAGCCCAGCTGGAAGAGAAGCATGTTATCCTTCAATTTCACATTCTGTTCTTTATTCCAGTCATATTCGAACTTGGCAAAAAAAACTGAAGCCAGGTCAAGTCTCAGGCCGACAGCCGACCTGGTCTTCTTTTTCATGGAATTAAAAAAAATGTTCAGCGGAGGCGCCTGTTCATCATCTATCACATCGTCCGGAAGGTCAGACTTCTGATAGCTGTAATAAAGCCGAAAATTCTTGAACAGCATGCTCACTGTAAGGTAATAGCCGTCAAAATTTATTTTCTGGTTGAGATAGGGATGGTCATAGGCAGCCTGGATGTATTCTCCCCGGACTTCCCACTCAGGAGTAACCCAGATTAAATCAACACCTTTGAATTGAACATCCTTCGTCCCGTCAGGATCGTATTTGCCGGTGTAGAAGGAGCCACCAAGTTCAGCCCCCTGCCCGAACCTGATAGCCAGCCGGCTGCCGATTCCTTTATCTTTGTTGTTGTCGATGAAAGATGTCCGCAGATAACCCTCGGAGCCGGGCGCCAGGTCCGCCTGCAACCCGTTCACCAGATAAGCAGAAAAATTGAAAAAGCTCAGGTCTCCCTGCCAGCAAATTCCCAGGTCATGCCATCGATAGGGGAAAAAATGGAAAACCAGCGGCCGGAAGACCGTCGGGTTTTCATGCGGGCGGGCTGACCAGTTGTACCGGCCGAACGGAATTTCAAACAGACCGAACTTCAGGTTGAGAAACCTGCTGCCATGAAAACTGAGGAAGGCCTGAGCGACCTTAAAGAAGCCCTGAAGCTCCATCCTGCCTTCAGCCGCAAAACTGAGCTTGCCGTAAACAGTTCCAGAAAGGCTCAGACCACCGTTAAAATTGGCAAACGTACCAGGAGGATAGTATCCCTCGCTCTGGCTCTTAAGATATTCAAAGGAAAAGTAGCCTCCGGGTTTAACCTGAGCTTTCAGACACAACCCGAGCAAAAAAAAGATTAAAAACGCTGAAAAGATTTTTCGAATTCCCATTTTTCGCCCCGTTGAGCAAATTAACCAGCTCTTAAACTGGCTGATCAAAAATAACCGAAAAATCAAAACCTTCCTCAAGAATCACGTTCTTATACTGATTTATCTTCTTTCCCGACTGCACCAGGCGGGCAATTTCCTGAGCGCCTTTTCTCGTGCCAAACCAGACAGCTCCGACCACCCGATCATCCTTTAACACGAGCTTTTTGTATATACCGGACTCGGGGCGGTAACTGGAGACGATTTCAAAACCGTCCCCTTCAGGAGATATCAGCCCGACCGAGGTGAGATAAATTCCGGCCACCTTCAGGGTGCTGAAGGGAACTGTCCCTTCATAACGTTTCTCCTGACCGCAGAGGTTATAAGCCAGAGCCCTCGCCTGTTCAAAGGCCGCCGGGATCAGACCGTAAACCCTCCCCCGATGTTCAGCGACATCGCCTATGGCATAAATTCGATCGCATCCGGTCCGGAGATAATCATCTACCACCACCCCGCTTGAACAGGGCAGTCCAGCAGCCTGAGCCAGTTCCAGTCTGGGCTTCACTCCGGAAGCAAAAATTACCGCTTCTGCCGGTATCATCCGCCCGTCCTGCAAACGCACCGCCCTGACCTGTCCGTCACCGACAATTTCAGCCGCCTGCTGACCCGTGTAGAATTTAAGACCGATGGCTTCAAAATAAGATTGAAGCATCCTGGCACCGGTTTCGTCCAGTTGCCGTGGAAGAAGTCTCGGGAAAACCTCAACCACCGAAATGCGGTCGAGTCCCCTGAGACTCAGCGCCCGGGCTATTTCCAGACCGAGAAGTCCCCCTCCAAGGATGGCTACCTGCGGCCTCAGGTGAACGTAATCTAAAAGGCCGAGCACATCGTCAAGAGTCCGGACAGTAAAAATCCCCCTTAAATCATTTCCCGGAACCTGGGGCACCGACGGACGGGCGCCGGTAGCCAGCACCAGATGGTCTGCCTTCAGCCGGCTTCCGTCTGCCAGCTCAATGGCCCGGTCGGCGGGGTCAACAGATAACACGCGTTGTCCGAGCCTCAGTTCAAGCCTCTGCCTTTCAGCCCAGTTTTCCCCGAAAGCGAAAACCTTTTCCAGCGGAATCAGACCGGCGAGAAAATCGATCAGATTCGGACGCGGATAATAAGGATGGGGTTCCTCGCTGACTATGGTTATTTCAGCCTGAGAATCGAGCTCTCTGATGGTCTTGCCACAGATCGTGCCGGCCACTCCATTTCCCACGATCACTATTTTCATTTTTTAATCTTTTTCCCTTCTTGCTATTTCCACAACCAGGGCTTCTATTCCATTTTCTGGAAAAATTCTTTACCCACCCCGCATTGCGGACAGACCCAGTTGTCTGGAAGCGATTCAAACGGAGTTCCCGGCGGAATGTTGTTGTCGGAATCTCCAAGTTCCGGGTCATAGATATACCCGCAAGCCGTGCATTCCCATTTTTCCATTCTGTGCCTCCTCTATTATTTAGCTCAATTATATCCGATAAAAAAATTAAAACAAACGCAAAACTGGCTCCCGACCCAGGCTCACTTCAATAATTCTTTCTTTAAGGCGGCTGTTTCTCTGGATCGGTCTATCATTTTTAATGGCGATATGAAGCGCCCGGTAAGACCCGATGATCACGCTCAATTTTCTCGCCCGGGTTAAGGCGGTGTAAAAAAGATTCCTCTGGAGCATGATGTAATGCTGAGTGAGAAGGGGCATGACCACCGCCTGGTATTCATTACCCTGAGCTTTATGAACTGAAATGGCATAGGCTAAAACCAGGTCAGCCAGTTCATCCTTCTCATAAAAAACCAGCCGCCCGTCAAAATCCACCAGCAAACCGAACCTTTCCGGGTCCACCTGAGCCACAATTCCCAGGTCTCCGTTAAAAACTTCTTTCTCGTAATCGTTTCTGATCTGCATCACCTTGTCGCCGACCCGAAATTCTTTCTGTCCGACCTTCAGGCCGGCAGAACCGGGGTTGAGCAGCTTCTGCAGCTCCTGATTGAGGTTATCCACCCCGACCAGACCGCGGTACATCGGAGTTATTACCTGAATCCGGGTGGAAAGCGGATTAAGCTTCAGGCGCCTCGGAATGTTCTCCCTGCATAGCTTAAGTATGAGCTTGAGCACCTTTTCCTCATCTTCCTGCGGAATGAAATAAAAATCCGCATTCGGATCCTTTCGTCCGGGATAGATCGGAGGCTGTCCCTGGTTGATGCGATGGGCGTTGACCACTATCAGACTTTCCCGCGCCTGCCGGAAGATTTCATCCAGCCTGATGACCTCGACCAGACCGGAATCGATCAGGTCCCGGAGCAGATTTCCGGGGCCGACCGGAGGCAGCTGATCCTTATCGCCGACCAGGATGAGTCTCATTACGGAAGACACCGCTCGAAGCAGATGATACATCAGCGGCAGGTCAACCATCGACACTTCATCCACGATCAACGCTTCACCCCGCAGCGGATAAGCTGGACCTCTTCTGAAACGATTTTCTTCCGGCAGATATTCCAGCAAACGATGAATCGTTCTGGCTTCCCGTCCGGTAGCTTCAGCCAGACGCTTCGCCGCTCTGCCGGTCGGAGCCGCCAGCAGGATTCTTTTCTGCCAGCTTTCAAAAATCTCCACTATGGCTCTGACGATGGTTGTTTTTCCCGTTCCGGGCCCGCCGGTGATGATGAGAATTTTTTTCTGAAAGCTGCTGGTGATGGCCTTTTTCTGCTGCTCGGAAAACCTCAGGCCGGTTCTCTTCTCAATTTCGGCAATCCTCAATTCCAGGTCAAAATCAGGACGCGGAGCAGGTTCTGTCGCCAGACGGTTGATGATCCGGGCTATTTCTTCTTCCGCCTGAAGGAAGAAAGGCAGATAAAGGGCAACTTTTCCGTTCATTTCTTCCCTTATCAGAGAGCGGCTGTTAACCAGATCCTTCAGAGCTTCTTCCACTTTTGGCAGACCGACCTGAAGATCCTGGCAGCACCTTTCCCTTACTTCCGTTTCTTCCGAAAAAACATGCCCCTGTTCGTTATCGGTTTCCAGGAGATAAAGGATGTAAGCTTTCACTCTTTCCAGAGAATCGGGTGGCAGGCCGAGTTTCAGGGCGATTTGATCGGCTGTCTTGAAACCTATCCCGCGAATATCAAGGCATAGCTGGTATGGATTGCGTTTGAGAATTTCAAAAGAAGCCTGCCCGTAAGTTCTGTAAATTTTATAAGCCAGAGTGGTCGACACGTTATGGGCCTGAAGGAAAATAATCAGGTCCCTGATATCCCGGTGAGCTTCCCACGATTTAAGAATTTCGGCCAGCTTTTTGCTGCCGACCCCCTCAACTTCTCTTAACTTCTCCGGCGATTCGTTCAAAATTTTTACCGTGTTCTCTCCGAATTTTTCCACTATCCGCCGGGCAAGCACCGGCCCTATGCCTTTGATCAGTCCTGAAGCCAGGAATCTTTCCACTCCCCTGACCGAACCCGGCAGGGTCAGGGTGAAGGATTCCATCTGAAAACGGGGACCAAAACGGGAATTTTTCTCCCAGCGACCGGTGATTTTCAGACACTCGCCGGGAGATAACGGCGGAAAATTTCCTACGACCGTGCTTTCTCCGGTTTCTGTTCTTATCCGGAAAACGGTATAACCGTTTTCCGGGTTGTAATATATGATCTGTTCGACAGTCCCCTCAAGGCACTCCATGGATTCCGGTTTATATTCTGCGGGCATTTCAACCAGCTTTCAAAATTACCGGGTCTCCCGGACCCAGACCGAGAAACTCAGCCGCTGACCTCTGGAAAACAGCTATTTCCAGAAGTCCGAGACTGTTGATCAAAAAAAACGGACGGCCAGCGCTGGCTGATGAGTAAGAGGCAGCCATTTCGGTAATTTTCCTCTTCCCGGCAAGAAGCACAGGGCTTGCTCCACTATTTTTTTTCAGGAATTCCACGATAAGCGGCTGGCTGATACTGGTTATCAAATTTCCGAATTTATCACAGTACAGGACAAGGCCTCGAATTTCCCGGTCCTCGATTACCGGTTCAGCCACATCAAGAACAACCGGGTGGTCGGTCGGGCGTCCGATTTCCGTCAGCGGAACTCCCAGACTCAACCAGGCCGCGGCCGGCGCCATCCGGTCGCGGCCTTCAAAGCTGGTCCTTTTTTCCGTCAGAAAATACTTGTTCCCGACCACTTCATAAATTTCGGCATTTTCTTCACGAAAGATCAGCGACAGCACACCATTATCAGGAGCGATAAAATAATGTTTACTTCCTTTCGCCAGGAGAATCCGTCTTTCGCTTCCCACTCCCGGGTCGACCACGGTCAAAAAAATCGTTCCTCGAGGGAAAAAACGAAAACAGGCCCAGAGTACGAAACCAGCTGCCAGAAGATTGTAATCGGGAACTTCGTGAGTGATATCAACAATGGTGCAGCCTGGATTTATCGATAGAATCACACCTTTGAGAGAAGCCACAAAATAATCCCGCAGGCCAAAATCGGTAAGAATAGATATCAGCCCTCTGTTCATGACGGCGATTTTCCCGGGTATTAAATCCGGTCTTCATAATATTATTGCAGTCAGTCAGAAGGGTCAATATTTTTTTCAGGCAGGGCCGTTCAGAAAATAACTCTCAACAGGCGGGACCAGCGAACCTTGAAAAGGAAGCGGAAAAATTTCCTCACCCTGTCCTTCAACCCGTTTTTAAGATAGGCATCCTTTTCGGCTTCATAGGAAAAATAAATCAGCCAGGGGCGTCCCTTGATGTATGTGGTTGGCAGGAAGCTCCAGTACCGGCTGTCGAGACTGTTATCCCTGTTATCCCCCATGACAAACACATGTCCGGGCGGAACGACCACCGGACCGTAATTATCTCTGATCACGTCATCATACTGGTAATGATTGTTCTTCTGGAATATCTGCGAGTCGTTGTGAACTTTATAATGTTCCTCCAGCGGCCGGTCGTTGATGAAAACTTCCTTATCTTTTATTTCCACCTTTTCGCCTTCCAGAGCGATAACCCTTTTGACAAAATCTTTGCTCAAATCCCTGGGAAACTTAAAAACCACGATGTCCTGTCTCTGGACTTTCCGCGCCGGCAGGATAAATGACTCCACCGCGCCTTGAGGACGGGCATAGACAAATTTGTTTACCAGAAGAAAATCACCCACCAGAAGCGTCGGTTCCATCGAGCCGGTGGGAATCTGAAAGGCCTGGACCACATAGGTCATGACAAAGAAAACAAAAACTGCCGTTTCAGCGATCAGTTCAAAATATTCCCGAAAAAGACTTTTCTCCCGTTCGGGCTTTTTATCCTTCTCTTTTATTTCTTCTATCTCTCTATCGATTTTTTTACCCAGCCTGGCCATAGCCTTTACCTTTATTTTTCCGATAATATACTCCATTTTTTAATCGGCTTCAATATAATTCAATATAAATAAATAATGTATAAAAGTTTGAAATTTTATCGGCCAAGCTTGACAGGCCCGCGGTTAAGAGTTTTACTTAAAACATGATCGTGGCTCTGTTCGGTTATCATAATTCTGGCAAAACTTCCCTTTTCGAAATCCTGGCCGGGAAAAAAGCTACAGGTCATCACACCTCATTCTCCGGCCAGAAAATTGAGATACCGAGAACAACGGCGCTGGTCCCTGACCCGAGATTGGACACCCTGCACTCGCTTTATCCGGATAAGAAAAAGGTCCAGGTCCATTTTGAGATCGAAGATTTTCCGGGTCTGGCCGCCGGTGATATTTCCACCAGCCAGTACCTGGCAGAGTTGAGAAAGACCGACGCGCTTGTCCATGTAGTCAGGGAATTCAGGGATCCGGCTGTAAGTCATCCGAGAGGAAGGATAGACCCTGTCGATGACATAAGGGCGATGAGCGAAGAGCTCATCCTCTCCGACCTCATCCTGGTGAACAGCCGGCTGGAAAAGCTGGAAAAAGACCTGAGGAAGATGAAAGACACGGAAGCTGTTCGAGAGAAAGAACTGCTGGAAAAGCTAAAGCCTCTTCTTGAGAGAGGACAGGCAGTTAAAGACTTTCCTCTCAGCCCGACCGAGGAGAGAATGCTCCGGGGTTTTTGCTTCCTCTCGCTGAAACCCGTCGTCCATGCAGTCAACCTTGATGAAAAAAACCTTGCCTGCCTGACCGCTCCCGATAAACTGCTTTCAGGACTCAGCCCGGAGGTGCCGCTGATAGCTTTCTGCGGGCGGATCGAAAAAGAACTTTTAGAGCTGGAACAGGAAGAACGTGTGATTTTCATGGAAAGCTACGGACTCAGCGAAACCACGCCGCTTCGATTTTTTAGAAAACTCTATGATGTTTGCCAGTTGATAAATTTTTATACCATCGGAAAAGACGAGGTCCGGGCCTGGGCGGTCAGAAAAAACACGCCGGCCGTTAAAGCCGCTGGCGAAATTCACACTGACATGGAAAAAGGTTTTATCAGGGCAGAAGTTATGACCTTCGAAGATCTGCTAAAACACGGTTCCTGGCAGAAAGCCAGAGAGGCAGGGGCGATGCGACTTGAAGGCAGAGACTATCCAGTTCAGGACGGAGATATCATTTATTTCAGGTTTACCCAATGAAAGCTGAAGTAAATACTTTCACCGTAACCGCACGCGATTCATCCACCAGGGCCAGAACCGGCCTTCTGCAAACAGTTCACGGTCAGGTAGAAACCCCGGCTTTCATGCCGGTGGCCAGTCAGGGCACGGTCAAAGCTCTGATTCACCGGATTCTGGAAGAAATGGACTGCCAGATCATTCTGGTTAATTCCTACCATCTTTTTCTGCGGCCGGGTGTTGAACTGATCAAAAAAATGGGTGGACTGCATAAGTTTATTTCCTGGCCGCATCCCATCCTGTCAGATAGCGGCGGGTTTCAGGTATACAGCCTCTCTCCCCTGGCAAAAGTGAGCGAGGAAGGAGTTATGTTTTCCTCCCACCTGGACGGAAAGAAAATCTTCCTGACACCGGAAGAAGCCGTCAGGATTCAGACCGGCCTTGGCACCGACATCATGATGTGCCTGGACTATTTCCCTTCTTTCCCTTACACTGAAGAGCAGGTGGCTTATTCAGTGGGCCTCACCGGAAGGTGGGCCAGACGTTCAAAAGAAGAGTTCGAGCATCTTCAACCCGGAACCCAGCTCTGGGGCATCACCCAGGGCGGTGTCTTCTGGAACTACCGCCGTCAGAGCATAGAAGAAATCGTCAGTTGCGATTTTCACGGCTACGCTCTCGGTGGGCTGGGCATTGGCGAACCAAAATCCCAGCTTTACGAAATACTCGAGAAATCCTGCGAGCTGCTGCCGGAGGACCGGCCCCGCTATCTGATGGGCATGGGATATATTGAGGATATACTGGAAGCGGTGGAACGAGGAGTGGATTTTTTTGACTGCGTGCTTCCAACCAGAAACGCCAGGAACGGCACTCTTTTCACCAGTGAAGGAAGAATTTCGATAAAAAATCAGAAGTACGCAGACGACCCGAGACCCCTGGATGAAAACTGCGGCTGCTACACCTGCCGGAATTTCTCCCGCGCTTATCTCAGGCATCTTTACGAAAGAAACGAAATCAGCTCGGCCATCCTTAACACCATTCACAATTTGTACTATTATCTTGACATATTCAAAAAAATAAGGCAAAGTATTCAATCTAATTCATTCAATTCATTAAAAAAGGCAATTATCGAAAAAAATTTGAATGAATAGGGAAAGAAAATGACTTTTTTAACTTTTTTCAGCCTTTCTCAACAACAGACCGCACCCGCCGGACAGAGCGGTAACATGCTGGTGGGTTTGCTTCCGTTCATCCTGGTTTTCGTGATCTTTTATCTTCTGATTATCCTGCCGCAGAGGAAAAAACAGAAACAGCACCAGCAGATGATCAACAACCTGAAACCCGGAGACCGGGTGATAACCAGCGGCGGCATCTTCGGAACGGTTATGGACGTTCATCCGGATCGAATAGAATTGAAAATTGCCGCCAACGTTAAAGTCGATGTCCTGAAAAGCGCCATCGCCATCGTTCTGACTGAAAAGGAAAAATCGGAGGCCAGAGAAGCCACCTGATTTTTAATCAAATCCAGCAGAGAGATTGGTCAAAATGAAAAAGAACCTCAAATGGAAACTGGCACTTATAATCGCAGTAACGGGACTCTGTCTTTTTTTGATCTATCCGCCAAAAGAAAAGATCAAGCTCGGTCTCGACCTTAAGGGCGGCACTCACCTGGTGCTTCAGGTTCTCACCGACGATGCCATAAACGTGGAAACAGACCAGATGCTGGCCAGGTTTGAAGAGGTTTTCAAGAAAAACAACATTTCCTTCACAGAAGCCACTAAAGAAAAACCTGGACGTTTCTTTTTCCGCGGGATTCCCTCTGACCAGGAATCAAAAGCAAGGGATCTGATCGACCAGTACACCAGGGACTGGGATTATTCTTTCAGCGGAGACCGTCTGATTTTCACCCTTAAACCACAGGCTGCTCTTTATCTTAGAGACCAGGCCGTCACCCAGACGCTCGAGACCATCAGGAACAGGATCGACCAGTTTGGCGTGGCCGAGCCCATAATCCAGAGGCAGGGGTCAGACAGAATTGTGGTCGAGCTGCCGGGCGTGGAGGACCCCGAAAGGGTTAAGAACCTGATCAAGGTGACAGCTGTGCTGGAATTCAAGCTGGTAAAAGCAGGGCCGGCTCCTGACGAGGAAACTCTACTCCGCGAATTCGGCGGACAGGTTCCTGAAGACGCTGAAGTGGTCAAGGCCGACCCGAGACGCGGAGTCCAGGGATATTATCTGGTAAGCAAGGTGGCGGCAGTTACCGGCAAGGACCTGAGGTCAGTGCGGCGCGGAGTTGATGAGTGGAATAACCCGGCTGTTCATTTCACCCTGACTCCTGATGGAGCCAAAAGGTTTGAGCAGGTGACGGGGCAGAATATAGGCAAACAGCTGGCCATCATCCTTGATGGTCGGGTTCAATCAGCTCCGGTCATTCAGGCAAGGATTTCCGACGCCGGCATTATCCAGGGCCGCTTTACTCCGGAAGAAGCCGATGACCTGGTGGTTATACTGAAAGCTGGAGCCTTGCCCGCCGGGATAAAATATCTCGAAGAAAGAACTGTCGGCCCGACCCTCGGCTCTGATTCCATACGTCAGGGGTTGATCGCCGGACTTATTGCCATTTTCGCCGTTATGGCCTTTATGATTTTTTACTATAAACTTTCAGGCATCAACGCCATCGTGGCCCTCATCCTTAACGAAATCATCATCTTCGGCGCGATGGCTTACTTCAGAGCTACTTTGACCCTTCCGGGTATCGCCGGTATCATTCTGGGAATCGGTATGGCCGTTGATGCCAACGTTCTTATTTTCGAAAGAATCAAAGAAGAGCTGGTCCTCGGAAAGAACGTGGCCAGCGCCATAGCCACAGGCTTTTCTCGCGCCTTTTCCGCCATCTTCGACTCGAACCTGACCACCATCATTTCCGCCGTTTTCCTCTTCCAGTTCGGAACAGGTCCGATTAAGGGATACGCCGTCACCCTGATCTGCAGCCTGGTGGCCAACCTTTTTACCGCTGTGTTCGTTTCAAGATTCATTTTTGAAGCTTTTGTTCCATCCAACGCCAAGAGGTTGAGTATCTAAAATGCGAATCTTCAAAAAAACCCCAAACATTCCTTTTCTCAAATACAAATGGTTTGCGCTGGCCCTCACCCTGGTCATCGTCACCGCCGGATTGATCAACATTCTGGCCGGGAAGGGCTTAAAGCTCGGTGTGGATTTTGGAGAAGGAACCCTTATCCGGGTGCATTTCCGCGAGCCGGTATCTGTTTCTGAAATAAGAAAGCTTCTGTCTGACGTCGGTCTGGGAGATAGCATCATTCAGGAAATCGGTAAGGAAGGCCGCGAATTCCAGATCCGGACGATGGAGAAAAGAACGACCACCCAGGAACAGGAAATCGAAAGCCATCAAATCCTGGCCGACAGGGTGATACGAGCGCTGCAGGATAAGGAAGATCTGGAAAAACTGGCCCTGGGTATGCTGGATTTGAATAATATCGACCGCAATACTCTGGCCAATCTTTTTCGGGAAATATCGCCTGAAAACGCAGAGGAGCTGGCGGGGAAAATAATTGAGTATCGCACTCTGCACGGGACGATTGCCAGATGGGAGGAACTAAAGAAAGAGCCGGTAAACCTGCCTGAAAACATAATCACTTTCCTTCAGGCGAAAACCTTCCTCGGGAAAATGACCATCCTCAGCCGGGAAACAGTCGGACCGCAGGTAGGAAAAGATTTGAGGAAAAAGGCTACCCAGGCGATAATCTGGTCCCTTATCGGTATGCTGGTTTACATCGCCTTTAGATTTAAAGGCATTGAATACGGAGCAGCCGCCATTTTCACTCTCACCCAGGACGTCCTGATCACTCTCAGTATCTACTCTTTCACCTCACGCGAGATAAACCTGCCGATTGTCGCCGGCATGCTGACGATAGTTGGTTATTCGATCAACGACACCATCGTCATTTTCGACCGTATCCGGGAACTCCAGCGAACGATGAAAAAAGAGCCCCTGGAAAACATAATGAATCTCTCCTTGAACCTGAACCTCTCGCGAACCCTGATCACTTCTGGAACCGTTTTCCTGACCATCCTCGCCCTTTATCTGTTTGGCGGTCCTGTTATCAACGATTTTGCTTTCCTGATGCTCATCGGAACGGTGGAAGGCGTTTACTCCACCATCTTCCTGTCCTGTCCGGTAGTCCTTTTCTGGAACCGCTATCTTAAAAAGAAAAAATTGCATAAATAAATTAATTTGACTTGTAAAAAAGGCAAAATTAATTTATACTTTAATCTTACCTAATCCTAAAGCGTGAGGTTTAACATGCCAGATGCAAAAAGGCCTAGACAGGAAGAAGGGTTGCCAGAACTCTTCAAAGACTCCTTTTTCCAGGCCGAGACGGGGATTAAAAGAAAGGCGATAGCTCTCCCGATTGCCATCCTCCTCCACGCTGTGTTTGTTGTTTCGATCATTGTCATTCCCCTTCTTTCCACAGACGAACTTCCCAAAGTCGAGGTTTACAGCGCCTTTCTGGCTCCCCCGCCACCGCCACCACCGCCACCACCGCCACCAGCTAAAAGGAAAGCCACTTCGACCAGAACTATCAAGGCGGTCCAGGCTTCGACTTCAGTCGAACCCGGACGTCTGGTAGCTCCGGTTGACATCCCCGAGCAGATTGCCGAAGAGGCTGTCTCTGACATCGGAATCGAAGGCGGAGTTGAGGGTGGTGTTGAAGGCGGCGTCATCGGCGGCGTCCTCGGAGGCGTTGTCGGCGGAGTTCTCGGCGGTGTTATCGGTCAACAGGTGGAAGAACCGGTGAGGGCGATCGGCGAAATAAAACCGCCAAGGCTCATTCACAAAGTGGATCCTGTTTATCCGGAAATCGCCCGTCAGGCTCGAGTTGAAGGTATTGTTATTCTCGAGTGTACAACCGATATTTATGGACGGGTGCAATCAGTGAAAGTTCTCAGGTCGGTTCCCCTGCTCGACCAGGCCGCTATTGAAGCGGTTAAACAGTGGGTGTACGAGCCAATGATCATCAACGGCCGTCCCCGTGGAGTTATCTTCACCGTCACGGTGACCTTTAAGCTTAAGTAAGAAAGCTAAAAAATGGCTTTTGATATCTAAAAAGGAGGTTTAAGACATGCAATTTGGTTTGATTGAAATGTGGCAGGCCATGGGAGTTGTGGCAAAAACTGTTGCCATCATCCTGATCCTTCTGTCTGTGATCACCATTTATCTGTTCATCGAACGCAATCTGGTGTTCGCCCGGGCCAGAAAAAAATCTCTGGAAATTGCTCCAAAACTGGCTGACTTGATGAAAAACGGTCAGCTTAAAGAGGCTATGGCTCTGGCTTCCAAGAAAGAGTATAAGGTCAGCCATCTGGCCAGAGTGACCGCAGCTGGAATCGAAGAATTTCTGACCAGCAAAGAATCCAACCTGTCTCTTGAAGAACAGATCGAATCAGCTCAGAGAGGTTGCGATAGAGCTCGTTCCCTTTTCACTCAGGAACTCAGAAGAGGGCTGAGCCTTATGGCCACCATTGCCACTTCGTCCCCCTTCATCGGACTTTTCGGAACCATTTTCGGAATCATCAACGCTTTCCGTGGAATGGCTCTCACCGGTTCCGGCGGAATCGGCGCGGTGGCTGCCGGTATTGCTGAGGCTCTGGTTACTACAGCTTTCGGCATCGGCGTTGCCGTCATCGCCCTCTGGACCTTCAACGCCCTCAATACGAAGATTGAAGTCTACAACACTGAGATGGAAAACACCACCTCTCAGATTGTCGACTTCTTCGTTCGTACTTCTGGCAAGTGATGGCAAAATTGAAAATTTTTAAGAGAGGATAACAATGGGTTTCACAGTATCGGTAAACGACAAAGAAACAGTAAAGTCTGAACCCAATGTTGTTCCTCTCTGTGACGTTCTTCTGGTTCTTTTAATTATCTTCATGGTGGTTACACCCCTCGTTCAAAAGGGAGTGGATGTTCAACTTCCCTCAGCTCTCAACACCACCCAGATTCCTGAAAGTGGCACCAAGGTCGTGCTGTCGATAAAGGCAGATGGAGCGCTATTCCTTCAGATCGAGGGTCGCGAGAACAGAATTGCGCTGGAAGGACTGAATCAAGCCCTGGAAGAAGCTTTTCTGACTGCATCCGAAAAGAAGCTTTTTATCAGGGCTGACTCCAATCTGGAATTCGGCAAGATGGTCGATATCATCGATGCCATCCGTGAAGCCGGAATTGAACTCATCGGTATTATCACAGAGAGGAAAGCGACTGAGGGTGAATAGTACCCCGTAATTCCTTAGCTCAGCCAGGGAAAGGGGAAGGCAATAAAGCGCCTTCCCCTTTTTATTTTCTGCATAAAGGCCTGCCATACCTCTGCAGATTCCATACATAAATAAAGCTTATCGGCCGCACCATAATCGGAAAAAATCTGACTGATTTCTTCATAAAGATAGAGCCTCAAAGGTCTTGGATAACGATATTTGCCTTCCGGTGACCTGATGAATTCATGTTCATATATCATGCTTTCTGGAAAACGAAATCTGGCCAGCAACTTTAACCGATGCGGAAAACGCAGACTGCCAAGACTTATCCAGGCGATGGCTTCAGCTGGAATAATCTTAAAAATTGAGACTATTACCTGAGAATATTCTTCCTTCCAGCCAGGATAATGAATTATCGGGTCAAAATGGAAACCCACCTGATAACCATGTTTGAAGGCCGCAGCCGCTGCCTCCAGCCTTTCCTTCAGGCTGGCCGTCCCCTTTTCCTCAGAGTCAATCACCGCCTGAGGGTTCAGAGACCAGGACAGAATTACATTCGCCGGAGGTTTCACTTCGAGAAGAGGCTGTATCCGGGCCGATTTGCTTTTCAGCTCGAGCCACACTCCTTCTTTCCCTCGAAATAATTCAGTCAGGAAAATGGCATTGCTGGTGATAGAATCAAGACCGAGAGAATCGGCCAGCTCTCCGGTCCCAATCCTTATCGGTATCCTGCCCTTTTTCTGAAAAAACTCCTCAAGCTCCCTCTCCAGTCCGTCACGGTTTATAGCCACGGTCAGAGGCTGATAATTTAGATAGCTCTGGAGAACGCAATAGCTGCAGTCAAAAGGACAGTTAAGGTCAAGGTCAATATTCCAGTAGCCGCAACTGACACAACCCGGACTGCAGGGACAGGGACGGATGAAGGAAAGTTGCTCGGTAAGGTACAGGTTCTTCTTGCTCTCCCCCACCGGATCTGAAGCTAAACGAATAGCCCTCAGCACTCCTTCCAGACTGTCTACAACCTCTACATGACAACCGCCCAGCCTCTCGAGAATCTGGCGGGTTAAAGGACGACTCTCCACTTTTCTGTCAACCCAGACCTTTTTTATCTGGAGTCTGTCCATCAATCTCCCCGGTAATTCAAAAGCTGAAATATGCTATCCCAGTTATTCAGGCTGAAATTTTCGGACAGGCTTTTGATAATTTCTTCAAGTTGCCCTGCAGAACGGGCTTCAAACGATATTTTTAGGCCGGGCTTTTCCAGAGTGGGGTCATAATCAACCTGCACCTTCAGCGGAAGCTTAAGCTCTTTTATCTTCTCAGAAATCTCCTCGCTCAACCGCGACCGGAGGGGACTGGTAATCTTCCTGAGCTCCGCCAGAAGCCGATCAAAAGCTGCACTCTCTCCCTTCCTCAGACTGCCGGTGATTCGATCGAGCCCTTTTTCCCTGACGATGATTTCAGGTCCGACGCCGGTCAATTTTTTTACCGAATAAAAAGTTTCAACCAGTTCATGCTGCTGATTGTGCGTCAATCTCTCTATCAGCCGGAGCATCCAGTTTCTTTCTTCCGGCAGAAATCTCAGCCAGAGCTCAGCTGTCGCCTGTTTCCAGTCTTTCCTGTGAATCATCTCGATGGATTTGCCGTCAAGAGAAGAAATTTCCAGCAATATCTCAAGGGTTTTTTTGAGCGGGGGAAGTTCCAGCAACGGAAGAATCCGCTCGATAATTTCTTCAGCCGGCAGATTAAACTCAAGAAACCTCCTGGCAGCCAGAGCTTTCTCGGCTAGAGAAAAACGATGCTGAGTGTAGTTGATAAAAAAAGCCAGTTGAAAAGCTCCAAGATCACCCATGCGGCTTTCTAACTCGAAAACGGGGAGTTCCTCCATATGGCAGGACAGAGCAGCCTCGAGCCGCCTCCAGCCGTCGACCAGAATTAGCCTCCCCTCCCTCAGGATTACGAGCAATGGCTGCACGACTCCCGCTTCTTTTACACCAGTCAAAATCCTTTCATCGACTGGCTTCAGATTGAAGCGGAATCGATGGTCTTGCCGATCGATTTCAGATATTTTTACCGTTTTGAATTTCATGTTCATTGAATCAATTTTATGGCAGCTTGCCTGATTTGTAAAATTAGCCAATACAGGTTTCCTCAGGTCATTTCTGCCTTCGACGGCCTTATCATTTATCCCGTATTCACGTTAAAATTTTCATTAACCGGCAAAAAAGCTGCAGGTAAATTTTTTAGCTATCTCAATTCTTTCTGGAAAAACATCTCACCGGTCCGGCTGCTGTCTCGCTATACCGACGCATTCAGATACAACCCTTTTCCGGACACCATTTCCCTGCCTGAATGAACCAGAGATTTGCCTGAAGCCTTTTTTTCTGGTAATTTCAGATATCCTATGGATAAATCAGCTTCAATAACACGTCCGGAGCTGAGCGGTCCGGCCCTGCCAGGTGGTCGTCTTGTTCTCATGCCTTTTTCTCCCGTTTCTGATTTCCTTCCGAGAGTTAACAGGAATGCCTGGCAGAAAATAAGAGTTCAGCCTGGAAAACTTCTTTATCTTAATAAAACAGCCGTGCTGCTGGCCGGACCCGGCGCCCCGCTCTCTGTCATGGCTCTGGAAAAAGTTAGAAATCTGGGGTTAAAAGAAATTCTGGTCCTGAGTTATTGCGGTTCGCTTATAGAAAATCTCAGAACCGGCATGGCTCTTGTCGCCACCGGAGCCCTCAGCCAGGAAGGGACGTCATATCATTACGCTTGCTCCCGGCATGGACTTTATACCCCTGATAAAGAGATGTTGTATATGATAAAAAATACCCTGCAGAGGTTGCATCTGCCTTTTGCCTCCGGTTTTATAGTTTCCACAGACGCTCCTTACAGAGAGACGGCATCCTGGCTGAAGAAGCTTCAGCGAAAAAAAATTGTCGCTGTCGATATGGAAATGTCAGCCGTGCTGGCCTTTGCCCGTTTCTACCGTCTGAAAGCGGCCGGTCTTTTCATAGTGACTGACGAGCTGTCTGCGAAAAAATGGGAAGACGGTTCGCGAAGTCAGGCGGTAAAATCAGCCACGGAAAAATACTTTTATCCGTTGATTTTTTCTGAATAGCGGGAGATGAAAATGAAACCGAGAGTTCTGCTCACTCACCCCCTCCTGCCCGAGGTCATGGATTGTCTTGAAAAGGAAGTGGAATTGGAATTAGCCACCAGCGAGGCTCTACTTCCCCGGGAAGAACTGCTGGCCAGAATATCCGACAAGCAGGGATTACTCTGTTTCCTTACGGATCAAATCGACCGGGAAGTGATCGACCGGGCGCCTGAACTAAAAATAATCGCCAACTGCGCGGTCGGAGTGAATAACATCGACCTGAAATACGCCAGGAGCCGGGGAATCCTGGTGACCAACACTCCGGATGTTTTGACTGAAGCGACAGCCGACCTGACCCTGGCCCTCATCTTAGCCACCGCCAGGCGGCTGGTCGAAGCTGACCGATTCTGCCGCCAGGGAAAGTTCCTCGGTTGGCAAATAGACCTTTTTCTCGGGCAGGAATTGACCGGTCGTGTTCTGGGAATAATAGGTTTTGGCCGTATCGGCCGGGCTGTGGCCAGAAGAGCCAGGGCCTTTAACCTGAAAATTATTTACCATGACCCGCAGAGAGCCGATATCTTGTTAGAAAGGGAACTAGGAGCTGAATTCTGTTCACTCGAAGAACTCTTTCAGCGAGCTGACATCATCTCGATCCACGCGCCGCTGACTCCACAAACCCATCATTTGATTTCCAGGAAAGAATTTTCGATGATGAAGAACACGGCCATTCTCATCAACACCGCTCGGGGGCCGATCTTAGACGAAAAAGCTCTGGTCGAAGCTCTGAAAAACGGGAAAATTCAGGCGGCCGGACTGGACGTTTATGAAAATGAACCGTCCATAGAACCCGAGCTTCTGTCAATGGACAACGTTGTTCTTCTCCCCCACATCGGAAGCGCCACTTTTGAGACTAGAAGAAAGATGTGCCTGGCGGCGGTTAAGAACCTTCTTCAGGGGTTGCGTGGAGAAAGGCCGGAGAACCTGGTGGAAGTTTAATCTTCAAGACCTCCGGCGCCCTCAGGATTCAAGCTTCCTGTTCGATAGCCTTCCAGATCAAAGGTTATATATTTCCAGCCGAGCTTTTTCAACCGTTTTACCACTTTCTGGCGGTTATTTGGAGCCAGAATCGCTGGCATTTCCTCCGGCCAGATTTCCAGCCTTACCACCTCGCCGTGATGACGCAACCGCACCTGGCTGAATCCCAGACGTTTGAGGAAATTCTCGCCTTCAGCGATTTTCCCCAGGATTTCCGGCTCAATCGGCTGCCCGAAAGGAATTCGGGTAGCCAGACAGGCGTTGGACGGCCTGTTCCATCCGGAAAGACCGAGATACCTGGCGAGCAACCTGATTTCGGATTTTCTAAGACCTGCCTCTTTAAGCGGAGAACGCACATCCAGCTCGACCAGAGCCCTGTGACCCGGGCGGTAGTCCCTGTCATCATCTAAGTTCGAGCCGTCCACCACCATGGAGAGGCCCTTTTCTGCCGCAACCTCCTTGAGTTTTCCAAAAACAGCCAGTTTGCAGTGATAGCAACGGAGCGGGTCGTTTCTCCTGAATTCTTCTCTAAGATAATCGTCCGATTTTACTCTCATCCATCGGACTCTGAGAGCTCCGGTCAGCTGCCGGGCAGCTTTTATTTCTTCTCTGTGGTGAATCGGAGAATCGACCGTCACCGCCAGGAGATTCTTTCCGAGAGCTTCGCTGGCCGCTTTCAGCAGAAGACTGCTGTCAACCCCTCCCGACAGCGCTACCAGAACGCTCCCGTAAGATTTAAGAATCCGGAGCAGCCGGCGATATTTTTTCAGCAGGGAATCAGGAATTTTTTCTGTCAGGTTTTTCATCGTTATTTATTTCCCTTTTACACTTGCCTGAGGCGAACCAATCTCTTCTGCCATCTTCTTCACTTCGTGAACCAGCGCCTCGACAATCTGACCTTCGCCAACTTTTTTAACCACCCGACCACGCTTGAAAATCACTCCGACAGCGCGTCCGCAGGCGACACCAACATCAGCCTCTCTGGCTTCGCCCGGTCCGTTAACCGGACAACCCATCACCGCCACCTTCAGCGGTACATCCAGCGGGGACAGCCTGGCTTCGACCAGAGTTGCCAGACGTCTTATGTTTACCTCGGTGCGACCGCATCCGGGACAGGAAACAAAATTTATCCCACGGGCTCTCAACCCGAGGCTTTTCAGAATCTCGTAAGCCACCACCACCTCTTTTTCAGGAGGGGCGGTCAGCGATACTCTGATGGTGTCAGCCAGCCCCTCGCTGATCAAAAGGGCAAGACCGGCCGCCGACTTTATGCTTCCCCTCAGCAGCGTGCCGGCCTCGGTGATCCCGGCATGAAAGGGATAGTCAACCTGAGTGGCTAAAAGTCGATAAGCTTCGAGTGTTCTCGGAATGTCTGAGGCTTTGATGGAAACTTTGATGTTGAAGAAACCCAGATCCTCCAGCTGGCGTATGTTACGGAGAGCGCTTTCCACCAGAGCTTCCGCGCTGACCTCTCCATATTTCACGAGCAGATCCTTTTCCAGCGAACCGGAATTAATCCCGACCCTGATGGCTGCCTTCCGTTCAGCAGCCAGACGCACCACTTCTTCAAGCTTCGCTTTTGAACCGAAAGTGCCAGGATTTATTCTGATACCATCAGCCCCGGCTTCGAGTGACAGCATGGCCAGGCGTGGCTGGAAGTGAACATCAGCCACGAGAGGAATCGAAATTCTTTTCTTAATTTCCCTTATCGCCCGGGCATCTTCTTCCTCCGGAACCGCCACTCTGACCAGCTGGCAGCCGGCCTTTTCAAGCCTTTTTATCTGGGTGACGGTGGCCCGGACATCAGCCGTCCTGGTTTTGGTCATTGACTGCACGACAATCGGGTGCCCCCCTCCAATAACCACAGAACCAACCTGAACTTCTCTTGTCTGGCGTCGCGGGAAAACCAGCGAATTCATTTTTTCTTTCATTTTACAGAAAGGGAATCAAACTTTTCCAGCCGCCGGGCAGGCGTTTGACGATGTCGTTCAGAATGACGAAGACTATTATGAAGATGAAAATCACGAACCCGATCTGCATCCAGATTTCCCTCATCTTCGGGCTGAGGTCCCTTCTTATCAAGGTTTCAATCAGCAAAACAAAAATCTGCCCGCCGTCAAAAACAGGAATCGGCAACAGGTTGAGAATGCCGAGCTGCAGGCTGATGATGGCAATCCAGCTAATCATCGCCAGAAGCCCCATTTTCATCGCAGCATGGGACAGGCTGGCGATTTCTATCGGCCCTCCCAGCTGACGGGTCGAAGCCTGACCGGTAAACAGATCCTTAAGGAAATTTATAACCAGAAAAGCATTCCGGGCATTTTCTCTGACACTCTGAGCTAGAGCCGGGAAAAAAGGATATTTTCTGGTTATCGATTTCGGTCCCTGCAGTATTCCAATCTTGCCCACATTTCCTTCTCTTCTCGGGATGACTGTAAGGGCGAGTGTTTCTCCTCCCCTTTCCACCGTTAACACCACTGGCTTCTCCGGATTCTCTTCAATTTTTTTCACAAAATTGTAGAAAAACACCGGCTCCCCGTTGACTGCTAGAATAACATCTCCAGGTTGCAGGCCGGCCTTCTCCGCTGGAGATCCAGGATTTACCATCATGACCTGAGTCAGGATAAAAGCCCGGAAGCCAGCGTAACCCATCTCGTACCTGGTAACCTTTTCAGTTCTCAGAGATACCGGAATTTTCTCCTCGCCCCTCTTCACCGTAATGGTAATTTCTCTTTCCGGCCTGGAACCGACGGCTATTTCCACCTCATTCCAGGTTTTCACCGCCCGGCCGTTAATCTCGAGAATAAGGTCGTCCAGCTGCAACCCGGCTTTCTCTGCGGGCGAACCGGGATCGATGTATCCAATAACTGGAGGCTGCTCCTGGTATTCGGGCACAGTTACTCCTGCCATGTTCAGTATGGCCACCAGAACTATGGCCAGAAGGATGTTCATCACCGAACCCATCACCAGGATCAGAAACCTCTGAAACCGGCTTTTCGCCATGAAATCGTCAGGTTGTAGCTCCCGGTCTTTTTCAAACATTCCTTCTCCCAGGAGTTTAACGTACCCGCCCATCGGAATCAGGCTAACTCGATAGTCCGTATTTCCCCGGCGAATGCCGAAAAGCCTTTTGCCATATCCGAAGGAGAATACTTCCACCCTGACTCCGACCAGTTTCGCCATGAAGAAATGTCCGAATTCGTGGACAAAAACCAGAATTCCAAAAACGATCAAAAAAGCCACTATGGTTCCTAAGATGGTCATCGCTCTTTTCCTCTCTTTCTCAGAAACTGCCTGGCCAGCTCCCGGGTAATCCGGTCAGTTTCCAGGATTTCTTCCAGAGTTTTTAGATAACGAGGACGGTGAGCCTCAAGACAATATTCTACCACCTGAAAAATCTCGCCAAAATTTATTTCTTCTTCAAGAAAAGCCTCCACGGCCACCTCGTTGGCAGCATTCAGAACTACCGGAAAACTCCGGCCGGCTTCGAGCACCCTCCGGGCTAAATTGAAAAGAGGGTAGCGTTTTTCCTCAACCGGATAGAATTCCAGCGACCCGATTTCAGCCAAACTTAGATACGGGAGAGGGCTTTCCCAGCGCTCGGGGAAACTCAAAGCGTACTGAATCGGAATCTTCATGTCGGTCTGGCTCAATTGAGCCAGAATCGAGCCATCGACGAATTCCACCAGCGCATGCACGATGCTCTGGGGGTGTATCAGCACCTCAAGCTGCTCCGGCCTCAGGTTGAACAGCCAGCGGGCTTCGATCAACTCCAGACCTTTGTTCATCATCGTGGCTGAATCGATGGTCACCTTCCGACCCATTTTCCAGCGCGGATGTTTCAATGCTTCGGCCAGAGTTTTCTTCGGCAGCTCCTCCAGCGGAACCCGGAAAAACGGTCCGCCCGATGCTGTCAGGTATATCTTTTTTACCTGTTTTTTGTTATTTCCTCTCAGGCACTGGAAAACGCCTGAGTGTTCGCTGTCCACCGGAATGATCCGGCTCCCGGTCTGTGAAGCCATCTTTCTGATCAGGGCGCCGGCCACCACCATGGTTTCCTTGTTGGCCAGAGCCAGGTCTTTGCCGCTGTTCAACGCCGCCAGGGTTGGTTTTAACCCGGCGATCCCGGTCATCGCTGAAACCACCAGGTCAGCTTTTTTCCAGGAAGCTACCGTCTGGTAACCGCTTTCTCCGTAGACAATCTTTACCTGTTTACCAACCTTTTTTCTGAGCTCCAAGGCCAGACTTTCCGACTCCACGGCTACAACTTCCGGCTGAAATTCTTCCACCTGGGAAGTCAGAAGCCAGATGTTGCGACCGGCGGCCAGACCAACCACCCGGAAACGAGCTGATTGCCGGCGGACCACTTCGAGCGTATTCTGACCGATGGAACCGGTGCTACCCAGAATCACCAGGTTTTTTCTCTTCTGTTTCATGAGAATCAGGGGTTTATTTCATAATAAGAAGTTTCATCAGATAATAAAAAACCGGAGCCGTCAGAGTATAACTGTCTATCCTATCGAGTATCCCCCCGTGACCGGGTATCAGACTGGAGGAATCCTTCACCCCGGCCGCTCTCTTGAAGAGAGATTCCAGGGGGTCAGCCACCTGAGCCATAGCCTGGACAAGAACACCCATAACGATAACCTCGAGCAGGGGAAATTGAGAGAGAAGGACTTTGCGAGCAAGCCAGGCCCCGGCCGCTGCCCACAGCAGGCCTCCAGCCGCGCCCTCCCAGGTCTTGTTCGGACTGGCGATCGGAGTCATCTTGTGGCGGCCGATAGCTTTCCCTATGAGAAAAGCTCCGGTATCACCGAGCGATATGACTGCGAACAGAAAATAAAGCCAGTAGATGCCGAAATCGCGCCGGACGAGATAAAGAAAATTCATGGTCAGGCTAACATAAACCAGGCCGGCTATGGTCAGGCTGAAAGAACCTGGAAAGAGAGCCAGCTTTTCCAGACTGTTGGTGTCGATAACGTAGTAGACAAAGGCGATCAGAGTGATAATGGTAAACCCGAGAAGGAAAGGAAACTGGTCAAAATAAAAAGTGGCCCCGATGATCAGGGCGAAGATACAGCCGAGAAATTTCTGGGGATAAAAATTCCTTCTGTTGGCCAGGCTGTAAAATTCCAGAAGTCCGCCGATAATCGTCAGCTGCAGAGCCAGAAAGAAAACCCAGGGAGGAGCAAATTGAATGATAGCAAACAGGATGCCGATGATTATTATCGCCGTTCTGGTTCTCTGCCAGAGTCCCATCTTAACTCCTTCCAGATTTTTCAACCGGTTGAATTCCGCCGAATCTTCTTTCGCGTTTCTGATAATCAATTATAGCCATGAACAGATCCTTCTTCCGAAAATCGGGCCAGAGGACCGGGGTTATCCATAATTCAGTGTAAGCACTCTGCCACAGCAAAAAATTGCTCAGCCGCATCTCCCCGCTCGTCCTGATGAGCAGGTCCGGATCGGGAAGACCGGCTGTATCAAGATAACGGGAAAAAATTTCTTCATCAATTTCTTTGATTTTCCCTCTGCCAAGCAGCTTTTTTATCGCCCTGATTATTTCCTGCCGGCCTCCGTAATTCAGCGCCAGCACGACGGTCATCCGGCGGTTTCCCCGGGTGAGTCTTTCCACCCGGGCGAGCTCTCTCCTGACCGGATATGGAATTCCCTTTCTATCGCCAATAACTTTCAATTTCAGGTCGTTCTCCATCAACACCCGGCTTTCTTCCGAGAGATAACGATGAAGGAGCCCCCAGAGGGTATTGACCTCATCGGGCGGTCTTTTCCAGTTCTCATGAGAAAAGGCGTAAAGTGTGAGATACTTAATGCCCAGGCGGGCTGAAGCTTCAACCACTTCCTTCACCGCTTCGCTTCCCGCTTTATGGCCCTCTGTCCTGGGAAGGTTTCTCTGGCGGGCCCAGCGCCCGTTGCCGTCCATGATGATGGCCACGTGGACTGGAAGCCGGGTAAAATCTATCTGCTGGACCAGCTCTGCTTCCACGGTCCCGGGCTGAATGTAACCTTCGAGGGTGTCAAACATGGAAAACATTATAAGGACACCATCACCAATTGTCAAAAATCCCCCGACCGGTGGACAGAGGCTCTCTCCTCTGGTATTTTAGAGAAGGAGGAAAGCAGTGTGTCTGGCTGTTCCAGGTAAAATAATCAGCATTGAACCTAATGGCACGGGAAAGGTTGATTATATGGGGACAACCGTGGTGGCAAACCTGTCGTTACTGCCTGAAGCTAAGGTTGGCGATTGGGTGATAGTCCATGCGGGATTTGCCATCTCCAGGCTTGACCGCCAGGAAGCTCGCCGGACGTTGAGGCTTTTCAAACAGCTGGAAAAGCTCAACTCTTCTGACTGAGTCATGACGCGAAGAGAAACATCAGCCGAATTGTTCGAACGATTCCGGTCCAACCTCACCATCAGAACTCTTCTCAAGGCCATACAGAGGGAAATCAAGCCGCTCAACCGGTCTCTGAGGATTATGGAAGTATGCGGCACTCATACGATGACCCTCCATCGCTCCGGGCTGAAGCCGCTTCTTCGGGAGACAGGCGTGGAAATGGTATCGGGACCGGGCTGTCCGGTGTGTATCACCCCTGACTTTTATCACGAAGCAATAATAGACCTGGTAACCTCGAGAAGAAACATCGTGGTGGCCACATTTGGAGATATGACACGGGTTCCCACCCGAAAAGGCTCTCTTCAGACCACTGTTCCGGCCGCCGGTTCTGAAATCAAAATAGTATATTCTCCTGAAGAAGCCCAAGAGCTGGCCAGAAACCGCCCGGACTCCGAGGTGATTTTTTTCGGAGCCGGTTTTGAAACCACCATCCCGGCTATTGCCTTCACCGTCAGGCAGGCCGCTTCAGAAGGTTTGAAGAACTTTTCGCTGCTGGGGGCGCTGTGGTTGATTCCGCCAGCCATCGAGGCGATTCTTCAGTCGGGAGAGGTGACCATTGACGGATTCATCTATCCAGGCCATGTAAGCGCTATCATAGGACAGCAAGCTTATGAATTCGTTGCTGAAAAATACGGTCTTCCCGGAGCCATCGCCGGGTTTGAACCGGCTGACATTCTTCTTGGACTTCTATCTGTGGTCAGACAGATCAGGCAGGGACAGCCAACCGTTGCCAATGAATACCGGAGGGTGGTGACTTTCAACGGGAACCAGAAGGCCCGCCAGCTGATGGCCGAAATGTTTGAGCCCTTCGAAGCCACCTGGCGCGGGCTCGGTCCGATTAAAAACAGCGGATTGAGGCTTAAGAAAGAATGGCAGTCGTTCGAGGCCAGGGAAAAATTCCGACTGCGATTTGAAGCCGGCAGGCCACATCCCGCCGGCTGCCGCTGCGGCGAGGTTCTTAAGGGTCTTATCGATCCGGTCGAGTGCCCTCTTTTTGCTCGTTCCTGCCATCCTGACCATCCGCTCGGTCCCTGCATGGTCTCTTACGAAGGCGCCTGTCTGATCGAGTATAAATATTCAAGCGGAGCAAAAAGGAAATGAAACAGATAAGCCTGGAAATCGGAAGCGGCGGTCGCCTCATGCAGGAATTCATCCGGGATAAAATCGTTCGGGTGTTTAACAACCGCTATCTGAAGCCTCTGCATGACGCCGCCTTTCTTCCCGAAGGACTGGCTCTCACCACGGATTCTTACACGGTCGACCCGATCTTCTTTCCCGGCGGTGATATCGGTTCTCTCTGCGTCAACGGAACGGTCAACGACCTGGTGGTCTCCGGCGCCAGGCCGGAGTTTCTCTCGCTGGCGCTCATAATCGAAGAAGGGATAGATATGCCGGACCTGGAAAAAATTCTGCTCTCGATCAAAAAAGCGGCCACCAGAAGCGGGGTGAAAATCGTTACCGGGGACACCAAAGTTGTGCCCCGCGGCCAGGCTGACAGAATTTACATCAACACGGCCGGAGTCGGCCGACTCATCTCTCGTCCGCAACCTGAAAGGATAAATCCGGGAGATAAAATCATAGTCACCGGTCCGGTCGGAGAACACGGACTGGCCATCATGCTCGCCAGAAACAATTTTCGGATGAGCTCAAAGGTCAGAAGCGATTGCGCGCCGCTCACCTTCCTCCTGCCGCTCTGGAAAAAGGGAGCTCTCTGGATGCGGGATATAACCCGCGGCGGACTGGCCACCGTGCTTTCCGAGCTGGCCGACAGGCTTAAACATCCACTGCTGGTGGAAGAGGAAAAAATTCCACTCTCGCGGGCGATCCGCGGCGCGGTGGAAATCCTCGGCATCGATCCGCTGTATTTAGCCTGTGAGGGACGAGCCCTGATCGTGGCCGGAGAAAAAGAAGCTGCGCAAATTCTGAAGTATCTAAAGAAAAATCCGGCCTCCCGCCAGGCAGCGATAATCGGAGAGGTCCAGGACAGGATCGGCCGTCCCGGAGAGGCGCTGCTCAGAACCAGAAGCGGGGGGCTGAGACTTCTCGAACCGCTTACCTCAGAACTTCTTCCGAGAATCTGCTGAAGCCTCCTATTTTTTGCCGCACCTGAACCAGTCGATGGTCAGAAGCAATCCGGTCCGGAAATCTATCTCCGGAGTGAACCCGAGCTTTTCTTCAGCCAGCGAGATGTCAGCCGAAGATTCAAAAATGTCACCAGGCCTGGCCTCAGCATATTCCGGTAAAACCGAACAGCTGAGCAATTCCTGAAGAATTTTCACCAGATCGTTGATGGTAATTCTAACAGAGGCTCCGATGTTAAAGGCCTCTCCCCGGAAACAGGTCGAGCTGGCGGCCAGCAGGTTGGCTCTGACAACGTTTCCCACATAGATGAAATCTCTCGATTGCTGGCCATCGCCGAAAATGAGCGGAGGCTTTCCCTGAAGCATTCTGGTTATGAAAATGGGAATGACGGCCGCATACTGGGAAGAAGGGTCCTGCCTCGGGCCGAAAACATTAAAATAACGAAGACAGACAGCGTTGAAGCCATACAGCTGGCTGAAGACCTGGCAGTATTTTTCTGAAGCGAGTTTCTGGGCGCCGTAAGGAGAAAGTGCTTTCCCTTCGCGCCCTTCCTTTTTCGGCATATGCGGATCGTCTCCATAAACTGCTGAAGAAGAAGCGAAGACAAAACTTTTTACACCGGTCCGGGCGGCCGCCAGCAGCAGGTTGAGAGTTCCGGTGAGGTTGACTTCATGGGCCAGAAGTGGCTCGGCCACCGACCGGGGAACAGAAGCCAGGGCTGCCTGGTGCAGGATTACTTCCATTCCCTCAGCCGCCTGCAGGCAGGTTTCTCTGTCCCTTATGTCTCCCTTTATTACTTCCACCCGGTCTCGAAAAGATGAAATATTTTCTTCTTTCCCGCTGGAAAAATCGTCGAGAATTCTCACCTGGCAACCGTGATTCACCAGGGTTTCAGCCAGATGCGAGCCGATGAAACCGGCTCCTCCAGTGACCAGGTAATTTTTGTATTTAAGCTGCATCAGGCCTGATCCTGAATTTTGATATGATGCCCGAGGTACCCGGATTTTTTGAGATATTCAATAACCCGGCGGGCGCTTTCCTCCAGAGTCTCCCGGTCGGTTTCCAGAACAAGCTCCGGGTTGAGCGGTTCTTCGTAGGGGTCGGAAATCCCGGTAAATTCTTTGATCTCGCCGCGAATCGCCTTCTGATACATCCCCTTGACATCGCGCTGCATGCAGACTTCCAGCGGACACTTAACATACACTTCGATAAAATCGCCAATCTCGCGCCGCGCCTGTTCCCTCATCTCACGATACGGAGAAATAAAAGAGGTCAGCACGGCCACCCCGTTTCTGGTGAGCAGTTTAGCCACAAAGGTTACCCGCCGTATGTTTTCATTGCGGTCTTCTCTGGAAAAGCCGAGGTCGCGACAGAGGCTCTGGCGGACCACATCGCCATCGAGCCTTTCCACCTTCAGGTGGTGAGCGCGCAGAATTTCAGCCACCCGGTCAGCCACCGCCGACTTTCCCGAACACGGCAGACCGGTGAACCAGACGGTGAATCCTTTCTGTTCTTCGCACATCATCAAGCTCCTTCAGTATTACGAATTTCTATTTTGTGTTGCTCAATAAGCCCCGGTTAAGAATATTGCCGGCTATTCCAGCAGCCGACCCCGGAATCCGGAAACTTCCGGTCCCTGGAGCAGGCCGAGTATCGTCGGCGCTATATCGAGAATGCTGGCGTCAACCTGACGGCTACCTTTTTTATCCGGATCGTAGAGGATATATATCCCCTCGTAATCATGGACAGCGTCATCCGGACCGGTGTCGTTTTCCTGAAGATAAAGCGTCCCGTACCCGACCGTCCCGGCGGATCTCCAGTAGAGGTCATCGAAATAAACCATCAGGTCCGGATATTCGCCGTTAAGTTCAGGATAATGCTCCTGCGGCTTTATGACGACAGTTTTCCACTCTTCTCCCTGAGGACCGCGAATGGCTTTTATCCTCTCCGCCAGTTCGTCCCTGTAGATTTCATAATCTTCCGGCTTTATGATCCCCTGTGGCTCGCGTCCTTCGACGTTCAGAAATATGCGAGCATAATAGCCTCCCCAGCCCCAGGCCCGGGTGCGGCTCCAGTCAATTTTCAGGTTGTCGACACTTTCACCGGGTTTCGGCTGCTCGGTGATAACCAGATCTCCCTGCTCCATGAGCCAGTCGTTAACACAGAAAGCTCCCTTCATCCTTTTCGCTCCGTGGTCGGAAACCACCAGCACGGCCGTCCGGTCGTCGATCTTTTCCAGCAGGCGACCTATCCTTTCGTCCAGGTAACGATAATAATCATGTATAGCTGTCTCGTAGGGATTGCCGGGCTCATAGAGATGGTGCTCCCGGTCCATGAATTTCCAGAAAGCGTGGTGAATGCGGTCAACGCCGATCTCCACAAACCAGAAAAGCTCCCAGGTGCGATCTTCCAGCAGGTATTCAATCACCCGGAAATGATTTTCCGTCATCTCATAAATCTCGGCCAGAACCCGCGAACGGTCTTCTGTGCGGAAGGTGACGTCAAACTTAAAGGGTCCGAAGCGCTCTTCAATTTCCTGGCGGAGTTCGGCCGGGTAGGTATAAGGCTGCTCACTCGAGGGAGTTATGAAGCAGGAAATCAGCTTCCCCCGGAGCGGTTTCGGAGGATAACTCGGCGGAACTCCCACCAGAATGCTTTCCCTTCCCTGCTCGCCGAGATAATCCCAGACGGTTTTTTCGCGCACCGCCGTGGAATTGGCAATCCACATTTTGTTGTATTCATAGCCCCGGCGATGGCGAAAACCGTAAAGTCCGAGCTGGCCCGGGTCTTTACCGGTGGCCATCACCATCCAGGCAGGTATGGTTATCGGCGGGTCGCAGCTCCTGAGTTTCCCGTGGAGACCTCCATCGATTAAACTTTTCAGATTCGGCAGTTCATCCGCCCGGTCAAACACCAGAGCGGGAGCCGCGCAATCCAGCCCTATGACCAGCAATCTTTTTTTCATAACGCCTCTCAATCGTTGAACGGATTTTCAAAAGACAGAATTACCCTGGCCACTTCCGGTCTCATCAATTCCGGAGGCGGAATTTCACCCCCGGCCAGCAGATCCCGGATTTTCGTGCCGGAGAACTGAATATGTGAAGAAGCTTCGTGCGGACAGGTCTTTTCGTTTTCTATCGAGCCGCACCTGCGGCAGTAAAAGAACGACTTGAAAAACAGCGGCACTATGCCCAGGTCAGGGAATTCTTCAAATATTTCCTGAGCAGCATAGGGCCGATAATAATTGCCAACACCCGCATGGTCGCGACCTATGATGATATGGGTACAGCCAAAATTCTTTCTGATGATGGCATGATGGATGGCTTCCCGCGGACCGGCATAGCGCATTTCCATCTTAAGAATAGCCATGACCGCCCTTTCCTTCAGATAATAATGCTTGATAAGCTCCTCGTAGGAAGCCAGGATGACCTCATCGCGGAAGTCGCCTTTTTTCTTGCGCCCGATGACCGGGTTGATGAACAGTCCGTCTGTAAAGGTAAGGGCAGCCTTCTGAACGTATTCATGACCGAGATGTGGAGTGTTACGGGTCTGAAAGCCGACGATTGTTTTCCAGCCTTTTTCCCTGAAGAGAACCCGGGTTTCTTTCGGAGACAGCCGGTAGCGGTCAAACGGAGTGGGTTCCAGTTCAAACAGCTCGACCGGCCCTCCCAGCAAAACCTCTTTCATGGCCAGCACCCGGCTGACTCCCGGATGTGCCGGGTCGGTCGTGCCGTAAACTTTCCGGCTGAACTCTTCCCGGTTAAACTTATATTTCTCTTCCACGGTGAGCACCCCGACGGGCTTCAGCTGCTCGTTCTTCAGGATGATTTCCTGACCTTCTCTGATTCTGCCGGCGAGTTCCCTGTCGACATCCAGAACTATCGGGATGGTCCAGGGAAGGTCATTCGAAAGCCTCATATGGTCAAGCACGCTGAGAAAATCCCGTTGATTGAGAAATCCCTCCAGCGGGGAATAAACTCCGGTGGCTATGTTTTCCAGGTCGGAAACCAGATCCGGGTCAAGAACAACCGAAACCATTTCCGCAGCTCTGGAAATGATTTCCTTCTTTTTTTCTTCGCTGGCCAGACGTTCAATCAGCCGGCCGCCATGTGGTGGTATCATCGTGGAACTCCTTTCAGAGTTATCAGGCGGGAATACCGTTCAGCTCCTCAATCGATATAACCCAGCGCTTTCAACCTCTCCTTGATTTTTTCTTCTTCATCAGGGCTGAAAACTTCTTTGTTTTCTTCTTCCCGGGCCAGGCTTTCCCGGAGAACCCTGGTCACATAACTGGAAACCGAGCTGAATTCGGTCCCTTTGATCTTTTCTTCGATTTTTTTATAGAGGGACGTGGGTATCGAAACCTGAGTAAATTCTTTTTCCATCATTCCTCCTGAGAGAATTTTATATACCAGAAGCGTAGCTTTTTCAACCTGTTAAGCCAGAAATATCCTTTTCTCGACCCGGCACCTTGAAAGAAGATGCCATGCCTGCTGCTATGACCGCTTATTCGACAATTACGGCCTGCTGAAACTGAACTCCGGAGATTGTCTCTCGAGCTGTAATCGGCAGCCGGTCTGAAGCCGGTTGCCCTCTCCGTACATTCAGCTGCCAGCCCTTACCCTGTTTTCAGCCACTCCCCCGCTCTCCGGGCCGGGTTCTGCTTACTTGACAAAGAATTTTATCCGTGATTAAATTTTTATACCTGTAAGAGTAATTGAAATTCATGAAAAGGAGAATTCTGACCAGTCCTTAAAATGGAAAAAATTTCCCACCCGTACGTTCGCCGCGTTTCCTTTTTCGGAGTCCTCGATAAAAACCTGAAAAAACTCGAAAGTCGTCTCGGTGTAACTCTGTCGGTTCGCGGGGATAAGCTCATTCTGAATGGCGACGCCGAAAGAGTCCAGTTCGCCAGAAAATATTTTGAGAAAATTCAGGAACTCGAAGACAAAGGATATACCCTGCGGGAAGAAGACTTCCACATCGCCCTGGACCTGATGGAAGAGAATCCAGGTCAGCTGGAACAGTATGCTCCGGCAGAACCGATCTATCTCCAGAGGAAATCGGTCGCCCCGAAAAGCCTGAACCAGCAGGCCTACATGAAAGCCATTAAAGAATACGACCTGGTTTTTGGCATCGGTCCGGCCGGAACCGGAAAGACTTACCTGGCTATGGCCATGGCTCTCTCCTACCTCCAGAGCAAGCAGGTGAACCGGATTATCCTGACCAGACCGGCGGTAGAAGCTGGAGAGAGGCTCGGTTTTCTGCCTGGAGACCTGGTGCAGAAGATCAACCCATATCTCAGACCGCTCTATGACGCTCTTTATGACCTGACACCTCATGAACAGGCGAACCGGCTGGTCGAAAGGGGGATCATTGAAATCGCTCCTCTGGCATATATGCGTGGGCGAACGCTGAACAGCGCCTTCATCATTCTGGACGAAGCCCAGAACACCACGCGGGAACAGATGAAGATGATCCTCACCCGTCTTGGTTTTGACTCGAAACTTGTGATCACAGCCGACATCACTCAGATTGACCTCCCCCAGCCGAGGAAGTCCGGCGTCCTGCAGGCTATTAAAATCCTGTCCTCAATCAAAGAAATTGCCTTCATCTACTTCAACGAAAAAGACGTCGTCCGCCATCCTCTCGTCGGTAAGATCATAAAGGCCTATGCCAGAGCTGAATCCAGCGCAGTTTAAAAGACGATGAAAACCCTCCAGTTCCGCCAGTTTCGTCTTTTTAAGAGCGACGAAATACTGCCCTGGCGGAAAAAACTGGAAAACGGGAAACCGGAAAAAGTTCCCTTCCTGAAAAGAATTCTCCAGCATCCTCTTCTTTACATAATATTTTTTGCAGCTGTAATAGCTTTCCTCACTTCCTATTTCCCGGCCAGGCCGTTGCCGGCCATAAAGGTCGGGGAAATAGCCACCAGAGATATCATCAGCCCGATTACCATAACTATTGAGGACCGCCAGGCCACAGACGAGAGACGGGAGAGAGCTGAAGCCAACATACCTCCGGTTTACTCCTATAACCTTAAAATCATCGATGCCGTCCGTGAAAAAATAAAACAATTCTTCGAGATGGCGCGAGCCTGGGAGAGTTCCTCCGTCAGCTCCAGCCTGAAGGACCTGCAAAACAATCTATCAGAAAATCTGGGAATCGACCTGGATGAAACTACCCTGAATCAACTGGCCAGACAGAAATTTTCCTCCGAGCTCGAAGATCTGCTGGTTGAAATTCTGACCCCGCTTCTATTTAAAGAAATCGTCCTTTCCCGCAGTCTGTTCAACCACGGAGAAACGGAAAAAGGTCTGCTGGTCATCAAAGGTAAAGAAGAGAAGCTCCTGAAAGCGGCCGAAGTTCTCGACCTGAAAGAAGCCAGGGCCTTTCTCAACGCAGAGATTAATTCACTGGAAATACCATCCCGGCAGAGGAATATACTTAAAACTTTAGCGCCGGCTTTTATTGTTCCTACCATCAATTACGATGCCCAGGAAACCGAAATCAGGCGATTGAAAGCCAGAAATCAGGTTGAGCCGGTGTTTTACACCATAAAAAAAGGGAAAGTCCTCATAAGAAAAGGAGATGAAGCCACACCTTCGGTCATAGAGCAAATTTCTATAATAAATCAGCAGATAAGCAATCAGGCCCACTGGCTGGTGCAGTTTTTCGGCCTGCTATTCCTGTATTCGGTTATCTTCTTTTTCATCTGGAATTTTTTGGAGTGGCTGGCAGCGGTCGAGAAAAAATTGAACCTGCTGCAGATGATCGGCTTTTCGCTTCTTCTGAGTTTCGTCATTTACAAAGCGAGTTTATTCGTGGCCGAAGCTATGAGCACCTCGCTTTCCATCATCAACGTTAACAAAGATTCGCTGACCTATGGTTTTCCGTTCCAGTTCGCCACTTTTATTTTTGCCCTGCTCACCCGCCGGGAAATCGCTGTCATCTACTGCGTTATAAACAGCCTGCTGGCCGGTTATCTGCTCGGCGGTGATTATTTCACCGGAATATACGTCCTGCTGGGAGGAATCGCAGCCATTTACGGACTGAGGTATTATCTGGCCTCGAGCCGTAATTCCATCCTGAAGGCCGGACTTATGGTCCTGGCACCGTTTCAGGTTATTCTGGTTCTGCTTACCTACCTGATCCGTCAGTCCTTTCCCGAGTTTTCGAACATGTCGGCCGAGCTGTTGTCGGCAGCGGCCGGCGGATTGCTCAGCGCGGCTCTCGCTTTTGTTCTGCTGCCACCCTTTGAAAGCCTGTTTGGCTTTGTCACCGACACCAAACTTCATGAACTGACCAATTCCGACCTGCCGATATTCCGTCAGCTGGCCCTGGAAGCTCCGGGCACTTACCACCATTCGTTGATCGTCTCCACCTTAGCCGAAAAAGCCGCGGAAAAGATAAACGCCAATTCGCTTGTGGTCAAAGCGGGCGGACTCTATCACGATATCGGAAAGATGAAGAGGCCCGAGTACTTCAGCGAAAACCAGACTTCCCGGGAAGATGTTCACCGCGAGTTAACCCCTTCTCTTAGCACTCTGGTAATAATAAACCACGTTAAGGACGGCATAGACCTGGCCCGCAAATTAAAACTGCCCCAGCCGCTCATCGACCTGATCGCCCAGCATCACGGGACTTCGATCGTTCGATATTTCTTCCATAAAGCCAAGCAAAAATATGACCCGGAACTGCATAAAATAGAAGCTGAAGATTTTCGTTATGCCGGGCCCACTCCCAGAAGCAAAGAAGCCGGTCTGCTCCTGCTGGCTGACTCGGTGGAAGCGGCGGCCAGAAGCCTCAACAACCCGACCAGACAGAACCTCAAGCAAGTGATAACTGAGATATTTAACAACCATATCCAGGACGGCCAGCTTGACGATTGCGGCTTTACCCTGAAAGATCTCCGGGTGATTGCCAATTCCTTTCTGATCACTCTGGACGCCATTTATCACCCCAGGCCGAAGTATCCTGGTTTTGATTTTGAAAAACAAGCAGAAAAGAAAGAAGAAGGAAAAAAGAAAAATGGTCGTAATAATAAACAAACTGAAGAAGAATCCGGTCCCGCTAAACAGACTTAAACAGCTGCTGGAAAAGCTATGCCGGAGTTACCGGGTTCAGCGAGCTGAAGTGGTTCTGACCCTGGTGGGCCGCCGGGCTATCCATTCTCTAAACCGCCGGTACCGGCGCAAGGACAGGCCGACCGATGTGTTGAGTTTCCCGATCGGGGAAAAAGGCCCTGACGGCAAATTTTATCTTGGAGACATAATCATCTGTCCGGAAGTGGCCAGAAAACAGGCCCGTAAGCAGGGGCACTCTCTTCTACGAGAAATGGAGATACTGACTATCCACGGGTTCCTCCACCTGCTGGGGTTCGAGCATTATAAAGGCATGGAGGAAGAAGAGGCCCGGATCAGGCCGCGCTTTTTGAAAAACTACCGTGCGGATAATCTGTGATGGCGATGGCTGGCTCTGAAGCTCTGCTTTTCCTCCTGATTTTGAGTTTCATCCTGACCTTTATACTATCCGTTCTCAACATTATTTTTTCCACCTATTCGAGAATAGGTTTTTCCCGGCTGCTGGACGAAAAAAACCCTCTGAAGGATGACATTCTCGACCGCTATGACGAATTCAGGATCGCCATCGAATTCGGACGGATCATTTTCCTTCTGATGTTCGTCATGCTGCTCCAGCGGAACTGGCCGCTGCTCAACCGAAAATCACTTCTTTTCTTCCTTGTCATTTTTACCTCCTACTTTCTGCTGTTTGACTATCTGCCGAGACTTTTTCTGCTGGTGATAAAAGAAAACCACCTTAAATTTTTTCTGCCGGTGCTGGTGCCCTTAAAATTTCTGCTGTTCCCGTTTCTCATCGTGCCACAAATATACCTCAAAAGAGAAGAGGAACGGCAGGCTACCAGTCGGGCGCGTGAAGCCAGTGAAGAGGAAATAGAGACCTTTATAGATGAAGCCACAGAAGAAGGAATCATCGAACAAGACGAGGACGAACTGCTTCGCGGCGTGGTGGAATTTGGCGATCGGCAGGTCAGAGAAATAATGACCCCCAGAAGCCGGATGGTGACAGTGAGTCTGGAAATTACCGTTCATGAATTGAAGGAAATTTTTATCCGGGAGAAATATTCTCGCATCCCTGTTTACCGGGACCGGCTGGACAACATTGTCGGGATGGTCATGGCGAAGGATCTGCTGGAATTCGCTGACGGCACGCAGTCCGAAAGAAAGATCGATTTTCTGCTTAGACCGGCGCTTTTTGTTCCCGAAACCATGCCGGTGAAAAAGCTTCTTTCGGAATTCAAAAAGAACAGGCAGAAACTGGCCATCGTCATCGATGAATACGGCGGAGTTTCCGGATTGGTGACCATGGAGGACGTTCTGGAGGAAATTGTCGGGGAGATCCAGGACGAATATGACACGGAAGAACCGCAGATAGTGGTGGAAAAACCCGATACCTACCTGGTGCACGGGGAGACCGAAGTGGAAGAGCTGGAGGAAGTCCTGGGTTGCGAACTTTCAGAAGAGAATTTTCAGACGGTAAATGGGTTGCTGCAACAGCACCTCGGGCGTCTGCCCCAGCCCGGGGAAAAGCTCGAGCTGACCAACCTCGAATTTGAAATTTTAGAGGTGGATGAGCGCAGCATCCAGAAAGTCCGCCTCACCCGAAAGCCAGCCGAAAGCAACCAGGAAGGAGAAGAATAAGTTGCCCAGAAAAAAAACAAGTCAGAAAGCCAGGCCATACCGAACAGGATATGTGGCATTAATCGGACGCCCGAACACCGGAAAATCCACGCTTCTGAACAGCCTGCTCGGCCGGAAAGTGGCCATAGTTTCCGACAAGCCGCAAACCACCCGGGTGAGCATTCTCGGAATAAAAACAACCGAACTGGGACAGATCATCTTTATCGACAATCCGGGTGTGCACAAGCCGCTCCACCTGATGAACCGTCGGATGATGAATTACGTTTATTCCTCCCTGGAAATGGCCGACCTGGTGCTGCTGATGATCGACGCCACCAGAAAATTCGGGCATGGCGACCAGTACGTCCTGGAGATGCTGAAAAAGATCACCAGACCGATATTCCTGCTGATCAACAAAGTGGACCTGGTAAAAAAGGAAAGCATGCTGCCGATGATCGACAGCTACAAGGACCTTCTGCCGTTCAAGGAGATTGTGCCGATTTCGGCTTTAAAGGGTGACAACCTTGACCGGCTGGAGAAGCTGATTTACGATTACCTGCCGGAAGCCGAAAAAATTTATTCCGACGAAGAGATTTCTGACCAGTCTGAAAAATTTCTTCTTTCAGAAATAATACGTGAAAAAATACTCAACCACGTGGAAGAAGAGCTCCCCTACACCACGGCGGTGATCATCCGTTCGATTGAAAAGAGCGAACTTCCGGTCCGGCCGGCCAGCGGACGAAAACCCGCGCTCTCGCCTCGCCCCCTGGTGAGAATTCAGGCGGAAATTCTGGTGGAAAAAGAAAATCACAAAGGAATCATCATCGGCAAAAAGGGCAGCATGCTGAAAACCATCGGCAGCGAAGCCCGGCAGGAAATGGAGGAAATGCTTAAAAGCAAGGTGTTTCTTGAAATCAGCGTGCGGGTGAGAGAAAGATGGCGCGACGCGGAGGAAATTCTCGACCTGATCGAAGAACAGAAAGGCTGACCCTTTTATTGCTGTCATATTCCTGAAATCGCTGGATACCTGAAATCTCTGACTGACGCTTCAAACCTTCCTTGAATTAATCTTCTCTCTCACCCGGTAATGTTTCGCATTGTCTTTTCCCGGGCAAGCTATTAAGCTGAATTTAACAGAATAAAAGCCAGCCGGCGATCTCTACAGTCATTATCTACAGCGTTGACACTACACCGAAAGACGAATAAGCCATATATGCTGGAATAATTAAATAAATACAGTCGTGCCACATTGTCGGAAAAGCACCGATTTACGCCAATCTTTTTTCCCATTCCGGTCCCTGGATTAAGCAGAATTTGTCATAAACACGAGGGTGGCACGGCGTATCTCAGAACCGCGCGGAGCGAAAGGGGTTCCCCGCGGGGGATCGGTGAGCAAGCACGGGAGGAGATGGGCCGTGACAGGACCCTTCCAGGATAAGAGCCGACAGAGGATCAGCAAGAACGTACTGGCTTTCTCTTCCAATTTCAATACAGGCCGTTATGGATTTCAGGATGGAGGGCGCCGTGACAGGACCCTCCGCATGCCCGGCCGGTATTATTGACAATTCATCGGTTTGATGAGAAAATTTTAATCCCTTCACGGTGAGTGTAGCTCAAGGGTTAGAGCACCGGACTGTGGATCCGGTGGTTGGGGGTTCGAATCCCCTCACTCACCCCATTTTTCTCTCTGCTATCCCCGGATTTTCTTCCCTTAGCCGGATTAATTACTCACAGCCTGTTGAATCCAGACAAGATAAAGTTCAGAGTCGCTGAACTAAAGAATCAAAAAGATACCCCGGCCATGGCGGTCAGGCTTCTGTTTTTAATATAATCCACTTCAAAGCCGCTCAGGGCGACACTGGTGAGGCCCAGGTGATAACGCGCCTCAAGAAGAAATTTAATCGGTCTTAAATCATACTCCATCCCGGCACCGAAAACGGCCGCCAGCTCTCCCTTTCTGAAATAATCCCTTGAATCAACTTCATCAACTTTTTTCCCGTCAAGGTCATATACCACTGAAAAAGCCCGGCTGAGATACCCCCAGGATGGTCCGGCAAAGATAACCGGCCTGAACTGACCAGAGGACACTCCCGACCATCTCAACAGAAGAATCGCTTCCAGATAATCATGCTGCCAGTGAACATCGTAAAAGCCGTAATCTATGTAGGCTTCGTACTGTGTTCCGCGGCGCGCATACATGAATTCCGTCTGAAGGTTGAATGACCCCAGCGGCAGGTTAAAAAAGATTCCTCCGCAGGGACCGGACAGAGTCCTGAAGGCTGAAACTTCGAAAGGCTTCGGAGACACAGAAATGCTGGCTAAGTTAACTCCCCCCTTAACTCCGAAAGAAATCCTGGCGACAGCTCCCGGCACAAAGGACAGCACCAAAAGGATCAATACAAAAACCATCAGAATTTTTTTCAAAGACATCTTCCTCCCTTTTTACGCTGGCTTCATTATACGCCGCTTCTGAGTTTCAATCCAGAAAACTGTCAGTCAGTTTGAAATAATTAATTCCTGTTAAAAAAGAGAAATGGCTTTTCCTTCAGGGCAATTTAACCATGAAATAAGAAGTTTCCAGTCATTTCAGCTTCCCGACCTTCTTTCTGGCCACTTCCGGCGACAGCTCGAGCGGTTTGCGGGCCAGGCTGAGCTCGTTGTTTACAGGATATATGTCCGCGGTGTCAGGGCCCATTACTTTGAGGAAGATGCCGGTGCCGGCTCCGGCCTGGCAATTTTTTACCACTGCCCTACCAACCTGATTCAGCACCAGCGCGGCAGCGGTCAGATCTTCCGGCTTCGCCTGCCGGGCCTGCAGCCCATCAACTTCCAGGTTCTTTGCCTTTTCCACATAAACTGCGTTCTGCCATTTTTCATATTCCGGTTTTTCCCATGTTACTTCCACATTTCTCAGATTAAAATTGCGGGCGTACTTAATCTCGATTGCGTTTACAGCTTTATCATAAGGAGCTTCCGGATTATGAGAGATAGTCAGTCGCAAGTTTTCAATGGTGATGTCTTCGAGCCAGCTTTCCGGATGGCCTGTGATCTGGCTCGAGCCCTGCCCCCGGGCCAGTACATTGCTGACCAACACCCGGCGGATTTTTCCTGCCGGGCGGACATCCTCCGGTTTCCAGCTGCGGTGCACCTCGCTTCTTTTTTTGATATTAAAATGAATCGGCTCTCCATCTCCCCACCAGAACCAGTCATGGCGTCTGGTTTCTATCACCAGATTGGATATGACTACATTTTCAACCACACCGCCGTCAAACACCATGAATGACAGACCGCGGTTCGAATCGGTAATCACGCAATTGTCAATGGTCACGTTCCTGATAGCATTCATGTTGCCGTCGCAGAATTTAATGGCGCTTGAGGCGGAGGACAGACGGCAGTTGGTCACGGTGATGTTTTCGCAGGGCAGGGCCGGACCGAACCAGTTCATCGAATAAAAAACCAGAGCGTCGTCTCCGGTTTCGATGGTGCAGCTGGCGATCCGGACATCACGACAACCATCGGGGTCGATGCCGTCAGCCCAGACTCCCTCTTTAAGCCTGGAGCGAATGTGGACCCCGTCGATTGTCAGACGCTCGCAGCCATAAGGATGGATCGTCCAGCTCGGAGAATCTATAAAAGAAAGTCCCCGGATGAGCACATCGCGGCATCTCAAAAGAAGTACCAGTTTGCCGTACTGGTCGGCCCGGGGAAAAGAACGAATGAGCGGTCGGCCGAGCTTTTCCATTTCCAGTTGATTGGGATAGATGAAATCGTCGTGAAAATCTCCTTTATCCCGCCACTCATAAGCCGCCTGGCCATCAACCACTCCCCTTCCCTCGAGTGTGACATTGACCAGGTCTTCCCCGTAAAACAGTGCGTCTTTATCGAAGGCAGATCCGTCCTTGATTGAATAAACGGTGGCTCCGGCCTCGATATAAATCCTGACCCGGCTGCGGAGATGGATCGTTCCGGTGCTGTAATCACCGGGCGGGAAATAGACCATTCCGCCTCCTGACGCAGCGCAGGCGTCTATCGCTTTCTGAATGGCTTCCCGGGCATTCTGAGATTTAAGGCCGGTGGCACCATAATCCCTGACGTTGAAAATCCGCATCTCGCCTGCCTGCGGAACTGCGAACATCTCTTCTGAAATAAGCGCCAGGCAGGCAAGAATAAAGCATAAACGATAAAATCCCTTTCAGGAACTCTAATTCGGATACCCATTTTTACTCCTTTAGACCTTCTTTATATTTAATCTGATGGCCGAATACAGAATATTATGAGACAGAAAATTTCGTCCTGACCGTGCAGCACCACCGGTGATAGGAGAAAGTAAATGAGAAAAACCGGGAAAGTAAATCGCCATGAAAAATTCCAATCACCGGTGTTTCAGTTTATCAGGTCGGCTCAGCCGGCGTCAGTTTCTGGGAAGCTGTCTGGCCGTCCAGGCCTCAGCGTTTTTATTAAACAAAAAATCCTCCGGCTTCCAGGGGAGAACAGCCAGCACACCGAACGTTCCTGAGGCCAGGGCCAGACTCAGACTGGTCTTTTCCCATATCCCTCCCGATCGACCGACCTGACCCAACATCGGTTACGACTATGAAGCACTAAAAAAGGAATGCTGGATAAACTCACCAGATCCCTGCCAGAAATAGAATTTCTGCCGGTAACCGTGCAGACACAGCAGGAAGCAGAAAACCTTCTCAAAGATGAAAGGGGAATAGAAGGTTACGTGGTCTACCTGCTGGGCATCTGGACCGGAGCAGCCGGGGTGATTGCCGCTTCCGGCCGGCCAACCATCCTGGTCGACGACCTTTATGCCGGCTCGGGAGAGTTTCTGATTCAATATGCCGCCTCCAGAAGGGCCGGTCACCGGGTGGCCGGAGTGGCTTCTTCCCGTTTCGAAGACGCGGTTGAAGCCATCGGCTGTTTTTCCGCCCTGAAGAAAATGCGGCAGAGTCGAATCCTGGACGTGACCGACAGTTCCGGTTTCTGGGGCAACCCGCAGAAAATAAAAGAATTCTTTGGAACCGAAGTGGTCAAGATAGGTTCGGCTGAAATCAACGAAGCTTACCGGCGAGCCGATCGCGAGATGGCTGAAAAGTTTGCCAGGGCCTGGATAGAAAAAGCAGAAAAAGTAGTTGAACCATCAGAAGAAGAAATAAAAAAATCCGGCTTGATGTATGTGGCCATGAAGAATCTGATGAGCGTTCATGGAGCCCGGGCGATCACCGTCGACTGTCTGAGTCTCTTTTATAACGGGAAACTCCCGGCCTATCCCTGCCTCGGTTTCTGCCAGCTCAACGATGATGGCCTGGTTGGAGCCTGCGAGGGAGATCTCCCTTCAACCACCATGATGCTCCTGGCCGGCTATCTGACCGGCCGTCCCGGATACATTTCCGACCCGGTTATAGATACTTCCCGGAATAAAATCATCTATGCTCACTGTGTCGCCCCCACAAAAGTTTTCGGTCCCGAGGGCCCGGCCAATCCATACCGCATCAGAAATCACTCAGAAGACCGTAAGGGAGCGGCCATCCAATCGATCCTTCCGGTCGGAGAAATTGTCACCACCTTTGAATTCAACCCCGAAACTGGCGAGTTTGTTCTTCATCAGGCTATAACCACGGGTAATGTGGAAGAAGACAGGGCCTGCCGGACGAAACTGGAAGCCGAACCGGTGGGAAATATCAACCGGCTCCTTCTCGAATGGGATCGGTTCGGCTGGCACCGGGTGACGGTATACGGCAACCTGAAAAGAAAACTGGAAGTGGTCTGCAACCTGCTGGCTTAAAACTGGTGGAAGAAGCCTGAAGCTGCCGGCCGGGGGAAGCCTGAGAAAGCCGGCTTCCTGTTCTTCTTCCGGTTTGAAGAAGGAACTCGAGTGAAATATTCAGTAGATCGTCCTTTTAAGCCAGGCCCTGAAAACTGTATTGTTTCCTGTTTTTGGTTTAATCAGCTCGCCGCCTGAAATCTTACTATTTGCATAGAGTATTCAAAAATCATGGAACGCAACTCTTTCTTCAATAACTGGACAGCGAGGCACCGGGGCTGCAGCCGGTTTTAGATTTCTTGTTCCGCGAACCCTCAGCATAAAAAATGCTGGCAGCGGCAACCTGAAAAAAAGATAATAGAAGGATAGAGGAGGACGGCCATGAACTTAAAACCTCAGCCAGAAAGCCAGAAATTTATCAGGCTGGTTAACAACGTAGCAGTCTTAAGTCTGCTGCTCTTATTCCTGTTTCTTTCGGTGGTTTACGCCGCTTCGCCTGCCCGGCCGGAGCCGGAAGACAGGATCACCCCGCCCGAAACCTTCTTCGGTTTTCAGCCCGGAGCCGACCGAAAAATCGCTCGCTGGGACAGAATCGTTGATTATTTTTATCTTCTGGAGAAAGAAAGCCCGAAGATCAAAGTAATAAACCTGGGTCCGTCCACGATGGGACATCCTTTTCTTCTGGTGATCATCTCCTCGCCGGAAAACCTTAAAAATCTGGATAACATCAAAGAAATAAACCGAAAAATATCTGACCCGCGAAATGTCCCTCCGGAAGAAATTCCAGAACTCATCGCGCGCGGCCGGGCAATCATCTGTCAGTCGATGAGTCTTCACGCCACGGAAATCGGCGGCACCCAGATGGCGCCTGAACTCGCTTATGAGCTTCTGTCCGGTAGCGACCCGGAAACAGAAAAAATTCTCGAGAACGTCGTCTTCCTGATGATTCCCTGCTTCAACCCTGATGGGCAGGTCATGGTAACCGACTGGTATTACAGAACGCTCGGAACGGAATATGAAGGTTCTTCTCTCCCTTATCTCTATCACAAATATGCCGGCCACGATAACAACCGGGATGGAGAATTCCTCAACCTTCAGGAATCCCTGTACGCTGCCCGCATCCTTTATCGGGAATGGAATCCGCAGGCTTACGTCGACCACCATCATATGGGAAGTTATGGCCCTCGTCTTTACATCCCGCCGTACTGCGAACCGATCCGCCCTCATGCCGACCCGCTCATCTGGCGCGAGCTCGCCTGGTTTGGAAGTCACATGGCTTACCGGCTGGAAGAAGCAGGGAAAACCGGGGTTATCAACGATGCCATTTTCCCGGGCTGGGGTCATTTCGGCTGGCACTGGATTACTCCTTTCCATAACATTGCCGGAATGCTGACGGAATCGGCAAGCGCCCGGCTGGCAACGCCGATTTTCATCCATCCGGACCAGCTCCGCGGGGAATCGCGGGGGTTTCCCGCCTATGAACCCCAGACAAACTTTCCCCATCCCTGGGAAGGAGGCTGGTGGCGTCTTCGAGACATAGCTGAGCAGCAGAAAATTGCCGCCAGAGCGGTCCTGGACCTGGCCGCCCGCCATCGCGAAACTCTTCTCCGCAACGCCTACCTTAAAGCTATAAGACAGATTGAACGAGGCGCCTCAGAAAAACCTGGAGCGCTGATAATTCCGGTTGACCAGCACGACCGACTGACGGCTATAAAAATGATCAACACGCTGCTGCTGAGCGGAATTGAGATTCACCGCCTGACCGCCAACCTTCGCGCTGACGGAGTAATCTACCCGGCGGGATCCTTCGTCATTAACAAGGCTCAACCGAAGCGCGGTCTGATTAAAAACCTGCTCGAAAGGACGTTATATCCGGACAATTACTGGACTCGTTCTTCCGACGGCCGCCCGCTACGCCCCTATGACCTGGCCACCCATACGATGGCTGAGTTCATGGGCGTGCGGGTGGAACAACTGACTGATTTTCCGAAAGAAGGCCTGGAAGTAATAACTCAACCGATAAAACCGGAAGGAAAAATTTCTTCCGGACCGGCCGGTTACCGCCTTGACGGACGTCTCAACGATTCGTTCCGGGCGGTCAGTCTGCTGCTCAGCAAAAAAATTAAAATCTTCCGGACCGACATCGATAAAGAAGATTTTAACTGTGGCGATTTCCTTATTCCGCTGGCTCCGCTTTCATTGCTTCGGGAGGTGGCTGCCGAAACCGGCGTTGATTTTCTCCCGCTGAAAAACATGCCAGCCAGCGGCTTTCATGAAGTTCGCAGGTTGAGGGTCGGGCTTTACCAGCGTTTTTACGGCGGTAACATGGATGAAGGCTGGACCCGGCTTCTTCTGGAAAAATTCAACCTGCCATACGTCACGATAATGGATGCCGACATAAAAAGCGGCTCCCTTCCATCAAAAATAGACCTTTTAATTCTGCCAGCCGATTCGCCCTCGATAATTATGGGTGAAGCCGGCGGTGAATTTCGCCGCCTGGAAAACTTCCCGCCTGAATACCGGAGCGGTCTGGGGAAAGAAGGACTGGAGAAACTCAAGGAATTTGTCAGCCGTGGCGGAGCCCTGGTTTGCCTGGGCGCTTCCTGCAACCTGGCCATCGAAAAATTCGGGTTACAGCTTAAAAATGCGGTCACAGGACTCGATTCGCGAGAATTCTTCTGCCCGGGATCAACCCTGAAAGTTTCCTTCGACCGTCATAACCCTCTCGCCTACGGGCTTCCGGAAAAAGGGCTGGCTCTATTTTACGACAGTCCGGCTTTTTACCTGCTCCCCGGCCAGGAGAGCGAAAAATATCGTGTTGTGGTCAGATATGAGGAGCGAGAACTTCTCCAGAGCGGCTGGCTCATCGGCGAAAAACACCTGAGCAAAAAAGCAGCCGTGGTGGAAGCAGTCTACGGCCGGGGACAGATCATACTGATAGGGTTGAGAGCCCAGCACCGGGCTCAAACCCACGGGACTTTCAAACTGCTTTTCAACACCATCATCCGATAGCCAGCAATTTCAATCATCATCCTGAACCAGGGTGACAGCCCATTCCGGGTAGGGTTCCTGTGACCCCCGGACTGAATGCCAGATAATCCGGTTAAGAACCGTCTCCGGGCAGGCGTCAATCCTGGTGAAGTTCAATCTGGCGGAGATGAGTGCATTTTTTCTCAACGTCCGGTCGCTGATTTTCGCCGGCTCCGGGTTTAATTCATCCAGCGGAATACGGTTGGGTACAGCGTTAAAAGGCCGGAAATCGGGCTTTTCGGTAAAACATTCAAACATCGGCCTGGCGGCGGCGTCGAACTGATTCATCGGCGGCAGCCCGAGAATCTGCTCTATCGTGCGCAGAAGGCTGGTGGTGTTGTACTGAACGCTGATGACCTCTCCCCTCTTTACGTATGGACCGGCCAGGTAAGCGGTCGTCCGGTAACCACTAACATGGTCAAATCCATTCTGAGGGTCGTCTTCTATGGCCATGATGAGCATCTCTTTCCAGAAAATGCTGTGGCTGAAAGCTTCGACAATCTGACCGAAGGCCAGGTCGTTGTCGGCCACGGCTGCTCGCGGGGTGGGCATCCCCGGCTTTGTGCCGCTCGTATGGTCGTTCGGAAGACAGATCAACACCAGCCGGGGCATTTCTCCTTTTTCTTCCCATTCCTTAATTTTTCTCCTGATGAAACGGGCGCGCCAGACATCAGGAACTTCCATACTCCAGCCGACATAATCGGTTGAGGTGAAACTGGCAATAGAGGGAATTCCTGGCTGGCTGCCTATCCTGACCTCCCCTTTTTCGTAAAGGTACTCATGCCAGAAATCCAGCCAGCCAGGCGAACCCGGTCGTTTCGGGTCAGCCCAGCCGATGTCGGGCATGGCAAACTCCCCGAAATTCCAGATGTTTATGCCGTGTTTTAAACAGTTGTCCCAGATAAAACCGGTTGGCGCGTAAGCCAGAGCGTCCACCTCATCAGGTCCCATGCCGTCCGGATAGCTTCTCGGCCAGCCGGCAAAGGACTTTTCTAAGTAATCGGTTCCGAAAGCGGTCGTCGACCATTGATGGCCGTCGGCGCTCAGGATACCGCTGCAGTAAGTGTTATCGAGAAGTACAAACTCCCTGACCAGCCGGTGCTGATTCGGGGTAACTTCTTCACCGAAAACACAGAGCGATGGATTTCCGTTTCCTTCCGGCACGTCTCCAAGAATCTGATCGTAGGTGCGATTTTCTTTTATTATGTAGACTATATACTTGATGAGAGAAGGCTCTCCTATCCTTTCCGGAACGGGCTTCGGCCGGGCCTGGGGTTTTGGTTTTTCCAGAGCATCGATGATTCTTTCCCGGTGAAAATTTCTGAAAACCGCCTCGGTCAACTGCCGCAGTTCCTTCTTGCCGGGAAGATGAAAAACCGAAATTGAACCACAATACTGATGGCTGTTAAAACCGGTAAGTCCGCTGGATTCCTCCGTTCGGGGCCTGACCGGCAAACCTTTGAGATTAGCCACCCACAAGCGTCTATTGTTTCTATCCCAGGCAAGACCTGCCGGAAACCAGCCAGCTGGAATTAAACCTTTCAGCTGAGATTTTTTCTTTTCCGGGCGGAACTCTATGACCGCCACCGCATTCTGGGTACCGTTGGCCGCCAGGAGCGTCCGGCCATCAGGGAGAAAGCAGAGGGCGTTGGGTGACGACCCGAACAGGTCAGCCGGACTGCGTTTAACCCAGATGGTTTCCACCACCTGATTGGTTAAAGTGTCTATCACACTCAGGTTGTCAGAGGCGGCGTTGGCGCAGACCAGATAGCGTCCGGAAGGCGAAAGCGCCATAGCCGAAGAGTGCAGATGCACCAGGATTTCTTTAAGCGTGTGCCCGGTCTTCAGGTCAATGACAGAAACCGAGCCCTCGCAGGCGATGAATTTTTCCGGGTCGACACGAACCTCCATTCCTCTACCGGCGGGTCCCGTGAGGTCGCCCGGAGCTGGACGTCTCCCTCCCCAGTTGCTGACGTAGGCCAGATCGCCTTTAATAACAACATCGTAAGGAGCAACCCCTACCGGGAAAGTGCGCATAAGGCGACCGCTGGATACTTCTATTTCCAGCAGCTGGTTGGAAAGATTGCCGCAAACATAAAGCTTCTTCCCATCCTGGCTGAAGGCCAGCCCGGCCGGAATTTCTTCTTTTCTCCGGGGAGCGCTGGCCGGCGGGAGGGGAATTGTATGTGAAGGTTTAACCTGGCCGTCGGAAGAAATGGAGAAAATCTTCAGGCTGCCGTTCACATTGCTCATATAAATCTGCCTTCCATCCGGAGAGAAAATCAGGCCGGCATAGCTCATCTGACCGGTGGTATCAGGTTCGAGAATTTTTTCTGAGAGACTTTCCGGAAGCGGCTCATTCAGATGTTCAGGTGGCAGGACAACCTTTTGAAGAATTTTAAGGTCAATCGGATCTATAATCAGAAGTTCGCTGCTTTTGCCGGAAACTGCCACCAGCTTTCCATCGGGAGAAATTGCCATACCCAGCGGTCTGAGGCCAGGTAGCTGAATCTGTTTTCCATAAGGCTCAACCGTCTGGTTAACGGGAAGGATCATCCGGCCGGAAAATTCAACTCCAACTTTTTCTTCCGTTCCTGACAATTCTTTCTGCCGGTTACAGATTGTGAAAAGAAGAACTGTTATTACCAGAATAACAATAAAAAAGAGTCCGCAGGCAACCAGCTGCCTGAAATTGATGACTCCAGCCATTATCATCCTGCCACTGCCGGATTCTTTTCTTTGTGATGCTATCATGCCTGCTTCGCTTTTTCGATTAATCAAGAACAATGCTATTAAACGTGGCTCACGAAAGTCAATTAAATTTAACTGAGTCCTCCAGGAAGACTCAAAATATTCTCGAAAGGCAGATTTTAATTAAAGCTCGTCGATTCAATCCGCTGATATTCTAAGGAGGAAAATAAGAGGCACAGCTACCAGCATCAAAAAATCGGACGCAGGTTTGTTTTCTGTCAGGTGAAATGTATAATTAGCAGAAAAACTTAAAGAGAGGCTTAAAATGAGAGCAAAATTCTCCGGAAAGCCTGAAAGTCTAATGTCATTATTATTTATCCTGATGCTTACCGCCCTGTTTTTTATTTTCGGGACCGCCTGTGAAAAAAAACCCCGCCCGGCGGCAGAAGCGGAAAAGACCTCAGCCAGACTGCCAGAACAGTTTCCGGCAAGAATTCATGACTCGAACAACCCGGATCTGATGATTATGACTCTGGGCGAGGTCCACTCTCCCCTTTCCAGCGGTACTTTCTATCCTTATGAGGACCGTTTTGTTTTCAAAGACGGTGGTGAAATAAAAAATTATTTCAGGGAAAAACTCAGCATCAAGTATTACCGGCCGATAGACAAGAGCTCTTTCCCGCTTCCCCCTTCCGGCTGGTGTTCATGGTACTACTACTATCAGGAAATAAATCAGGAAGAAGTGAAAAAGAATGCCACCTGGCTGGCGCAGAATCTGAAGGACTACGGAGCGACCTGCTGTCAGATTGACGACGGCTGGCAGGGAAGCGGTCGAGGACTGGGAGAAAATCGCGACTGGACCACCATCAACGACCGCTTTTCAGAGGGCATGGACAGCCTGGCCAGATTCATCAAAAGCCTCGGCCTGGTTCCCGGACTCTGGCTTGCTCCCCACGGGCAGAGCAATGAACTGGTGGTAAAGAAATCCGGAGCTTTTCTGCTTACGACGGAGGGAAAATCTGTCTCCTCCACCTGGGAAGGGAAATATTTGCTTGACCCTTCTAAACCTGAAGCCCATGACTATTTAAGAGACCTTTTCACCCGTCTTTCTCGCGACTGGGGCTATGAATACTTCAAGATCGACGGACAGCCGATTGTGGTAAACGAGTACAGAAAACACAGGAATCTGATTAACTCTCCGGATAACCCCGAAACCCTCTACCGCCGGACTCTCGAAACCATAAGGGAAGCTATCGGACCTCAGCGCTATCTTCTTGGCTGCTGGGGAATTCCGCTCGAGGGCGCCGGCATCATGAACGGTTCGCGAACGGGCGGCGATGTCGTTCCCGCCTGGGAAGGTTTTCTTACGGCCGTTGAGGCCACGATGAACTATTATTTTCTCCACAACATCGTCTGGTATTGCGACCCGGATGTCATGCTCGTCCGCTATCCGCTTACCTTAGAGATGGCTCGAGCCTGGGCCACACTTCAGGGGCTCACCGGACAGGCTCTCCTTGCGTCCGACCGGATGTATGACCTGCCGGAAGAAAGGGTGGAAATACTCAGAAGAGTTTTCCCGGCAGTCGACGTCAGACCTTTTGACCTTTTCCCCTCAAAACGGTTCAAGCGGATCTGGGACCTGAAGATAAATCATCTCGGCCGCGTTTACGATGTGGTTGGATGTTTCAACTACGACCGGGATAAAACGGCCGGAATTCTCCTGCGGTGGCAGGACCTCGGACTCGAAGAGAACAGTCTTTATCACGTTTACGACTTCTGGAACCGGGAATACTTAGGCTGCTGGCCGGCCGGGTTCTATGTGGAAGTTCCGCCGGCGGGGGTCAGGGTTTTAACCCTGATGAAAGACAGCGGTGAGCCTTTGCTGCTTTCCACCTCCCGCCATATCACCCAGGGCTGGGTGGATTTAAGGTCGCTTTCCGGCGACAGCGAAAAGCTGGTCATCTCCGGAAAAAGCCAGGTTATAAAAAAAGACCCCTACGAACTCCGTTTTGCTTTTCCCCGGAACCAGCGCAACCTGAGAATAAAAAGAGTCGAAGCTCCCGGTTATGCTGTCAGTTTCAAAAATTACGATGGCTGGGCTACCGTGAGCATCATGAGCCAGTCCACCGATGAGGTTTCCTGGGAAGTATATTTTGAAAAAGGTGAAGTGTACAACTTTCCGCCACAGGAACCGAGCGGATTACAGGCCAGCCTCAAAGGCCTTAACAGTGTATTTCTTGAGTGGAATCCTCTTTACTATCTGAACGCCGGCTATTATGTCTACGTAGACGGGAAACTTTACCTTTACACACCGGTCAACCGCTGTTTGGTTTCCGGCCTCGACCCATCAAAGGAACATCTGTTTGAAGTGAGAACGGTCTGGCTCGACGGCACAGCCAGCGAAAAAACCGCATCCCTGAAATTCCAGCCGGCCGGACACCTGGCGGAAGAAATTTATCTCTCCGACCTTGAGCCTGAAGTCCTTACCGCCGGCTGGGGATTCCCGCAGATGGACAGAGCTCTGAGCGGCGGGCCTTTGAAGATTGGAAATAAAGTTTACCAGAAGGGCATTGGCACCCATGCCAGCTCAGAAATCATTTTCGACATCGGCGGCCTGTTCAAAAAATTTCAGGCAGACGTCGGTCTCGACGCCGGCTCGCGCGGAAAGGGCTCAGTCGAGTTTAAGGTGTTCGGCGACGACCATCTGCTCTGGAAAAGCGGCCTGATCAAAGGAGAGACCGGTCCCCGCAAAGTATCCTTATCGATCCCGGGTGTTAAAAAACTGCGGCTGGTGGTGGAGGACGGCGGTGACGGCATTGACTACGACCACGCTGACTGGGCAGAAGCCCGCGTCATAAGATAGGCGCGGCAGGGGCGCAGTTTAACCTGCAGGCCAGGCTTTTTTGCAGCCTGATAGCTTACAGGCATTTTCTTCGCTCAGCAGACAATCGTTAAAAGCTTCTAACACTTCCACTAAAAATTCTAAAGGCAATCTTCTGATTCTTTATGATGGTAGAACCTTCTTTTATATCCCGGTTCTACTTTCCCTTCCCCCTGTGTTTACTTTTTGTCTGCTTCTGGTCTACTTTTGTTTTTTACATTATTTCTGCTTTTGATTATTGCCAGACACCTGCAAAATTTAATTATTTTCAGACAAAGAAAAAACTGATCTTCCGGAAAAAAGAAGCCTTTTATTTCCTGATCGGGAAGTGAATTTCCGTTTTCTCTTCTGAGCGGTCGGTGGCCGGAGGCGGCTCTGGCGAAAGACGGGAAATTTCCGCCCGCAGTTCTTCTGTCATCTCAATATCGGCAGCAGCCAGAGCATCCCGGAGCTGGTCGACATTCCGGGCTCCGATGATCGGCGCGGTTACCGCCGGGTGGCTTCCAGCCCAGGCAATGGCCAGGCTCACCGGGTGGTAACCATGTGCCCGGGCAAACTCAGTGAATTTTTCCGCCACCTCATACATCCATTCCTCGCCGTATCGCACCTGGTAGATTTTATTTTCCGCCAGTCGACCGGAAGCGGGCCTCTCTCCCCTCCGGTATTTTCCTGAAAGAAGCCCGGCGGCCAGCGGACTGTAAGCCAGCACCCCGAGCTTTTCAGCCTGAGCCATCGGCAGGATTTCCACCTCAGCCTGTCTTTTTACCAGATTGTACATCGGCTGGATACAGGCCACCGGAGCAAACCCGTGGAGAGCGGCCAGTCCGATGGCTTTTTCCACCTGCCAGGCGCTGAAGTTGCTCAAACCGATGTACAGAATTTTCCCCTGATGAACCAGGTCATCCAGAGCTCTCAGGGTTTCTTCCAGTGGAGTGATGTCGTCAAAGCGGTGGATAAAATAAATATCGATGCGGTCGGTCCCGAGCCGGCGAAGACTTCCCTCAACCGCATACATAATATGCCGGCGATTGGCCCCGATCGCATTGATGTCAGGACCGGTCGGGAAATAAACCTTGCTGGTGATGATGACTTCCTCCCGGCAGTCTTTGATCAACCGCCCGAGAATTTCCTCCGAGCGTCCCCGGGCGTAAAGGTCAGCGCAATCGAAGATGTTCACACCTTTTTCCCGGCAGAGAGCAAACATTTCAGCCGATGTTTTCTCGTCTGCTTCAGCTCCAAAGGACATCGTCCCGAAACAGAGTTCGGAAATTTTGATTCCGGTTTGACCGAGATTTTTGTATTTCATTTTGCCTCCTCGATTTTTTCCAGAATGATCCCGTGACCGCGCGGGAAAAGACCGGGCAGGGAGACTGGAAGCTTGCCGGCCACTCTGATTTCCCCGCTGAGAGCCATCGCTGCCAGCTCCTGCGTCTCGGGAGTGTTGCGGTAGGCGCAAAGATAGGCATCAACTTCAGGAAAATGCCGGAGAAAATACGGGCTGCCAAAAGAGACGGTCACCACTGTGAGGCCAGCCTGCTTTAACCTATTTATGAATTCAGCCTGCCGTGGCTCCAGGTCAACGCTCCCCTTCCCCGAACGAAGGCTGGAGAAAAGAGCGGCCACCACCAGTTCACCCCGGACCGCTTCCTCAAAAGCTTCTTCCAGTTTCTCGCTTCCAGAATCGCCATCGGCATAAAAGGCTCTGGCTCCGGGAAAGCGGGACAACATTTCCGAAACAAAACGCCGGCCAGCGTAATAATCGCCGGGGTCGCTGCTCAGCGAAAGAATCACCGGTTTTTGATTTTTCCTCAACGGCAGCAGGCTGTTTTCGTTTTTAACCAGCGTCAGGGCAGAAGCAAAAGCTTTTCTGGCCGTCTCCCTGAATTCCTGCTTTCCGAGCACCAGAGGCAGCCGATCAAGACTGACGTAACGATTTTTATGCAGTCCGAGTCTGGTTTTCGCCAGCAGTACCCGCCGTAGAGATTCTTCAACGCGGCTTAATGGAAGTTCGCCGCTGATGACCGCCCGCCTCAGGTATTCTATGACCTTAACCGGGTCCAGCGGCAGGAGCAACAGGTCGACTCCGGCCTGGAGCGCCCGCAGAGCTGCTTCTCCGTCGCTGAAATAATTCGTGATTCCTCTCATTTCCAGAGCGTCGGTGACCACCAGTCCTTTGAAACCCATTTCATTTCTGAGAAGGTCAGTTATAATCCGGCGGGAAAGCGTGGCCGGAAGACCTTCCTCAGGTTCAAGCGCAGGGACATAAAGGTGCGCGGTCATTATTGCATCCACGCCAGCTTCCACGGCAGCTTGAAACGGAGGCAACTCCACCCTTCTGAGTCTATCCAGGTCCGCTCTGATCACGGGAAGCAAACTGTGCGAATCCTGATCAGTATCTCCGTGCCCGGGGAAATGTTTCGCCGTGGCCATCATACCTCCGGTCTGACAGCCTTTTATGAAAGCCCTGGCTATCCTGGCCACCTGTTCCGGATCCTCGCCGACCGACCTGGTGTTGATGATCGGGTTGTCAGGATTGACGTTGACATCGACCACCGGGGCGTAAGTCATGTGAATTCCAAGAGCTCTTCCTTCAATCGCGGTGATGCAGCCCATCTCATAAGCCAGCTCTTCCGAATCGGCTGCTCCGAGAGCCATGAGCGGAGGGAAAAGAGTCGCTCCGGTCACCTGATTGCCGGCTCCCCTCTCCAGGTCGGAGGCGATCAGAAGCGGTATACGGGCTAATTTCTGAAAATGGTTGGTAAAATAGGCAGTCTCCAGCGGTTCTCCGCCAAAAAGAATAAGACCGCCGAGGTGATATTTCCTGACGAGTTCCTCCAGGTTTTTAAGCCGGGGGCTGTCAAAGTTAAGAAACTCGCCGCTGTAGCGGGCCACCACCAGCTGCCCGATTTTCTCTTCCAGAGTCATCTTTCTGATGATTTTTTCCACCCACTGTCGATCACCCGCTGTTCCGGCCGCCTGCTCCCTGAGTTCTATCCGCTGAGCGCAGCCGGCCATAATACCTACTAAAATAGTAGGAATTATCAGCCTCCTGAAAATTTTTCTGCCGCTTCTCATCTCAGGTTTACCTCCGTTTCATCTCTTCTGTGTCCCGGTCTTTACAGCGTTAATCCCGGCCCGTTCCAAACTGATCTGAATTCAGGATAGACTTTATTCTGAACCTCCGTCAGACGATTTCATCTTTTTCAGCCGAAATACCTTACCAGATATCTGGCCACCAGCAAAACAGAAATAAGATAGACGAGCCAGTGTACCTTCTTAGCCTCGCCCTTAGCCATCTTGAGCAGCGTGTAGCTGATAAAGCCAAAAGCCATACCGTCGGTGATGCTCACGGCCAGCGGCATAACCACGATGGTTAAAAAAGCCGGAATAGCTTCGCTCACTTCATCCCAGTCGATCCGGGCGACGGATTTCATCATCAGAAAACCGACGATGATCAGCGGCGGGGCAATCACCGGATGCAGCACCTGATCTTTATAGACAAAACTTCCGCCGATCATCGCCGCCAGCGGATTCAGGAAAAGTGCACCGAGGAACATAACCGAGGTGACGACGCTGGCCAGTCCGGTTCGCGCCCCCTGGGAAATTCCGGTCGAGCTCTCGATATAACTGGTAACGGTTGATGTTCCCAGAAGAGTCCCGACGACCGTCCCGGTGGCGTCAGCTAACATCGCCTGGTTGGCTTTTGGAAGCTTCCCGTCCCTGAAAAAACCGGCCGGCGCGCAGACACCCACCAGCGTGCCCAGCGTGTCAAAAACATCCAGGAAAAAGAAGACGAAAATGATAGGAATCAAGCCGCTCTTCAGAGCTCCGACAATATCAAGTCGGAAAAGAGTGGGTTCAAGAGAGGGCGGAGCAGACAGCACTCCCTGGTATTTCACCACTCCGAGCGGCAACCCCACGGCTGCAGTCAGCAGTATGCCCCACAGCAGAGCACCGGGAACTTTCCAGGCGATCAGGATGGAAATGGCCAGAAGACCGAAAAAGGCCAGAACCACCGGCTTGCTGCCCAGGTCGCCCAGACCCACCAGCACTCCCGGAGTGGCCACGACAATTCCGGCATATTCCAGACCGATGAGCGCAATCAACAGCCCTATGCCGGCCGCGATGGCGTTTTTCAACGAATCAGGAATTATTTCCACCAGCTTCCCGGCAACACCAAGAAGCGCCAGTATTAAAAATATCAATCCGGAAATGAAATTAGCCCCCAGCGCCACCTGCCAGGAATATCCCATCAGACCGCAGACAGTGACGGCAAAAAAAACATTATGACCCATAGCCGGGGCCTGAGCCACCGGATAATTTGCCAGCAGACCGGTCAGAAGGGTGGCCAACGCGCTGGCCAGACAGGTGGCCACCATAACCGCACCTTTATCCATCCCTGCCTGTCCGAGAATCGCCGGTTGAACAAAAATGATGTACGACATCGTCATAAAGGTGGTCAGCCCGCCCAGCACTTCCCTTCTGACATCTGTCTGGTTTTCCCTGAGCTTAAACCATCTGTCAAGCCGGGATTCCATCAAACCCTCCTTAACGGGATTGAATTTCCCGCCATTCCTGAACCCCTGCGGGCAATATTCATTAGAATTTTACCAGGGTGAAAACCGGAACTCCGGGGTGAGCTTCGTTTAATTTTTTTACGCCTTCCAGAAAGGTAAGCTCTACCAGAGCCTCAAAGGCCACCACTTTTCCGCCGAGTTCCTGAATCAGGTTGATAGCGCTTATCCCGGAAGACCCGGTGGCGATCAAATCGTCGACGACGACCACTTTTTCCCCGGGTTGCACGCTATCCACGTGGGCTTCAAAATATTCGACAGCATATTCGTTCGGAGCAAGAACGGTCAGAGTTTTCCGGGGCAATTTTCCTTTTTTCCGGACGAGACTGAACCCCACCCTCAGATCCCTGGCCAGAGCGGCACCGAAAATAAAGCCGCGGGACTCAATCGCGGCCACCCGGTCGGGCGAAAATTTTCTGGCAATTTCAGCCATCCGGTCGATCACCTGGTTAAAAGCCTCCGCATCCTGAATCACCGGAGTGATATCTTTGAATATAACCCCCGGCTTAGGAAAATCGGGAACGTCAACGATGAGCGATTTAATATCCTTCATTTTCGGGTCCTTTCAAATGTTTTTTGAAATTTTATTTTATTGATTATCAAGCTCAAGGTAAATTCCGCAGCTTTTTATTTTAATCAATCTGCTTTCTGCTGATTCCACACCTATCAGAACTTCCAGCGTCCGGTCCGTCCTGAAATCTTCAGGCAGACGTTCGGCCCATTCGACCGCCATCACGCCCGCCCCTAAGTAATCCTCCAGCCCGAGGTCGGCAATTTCCTCCGGGTGTTCCAGCCGGTAGAGGTCAACATGAATCAGGTTAACCCGCCCTGGATAGATATTAACTAAGGTAAAGGAGGGACTGCAGACAGAGTCGACATCGATAACACCGAGTCCGCTGGCCAGACCTTTCACCAGCACGGTTTTGCCGGCACCGAGCTCCCCGGTTATCAGGATCAATTCATCTCCCCGGAGCTCGCGCGCAATCTTTTCGCCGAGCCCGAATGTTTCCTCTTCGGAAAAGCTCTTTATTTCAATTTCTGACTTTTTACCTGGCATCGTTTACTCCGCCGGCCACAAACCGGATGGCCTCAGGCAAAAATTTAATCAGGTCGGTGGCCGTAAGGCACTTTTCGCCAACTTTTTCCGCAGCCAGGTCACCGCTCAACCCGTGGATGAAAACGGCATTGACAGCCGCCTGCAGAATATCTTTAACCTGCATGACTTCAGAAGCCAGCAGCCCGGCCAGAACATCCCCTGTGCCGCCGGAAGCCATCCCGGGATTTCCGGTGGGGTTGACCATGACCCTTCCGTCCGGCGATGCTATAAGCGTTCTGTAGCCCTTGAGCACAAGGCACACCCTGTTTTTAAGTGCAAACTCCCTTACCACTTCCAGACGGCGGCGAAGGATTTCCTGCGCGCTGAGGCCGGTGAGGCGGGAAAATTCCCCGGGGTGGGGAGTAAGCACGGTTCTTTCAGGAAGGGCAGAGAGAATTTCCGGAGATGAGGCGATGATATTAAGACCGTCAGCATCGATCACCAGAGGAATCTTAAATTTGCTTATTTTTTTTAATAATTTAACCACAAAAGCTGCGGTGGAAGGATGGGTCGAGAGCCCTGGTCCAAGAAGCAGAGCGTCTTTTCCCTTTAACAACTCCTCCACCCTGCCGAGAGCTTCCTCGGAAATGCTTCCGGCTTCTATTTCAGCCAGCGGTTCAGTCATCAATTCCGGCATGCTTCTGGCTATTATCGGAAGGCAACTGGCGGGAGTCGCCACGGTGACCAGCCCGGCACCCATTTTTAGCGCGGCCCGACCGGCCATCGCCGCGGCTCCGGTCTTTCCGCGGGAGCCAGCAACCACCAGAAGATGGCCGTAGGTACCCTTGTGAGTGTCTCTTTTTCTCGGCTGAAAATAGGGCACGAGCGATTCGATTTCCACCAGTTCTAAACAGAGTTCAGGCCGTTCAAAAAGAAACGGTGGAATGCTGATGTCAGCCACGATCAGCTCTCCAACGTATTCTTCTGCCGGAGGGAAGATAAGAGCCACCTTTGGCGCCCCCAGTGTGACCGTAAGGTCGGCTCTGACGCATGGACCGATCAGTTCAAAAGTATCGGAAGAAAGTCCTGATGGTATATCGACCGAAACGACAAAAGCACCCGAGCGGTTGATATCCTCGACGATAAGTTTATACAGCCCTTCGAGCGGTTTGCTCAGACCCGTCCCGAAAAGGGCATCGACGATAACCGGAGCGTCAGCCAGAATCTTCCTGGCTTTCTTCCACCCTGGTTCGTCGTGCACTTCGACCACCGGAACTCCTGTGTTGAGAGCAATCTGGAGATTCAGCGCGGCATCACCTCTGACTTCCTGCACAGCTCCGGCCAGCAGCACCCGGCAGTCCACACCCTGATTATGAAGATGGCGGGCAACCACCAGCCCGTCCCCACCGTTATTCCCCTTTCCAGCCACCACTACCACTTTCATTCCCGGAACCACGCCGATTTCGTTGCGGAGAGCAGCCACCACCTGAAGACCGGCGTTTTCCATAAGTATCGGTCCCGGGATCCCTATCTCTTCAATCGTAATCCGGTCAATCTCTCTCATCTGAGCGGCTGTCAGGATTTTCATTTTTTTACCTCAATCAGAATAGATATTATCAAAAATCAAAAACGGTAGAAAGCTGAAACCGGAGATGGTCAGAATGACGCCAGAAGATGTTTCCTTTTCGATTTTCCTGAAAGTATCCGGGTCCGGCAACAACGATACTTTTATTGCAGAAGTTTCTCTTATGTGATAAATTTTATAAAAAATATCAGAAGAAGAAAGGAGGTTAATCATGGCTATAAGAATAGGTATAAACGGGTTCGGAAGAATCGGACGTAATATGCTCAGGGCTTCCTACATGGATCCCGAACTAGAATATGTGGCCGTAAACGATATCACTGACGCTAGAACCCTGGCCCATCTTTTGAAATACGATTCAGTCCTGGGAACTCTTAAAGAAGACATCAAGGCCACAGACGATGCCATCATCCTGAACGGCAAGACGATTAAAGTCCTGGCGGAAAAAGATATCTCCGGGCTCAAATGGAAAGATCTGGGAGTGGATGTGGTCATAGAATCTACCGGGAAATACACCAAGAGACCCGATTCCATCAAACACATTGAAATCAGCGGCGCCAAAAAGGTGATTATCTCGGCACCGGCCACCGACCCTGACATCACCATCGTCATGGGAGTTAACGAACAGGATTACGACCCGGAAAAACATCATCTTATTTCCAACGCTTCCTGCACCACCAACTGTCTTGCTCCGGTGGCCAAAGTGATTCACGAAAACTTCTGCATCGAAAAAGCTTTCATGACCACGATCCATGCTTACACCAACGACCAGAGAATCCTGGATGCTCCCCATAAAGATTTGAGAAGAGCCAGAGCGGCGGCCGTTTCCCAGATTCCGACGACCACCGGCGCTGCCAGAGCTGTCGGACTAGTGCTGCCGGAACTCAAGGGCAAAATAGACGGAATCGCTATCAGGGTGCCCACTCCCAACGTTTCGCTGGTGGACCTGGTGGCGGTGGTGAAAAAAGAAACCACAGCGGAAGAGGTAAACGCCGCCCTGAAGGCAGCAGCCGAAGGAAATCTTAAAGGTATAATTGAATACACCGAAGAACCGCTGGTCTCGGTGGATTTCATGAATAACCCCCACTCGGCCATCGTCGACGCTCTGTCCACCAAGGTCATAGAGAAGAACCTGGTTAAGGTGATGGCCTGGTACGACAACGAATGGGGTTACTCCTGCCGTCTGGTGGACATGGTTAAATACATTATGAAAAAATAAAAGTCTGGAGAAAAAAGATGAAATTTCTGGAAGAAATACCGGTAAGGGGAAAAACCGTTTTCCTGCGGGTTGATTTCAACGTCCCGCTCGACGAAAACATGAACATCAGGGATGACACCAGGATCCGGGCTTCACTTCCGACCATCAATTATCTGCTGCAGAACGGAGCGAAGCTGGTGGTGGCTTCCCACCTGGGAAGACCGAAGGGACAGTTCAACCCGAAGATGAGCCTGAAGCCGGTGGCCCAGAGGCTCAAAGAACTTCTTCCCGGAAGAAATATCATAATGGCTCCGGACGTCATCGGTCCGGAAGTTGATAAGCTCAAGGCGGAGCTGAAGGAAGGTGAGCTTCTCCTTCTGGAAAATGTGCGCTTTTACAAACAGGAAACCGACAACGACCCGGAATTTTCGAAAAAACTGGCTGAGGGCTGCGAGGTGTTTGTCAACGACGCTTTCGGCTCCTGTCACCGGGCTCATGCCTCAGTTGTCGGCATAGCCGCTTACGTTCCGGTAAAAGCAGCCGGCTACCTGCTGAAAAAAGAGGTTGATTATCTGAGGAAAATAACTCATCAGCCGGAAAAGCCTTTTGTAGCGATTCTCGGCGGAGCTAAAATTGAGGATAAAATTCCGGTGCTGGAAAGTCTGGTGACGAAAGCTGATGCCCTGTTGATAGGTGGAGCCATGGCCTACACTTTTCTGAAAGCCAGCGGCCTTCAGGTGGGCAGGTCTCTGGTGGAAGACGACAAACTGGAAATCGCCCTGACCATAATGAAAAAAGCTGAAGAGAATCTGGTGAAGTTCCTGCTTCCGCAGGACCATGTGATGACGACTTCCATAGAAAGCCAGCAGATAGCCATGGTGGCTGACAGTTATCCTCTACCTGAAGAACTGATGGCGGTGGACATCGGTCCAAAAACCGTGGCTGAATACAGAAACATCATAAACTCTGCCCGGACGATTTTCTGGAACGGCCCGCTCGGCGTGTTTGAAGTCGAAGCTTTTGCCACCGGCACGGTGGAAATAGCCCGGTCTGTGGCTGATTCCGGCGCGCTTTCGGTGGTCGGCGGCGGAGATTCGATAGCGGCCATTCAGAAAGCAGGAGTGGCTGAAAGAATAAGCCACATTTCCACCGGTGGCGGCGCCTCGCTGGAATTCGTGGCCTACGGGACGCTTCCAGGAATTGAAGCTCTCGAATAGCCAGGCAATTAGAGACCGCGTCTCAGGCGAGGCTGAGATAATAAGATAAAAACGGCGCGGGCAGGTTTGAAGCGAGGACGGTCATGAATATGCCCGTAAAGCCGGTAATTGCCGGCAACTGGAAAATGCACAAGACAATCGAAGAAGCCAGGGAACTGGCTGCAACCATCGTTTCCGGTTACTCGCGGCTGGGCCGGGCGAGTATTATCCTTTTCCCTCCTTTCACCGCCATTCGGGAAGTCAGGAATACTGTTTCCGGAAGCGGTATCAGGGTTGGAGCCCAGAACGTTTTCTGGGAAGACAGAGGGGCTTTCACCGGAGAAATCTCTCCCCCCCAGCTCAAAGAAGCTGGCTGCGAATTTGTGATCATCGGACACTCAGAAAGAAGGCAGTTTTTCCACGAAACCGACGAAACCGTAAGAAAAAAGACCTTAGCCGCTCTGAGGCATGATTTAATTCCGGTCGTCTGTATCGGAGAAACTCTGGAGGAAAGAGACCGGAATCTGACGCTCGAACGGATTAAAGCCCAGCTGGAAACAGGCGTTTTTTCGCTGGAGGAAAAAGATTTCAGAAGAGTGGTGATAGCGTACGAGCCGATCTGGGCAATCGGTACCGGCAGAAATGCCAATCCAGAACAGGCTGAAGAGGTCCATGCCTTCATCAGAGATTTGATCGCTTCCAGGTATGGAAAAAACGCTGCGGATTGTGCTATAATTCTCTACGGCGGTTCGGTAAAACCGGACAATGCCTTCTCCCTGGCCAGGGAGAAAGACGTTGACGGATTTTTGGTCGGCGGAGCTTCTCTTGATGCCGGGTCGTTCCTGGCGATAGCAGGAGAGGCCCTCCGAGCAGGTGAGGAATAAAAGTGGCAACATTACTGGTAATCATTCACGTTATTATCTGCATCATTCTAATTCTGGCTGTTCTTCTGCAGTCAGGCAAAGCTGCTGACCTGGCTGGAGCTTTCGGCGGCGTTGGCAGCCAGACAGCTTTCGGTCCCCGTGGAGCTCAGACGCTGCTCGGCAAAATCACCACTGTTTGCGCCATTCTCTTCATGTTGACCTCTCTCGGGCTCTGGCTGATTCAGGGTCGCACCTCTTCTGTGGTCAAGAGCCTGCCGGCAGGAGAAAAACCGGCAGCCGCCGAAACCCAGAAATCTCAGCCACCGGCTCCGGCGGCCGAAAAAACCGCCGAAACAACAGAAAATCAGGATAAAAAATAGTAAAATATACAGGAATGCCGAAGTGGTGGAATTGGCAGACACGCTAGCTTGAGGGGCTAGTTCCCGCATTAATGGGAGTAGGGGTTCGAGTCCCCTCTTCGGCATTCTTTTTTATTTTATGTTCTTGAGGAAACAAAAATCCGCAACGGAGGGAAATTAATGAGCTGGAAAAAAGGAACTCTTTTTATATACTTTCTGGTTCTTCTGATGATAGTGTTCTCAGGCCTGTCTCAGCCCGCTGCCAGCGGAGATTCTGAATTTACCACCTACCTGACCATAAGAGTTATTCAGAAAAACCAATTTGTCAGAAACCTCGCGGCCAGCGATTTTGAAATCATAGAGGATGGACAGACCAGGAAAATTGAATCAATCTACCTGGTAGAAAACAAAAAAGTAACGCCGATCCTTGAGGAAACTCCGTTCAGTCCGGACCTCAACCGAAATTATTTCATCATCGTCCAGGCCAGCGATTACGATAAAAAGCTGGGAGAGGCTGTTAACCTGCTGGTACATAATTATTTTCAACCCGGGGACACCCTGACGCTGATTACTCCGGTAAAAATTTATCGTTTTAACCCGGAAACGCTCAGAGCTAAAACTCCAGCCGAGGTGAGCAGGGAACTCCAGAACATCATGAGAACCGATATCCTGAACGGAAATCGCGAATACAATTCGGTTCTCAGAGACCTGAAGAGAATAACCAGGCTGCTGGCCACCTATGGCGGTGAAACCCTCGGAGCCGACCCGGACGTCGAAAACGAATCCGACGCTATCTCCTCCAGCTTCGGCATTGAATATATTCTCACGCGCTACTATGAATCGCTGATCAAACTCGACGGGCTCAGGCTGGCCGACCAGGAAAAATTCAAATCCTTCGCCGACTCTCTGAAAAGGACCTCCGGAGAGAAAGCGGTCATATTTTTCTACCAGAGGGAATTTCGACCGGAACTTACACCAAAAGCTCTCAACCAGATGATGTCTATGTATCAGGATTATCCAAACATCATCCAGATGTTGATGGACCTTTTCCAGTTCTACAACCGCAAACCCAGCCTTGACAAAAACGCTCTCAGTCAGGTCCTCTCCGATTCGGGAGCGGTGTTCAATTTTGTCTACCTGGATCGCAAACCTCCAAGGATAAGCGGAGTGGTGATGAACGAGCAATCAGAAGATATCTACGAGGCCCTGAATGAAGCGGCCCGGGCTACAGGTGGCATCACCGATAACACCTTCAATCCGGTGGAAGGACTTAAAAAATCAGCTGAGAACATTTCTACCTATTACCTCATTTCCTACCGCTCGGACCAGCTTTTTCGCGGCTCAGCCTTCAGGAAAATTCAGGTGAGAATTAAAGCCTACGGAGATTTTCAGGTAAGACACCGAGCCGGCTATTTCCTGCAGTAACCGACCGGTCTTAGCTATTTTCAGGTCAGTCTGGCCACCCAGAGAGCCAGGTCGGTTTCGGGCATCGCACCGGCGATTCTTCCTCTTTCAACATTTTTATGAAAAACGATGAAGGTGGGAACAGCGCTTATTCCCAGTTGTGCGGCCATCTCCGGATATTTATCCAGATTTACCTTGACCACCATCAGCTCGCCCGCCCTTCTTCGAGCCAGCCTTTCAACCAGCGGTGCCATCATCAGGCAGGGACCGCAGGAATCAGAATAGAAATCGATCAGCACCGGAAGACTGGAGCGGCTGATCAGATTCATTGCCTGTGCCGGATTCACCGCAACCACCTCACCCGGCCTGGGCAACGGGCTGTGGCAGCGGCCGCAGACGACCGTTTTGTTTTCCGCTTCCAGCGGGAAATAATTGGTCTGACCGCATTGAAAACAGCTAACCTTCAGTTTCCCGGGTTCCATTTCTCAACCCTGAAAAAAATTAATAAAATTATTAGCACATCCAGCAAAAAATTTGAAGCGGTTAAATCACACAGGGAATCTGAATTTTCCCCGGACAGCAATCGGCCAGAGTTTAAGCTCATCGTCTGATCCCCTCTCGCTCGAAAAGAAAAAATTACTTACACCAATCTCATCACTCTGTTTGGAGGTAAAGCGGGCAGGAGAAGATTCCAGTTGATTGAGGAAAAAACTCGTCAGCCTGAAGGTAAAGTTCCGTCTATCTATTCGTAGCGCCGGACTCAGGGAAATATTAATTCAGAAATTATCCAGTTGCTCACCAGAAAATTTTCTGGAGGGATCATTATCCTGTCGCCTTTCTTCAGAAGGAAACCTTCCTCCAACAACTTCTTAATCTTCCGCTCATAAGCTGAAAAGCAAAAAAACGGATAGCGCGAAGCCAGCTCTTCCAGTGATACCCCTTCAGTTAACCTGAGACTTGAAGCCAGATTCTCTCTGACTTCGTCTTCCGGAGTGAGCTCCAGGAATTCATCCAGGACGACTTCTTCTTTTCCGCCCGTTTCCAGCCATTCCCTGATATCAGAGGTAACCGTCCAGCGAAGGTTCGCCAGATGTGAAGAAGAAGCGGGACCGAGCCCGACAAACGGACGATATTTCCAGTATTTAAGATTATGACGGCATTCAAAGCCAGGACTGGCAAAATTGGAAATTTCATACTGCCGCCAGCCTTTTTCTTCGAGGCCAGAGCGATAGCATTCATACCTTTCAGCTGTCTGCTCCTCAGAAACAGGATTTTCTTCCCAGATTCTGCGGAAAGGAACGTTTTCCAGCTCTTCAAGAAGATAAACAGAAACATGTTCCGGCCTGATCTGATCAAGTACCTGAAAGTTTATTTCTATCGAAGACAGAGATTCGCCCGGAATTCCTGTCATCAGGTCAACACCGATATTTTTTGCGCCGCTTTGCTTTGATTTTTCTAAAAGATTGATGACCTCAGCCGGAGAATAAGAACGTCCAATCTTCCGGAGGACAGAAGGGTCAAAAGACTGCACTCCGAAACTCAACCTGGTAATTCCGGATTCCAGCCATCCCGGTATCCACTCAGGATCAGCCTGCGGATTTACCTCCAGGGTAATTTCCTCTGCCTCGACTTCTAACTTCTGTTTTATCCGGGAAATCAGGAGCTGTACTTCTTCCGGCCCGAGCAATGATGGAGTTCCGCCGCCAAAATAAACAGTGTCAATCCTGAGATAACAGGCTAGAAAGCGTGCCAGAAGGTTAATTTCCTGTTCTATTCGCTGAAGCCACATCCGATGAAGTTCGCTCTCGTAAAGCACACTGGAGAAATGGCAATAAGGGCATTTTGAAACACAGAAAGGATAATGAAGGTAAAGGCCGGACTCAATCTTACCTCCAGCTTCAGACATTCGCCGGAAGGTTTGAATGTAGGGATTTAACTTCATGAAAACAGATGTCGCAGGACTTACTTTTCAACTGAGCAGTACCCGATTATAGCATAATAAAGGGCCCGGTCGAAAAAAGTAACTATTCTGTTGTATAAATCGAGAGCCTGGTAAAGGTCCAGGGCATTATCCAGCACCCCTTCCGACTGAATTTTCGCCCACAGTTCCTTCCTTAAAAGACAGAGCGAAAGAAAAATCTCGGGCAGGCTAAAACCTTCCTCTCTTCTCTTTTTCCCCAGCTCTGTCCAGTAGCGCTTCATTTCATCCGACTCCAGCTCGAAGGATATCCAGCGCCCGAGCTGGCTGTAAACTAAATAGGCACGGTCATAAACTTCTTTTTCTGGAAAAGAGCGGTAGGTTGGCATATTCGGGTGCTTCTTTACTTCCTGAAGATAAGCTCTGGTTAATTCGTCAGCGCCTTTCTCGATGATCTCCACCAGTTTTCTGGAAACAGGAGAGAGAAAATACCTGGCAGCACCTGTTTTTTCCATTTCCCCTCCCTGAATTGAATATAAACCCCGGCAGCTTATATGTCAAATTTACCTTTTTTCTTCCCGGAAGCATTCAACATACTATTTTTCTCCCAGGATCGGACCCGGGAATCGATATATATTGCTCCGGGAGTTCAGAAAAAAGCGCGCCCGGGGAGATTCGAACTCCCGACCTCAGGATTCGAAGTCCTTCGCTCTATCCAGCTGAGCTACGGGCGCTTCATTTTATATTAACC
>JASEFX010000070.1 GCA_030018265.1 Candidatus Saccharicenans sp.
AGCTTGAAAGCGCGCGTCAGCGCCGGGATTTTATCTCAGGTTTAACCTGTTCCCTTATTCAACCTTAAATCTCCGGCAATTCAGGAAGCGACTCGACTCCGCAGGCCCGGGCGTAGTTCTCGATAATCTTCCGCAGTTCTCCAGCTGTATTCCGGCCGAGCTCCGGTCGCTCGTAGAGACTCAGCCGGCGCTGGACTTCCTTTTTAGCCCGCCCGAAAATGTCCGGAGCGCCGAGTGCCAGCCAGGTGTCGTAGACGTCGCGGTCGAGGACCGAAGAGAAATAATGTTCCTGACGGTACCATTTTCTGGTGTGCGGCAGCACTAAGAAATTAAAATCCGGACCAACCTGCTCAAAAAGATGAAGCGCCAGAGGCTTTTCCCTCAGAGCGATACCCCGGACCAGCCTGAGCGCCAGCCCGCAGAGGTCGTTGTCAACGACCAGTTTTTCCAGGCTCTGGGTGCTTTCAAAATCCAGCATGCCCGGCCCGGAAATCATGTTAATTCCGGCCAGCGCAGCCAGGGTCGCGCCCATGGCGGTTTCTATGCCGCTCTGTCCGTCAACCAGCTTTGAATCGCTGAGGCCCATGTAGGCATGAGTCGGAAGGTTCAGGAATTTAGCAATCTGGGCGCAGGCGCAGTCGATCATCATGGTCTCAACCGCGCCCATCGGTGTCGTGCCTTTCCTCATGTCAAAGGAGGCCGGCGAGCCGCCGAAAATTACCGGCGCCCCCGGTCGGGCTAACTGGCAGATGACCATACCGCCGAAACTCTCCGCCATCTGCTGCACCAGCGTTCCGGCCAGCGTCACCGGAGAGGTCGCGCCGGTAAGCCCCATCGGAATTAGTTCGGACGGCACGCCCAGCCGGCTGCAGTCGATCAGGCTCTGGGCGGTCAGACGGCTCCACTTAAGGGGAGGGGAGGGACAGGCGTCGAAAATGGCCAGCGGCTTTTCTGTCAGCGACTCTTCATCTCCCCGTACGGCCACCAGCAGGTCGAGCATCGGCCTGAGGCTTTCCACCCTGAAAATTCCGGTGACAAAGGGTTTTCGGGAAATAAGCAGCCCGAGATAAAGGCGGTAGATATCGGCGATTTCCCGCGACACGTCGGCGCTCACCAGCGCTGTGCTCTGAAAATCTATGTTTTCCAGCGTCTCCACGAGCTTATAGAGCGCAACCAGGTCGGAAGTTTTAGCTTCTCTTTCTCTTAAAGTTTCAGAATCAAGAATTTTTATGGCCGCCGAGCCCGGGTCAAAATGGATTTCGTCCCTTCCGACGAGATATTCCCGGTGGCCATCCAGATCATAAAGCTTTATTTCTGAAGGACACAGGCGCAGGCATTTTTCCACCAGCTCCCGCGAAATAAAAACCCGGCCGTGCCTCCGGTCAATTCGCTGCCCGGCCTCTTCGAGAAGCTGGAGGGCTTCTTCGTTTTCGACAAAAAGCCCGATTTTCTCCAGAAGCTCAAAAGCTTCATCTATGATTTGCTCAACCGCCTGATGGGTTAAAAATTCAACCTTTGGCCTTAAGGCTTCGCTCATCTCCCACCTCCGCCTCCGGCTAAGAGACTGCGAGCGACAGCCACCGCCTGAACGGCGCTCTGGCCGTAGCCGTCAGCCCCGATTTCCCGGGCAAACTTCTCGGTAACCGGAGCTCCGCCGACCATTATCTTGAAATTTTCTCTGAGTCCCTTTTCCTGAAGAAGCGCGATGACCTTCTTCTGGTTGAGCATGGTGGTCGTCAGAAGAGCCGACATGGCGATGATGTCGGCTTTCTCCCGGGCGGCCGTTTCGACGAATTTTTCCGCTTTCACATCAGCCCCGAGGTCAATCACCTCAAACCCGGATGCCCGAAGCATCGAAGCCACCAGATTTTTTCCGATGTCGTGAATATCGCCTTCAACCGTCCCGATGACCACCCGCCCGCAAGATTTAAGGCTCTGGCCGGAAGACTTAAGCGCCTGCTGGAGCACATTCATCGCCGACTTCATGGCTTCGGCCCCGGCGATAAGCTCCGGCAGAAAATAATCTCCGGCTTCCCACAGCCGGCCGACCTCCTCAATCGCCGGGACACAGGCTTTTTCGATGATTTCGAGCGGCTGAATTCCGGCCGCCAGAGCTTCTTCCGCCAGACGCGGCGCTTCTTCCGGCCGCCCTTCAACAATGGCCCTGTTAAGAGATTGAAGAATGTTTTTCTCGTTCGCCATTCTCCCTTCCTCCGTAATATTTTTAACCGATTTTATCAGAATAGCTGCCGACTATCTCAGCCATTTTTTTAATATGCGCGGGTAAAGTTCCGCAGCACCCGCCGACTATCATCGCGCCGGCTTCGATCAGTTCCGCGAGAGGCCGGGCAAATTCTTCCGGTCCCAGGTCATAATAAGTTGAACCGTCCTCTCCGAGCCTTGGCTGTCCGGCGTTCGGCTGGGCGATGAGCGGCTTTGAAGTCAGCCGGCGCATCTGTTTTATGAGCTCAATCATATCAGCCGGACTGAGCGTGCAGTTGGTGCCCAGTGCCTCAACCGCGTTTTCTTCCATCGCCCTGACGAACGCTTCCGGACTTACCCCCATGATGGTGAAATAGCCGCGCTTTGTCAGGTTGAAGGTCATGGTGACCCAGACCGGGAGGGGAGAGACATCCCTTACGGCTTTAAGCGCGGCCAGAGCTTCTCTCAGGTCATACTGGGTTTCGATGAGGAAAAAATCAACTCCGCCGGCGGCCAAGCCTTCAGCCTGCGGTCTGAAGGCTTCATAAAGCCGGTCTTCGGTCAGCTCGCCCGCCGGCTGGAGAAACTTCCCCGTGGGCCCGATGCTTCCACCGACATAGCATCCGGGCGGACAGACACTCCGGGCAATCTTAGCCGCTTGAAAACTCAGCTCATAGGTTTTTTCCTGCAGCTCATATTTCGCGAGCTTTACGGCATTCCCGCCAAATGAATTCGTGAGCACCGCCTTCGACCCGGCTTCAAAATAAGAGCGGTGAATGGCCGCCACTTTCTCCGGTTGTTCGAGGTTCCAGGCTTCAGGGCAGTGTCCCGGCGGAAGCCCCGCGCGAAACAATTCTGTTCCCATCGCTCCGTCGAGAAGAAAACTTTTCTTTTCGGCAAGGCTTCTGATATCAATCATCCCGGGACCTCCAGTACTGACTTCCGACAGCCAGAGCTCTTAAAAATTCCGGCTGAAAATCCTTATTCTCAGCCAGGGATGCGTGCTTTACTTTACGCCTCAACTGCTCAATTTCTTGCCTGGCGCTCCGGCTCAGCAGCATCATGGTTGCTCCGGCCAGCGAAGCGTTTCCGACGAAGTGTATTTTCTCCATGGGGAGGGGAGGCAGCAACCCGGAAAAAATGCATTGACCGGCATCGACCGAATTGCCGAACACCCCGGCCAGATAAATTCCGTCGAGCTCCGACCAGCTCAGTCCTGCCCGGCGCAGCAGGAGCCTGATTCCGCATTTAATGGCGGCCATGGCCAGCTGAAGCTTTCTAATATCGAGCTGGGTGAGAGCTATCCCGGAGATTAACTTGATTCTGTCCTGCCCGCCCTTCAGCCCCTTTATTCTTCCCGAAGGTTCAATCAACCCGGCTCTAAGCGATTCGGAAATCGCGCCGATAAGTCCCGAGCCGCAGATGCCCGAAGGTTTCACCCCGGAGATCGCGCGGCAGAAAAACCGCCGGTTCTTCCAGACGATTTTTTCTATGGCTCCAGGAACAGCCGGAAGGCCGCAGGAGATGCCGCTGCCCTCAAAGGCCGGTCCGGCCGCGGTGGAAGCCGCCAGCAGGGTGTGGCCGCATTTCAGCACTATTTCTCCGTTGGTTCCAAGGTCGACCTGGAGAAAATTCCCGCGCCTGGAGATCAATCCGGTGTAAAGCAAAC
>JASEFX010000071.1 GCA_030018265.1 Candidatus Saccharicenans sp.
CTTTGAAAGCAAATGGCTGAGGGCAAAATTTCCTTTGACAAAATTTGTTAATAATGTTAGAAAGGTTTTAAAAAATGGCGTCGAAACTTGGTGATATACTTCTCAGGGAGAAGATCATAGACCCTGATCAGCTCAAACAGGCACTTGACTACTCAAAAAAGAACAATCTGCCGATTCATTCCTCCCTGGTGGCCCTGAGCTTTGTTACCGAAGAGGAAATAGCCCAGGCGCTCAGCCGGCAGCTTGGCTATCCTTACATTGACCTGGATCAGTTCGAGGTGTTTCCTGAAGTAATCAGTCTGATTCCTGCCGATGTGGCCAAAAAGTATATGGTTATGCCGATCCATAAGATCAAGAGCTTCCTGACGCTGGCGATGGTCGACCCGACAGACCTGGAGATAATCGAGGATATAAGATTCCGGACCGGACTTTCCATTCAGCCGGTGATCGCCACTGAAACGGGAATCGTGAATGCCATAAATAAATATTACGGCGTGAGCGATGCCCTCCGGGTGAAGAAGCTGATTGAGGACATTGAGCTGGCCGATGATGGCCGGGTGAATGTAATCGAAGAAAGTGAAGGCAGTGAAGATTATGATGTAACTGAACTTAAAGAGGCAAGCAATGAGGCCCCGATAATCACCCTGGTGAACCAGACCTTTATCGATGCGATCAAAAAAGGAGCCAGCGACGTCCATTTTGAGCCTTACGAAAACCGCTTCCGCATCCGCTATCGTATAGATGGCGACCTGTATGAAATTGCCGACCTGCCGCTGAAATTTAAGAATCCGGTCATCTCCAGAGTGAAAATTCTTGCTAACCTGGACATTGCCGAAAAACGCCTGCCGCAGGACGGCCGTATCAAGATGAGGGTGAAGCTGGAGAACGGCAAGATAAAAGAAGTTGATATGCGTGTGAGCTCGCTCCCTACGATGTTCGGGGAGAAGATCGTGGCCCGTATACTCGACAAGGAAATGCTGCGACTTGACCTCACACAGCTGGGGTTCGAACCGGAGTCTCTGGAGATTTTTCAGGAGGCAATTCACCGGCCGTGGGGTATCATCCTGGTTACCGGACCGACCGGAAGCGGCAAGACCAACACTCTGTACTCAGCCATCTCCACCCTGAACACTCCGGATGTTAACATCATGACGGCTGAAGACCCGGTGGAATTCTACATTCCCGGAATAAACCAGGTGCAGATCAAGGAAGAAATCGGCCTGACCTTTGCCAGCGCTCTGAGGTCATTTCTGCGCCAGGACCCGGACATCATGCTGGTCGGAGAAATCCGCGACTACGACACCATCGACGTGGCCATCAAAGCTGCTCTCACCGGACACCTGGTTTTCTCTACGGTTCACACGAACGATGCTCCGAGCACAGTCAGCCGTTTGATCAACATGAACGTGGAGCCGTTCCTGATTGCCGACTCGGTCATCCTGATCGTCGCCCAGAGGCTGGTGCGCCGGCTGTGCAAGAAGTGCTGCGAGCCGCACGAACTTCCGAAGAAAGCTCTGCTGGATATGGACTTCAGGGAAGATGAGATCGACGACCTGCAGATATTCAAGGCTCGCGGCTGTGACGCCTGCAACAACACCGGCTACAAGGGTCGTATCGCTCTTTTTGAAGTGATGAAGATAACCGACGAAATAAAAGAGATGATTCTCAACCGGGCCACCACCCGCGAGATCAAGCGCCGGGCTATCGAGAACGGTATGATCACTCTGAGGAGAAGCGGGTTGATTAAAATCAAGAACGGCATAACCTCGGTTGAGGAAGTTCTCAGAGAAACCGTCAAGGACTGGGATTAACAGGAGGCATATATGGCAAAACCACTTCTTGAATTGCTTAAAATTGCGGTGGAGGAGGATGCCAGCGACCTCCACATTACCGCCTACGTTCCGCCGCGAATCAGGGTACACGGGCGGCTTAAGAATATCGACCACCCGCCGCTTCAGCCGTCTGAAACGCAGGAGCTGATTTACAGCATTCTCAACGACAAGCAAAAAAAGATATTTGAAGAAAAGATGGAACTGGACACTTCTTTTGGAGTTAAGGAGCTCGGACGCTTCAGGGTGAACGTTTTCAGGCAGAAGGGCACGGTGGCGGCCGCTTTCCGCCGGTTCCTGCCGACGATGTGGAGTTTCGCCCAGCTGGGAATTCCGCAGAGAGTATCCCAGCTGTGTTACCTGCCGCGCGGCCTGATTCTGGTTACCGGACCCACCGGATGCGGAAAGTCAACCACCATCGCCTGCATGCTCGAGCACATAAACCATGAAAGGGACGTTCATATCGTCACCATCGAAGACCCGATCGAATATTATTTCACTCCAAAAAGAGCGATCATTAACCAGAGAGAGCTTTACACCGACACGCTTTCGTACGCCAACGCGCTGAGGGCGGTTCTGCGAGAGGACCCTGACGTGGTTTTCGTCGGCGAGATGAGAGATCTGGAGACGGTGGAAGCTACCATGCGGGTGGCTGAAACCGGACATTTGACTTTCTCCACCCTGCACACAAATTCGGCGGTTGAATCCATCACCAGAATAATCGACATTTTCCCGAGCCAGTATCAGGCTCAGGTGCGGGTCACCCTGTCGATGATTCTGGAAGCAGTATTAACTCAGGCGCTTCTTCCGAGAGCCGACGGGAAAGGGCGGGTGCTGGCGATGGAAATCCTCATTCCCAACCCGGCCATCAGAAATCTCATCCGGGAAAACAAGATTCATCAGATTTATTCAGCCATGCAGATGGGCCAGGAAAAATACGGCATGCAGACGATGAACCAGAGCCTGGCCAGCCTGTATTTCCGCAGGCTGATAACGCTGGATACGGCGATGGCTGTCTCTCCGAACCAGGAAGAGCTGGTTGATATCATCCAGAGACATGAAGGAACGATTGTTAGAAAAAAATAAATTGTTAAAAGAAAGAATTAGATAAGGAGAAGGGCAATGCCAGTTTATATCTGGACTGGAAGAAATCGTTATGGAGATGTGGTCGGCGGCGAGAGAGTGGCGGAGTCGGTGGAGGAACTTACCAGGGCGCTTCAGAGAGATCAGATTGCAGTCATCAGCATCAAGCCAAAAAGAGCTCTGCCTTCAATTCCTTTCCTCAAGAGGGAGAAGGTCAGGCTGAAAGAACTGGCTTTCTTCAGCCGGCAGCTTTCGGTTCTGATCGACGCCGAGCTGCCTCTGATTCAGAGCCTGGGACTTCTGGCAGAGCAGCAGAAGAATAAATACTTCAAGCGGGTCATCACCGAGGTGAAGGAAGATGTAGAGGCCGGTTCTGCCCTGAACCAGGCTTTGAAAAAGCATCCAAAGGTTTTTGACGACCTCTACTGCAACCTGGTGGCTTCAGGTGAGCAGAGCGGTTCGCTCGACACCATGCTCAGAAGGCTGGCTGACTATCAGGAAAACATGATCAAACTGCGGGCGAAGGTGCGTCAGGCGATGATCTATCCTTCGGCTATCATCATTTTCGCCATTGCCGTAGCCATCTTCATGCTGTGGAAGGTTATCCCGGTGTTTGGCAGCATTTACCAGGAACTCGGAGCGGAGCTTCCGGCCATCACCGCCTTCGTTCTGGCTCTCAGCCGGTTTGTCAGCAGCTACATCATGGTGATTTTTGCCGCCCTGATAGCGCTGGTGGCAGGTTTCAGGTACTGGAGGAACACTCCTCCGGGAAGAGAGG
>JASEFX010000072.1 GCA_030018265.1 Candidatus Saccharicenans sp.
GTCAGGAATCGGCCGCCATTCTGCGCGAAAAAAGATATCTATACGAACGTGACCATGTTTTCCCACAAAGCATCATCGAATATGTGATCAACCTTCTGGAAAATGAAAACGACAGGGATTTGAGCCAGCGGCTGGCGGCCATGTCAGACGAAGAAAGAAAGAGAGAAATGAGAAGGATAATGCACCGGGACCTCCACCGGCATTAAAACCTGGACCTCACCAGCCGGCGGTGTTCTGAAAATTCTGATTTCAGGCTTTTCCAGAGAGAATTAAATCTTGTCTGAAGTTCCCGGTAAACAGCGGAACGTTCGGGGTCAGGCTGAAAGGCCAGCGTGTCTTTTTTAACCAGTTTTTCAGTAATTTCTTTAATCTGCAATTCGGGATGGTCCTGCCTCAGGTAGCACCAGGCGGCCTGAAGCGCCGCGCCGAGGGCGGCCGACTCAGGTTCTTTTAAGGTGAAGACGGGAGTTTCAAAGATGTCAGCCACCACTCTGAGCCAGGTGCGGCTTCTGGCGCCCCCGCCGGTAGCTCTAATTTCAGCCGGCTTCAGGCCAAGTTGTTTCATCCTGGAAAATCCGTAATTCAGGTTGAGGATGGTTCCTTCGATCACCGCTCGGGCCAGATGCGACCGGGTGAAATTCTGCCGGGTCAAACCGAAGAAGACTCCAGAGGACTCCGGGAGCACCGGAACTCGTTCTCCGTCAATAAACGGCAGGAAAAGGAGACCGGCCGCTCCGGCTCCTGTTTCTCCCGCCAGTCGCTCGAGTTCATCATTGTCGATCTGCAGCAAATCCTTCAGTAACTCGGTGGTGTTCGTAACGTTCATGGTGCACAGAAGCGGAAGCCAGCCACCGGTGCTGTCGCAAAAAGCGGCGATCTCTCCCTCCGGGTCAGTAAACGGTTCTCCGGAGTAGGAGAAAATTGTGCCTGAAGTGCCGAGACTTACGGTAAAAATTCCCGGGGTGACATTACCGGTGCCGATAGCCGCCATCATGTTGTCGCCGCCGCCGGCTGAGACCAGAACCCGGCCGAGGCCGAGTTTTTCGGCCACTTCTCTTCTCACATATCCAACCGGTTCTGCTGGATGCGAGATCGGCGGGAGTTTCTTTTCCAGCTCCGGGTCGATCGCCCCGATGGCTTCAGGATGCCAGCAGCGTTTTCGTATGTCCATAAGCCCGCTGCCGGAGGCGTCGCCGTATTCCATGTGGGGAATTCCGGTGAGGTAAAGATTCAGGAAGTTGTGGGGAAGGAGCACCAGACGTGTCCGTGCATAATTTTTCGGCTCGTGTTTTTTTAACCAGAGGATTTTCGAAGCGGTGTACCCGACGGCCAGATTTATGCCGAGCTTTTCGGTATATGATTTCTGACCGCCGAGCGCCCTGACGATTTCTTCCGCCTCTTCGACGGTGGAAGTGTCATTCCAGAGTTTTGCCGGTCGAACCGGCTGAAAATTTTCGTCGAGCGGTACAAACCCGTGCTGCTGACCGGAGACGCCAAGACAGGAGATTTTTCTTCGGTCCACTCCGGAGGACTGCAAAGCCTGAGAGATCGCCTGTTCCATTGCCTGGATCCACTCGCGCGGATCCTGTTCGGACTCGCCGGGCTTCAGCCCGGGAACCATCCGGTGACGGGTGTAACCCCTTCCGCAAACTTTTCCGGTTTCGGTGTCCACCACCAGGGCTTTGGTTCCCTGGGTTCCGGAATCGATCCCCAGCGCCAGCATGGAAACCTCCCCGTCAGGCTGTTTTTTCCTGACCGGTGCCCTGCCAGATTTTTCCGATAATCTTTATCAGCAAAATCGTGCTGACGATAAAAAGCACCGTCCAGAAGATGGCCAGCGACCAGCGTCCGTAAAGATATGCTCCTGTTCCGAAAAGCGCCGAATAGACCAGAAGACATCCGACCACCCACCCGGCTAAGGACAGGGTCAGACTGTCAGGTGAACCTTCAAGACCTGTTTCCAGCCGGATCTTTTTCCAGCCGGGACCTGCCGGCCGGACAAGCCGGTAAAACGAAACGAGTTTTTCCCGGTCGACAGGTCTGGTCAGATAGGTGACCAGAAGCCAGACCGCCGTGGTAAAGGCGATGGTAATGAGGAGCGAAACATGCTGGGGCACCGGGTGTCCCGTTTTCCCGCGGACGAAGAAGTACACAGCCACTGAAAAAGAGCTGGCCATCGCTGCTATTTCCGACCAGGCGTTTATCCTCCACCAGAACCAGCGCAGAAGATAGATCAAACCGGTTCCGGCTCCGATCGAGAGCATCAGGTCGAAACTGGCTTTGGCTGATTCCAGCACAAACGTCAGCAGGCTGGCCAGAATCATCAGGACCAGGGTGGTTATCCGTCCGGCGCGGACGTAGTGTTTTTCATCGGCTCCAGGCTTGAGAAAACGGCGGTAAAAATCATGCACCAGGTAGGAACTTCCCCAGTTCAGATGGGTAACCAGAGTGGAAACGTAGGCGGCCAGCAAACCGGCCACCATGATCCCGAGAAAGCCCGGCGGCAGGAATCTGAGCATCGCCGGGTAAGCCATATCATTCTGTATAAGTCTTGGGTCGACGCCGGGAAATGCCTTCTGAATGTCTGAAAGTTCCGGATAGATGATGAAAGAACAGAGAGCCACCAGAATCCAGGGCCAGGGTCGGAGCGCGTAGTGGGCAAAATTGAAAAAGAGTGTTCCCGAGAGTGCGTCTTTTTCGCTCCGGGCGGCTAACATCCTCTGGGCTATGTAACTTCCTCCACCCGGTTCGGCTCCCGGATACCAGACTGACCACCACTGAATGGTTATCGGGATGATAAAGATGGAAAGCGCAACAGTCCAGTTACCGAAATCAGGTAGAAGCCCTATGGTTCTGGCGTCAAGTTTCGAAAAAAGCCCGGACAGCCCTCCGATTTCCGGTTGTTTCAGGGCGAAGACCGCGGCTGAAACCGCTCCGGTCATGGCGATGCCGAACTGGATCAGGTCGACCACTAGGACTCCCCAGAGACCGGCCAGGGCGGCGAAGGTCACATTTATGATGCTGCAGATGATGAGAGTCCTGGCCATCGGCCAGCCAAGGATGACGTTGGCGATTTTCGCCGCGGCCAGGTTGACTGATGCCATGATCACGCAGTTGAAGAAAAGTCCCAGATAGATTGCCCGGAAGCCCCGAACGAAACTTGCCGGCCAGCCTGAATACCTGAGTTCGTAAAATTCCAGGTCGGTCAGAACGCGCGAACGCCGCCAGAGTCTGGCGTAGAAAAAGACGGTCATCATGCCCGTCAGCAGAAAAGCCCACCAGGCCCAGTTGCCGGCGACTCCGCTATTGCGGACGATGTTAGTTACCAGGTTCGGGGTGTCCGTGCTGAAAGTGGTGGCCACCATGGAAATCCCGATCAGCCACCAGGGTGCGGCTCGTCCGGAAGTGAAAAACTCAGCCGTATTTTTCCCGGCCCGCCGGCTGAGGATCAGGGGCGGAAGGAAGCAAATGCTGATTGAGATTATGACTATTAACCAGTCGAGCGTCGTCAGATGCATCTCATCATCCTTTTATCTGAATTCAGGTTAAAATCTTATATCACAGGCGGGAAAAATAAGTCAAAAAGCTATTTCTTTCAGGCACAGACATAGTATCCAGGGTAAGGGTAGTATATGGAGGCGGCGTGGTGGTCGGCCAGCTATTGGGATAGGAG
>JASEFX010000073.1 GCA_030018265.1 Candidatus Saccharicenans sp.
GGTAAAGGTCATTCAAATCCGAAGTGGCAAACCTTCCTCCGTCCAGCCTGACCAGAGGTCTCAAATCAGGCGGTATCACGGGAATTACGTCCAGAATCATCCATTCCGGACGGTTGCCGGATTTCTTCAACCCTTTGAAAACCCTGAGCCTTTTGGCATAGCGTAATTTTTTCTGCTGCGAGCTCTCCTTCTTCATAGCCCGCCGCAGCTTTTCGGTTTCCCTGTCGATATCTATCTTTTCCAGCAGCTTCTTGATGGCTTCAGCGCCCATGCCCGCTTCGAATTTATTCCCCCACTTCTCGCGAGCTTCACGGTATTCTTCCTCATTCAGCAGCTGCTTTTCTTTGAGCGTCGTATCACCGGGGTTGATGACGATGTAAGACTCAAAATAAAGAACTTTCTCCAGCTCTTTGATGGTCATATCCAGGATCAATCCGATCCGGCTGGGAGGGCTCTTGAAGAACCAGATATGAGCCACAGGAGAAGCAAGCTGGATATGACCCATTCTCTCACGGCGAACTTTCGATTTGGTGACTTCAACTCCGCATCTTTCGCAGATGATGCCCTTGTGCTTCATCCGCTTGTACTTACCGCAGAGACATTCATAGTCGTTTATCGGTCCGAAAATTTTCGCACAGAAAAGCCCGTCTTTTTCTGGTTTGAAAGTGCGATAATTGATGGTCTCGGGTTTGGTAACTTCTCCCCAGGACCAGCTCTTTATTTTCTCAGGAGAGGCAATGCTGATTCTGACCCGGTCAAAATCAATCTTAGGCCTTGAGGATAATTGCCTTATCTCCATCATAATTCTCCTTTGGTTGCCTGCGGTATTGATATACCCCAGGGCAACGCTTCCTCTTTTTCGCCTTTAAGCAATTCTATGTTCAAACACAACCCCTGTAATTCACGGATCAGAACATTGACTGATTCAGGCAAGCCGGGGTGGAAATCCAGGTCTCCTTTAACAATCGCTTCATAAGCCTTGGCTCTTCCATCAACATCATCAGATTTAACCGTCAGCATCTCCAGAAGTGTATAAGCAGCTCCATAAGCCTCAAGAGCCCAGACTTCCATTTCTCCGAATCTCTGGCCGCCAAACTGGGCCTTACCACCCAGGGGTTGCTGGGTAATCAGAGAATAAGGTCCGGTCGAACGGGCGTGAATCTTGTCATCGACCAGGTGATAAAGCTTCATCATGTAAATGTAGCCGACGGTGACTTCCTGGTCGAATGGTTCACCCGTCATGCCGTCATAAAGTCTGACCTTACCGGTCTCGGGCAACCCGGCCTTTTTCAGAAGTTCTTTTATTTCTTCTTCGGTAGCCCCGTCGAAAACGGGAGAGGCCAGCCACATGTTCAATTTTTTAGCCGCCCAACCGGCATGAGTTTCCAGAATCTGTCCGAGATTCATACGCGAAGGAACGCCCAGAGGGTTGAGCACGATGTCAACAGGAGTACCGTCCGGCAGGAAGGGCATATCTTCTTCCGGAACTATCTTGGCAATAACTCCCTTATTTCCATGCCGACCGGACATCTTGTCGCCGACTGAAAGTCTCCTCTTCATGGCGATAAAAACTTTTACCGCCTGGATAACTCCGGGCGCCAGCTCATCGCCCTTCTTCAGAGCGTCAACTTTCTCTTTGAATTCTGCTTTAAGCGATTCAATCTGGCGCTTGACCTTACGGTCGAGATCCCTGATTTTCTCGTCTCTTTCAGCGTCAGCCGGAAGTTTAAGTTCCTCAAGGTCTTTCAGATCTTTGAATTCCAGGATTTCCAGCAGTTTCTCTGTCAGCCTGGTTCCCTTCTCGATGGTTCGACCGTTTATTTTCGCATTCTTGCCCACCACCTGGCCTTTGATCAGGTTTTTGATGCGGCGCCATTTTTCTCTTTCCAGAATTGCTATCTCGTCGTCCAGATTCCGCTTCATCTTGGCAATTTCTTCTTTCTCGATCAACTTCGCCCGTTCATTCTTTTCCTGGCCGCGTCGGGTAAAGATCTTCACATCAATCACAGTACCCTCAACGCCTGGAGGACAGTAAAGTGAAGCATCCTTAACATCCAGAACCTTCTCGCCAAATATGGCTTTAAGCAGTTTCTCTTCCGGTGTCAGCTGAGTCTCTCCCTTCGGGGCGACTTTCCCGACCAGGATGTCTCCAGGTTTCACATAGGCTCCAATTCTGACAATACCGTTTTCATCGAGATTGCGGAGCAGGTTCTCTGAAACTCCGGGAATATCGCGGGTGATTTCCTCCGGACCGAGCTTGGTATCCCTGGCTTCGATCATCTCTTCGACAATATGGATGGAAGTAAAAACGTCTTCCTTGATCAGCCTTTCGCTGACAATGATGGCGTCCTCAAAATTATATCCACGCCAGGGCATGAAGGCGCACAGGATATTCCGGCCGAGAGCCAGTTCCCCCATGTCGGTGCAGGCAGCGTCAGCCAGAACCTGCCCCTTGACCACACGATCTCCTTTCTTTACTATCGGTCTCTGGTTGATGCAGGTATTCTGGTTGGTTCGCAAAAATTTGGTCAGAAGATAAAGGTCGGTGCCAAGGTCATAAAGGCTGTTTTCCTTCTCATCCACTCTGACGATGATTCTTTCCGCATCCACGAACTCGACCACTCCGGAGCGCTGGCAGATGACCACATCTACTGAACCGGTGGCCACTATATGCTCCACGCCTGTTCCGATAAGTGGAGCTTCCGGCTTGAGCAGTGGAACAGCCTGACGCTGCATGTTCGAACCCATCAGCGCACGGTTAGCGTCATCATGTTCCAGGAAGGGAATCAGAGAAGCAGACAGAGAAACGAGTTGTTTCGGGGAAACATCCATAAAGTCTATTTCCTCGCGTGACAGAATCCTGAAATTGCCGCGGTCCCTGGCGCTGACCATCTCCTGTTTGATATAACCTCTGGAATCTATCTCCACATTGGCCTGGGCAATCTTATAATTCTCCTCCTCCCAGGCAGTCAGGTAGAAGATGTGTGGCTCATAAACAGGCAGATTCTTAACCTTCTGATCCTGCAGTTTCTGAACGACTCTTTCAATTTCGTCCTTGCGAACCAGCTGATTCGGACGATAGTCAGTCGCACCGGGATGCAAGATCCTTACGTAATCGACGACCCTCCCCTTTTCTACTTTCCGGTACGGGGTTTCGATGAAGCCATATTCGTTTATTCTGGCGTAACAGCTGAGAGAAGCAATCAACCCGATGTTTGGACCTTCTGGCGTCTCAATGGGACAGATGCGTCCGTAATGGGAGGCCTGAATGTCACGAACTTCAAACCCGGCCCTCTCCCGGCTCAATCCGCCTGGACCGAGCGCGCTCAATCTCCTCTTGTGAGTCAGCTCGGCCAGAGTGTTGATCTGATCCATAAACTGGGAAAGCTGAGAACTGCCGAAAAATTCCTTTAGCGCAGCGATAACCGGCTTCGAGTTGATCAGGTCCTGGGGCATAAGCGATGACAGATCGGTGGAGACGGTCATCTTCTCTTTTATCGTCCGCTCCATCCGGGTGAGGCCGATACGAAAAGCATTTTCCATCAGCTCGCCCACCGGCCGAACGCGACGGTTGCCAAGGTGGTCGATGTCGTCCACCGAACCCTCGCCGTTCTTGAGCTTCAGCAGGTACTTTATAACCTGAACATAGTCTTCTTTGGAC
>JASEFX010000074.1 GCA_030018265.1 Candidatus Saccharicenans sp.
TAAAAATAATCAGACCGGCTGCACAAAATACAGGGCCCGAAGGCTCCGCGTGGCCTGTTCAATGCAGAAATATATGAAGAAATATTCATATTAAGGAAGACAACCAAATTGAAAAAAGCTGACAGCCTTTCATAAGCTTTTTGCATCCGATGATAGGGCTGGATCGAAACCAGACCCCGCCCATCAAGGTAAAGGTTCAACATCACTTCCAGCCCTTCCTTCTCCAGTCTGGTGTCGGCATCAAGAAAAATCAGTAAATCTCCTGAAGCTGCCTCCGCTCCCCGGAAACAGGCATGGGATTTTCCGTTCCAGCCTGCCGGTAGCGGTCCGGGATTGATTACCCTGACGCCGGCTTTTCTGGCAATCTCCGCCGTTTCGTCCTCAGAATTATCATCAACCACGATTATTTCTTCCGGCTTTATCGATTGCTCTTTAAGTGACTCAAGGAGAATGGCCAGATTGTTAGCTTCATTCCTGGCCGGAATGATGACAGAAATGGTCGGGACCTGACAGCCGATAATTCTTTTCTTATTTTGATTTCTGTAAGCTTCAACGGCCAGCGGAATCCTGGCCAGATAAATGAAAAGTACCAGCCAGAAAAAAACAGGCAGGAACAGAAGCGTTTCCTTTAGCATGATAAATAATTATAATAAAAATAATAAAATTATCAGAAGCCGGCAAACCAGAAATGTAAAGCATGCTGGCGTTAAAAAAAACGCTATTCTGAACCCTCGGGCACAATCGATCGTAAAAAGGGAATATCTGCCCTAAAACCATCATTTATTTTTTTTTGTTCTTTTTTTCGAGTATAATGGAAAGAAATGGGAGGCATGAGATGAACCTTAAAAGACTGATGGGTGTTATTGCCACCATCCTTATCATTTTCTTCGTAACTGCCGGCAACCTGGAAGCCCTGGCGCCAAACGTTGTAGGTTTCAAAATGGGTTACACTCACAACCAGCTGCGAGGAAAAGAAACAGGTGCTGAACTCACCATCAAGAAAATGGCCATTAACGGCCTGGGGATCGGACTGGTCGGTAACATCAAAATCAACAGCTGGCTTTATTTCCAGCCAGAGCTTCTGTATTTCCAGAAAGGCGGCAAATACGATGTCCAGGTTCCTCTGCCCGTACAGATCCCGGGGTTCCAGGTTAACGTAATAGACACCCGGTCGCTCGAGTATTTAGAAATTCCCCTTTTGCTGAAGGTCTCGCTGCCGGTTAAGTTCCCCGTCCAGCCAACTTTTCTAACCGGCATGTCTTTTGGCCTGAAGCTGAGGGGCACTCTGGAAAATAAGGTAAATATAAGTATATCAAGTTACCAGTTTCCATACATCAGGACTGAAGATATAACCAGTCAGCTGAAATCAATAGAACCAAGCTATGTGATCGGGGGAGGATTTGACATAAATCTTGGGCGGAGCAAAATGTCGATAGACCAGCGTTTCTCGTTCGGCCTCACCACTAACGATTATGAGACTGTCATTCCGGCCTCCTATTTTCAAAACATAGGAATCCCCGTGCCTCAGGACATTGTTTACCGGATACAGATGTACAACTACGTATTCCAGCTGGCCATTACCTTTTTCTTTTAATAAAAACGCCTTCAACCCATTTTCACACGGAAGACACCCCGATCCTGCCGTAGCAGCTTTGCGGGCAGAAGGTGTTTTACGTTTATACTGAGTGGCGAAAAGTGCGGTTTTGCAGGAAATAAAAAATCTCCTCCAGGCTGAAGCTGACCTTGCGCTCGAGGGCTTCTGCTGTGTTGAAAGCATTGTGAGGGGTAAAAATCACATTCGGAAATCCGAGCAGTTCAGCCACGATTCTGGCCTGAGCGGACCCTTCCAGTCGGCCGCTGCGAAGGGCGGTGCCGACCTCCGGCTCGTTTTCAAAAACATCCAGAGCAAGACCACCCAGATGTCCTTCCCTGAGCAGTCGTAACATATCAGCCAGAGGGGCATGCTCTCCTCTGGCAATGTTTATAAAGATTACTCCCGGACGAGCTTTTTTCAACAGGTCGTAGTTAAAGTAATGATAATTTTCCGGTGTCAGGTTCATCGCGCAGATGATGGCTTCGGCCCACTTTAAGCCTTCGTCCCTGTCGACATAATGGACAAAATCATGCCGCCTGACAATATCCACTCCCCTGACCTCGATCCCGAGTCCGCTGGCTATTCTGACTATTTCGCCGCCGATTCTGCCGACGCCAACCACCAGCAATTTTCGCCCCTTAGCTTCTAGGCCGGTCAGACCGTCCCGGTTAAAATTTTTGAACTGCTTCATCTGCGCAGGAAGTTTTCTCAGGAGAGCCAGCAGCAGAAGAATCGCCTGCTCGGCCACTGCCCGGGTGGCATATTCTTCCAGATAACCGAGGGCCACCGGCCTGGTTATAAGCCTTCTGTAAGTCTTCAGGTTGTCAAACCCGGTGGTCCGGCTGAGAACCCCATCGAGCCTGTCCTGCCAGGCCACCGGAATGACCGACTGAGTGCGGACGCTGATCAACCTGGCTGGAGGTTCGCTGTGGCCGCTTTCCTGAATCGTGCGGTCGGTCAAACCGAATTCCAGACGGTTGCCAATCAATTTTTTTATCAGCCGGGCTTCTTCTTCGAAGGCTTCATAAAAATAAACGTCCATGACTTTTACCTCTGTTTGAACGCTGGAATCCAGATTTTAGAGAAAATGTCCGGGTTTTTCAAACAATGATCTCAGAAGAAGGTTTTTAGGACGAAGAAAGCAGAAACTTAGCGAACAGCTTCTTCGCCCCGTGGTAATTTGAAGACTTTCCTGTCTGAATCCAGGGTTCAGGATAAAATTTTACTCATACAGTTTAGCTTGCTTAAAGGGCAGATGGTTTATAAAATCAAATCATCAGCCGGTTGAAAACAGGACGCCTGTTTTCCTGGCTGGATTCCTTCTGTTAAAGGAGGGCAAAGACACATGGAACAGAATATCCAGCCACCTTCCACTCAGAAAGTTTCTCCGCTGGAACAAACGGTTTCTGTGGGAGAATGGCTGATCACCCTGCTTCTGGCTTCGATACCGGTGGTCAACATCGTTATGCTGCTGATCTGGGCTTTCAGTGAGAACACAAAACTGAGCAAAGCCAACTGGGCAAAGGCCACTCTGATCTGGCTGATTATTGTCGTCGCCTTTTACTTCTTCGTGGCCGTTCTGATTGTGGGGAGCCTGGGATTTATCTCGCGCTTCGGTCGATAAACTCAATATCCTCAGGCTTAATTAACCGGTCAATTTTTCAGCCGGTTTCAATTGAGAGCGTATTCAACGGCTGCTTCCGCGTGAATTACGGTGGTGTCAAAAACCGGTAACGGGCTGTCTTTTTCTTTCACCAGCAATCCGATTTCGGTGCAGCCGAGAATAACCCCCTGAGCTCCAGCCGCAGCCATCTTTTCGATCACCGCTCTGAACTTATTTCTCGACTCTTCCTGAAGGCGGCCGTCGCAGAGTTCATAATAGATAACATGATGAACCATCTGACGATCGATCTCTTCCGGAATGATTACCTCCAGCCCGTGCTTTTTCTCCAGCCTTCCGCG
>JASEFX010000075.1 GCA_030018265.1 Candidatus Saccharicenans sp.
AAACAGAGGAGTGACACTCGCCTCTTTTATCGCTTTTCTCCTGCTTTATTCAGCTTATATTTTCCAGGAAAAGTTATCAAGCCCGGGTAATTATTAAGTAAAGATCAGAATAACCAGTGAAGATTCAGAGAGAAATCTTTTTCTCTAACTTTTTATTTTTCGCCGGAGGATTTCTGCGATTCTGAACCGGCACCAGGTCGGCCGGGAGCAAATCTTTAGCTTTCCCTGGCTTCAGGAAAAGATCGAGAGTACCTTATCGAGCCACAGACCGGCCACCGAAAGAAGACCGAAGGTCAGGGTGTAGCGGGCGCAGGCGCCGTCGAGCGTTATAAAGTCAAGCGGATGTGCGGGATTCTGCCGGCTTCTGGCTTTCCGCCAGAGCTTCAAGGCTTCCGGCAGAGCCAGCACAACGATCAGCATGGTCAGCGGCAGGGAAGGGAAATCCAGGTTAAAAAGGCGCGGCACCAGAACAAACCCGGCCATCAGAAGCTGCGAGCCGAATATCAGCTTTCCGAAATAAAAAAGCGAGCCGCGGTCGCCGAGAACCGAGGCGAAGGTAATGACCTTCTTCTCACGGTCGGTGATGGAATCACGCCAGTTATTCGCATGAAGAATGGCCACCACTAACATTCCCTGAGGCACAGCCCACATCACCGGAAGCCAGGAAAACTCGCCGGTCTGAACGGCCCAGGCACCGAGCGAACCGAGAAGAGCGAAGTTTACAAACACCACCAGGTCTCCGAGCGCTAACGCTTTAAGCCAGGGATAGGCCAGACCCAGGATTATCCCTACTATTCCTATGTATAAAATAAGAATTCCCCGCAGCCAGACTAAAACGAGCCCGAGCGCCGAGCCCAGAACAAAAAGCACGGCTGCCCCCTTCAACACCTGGCCCGGACTGAGCAGCCCGCGAACGATCGCTCCGCTTACCGGCGTGGCTTCGCGGTCGAGACCCCTCTTCCAGTCGAGGACATCCGAGAGCATGTTGGCCGCGGTGTGCAGAAGCGCCATCGCCAGCAGGCTGAGAAATAGAAGCCCGATATTCAGCCGGACCCAGCCGACGGTTGCGGCTAAAGAACCGCCAAAAAGAACCGGAACAGCCGAGGCCGGAAGAGCCCAGGGTCTGGCCGCAATCAGCCAGGTTTCAAGCCAGCCTTTTTTCTCCTTATCCGCCATCTGTCTACAACCTTTTTTCGATATATTACAAAAATCCGCTTTCCGGCAATTTTACCAGATTCACCTGAAGAAAAAAGCCACCGGCATTCTGTTTCGGTGCTAACGGTGTTCGCCAGCAGCCATCCTGGACCCGGCTTCTCCCCGGCTGATCACGGTAAACGGGCGAACGAGTCGTCGTCCCTCATTGTCCACCAGCACCAGAACATGCTCGCCCGGCGGCGGATTGCAGGTTACCTGGTGGAAATATCTGGTGATCGCCAGGTATTTTTCATCCAGGTGCCAGTGGATGACCGCCCCCGGCTGCCGGTGGACTGCCTCCAGCACCACCTCTCCAGGCTGGCCGTTGAGATCTACAGGTATGTAGACCGTGGTTCCCGGCTCGGGGTAGATCAGATTCATCACCCGCGTCCCTTCTGCCACCTCCACTTCCTGCACTCGCTCGCCCTTAAAAGGCGGAAGCGGTCTGTATTCCGGATGGTGGGCCCTGTAGTAGTACTCCTGCACCGGCGGCAGCACAAACCAGACCCGAGGCCTCATATTTGCTACCGACTCGACGCGGCTGTCCACCCGGTATTTTCCCGAAGGGTCGAGATGAATCAGCTGATGGAAGGCACATCCGCGGTCAAAATGGCTCTCTCTCGGAAGCCATATGATTTTCTTCGTACACAGGTCTCCGGGCAGGCACCCCGAATCGGCGCAGATTTCCACTCTCTTCAGCTCACGATAAGGAGGACGAATTTCCCCTCCGGTGTCCAGAAGAGCTATCACCTCGAACATAAAAGGCGCGGCCGCAGCCACTCCGGTAATTTCCGGCCGCCCTTCGCCGTCGGCATTTCCAGCCCAAACGCCAACGGTATAGTTCGGAGTGACACCGACCGCCCAGGCATCCTTCAGCCCGAAGCTGGTCCCGGTCTTCCAGGCCACCCAGCGCGAGGAGCTGAAATTTCTCCAGAAACCTTCTTCATCCGGACGGTTAACTTCGGTCAAAGCCTCGAGCGTCAGGTAGGCAGCTCCGGGACTGAGCCTGGAGAGTCCGGTTGTTCGGGGTTTTTCATCCTGAAGCAGCCTGACCTTTTCACCCGCTCCTTTGAGTCCCATCGCCCGCCGTCCGATCCCGGCGTAAATCGAAGCTATCTCCAGGAGCTTTCCTTCCGCGCCTCCCAGGATCAAACTCAACCCGTAATCGTCAGCCGGACGGAAAAGCGTGCTCATTCCCCAGCTGGCCAGCAGATTCTTGAACCTGGGAATACCGTACTGATAGAGCATTCTCACGGCGGTGACATTCAAAGACCAGGCGAGCGCCTGGCGGGCCCGCACTGCTCCCCGGAATTGTCGGTCAAAATTTTTCGGCCTGAATCCCTGATAACGAGTGGGAATATCCGGAATGAGCATCTCCGGCGTGATAAATCCTTCCTGAAGCATGGCGGCATAGAGAAACGGCTTCAGGATGCTGCCGGTGCTCCTCGGACTCTGCACCACGTCGACAAACTGCCCTGAATCAAAATTCCGGCCGGCGCCGATATTCCCGACATAGGCAACAACCGCACCCAGCCGGTTGTCTATAACCACGGCCGCCAGATTCCGTATTCCCTGATTCAGCAATTTCTCCCCGTAAATCTCCGCCCTGGCTGTAACCCTTCTCTGCAATTCATAATCGACGTATGACCGAAATGGAGTTTTTGCCTTGCCGTCATTCGCCAGCGTCTGGAGCAGATGTTCCGCCTCTCCGGGCAAAGGCCTGAATCCCGAAGGCAGCCTCTCTTTCAGCGCCAGTTTCAGCTGCAGTTCATCGATGAAACCTCGCCTGTGAAGCCTCTCGAGTAGAAGGTCGCGTTTTTTTCTGATGTTTTCCATTCCATCCGGAGAAGCCACCAGCGATGGGCTCTTCGGAAGCACCGCCAGAAAACAGGCTTCAGACCAGCTCAAATCCTCTGGATTCCGACCGAAGTAAAACCAGGAAGCGGCGTCGATGCCGACCAGATTGCTACCGAAAGGCGCGCTGGCGGCAAAATGCTCGAGAATCTCACGCTTGGAGTAACGCAGCTCAATTTTCAACGCGAGAAGAGTTTCCCTGATTTTCCGGCTAACAGTACGCCGGCCGCTCCCGCCAGTCAGCCTGGCTAATCGCATCGTGATGGTGCTGCCGCCGCTCTTAATCCTGCCTGCGCTGAGGTTCTGCCTGGCTGCCCTGACTATCGCCAGCGGATCAACCCCTGGATGAAGATAAAATCTTCGGTCTTCGAATTGCAGAACAGCCTGAAAATACTTTTCCGGAACTTTTCTGCCCCTCGGAAAACGCCACTGTCCGTCAGCCGCCAG
>JASEFX010000076.1 GCA_030018265.1 Candidatus Saccharicenans sp.
CGAGGCGATCGCGCTGGTTCAGGCAGCTCTGGAGAAAAATCCGAATGACCTGGAAGCGCAAACCTTCCTCGGAAATCTTTATTTTGAGGAAGGAAAATTTCAGGCCGCCAAGGAAATCTTCACCCGCATCCTGAATTTTCATCCGCAGAATGTTAACGCCAGGTATAAGATGGGAAGAATTAATCTGGCTGAGGGATACCTCGACCGGGCGTTTGAGCTTTTCGAGCCTCTGGTTGACAGCTATTTAAAAAGAAAGAAAGAAGATAAAGCCATCGGGCTGCTCGGACTTATCCTCAGGGTCCGCCGGGATCATCTGCCTTCGATGGAAAAACTGGCATCGATTTTTAGAGAGGTCAAAGATTTAAAGCGACTGGAACAGGTTGACCGGGCGATCCTGGCCGAATACAAAAAACTGGGCGAAAAATCGAAGATGCTTCCTTATTACGCTGAGCTGGTTAAACTGGTGCCTTCGGACGGGAATCTGGCCCTCGAGTACCGCGAGCTGAAAAAAGAACTGCTGGTGACGGAGGAGGAAGAAGCAGCCTACGACACCCGGGTGCCTTCAGAGGAACAGGAAAAAGAAATCAGAGCCCAGCTGGCGCAGGCGGATCTTTATCTGAAAGAAGGGCTCGTCCGGCTTGCCCGCAGGGTGGTTGAAAGCCTGCTTTTGAAATATCCAAACGATCCCCTTTTGAAGGAAAAGTTGAATTACATCGAGAATTTAAAGCCCCAGCTCAGCGAAGAAGAGTTGATGAAGAGAGTGACCAAAACCTCGATTATCGAATCGCAGCTTCTAAAGATTGAGAGGGGAGGGTCTCAGGAGGTCAGGGGGAGGACCGAAACGTTGCCGTTTGACAAAGAGATTCTCGTTGAGGAAAAGGTCAGTCCGATTGATATTTTCCGGGATACCGGAATCATCCCAATTATCAGTTCTGACGGCCGGGAAAAGAAATACTACGACCTTTCCAGCAACCTGCGGTACGAGCTGGCCGCTATTTCTGCCTTTTATTTGCATCAGAAAAAAGGCATCATGCCTCAGTATGAGAAAGAACTGACTTCAATCGTTAAAGAGTTCAAGAGGGGAATAATGGATAAAATTCCGGAAGATGACTATCAGATTCATCTGCAGCTGGGCCTGGCCTTCATGGAACAGGGGCTGCTGGACGAGGCGATCGAAGAGTTCAGCCTCGCTTCGCGTGATAAAAACCTTTTGCTTGAATGTCTTAATCTGATCAGCAACTGTCACCGCCTTAAGGGAAATCTGGAAGAAGCCGAACGCTGGATGAACCGGGCGATACAACTGGTGGCGCCAGGCTCTGACCAGTATTTCGCGCTGCTCTTTGATCTTGGTTTGATTTACGAAGTGGCCGGAGATAAAGAGAGAGCGCTTTCCGTCTACCGGGAAATTCAGAGCTGGAACCCCACCTACCGGGGGATAAGCGATAAGATAGAAAAGCTCGAAGGCATGAGCGATACCCCCAGCAATCCACTCAACTGAAAAGATTATTCTCAGCAGCTTCAGTCTTTTCTCGCAGGGCGGATTTCGGTTACAGTTCTTTATGTTGTGATTGTTTCTCAGTAGGCTGTGATCAGACCAAGCCCGAGACGAAAATGTTTCGGCCGGTCACTTCTGAAGACGTAGGTTCCTTCTACGGTGGCTCGCATGTTTCTTCTGATCAGATAACCATAGTGAAGACCGGCTGAGGTGTATCTTATGTCAGGCTGGTCCGAGTCCACCCAGTTGAAAAGCCCGGTCAGGTACCAGCGAGAATCGTCGCCTTTAGGAAGGTAGATAAGCTCGGCAAAGCCGCCCCGTGTGGCTATTCTGGTTGGGTTCGGGACGAAAAAGGGATTGTCGTCGCGGCGTTCCACGTACTGGAGGTTTAGCTCCAGCACTGGCAGGGAAAAGGTCAGGTCGCCGCCGAGCATCCACATCGAGTCGACTGCCGGGCCCTGTTTTTCCTTTCCGAGGTAGCCAAAAGCGCCAGTCCTCAAACTTTTTCCGAGGTCCTGCGAGAGGCGGAGCATGAAATTTTTGTATTTATCAGTGTCAAACGAACCCACTCCGTCGGCCGGGAGGAGTCCGAGCCCGTTGACCACTTCGAAGGTAAGGTCGGGGCCTCCCGGGAATCCGTAAGTCAGCATGATTCCCCGGTCGTAGGTCAGGTTGGCCCTGGCGTTTCCCACCCTCACCCGGTAGATCTGATAATCCTCATAGGTAAGTCGCACCTCTCTCTTGAAAAGAGGGTCGGAAACCTGGAACTGGCCGATGTACACATCCAGGTCGGTCTTGAACAGGTTGTTCAGCATGATGAAAGCGTCTTCCAGTCCGGCCACCTCCCCGCGCTCGGTAAAAAAGAAATAGAAATAATATGAAATGTTTCTGGCGATTTCTCCGCCGGAGAGAAGCTTTATGACAAACGGGGAGGAAAAGTCGAGTTTTTTACTGCCGGCGTTGTTGAATCGCAGAAAGCCGTCAAAACGGATGGCAATCGGAATTTCTCTGAGGAGAGAAAGCAATCCATCGCCGGTGTCAGCGTAATACCGCGGGGTTTCCTTGTCCTTGATGACAAAACCGTTGCCGGCAAATTCGTCTCCATAAGGTTTAAGCCTCGGGAAGGGAGCGTGGCAGACCTTGCAGCTCATGGTGTATTTGCGGGCAAAGGCCGGTATGGCCAGAGCTTCTGAAGCGATGAAACACAAAACAATCAGAAGCAGGAGTATATTTCGAATTTTGCGAACCATCGTCACCTCCGGTTAGGATTTTATCTCAATCGACGATCTTGATTTCGGTTGAATGGCGGTTGACTTCGATGATTTCCGATTCTTCGGGCGGGACGCCGAGAAAATCCGCCACCGGTTTTACCAGTTTCTGGTAGTTCAGCATAGCTGTCACTTTCAACGGACCCGGCGGAGCGTTTTCCGGAATGCGGAAGGTGAATGTTTCTATTTTTGTCTCGCGCGGTCCGATGCGGTAGTCAACGCCGAGCGATCTGGTATTCCATTGCTGGATGGTCATCCGACCCTGCGGGTCGAAGAAAGGCATGCGGAAAATGCGGTCACCGACGGGCACGCCATCTCTCTGCACCCCTTTGAAAGTGGGATCGCCCAGAGCGATGCCCATATCCTGGTAGGCGAGAGTGTCGGCGGCAATGGTGTATTCTTCTCCCTCGAATCCTTTTTTATCTACCGGAAGGTGATAAACCTGGCCGCGGGCGTCGACGGCTTCAACATGGAGC
>JASEFX010000077.1 GCA_030018265.1 Candidatus Saccharicenans sp.
TGGTGATTTTTGCCGCCCTGATAGCGCTGGTGGCAGGTTTCAGATACTGGAGGAACACTCCTCCGGGAAGAGAGGTGGTCGACCGTTCGATGCTGAAAATTCCGGTTATGGGCAATCTCATGCAAAAAATAGCACTTTCCAGATTTACCAGGACGCTGAGCACCCTGATCTCCGGCGGCGTGCCGATGCTCGAGAGCTTAAAAATAGCCTCCACCACCACTGGCAACGTCATCATAGAGAGGCAAATTATCCAGGCCAGGCAGTTGGTGTCTGAAGGCAGGAGCCTGAATGACGCTCTGAAGGAAGCCGGGCGCGAGCAATTTCCGGCGATGATGATTCAGATGGTCAACGTCGGTGAATCCACCGGAACTCTCGACGAAATGCTGAGCAAGCTGGCTAACTTTTTTGACGATGAGGTGGATAACGCCGTCAGCTCGCTGCTGGCCGCTCTTGAGCCTATGGTGCTGATCTTTGTCGGCGGAATCGTCGGCGGACTGGTGGTTTCTATGTATCTGCCGCTGTTTAACCTGATCCAGAAATTCTGAAGGAGAGGTGAGACAGGCCAGGAAATCTTCTTTTTTTAGCTGGTTCTGCTGACCGGATGAGGCAACCAGCTAAATGCGGGGTGGGGGTAAAGGGTGCGACCATCGACCGGGAAGAAAGGCGATGAGAGAGACAGTGGAAAGAAAAGACCTTCTGCGATACATTCTGACAAGGCTGCTTATTATCACCTCGATTCTGATTGCGGCTTTTATCATCCAGTATTCAACCGGGACTGATTTTCCAGTTTCCTTTCTGCTGACGATTATCGTATTTTACGGGCTGTCGCTTGTTTATTTCCTTCTGTATCTGTGGGGAAAATTTCTGGTTTTTCAGGCCTATCTTCAGTTAATCCTCGACCTTTTGCTTATTACCTGGTTAGTCTATATTTCCGGCGGGATGAGCACCGCCACCTATCTTCTTTACATCTTTGCCATCGGCGCGGCCGGTCTGGTGATTTCTGAACGGGCGACATTTCTGGCGGCCGGGCTGTCGGCGGTCCTTTTTGGATTTCTGGTGGACGCCACGTATTTCGGCTTTATTCCTTATTATCATCCGGAACAGGCTATCAAACAGGATTTTGGCTCGGTGCTTTTCAACCTGATGTTAGCCTGGGCGGTGTTTTTCGCCGTGGCTTTTTTTATGAGCCATCTCTCGCGCAGCCTGCGTCGTACCAGGCGCGATCTCGAGCAGGCTCAGAAGGAGCTCATCCTGAGAGAGCGGCTGGCGGAGGCCGGACGGATCTCTGCCGCCTTAGCTCATGAAATACGCAACCCGCTCTCAGCCATCTCGGGGGCGGTTCAGGTGTTAAAATCCGAATACACCGGAAATGGCGACACCGGACGCCTGATGGAAGTGATCGTCAGGGAGTCGAGCCGGGTTTCGCAGCTTCTCGAGCAGTTTCTCGATTTCTCGGTGCCGCCGAAGAAAATGTTCGTTGAGATTGACCTGGGGATGCTCATGAATGAAATTCTCGAGATGCTCCGGGCGAGCGGCGAACTCGACGGGGAGAAAGTCAGGGTCGAAGGCAATTATCTTTTCCGAAAAGTTATCTATTACGGCAACCCCAATCATTTCAAACAGATTTTCTGGAATCTGGTCAAGAACGCGCTTAAAGCCATGCCCGGGGGCGGGAAGTTGAGTTTGAATTTTTACAACTCGAAACGGGAAGGGCTGAAGATAGTTATTTCGGATACCGGTGTCGGTCTCAGCGAGAAGGATAAAGAAAACCTCTTTGTTCCTTTTTATTCGGGTTTCGGCGAGGGACGAGGGCTCGGTCTGGCCACCGTGAGAAAGCTGGTCGAGGATTATGAGGGCAGGATTCAGATCAACTCCGAAGCCGGACGGGGAACCGAAGTTATAATCACTCTGCCCTGGCCGGACGACAAAATAAAGGAAAAGAATTGAATAAACTCAGGGAAGGGACGGAAAGATGGAGACGATATTAATAATTGATGACGAAAGAGGATTGCTCGAGGTTCTGAGCGTGGTTTTCCGGAAGGAAGGCTATGAGGTGAAAACGGCCACTTCCGGAGCTGAGGGACTTGATATCATCAACAGTAAAGCGGTCGACCTGGTTATTACCGACATCCGCATGCCCCATATGAGCGGTATGGAGGTGCTCAGGTTCGTTAAGGAAAATTATCCGGAAATTCCGGTGATCGTCATCACCGCCTATGGCAGCATCTCCCAGGCGGTGGAAGCGCTGAAGGCCGGAGCGCTCGACTACATCGTAAAGCCTTTCGACGTGGAGGAGCTGAAAATCCTGGTGACCCGGGCGCTGGAAAGGAGGCGACTCGAGCAGGAAAACATTCTGCTGAAGAGGGACCTGAAGGAAAAATACAAATTCGAGAATATGATCGGTAAAAGCCGGCTGATGCAGGAAATATACCTGCTGATTGAAAAAGTGGCCGGGACGGACAGCACGGTTTTGATCACCGGCGAGAGCGGCACCGGAAAGGAAATGGCCGCGCGGGCGATCCACAACCTCAGCCGGCGGAAGGATAAACCCTTCGTCACCATCAACTGCGCCGCGCTGCCGGAGAATTTGTTAGAGAGTGAGCTTTTCGGCCATGTGAAGGGAGCTTTTACCGGCGCCGTTTCGGACAAGAAAGGAATGTTTGAGGTTGCCCACAAAGGAACGCTTTTTCTGGATGAGATAGGCGAAATGTCTCCATGGACCCAGGTAAAGCTCCTGCGGGCGCTTCAGGAAAAGAAGGTCAGGCGGGTTGGCGGGACGGAGGAAATTCCGGTCGACGTGCGGGTGATCGCCGCCACCAATCAGGATTTAAAAAAAAGGATTGATGAAGGAAAATTCAGGGAAGACCTCTTTTACCGGTTGAACGTGATTTCTTTTGAAATGCCGCCGCTCAGGAAGCGGGTGGAGGACATTCCGCTTCTGACGCAGCATTTTCTCCAGAAATACTGCCAGCAGATGGGGAAGAAGATGAAGAGGCTCGCGCCGGAAGTTATTCAGATTTTTGAACAGTACCACTGGCCCGGCAACATCAGGGAGCTGGAGAATGTGATCGAGAGAATTGTGGCGATTGAGGACCGCGAGACGGTAACCAGCGCCTGCCTGCCTCCGGAGATGTTAGGGGTAGTGAAAAGCGAGGAGAGAGTGGTGGAACTCGGGTCGGGGTTCGACCTGAACCGGCATTTAGATGAGATTGCCAAG
>JASEFX010000078.1 GCA_030018265.1 Candidatus Saccharicenans sp.
GTCTCGATAATGGCAAAGCTGGCATAGTCAATCTCCAGTGGTTTCCAGGCCATGGCGGCCATGGTCTGATTATCCTTCATGGAAACGGCATGGAAATATTTATCCAGCAGAGTTTTTTCCGGCGCGGAGGTGCAGGCTGCGTAAATCAGGACGGCAACTGTGATAAGACCGATCAACCAAAGGCTTTTAATTTTCATTCTTCCTCCTTCCTCGGTTATTAATTCCATACATATTATTTTTGAATTTTATATTATTTTCAAGCAAAAAAGCAAATTTAAAAAGTTTGTTTTCGTCAAACGGTCTGGCCAGCAGCTGCACTCCGAGCGGCAGCCCGTTAGAGCTCAAACCGCAGGGAATGGAAATTCCCGGGATGCCGGCCAGGTTGGCCACAACTGTAAAGTAATCCTGAAGATACATCGAAATGGGATCCTGCTTTTCACCCAGCTTGAAGGCAGGCTCGGGCGTGGTCGGAGTTATCACGAAATCCACCACCTCAAAAGCTGATTTTAACTCCCTGGCAATAACCCTTCTGGCGCTGGTAGCTTTCAAATAATAAGCGTCGTAATATCCGGAACTCAGAGCAAAAGTTCCGAGCAGGATCCTTCTTTTGACCTCGCTGCCGAAGCCGGCCGTCCTGGTCCTGACATACATTTCCGCCAGCCCGGAGGCCCTCTCCCGCAACCCGTACCTCACCCCGTCATATCTGGCCAGGTTCGAGCTGGCTTCGGATGGGGCGATTACATAATAGCAGGGAAGTGCCAGCTCCCAGGAAGGAAAATTCAACTCAACAATTTCCACACCGAGACGGGAAAGAAGATCCCGCACCTTAAAATAGCTTGAAGCCACTTCAGAATTTACTCCCTTTAGGGCGGCTTCTTCCAGAAACCCCGCTCTGATCCTGTCCGGAAGTTCCTCGATTTCGCTTAAATAATTCGGAACAGGCATATCAGCAGAAGTTGAATCCCGGCGGTCAAACCCGGAAATGACTTCGGATATCAGGGCACAATCGGCTACCGTCCTGGTCAGAGGTCCGATCTGATCTAAAGAAGAAGCAAAGGCCACCAGCCCGTAACGCGAAACTCTTCCATAAGTTGGCTTAAGCCCGACCACCCCGCAGAAAGCCGCCGGCTGTCGCACTGACCCCCCTGTGTCCGAGCCGAGAGCGGCCATCGCTTCAAAAGCTGCCACCGCCGCCGCTGAGCCGCCGCTCGAACCGCCGGGCACTCTTTCCAGGTCCCAGGGGTTGCAGGTCGGGAAAAATGCGGAATTTTCGGTGGAAGAGCCCATGGCGAACTCGTCCAGGTTTGTCTTTCCGACGACAATCGCATCCTCACCTTCCAGCCGCTCCACCACAGTTGCGCTGTAAGGCGGAACAAAGTTCTCCAGAATGCGGGAGGCGCAGGTGGTCCTGACCCCTCGAGTGACTATGTTATCTTTTACCGCCACCACCGCTCCCGCCAGTCGGCCCTTTTCCTTCCTGGAATCGATTTCTCTCGCTCTTTCGAGCGCCCGGTCGAAGACGGTGGTTATGAAAGCCCTGATGTCTCCATCGACTTCTTCAATCCGATCGATGTAAGATTGCAGAATTTCTTCAGCCTTTACCTGGCCGGTCCGCACCAGGTTGACAGCTTCAACCAGACTCAGCTCTAAGTAATTCATTTTTCCTTCAGCACCCTGGGGACCCTGACAAAATCCCCCTGTTTATCCGGAGCGATCTCCAGCAATTCAGTTTGAGACAGAGAAGGTTGAACCACATCCTCATCCAGCCGTAACGAAAAATCCACCGGGAAAAAAGGTTCTTCCGATTCGAGCGGGAGATTCGATAGCTGACCTACCCAGTCGATGATTTTTTCCATCTGACCGGGAAGAATGCTTTTCTCCTCTTCGGTCAGCTCCAGAGAGGCCAGACGGCTGAGATGTTCAAGGTCTATTTTCATGTTTAGCATTATATGAAATAAGGGAAAATTTCACAAGAGAACTCCTGCCGATTTCAGGCTCGTTTTATCCAGGCCGGGTTTTATAATTATTTCCGCCCGTTTTATTCCCCTTCACAAATCAGCGACCGGGCAGGACTCGTGGACAAATCGAATAAGATTCCCCCATGCAAGGTTTATTTCTGCTGGTAATTCCAAAGTTATCGCTCTTTTTCAGTTTGTAAAAAAAGAAATTTATGGTATAAATAAGTCTATTAAATCAAGGGGATTTATATGAATTATAAGGATTTAATCGAGAGTTATGGAAAAGACCGGACGAGACTCATCGATATCCTTAAAGAAATTCAGAGGGTTGAGGGCCATATCCCGCAGAAGGCCATACCGACCATAGCTGAAAGCCTCGGGTTATCGGCGGCTGAAGTCGAAGGCGTTATCAGTTTTTACCATTTTCTGTCAGACCGCCCGCTCGGAAAATACGTCGTCTACCTGAACAATTCAATCACATCTGAAATGTTCGGAAGAGAGCAGGTCGCGCGGGCCTTCGAACAGGAAACCGGCTGTGTCTGGGGCCAGACCTCTTCTGACGGCCAGGTTACCCTTCTCGACACTTCCTGCATCGGGATGAACGACCAGGAACCGGCTGCGATCATCAACGGAACAGTCTTCACCTCACTGACTCCCGAAAAAGTGAAGAAAATTGTCAGCTGGATGAAAGAAGGCCGTCCTGTGGAGCAGATGGTGGAAGAATACGGAGACGGAGCTAACGCCCATGAGCTAATCCGGGCGATGGTCAGGAACAACATCAGAAGAAGGGGCCCGGTAATTTTCGGCGATTACACCCCGGGTCAGGGAATTTCCCGTGCGCTGGAAATGACTCCCGAAAGAGTGATCGATGAGGTGAAAAAAGCCAACCTGCTCGGACGCGGCGGCGCCGGCTTTCCCACAGGTCTTAAATGGGAATTCTGCCGTAAAGAAAAAGGCGAGGAACATTTCGTGGTCTGTAACGGCGACGAAGGAGAACCGGGAACCTTCAAGGACCGGGTAATCCTGACCGAAAGGCCGGAAATGGTGTTCGAAGGGATGGCCATCGCCGGATATGCGGTCGGAGCTCGCCGGGGAATTCTTTATCTCAGGCACGAATACAGTTATCTTCGCCGTTACCTGGAATACA
>JASEFX010000079.1 GCA_030018265.1 Candidatus Saccharicenans sp.
TTCCGATAGGGGACGGTATTGGCAAATTGATACGGATACTGATCGGCTGTGATTCTCAGGCCGCGGGAGCGGGCTTTTTCAATCAGGGCGCAGACTTCAGCCGCGCGTCCCCAGTTATTCCTGCGGATGAGTTTTAAGTGGGAAATATGGGCCGGCACACCGGCTTTTTCCGCAATTTCAATCAATTCTTCGATCGCTTCTAATATCCTGTCGCCTTCATTCCGGATGTGGCTGTGGTAGATTCCTCCGTACGGAGCGATGACTTTCGCCAGTTCGATGATTTCTTCAGTTTTAGCGAAGATGCCGGGCTGGTAAATAAGACCGCTGGAAAGCCCCCAGGCTCCTTCTTCCATCGCCTCTTTCACCAGAGCTTTCATCCTTTCCAGCTCTTCCGGTGTCGGCTGGCGATTTTCGTTGCCCATAACCCTTTCCCTGACCGCGCCGTGACCGACGAGGGGAGCGACGTTAGGCCCGAGTCCGCTTTTCTTCCACATCTCGATAACGGTCGAGGGTTTTTCAAAAAGCGGCCAGGCGCTTCCTCCGCACTGTCCGGTAAGGACGGTGGTTACTCCCTGATAAAGATAGTTGAGAGCGGGGCGAGCCTCGAGAAAATACATCGTCCAGTCGACGTGGGTGTGCAGGTCGATAAAACCCGGGGTTAAAATAAGGCCGTCGGCCCGGATGGTTTTCCTGGCCGGGTCCGATATTCCTTTTCCTATCTTTACGATGGTGTCTCCGGAAATGGCCACGTCCGCTTTATAAGGCGGTTTCAGCGTGCCGTCGTAAATCGTGGCGTTTTTTATCAGCAGGTCATAACGGAAATCTTTTCCATCGGTAGCGAAGGATGCGGGGCTTAAAAACGAGAAGATAAAAGCAGCCAGGAAGATGAATGATAGAAAATTGCCCGGGAAACCCAGCCGGGTTTTTTTCTTCTGAGATGGCACAGGATAAAAACGCCGGGTTTTTCGCAACTTTTTCAGCATGGCACCTCCTTCTCTCATTTTTGACTGTCGCTATTATACCGAAAAATAAGGTCTGAATACTTGTTAATTGTTTTCTTAATCAAACCGTATGACCGACTGTTTAATTGGCCGATTAAATTCTGAGATCCCGGAACCGGCCTCTGGCATTCCTTATCCGAGCTTGCTCTGTCCGAAATATCTGAAATCTGGCGCCCCTCGGGCGATTTAACATAAGAAATTATCAGGAACAAGAATTATGCGATTCCGCAAGTTTTGAGATACTCCTGCCCGCGGGCTCTCAATGAGAACGAACAGGAAAAAATTGGGAAATAAGTATCGGGCCCCTCATTTTATATGTCATTTCTCAGGCCCAGGATCCGCGCCATGTTGGCCTTCGGGTCGATTTTAACCTTGATCCGGCCAGGAAGAGCGCTGAGAATCGGGTTGACGCCGGGCCCATGGCCGGAGTGATAACTGAAGCCGTGAATCACAACCCCGATGGTGATGGCCCCTTCGTATCTGCCGCGGCCGTAATAATCATAATGATCCCTGATGGCCACGATGTCACCGAGCCGAAGTTTTTTCAGGTTGAATTTCTCCACCGCCTCCGGACAGGTCGTCTGGATATCATAGTCGATGGCTTCAATTCCCTGGCCGCCGATTCCCGATCCCATAAGATAACCCGGAACTTCAGCCGCTACCGGCACCACTAATTGATTTCCTTCGACCACGATGCCCATTTTCTCCAGAACTTCAGGAGCAATCTTGTTAACCCGGATGTCCTCGAAATCGAGTATTTTCAACCCGGCACCCCGCGCTTTAACCATCACCCGGTCGTTTATGGCCAGCTTTTCTTTGACTTCTGCCGGGAACCAGACCTTGTCGTCAGAGCCGGCATGGCGCCCGATGTAAATTCCCCGGCCGCCGCGGGCTTCACCGGACACAACTATCGCTTCATTCCCGATGCAGGCCAGGATGGCCAGAGCCGTTTCCATCGGGTTCTGGCGGTCGCGCCCCTGAATGGTCACATCGGGTTCAACGTGATCTGCTTCAGCCCAGCCGTAAGTGGTGTCGCCGTAGGAAACGCTGTAATTTATCGATGCCATGCCGATTCCAAGCCGCGGTTTGCCGTCAAACCCCGGAGAATAGTTGAGCGCCGAAGACGGCTGCACCACTCCTTCCACAGCAATCGTCAGCAGTTCATCTTTATTTGTTCGGATCGGGCCGGAGTAGGATGGTTTTCGAGCAGGACGCTGACCTGAAATTTCAGATGAAGCGGACTGCTTCGCAGGGCTTGCCGGTGCAGGCTTCAGTCCGAGCAATCTGACCAGACTGGCTTCGGGATCGATCCTGAAGGTCAGTTTTCCGGTCTGGCAGGAAAGAATCGGGGTAACGCCTATTCCCAGCCCGGAAATATCGCTCGGCCCGCTGACCACCACCCCTACGGTTCCGGCTCCTCTGTAATATCCCTTGCCGTAATTGCATTCGATGTCTTCGAGGTAGACCAGGTCGCCAAAGCGCAACTCATCAAGGCGGTATTTTTTAATGTCGGGGGGATAGCAGGTCTGGATGCAGAAATGCCCGTAAAGACTGCTCCCGCCATGTCCCTGGCCGACGATTTCAGCCGGAAATTTTTTTACCACCGGGACCTCAAGTTTGCCGTCCCTGATACGGATATCCATTTTTTCCAGCACCGCCGGCGCCAGACTGTGAACAAAAACTTCCGGGAAGTCTTCGATGGCCAGTCCGATTCCTTCGGCTTTCACCTGAAGTTCGTCGCCGATGGCCAGCTTCTCTTTTACTTCCTCAGGAAAATGCACCAGGACGTAACTTCCGAATTTCCCGACGACCACACCTTTTTCGCCGCGAGCGGCTCCGCCGAGCACCCTGACCTCATTGCCGATAGCTGTCTGGGTGAGCCAGGCCTGCCGGAATCTTTCCTCACCGACACCTTCGGTGGCAATTCCGACT
>JASEFX010000007.1 GCA_030018265.1 Candidatus Saccharicenans sp.
ATTTAACCGTTCTCAAAAAAACACCACCCCACAGCCTGGAAGCCGAAAGAACGGTTCTGGGCGGCATTCTGGTCAATAACGCCTATCTGAATGTGGTCCTGTCTGTTCTTTCGCCCGAGGATTTCTACCGTGACGCACACCGGCAGATTCTCGAAAGCATGATCGTCCTGATGGACCGGGGACAGCCGATTGACCTGCTGACGCTGAGTGAAGAACTCCAGCGAAGCGGCAAACTGGAAGAAGTTGGCGGAGCCAGCTATCTGGCTTCGTTGATGGACGGCGTTCCCCGGACGCTCAACGTCGAATACTACGCTCAGATCATAAAAGAAAAAGCACTCCTGCGGAAATTAATCATTTCTTCCGCCCGGATCATCAGCACCTCCTACGAGCAGCAGGTGGACGCCGATACCCTTCTGGACGAAGCTCAGCAGGCGATCGTGGAAATAGCCGAGGAAAAGATCAAACCCGGTTTTGTGCCGATTGGAGCCCTGACCGGCGAGATGATCGAAACGATAAAGAAGCTGGCCGAAAGGCGCGAGGCGGTCACCGGGATTCCCACCGGTTTCATCGACCTTGACAACCTCACCGGAGGTTTCCACCCCTCTGATTTTATCGTCGTGGCCGCCCGACCATCGATGGGCAAAACGGCTCTGGCTCTCAATATCTGCCAGCACATAGGTTTAAGAACAGATTATTACGCTGGCTTTTTTTCGATAGAAATGGCCAAGGAACAGGTGGTTCTGCGATTGCTGTGTTCTGAGGCTCAGGTTGACCTTCACCGGGCCAGGTCAGGATTTATAAGCGAAAGAGAATTCGAAAGATTGCAGCTGGCCGCGGAAGCGCTCTCTCAGGCCCGGATTTATATCGACGAATCGCCCGCCCTGACGGTTATGGAGATGAAAGCTAAATGCCGCCGGCTGAAGCTTGAGGGGCACCTGGATATCGTTTTCGTCGATTATATCCAGCTTATGCGCAGCGGCGGCCGCTTTGAAAACCGCAACCAGGAAATGTCTTTTATCTCCCGCTCGCTTAAAGAACTGGCCAAGGAACTGCGCATTCCGGTGGTGGGCATTTCCCAGCTGAGCCGGGCTCCGGAGAAAATGCGCAAGGAACCGAAACCGATGCTCTCCGACCTGCGCGAATCAGGTGCGATCGAGCAGGATGCTGATGTGGTCATATTCATTTACCGCCCGGATTATTACCATCCTGAAGACGAAGCGATTAAGGGAATTGCCGAGGTTTCGGTGGCCAAGCAGAGAAACGGACCGCTCGGAGGCGTCTCGCTGGTGTTTTTGCGGGAATACGCTAAATTCGTTAATATGGATAAAAGTTACCGGCACGAAGAAGAATTTTGATTCCGACAGATGGCCAGACAGGTGTGGATACCCTTTTTCGGGAAATTTTTCTTTGAACTCGGCCAGGTCTATTATCTGACGGTTCGCAGCCTGAAGGCTATCTTCAGCAAGCCGTTTGAAACCAGAAATTTCTGGCAGCAGCTGGAGGAAGTCGGTGTAAATTCTCTGCCGGTGGTTTCTCTGACGGCTGCTTTCGGAGGGCTGGTTTTCGGTCTGCAGTCTTATCTGGCGTTTCATCGCTATATAGGTCCCGGTTCAGAAACTCAGGGAGGGCCGATCATAGCCGTAGGACTGTGCCGCGAGTTAATTCCGATTCTTGTCGGGTTGATGGTGGCCGGCCGGGTCGGCTCAGCGATGGCCGCAGAAATAGGGACGATGAAAATTACCGAGCAGATCGACGCCCTTTTCAGCCTGGGCGCGGACCCGGTGAAGTATCTGGTGGCTCCGCGAATTCTGGCCAGCTTGATCATGGTTCCCTGTCTCACGCTTTACGGAGATGTGATCGGGATTTTCGGCGGCTATGCTTATAACGTCTTGCTGATGAAAGTCAACAAGACGCTGTACATTCAGAATACGCTTAAATATTTTGAGATGTGGGACGTTTCGGTCGGGTTGATCAAAGCCCTGGTGTTCGGTCTGGTTATTGCCATAGTAGGCTGCTGGCAGGGAATGACGGCTGAAGGCGGAGCCGAAGGCGTCGGTCGGGCCACCACGAAGGCGGTGGTGGTGGCCAGCATCGCCATTCTCATCCTGAATTTCTTCCTGAGCAAAATACTTCCAGCCACAATCTAAAAAAATGGTGAAGATAAAAATAACTGACCTGCACAAAGCCTTCGGGAGCAAACAGGTGCTCAAAGGGCTGGATCTGGAAATCATGTCGGGCGAGACGCTGGTGGTCATCGGTCAGAGCGGGTCCGGAAAGAGCGTGCTTTTGAAACACATCATAGGTATTATGAAACCTGACCGGGGCAGGGTGATGGTTGACGGTCAGGAAATCAGCTCGATGTCCGATGAACAGCTGATGAAACTCAGCCGTAAATTCGGCATGCTTTTTCAGGGAGCCGCGCTTTTTGATTCACTGACGGTTGAAGAAAATGTGGCTTTTGGCCTCCGGCGGCATACCACTCTCAGCGAGGATGAAATTAAAGAGAGAGTGAAGGAAAGCCTTGAACAGGTGGGCCTGAGAGGAGTGGAAAAGCTTTTTCCCCACGAACTTTCCGGCGGGATGAAAAAAAGAGTCGGGCTCGCCCGGGCGATTGCCTACCGCCCGGAAATCGTCCTGTATGATGAACCGACAACCGGACTCGACCCGATAAGGGCTGAAGCTATCAATGATCTGATACTCTGTCTCAAGAAGCAAATGAGGGTAACTTCAGTCATCATCACTCACGACATGAACATGACCTATAAGGTGGCTGACAGGATTGCCATGCTTTATGATGGACGTATCATTGAGACCGGGGCTCCTGAGGAAATCAGGAATACCGACAACCCGGTGGTTCAGCAGTTTATCAACGGCCGGACCGAGGGGCCGATTACTGAATGGTGAGGAGAAAAAATGCAGATGCAGAGAGAAATGAAAGTCGGGCTCTTCTTTTCGGGAGTTTTTGTCATCCTGGCCATTTTGATACTCTCGGTTGGAGATGTCCAGGAACTTTTTAAGAAGAAAGGCTATCAGCTTTATGCTGTTTTCGATTCAGCTCTTGGTCTGGAAACCAACGCCGTGGTTAAAATGGCCGGCATAAAGATCGGACTGGTTAAAGACATCGCTCTGAGCGGCCGTCGCGCCCGGGTAACCATGAGCATCTATCCGGAGTATCGCATACCGCACGGCTCCAAAGCCACCCTGGCTTCTCTGGGCATTCTTGGAGAAAAATACGTGGAAATCGTGCCCGGAAAAGAAGACAGCTATTATGAGCCGGGAGAGGAAATGGATTCTCTTCCGCCGATCAGTTTTGATCAGCTTGGCTTGCTGCTGATGTCCCTGGGAGAAGATGTCAAAAAGGTGGCCGCCTCGGTTAACACCGTGCTCCAGAGGGATCTCGGCCCGAACCTCAGGAAAACACTGGAAAATCTGGCCTCGCTTTCCGGAGAGCTGGACTCTCTGGTTAAAGAGAACAGGTCTTCGCTGCATCAGGCGCTTGAGGATTCCGGAAAAACTTTCAGCAATTTCAACCATCAGCTGGAGAGAGTTTCCAGCCAGCTTCAGGAAACGCTGAAGGAGATAGATGGTCTCGTCGAGGAGAACAGACCAGGGTTGAAGGAAAATCTGAAAAAGATGGATGAAGCGCTGACGGCACTTCGTGAAGCCATCGACCGCCTCAGGAATATACTGGATAAAATTGACCGGGGAGAAGGAACGGCTGGCCGGCTGCTGCTGGACAGCGCTCTCTATGAAGAGGCGCGCGAGTCGATCAGTCAGGTTCGCGAGATTGCCTCTAACGTGAAGGGGTTGAGTATAGAAGGGGGAATATCTGGAAATTATTATGGCCGGAGCGATCTTTTCAAAGGAAGCCTGCACGGTAATCTCTGGTGGAAAAATCGGGCGCTTGTTTCTGTCGGTCTTGTGAGCAATCCCTGGCAGGACAGATTTGTTTATTCGCTTCAGGCCGGATGGAGGACGGCGGGTCTGGTGGCCAGGGGAGGGTTGATAGAATCAAAATTTGGCGCAGGACTCGACTGGTATCTTCTGAAGGAGAGGGTAAGCCTGAGCGCCGAAGCTTTTGATTTCAATCGCCAGCCGCGACCACAGTTCAGAGTTTATGGCCGGGTGTATCCGGTAAAAAATATTTATTTTTTGATCGGTCTGGATGATTTTTCGCTGGCCGGGAAGCGTGAAACCTTCTTCGGTCTCGGACTGGAGTTTAAATGAGAAAAAACACAGTGTTTGTATGCCAGAATTGCGGTTTTCATTCGCCGAAGTGGCTTGGAAGATGCAGCCAGTGCGGCGAATGGAATACCATGGTAGAAGAACTCGAGGAGCAACTGGCGGTTGAACTTTCGGAGACTCCCGGGTATCCTGTTCTTTATCAGGACATCCAGGAAACATACTGCCAGAGGATACCGGTTGGCATAGAGCAGCTGAACAACGTGCTGGGCGGGGGGCTGGTCCCGGGCTCGGTGGTGCTGATCGGTGGAGAGCCCGGCATCGGCAAATCCACCCTTCTGCTTCAGGTTTCAAAGGATCTCGGAAGCGGAGATTCTTCAGTTCTTTATGTTTCCGGTGAGGAATCTCTCGAGCAGATCAAACTCAGAGGAGACCGCCTGGGCTTGCGAGCGGAAAAAGTTTATCTGATGGCCGAGACCAGCCTGGAGAGAATATTAAACGCAGCCGATCGGATGAAGCCTGGCATTCTGGTGGTCGATTCTGTCCAGACAGTTTTTTCCTCTCAGCTAACCTCGAGTCCAGGAACGATCAGTCAGGTCCGCGAGGTCACCAATCGCATCTTCCGACTGGCCAAGCAGAATCAGATGCCGGTTTTTCTGATCGGACACATCACGAAGGAAGGGAGCCTGGCCGGCCCGAAATCGCTCGAGCATATGGTGGATGTGGTTCTGCTGTTTGAAGGTGAACGAGATCATCATCACCGGGTGCTCAGGGTGCTCAAGAACCGCTTCGGCCCGGTTTCCGAGCTGGCCATATTTGAGATGACCCAGTCAGGTCTGCAGCCGATAGATAATCCTTCCGCCTTCTTTCTCCGGGAAAGGCCCCAGAATGAACCCGGTAGCGTGGTGGTGGCCACGATCAAAGGTTCGAGGCCTTTGCTGGTTGAGATTCAGGCGCTGGTCTCCTCCACCCTTTTTACCGGAAATCCCAGGCGGATGTCGATCGGACTTGACCATTACCGCGTCTCGATGCTTCTGGCGCTGGTGGAGAAAAAAATCGGTTATAGCTTCTCTGGAGAGGATATTTATCTGAATGTGGCAGGCGGGCTGGAAGTGGAGGAACCAGCGGCCGACCTGGGTGTGGTGCTGGCGGTAATTTCCTCCATCAAAAATATTCCGCTGCCCCGGGAGATGGTGGTTTTCGGTGAAGTGGGACTGAGCGGTGAGGTCCGTTCGGTCAGCCAGGCCGCCGCCCGGGTGAAGGAAGCCAGGGCTCTGGGTTTTGAAACTGTTTTGCTCCCCGCGGGAAATCTGCCGCAGCTGCAGTCAGAAAATCTCAAAGGAATCCGATGCCTCGGAGTGGATTCGATCAGGAAAGCTCTGACCCAGGTATTTTAATTTTCCTGCCTTTTTTTGTAAAATAGTCTCGGCTTTAGAAGGTGTTCATAAAATGGCTTTATTATTATTCAGGGTTTTTATTGTTTCGCTCTTTTTGATCGCAGGCTATTTTTATCCGCCCTTCATGCTCAGCCGTACCGCCGGCGGGCTGGTCGGGCTGTTTTTTGGACTGGTGGTGGTCATTCTGGAAACCAGAGTCCGTCGCGCCCAGTTCCGGATCATCTGGACCGCTTCGGTCGGCACGTTGATCGGAGTGCTGGTAGGCTGGCTTCTCGGTTCCATCTATCATACAGTGGCCAGGACGCCGGAGATGTCCAGCTTCATCCGGATATTCTTCCTGATTACATTTCCTTACATCGGATTTCTTCTCGGGGTTAAAAAGCCCGAATGGCTGGAACCGGGCTTCTTCGCCAGCTTTTTCCGCAGCAAAAGTCCGGAACAGAGCCCGAAATTGCTCGACACTTCAGCCATCATCGACGGTAGAATCGCCGAGGTGTGCAGCACAGGTTTTGTTGAAGGTCATCTGGTCGTGCCGCAGTTTGTGCTCAAAGAACTTCAGCTGGTGGCGGATTCTCCCGACGCCCTCAAAAGACAGCGCGGAAGGCGGGGGCTGGAAGTGCTCGACCGGCTGCAGAAAATATCGAAAATCAAGGTAATCATCTCGGACCTGGATTTCCCTGAGGTCAGGGATGTTGATTCTAAATTGATCGAAGCCGCCAGGACGCTCAGGGCGAAAATTATCACCAATGATTTTAATCTCAATAAAGTGGCCAAGCTTCAGGGGATAGAAGTTCTGAACATTAACGAGCTGGCCAACGCTTTGAAACCGGTGGTGCTTCCCGGAGAAACCATGAGGGTGTTTATTCTGAAGGAAGGCAAGGAAAAAGACCAGGGGGTGGCTTATCTGGACGATGGGACAATGGTGGTGGTCGATAATGCCCGCAGGATGATCGGTCAGACGGTTGACATTACCGTCACCTCGGTTCTTCAGACTACCGTCGGTAAAATGATTTTCGGCCGTTATAATGGAGACGTTCATTAAAGTTCAGCATAGAATGATTCGATGAGCTTCAAAGTCGGTATCGGTTATGACCTTCACCGCCTGGTCCCCGGTCGTCCGTTGATAATCGGCGGAGTAAAGTTGCCGGCGGATGCCGGCTGTCTGGCTCATTCTGACGGCGATGTCCTGGTGCACTCGATGATCGATGCGCTTCTCGGAGCCAGGGGGGAGGGGGATATCGGCCAGAGATTTCCGGATGATGCCCCGGCTTTCAAGGGCATTTCAAGCCTGGAACTCCTGCGCCGGGTGATGAAGGAAATAAAAGAGGCTGGATTCAGGGTGGTGAACACCGACAGCGTAATAATTCTTGAAAAGCCAAAGCTTGCTCCTTATTTTGAAGCGATGAAAGCAAACCTGGCACCAATTCTGGAGGCTTCGCCCAACCGGATCGGTCTTAAAGCCAAAACGGCCGAGGGGACTGGAGAAGTCGGCTCCGGACTGGCGGTAGCTGCCTGGACGGTGGTTCTGGTGGAGGCCGAAATCTGAGCCGGAAAACGGTTTGTTGTTTTTGCCAGAAGTTATTAATTCTGGTATAATTTAGGCTAATTTCAGGGGAGTTAATTTTCCTGGCTGAATAGATAATCGGCAATAAAAAATAAATTTTTCCAGCGGGAAAACTACTCTTCTGAAAAATTTAAGAAAGGAGTGTTAAATGAAATCGTTGAGTGAAATCGCCAGAAATTCTTTCTTGAACGAAGCCCAGTTAGCCAAAATTGAGGAAATTATTCTGACAGACGGTTTCTTCTGCCCCGAGACCGTGCGCGAGGAGATAGAAACCTTCTGCACCGACCTCGGCTTGAGCGAGCAGTATTTTGAGTCAACCCCGCTCGAGACCATCGCCCATCACATAGAGGCGCTGGGCGCGGCTGAAATCCTGGCAAAATTAAGAGGAGAGAAAGAGGTAAGAATCGATTTTGCCACCGAGCTTGAAGATGAAGCCTTCTACCTGGTTGAAGACAGTCATTATCGGGCCATCGAGATTGAAGAGAGAATAGAGAAGAAATATCCTGGCTTCCGGATTCAATCCTATCGTTCCAGCAGGAAACTGCGCGGGATTGAACATCTCCGGTGGTATGTAGTCTGCCGCCCGCAATTTGCGAGCGGTGCGGTTTCCCCGGAAGAGACCGACCTCAAGAAGATCGCCGATAAAGATTTTCTGTCTTCGATTCCGAAAGAAACATTCGCCAGATACCAGGAGCTGATGAAAAAAGCTAAGGACCCGGAAAGGCCGTACATCGAGGCCAACCATGTGGCCAAAGACAAAAGTCTGCGGATTTCAGTCGTCTGCAAGAGCGATTCGATACCGAGATTTTTCATCAACGTTTCCGACGTGTTAAATTCACATGGCCTGGTTTCCAGAAGGAAATATGTTGAACATTTTGCCAACGGTCGCACCATCCTGACCTTCTACGTGGACGATATTACCGATCAGGAAAAGCTGGATGACCTGCTGGCGGACATAAGCCTGATTTATGTGATTCCCGAGAGCCCGCTGTCGAAGCTTTTCCGCGAGGGCAAGCTCACTGCTCAGGAAATGCTGTTCGGAGTCTCTGCCTGGAGCTTCTGCCACCAGTTCCTGAGCAGCTTCAACGAGGAATATCTTAAACTTTCTCAGGCGCTCAAGGATAACCCTGAGCTTCTCGGACTGCTCAGGGAGCTGAAAATCCGGCTGGCCAAGGAAACTTTTACTGAGGATCGAGTCTGGGACGCTCTGATTAACAACTATCAGATAGTCAAAGAGCTATTCAAAATATTCGACCAGCGTTTTAACCCCGCGGTCAAAAACCATAATGTGGATGAAGCTTTCGAGAACATCAGCAAAACCATCACCCGCGAGGTTCAGGTGGAGGCTGACCGGGTCGTGCTGCTGACTATAATCAGCTTCATCAAATCAATTCTGCGCACGAACTTTTACAAGAAAGAAAAAGTTTCCATCGCTTACATGTACAATCCGGAATTCCTGAACAAAGTTGATTATCCGGTCACTCCTTTTGGTGTTTTTCACGTTATAGGTCGCGAGCTGCGCGGTTTCCACGTACGATTCCGCGACATCGCCCGCGGAGGCATCAGAATCGTCAGGTCGATCAACTATCAGACCTATCTGAACAATTCCGATTTCATCTTCGACGAAAATTACAACCTGGCACTCACCCAGCAGCGCAAGAATAAAGACCTGGCTGAAGGCGGGTCAAAAGGCACGATCCTCCTCCGCTGGGGTTTTACGGACAAAATGTCCGTAGCTTTTAAGAAGTACATCGACGGACTGCTCGACCTGATGATGCCCGACAAGTCGATCGTGGATTATTACGGCAAAGAAGTTATCCTGTTCCTCGGTCCGGATGAATGGACAGCGGATTTGATGGAATGGGCAGCCGATAGAGCCCGCTTCCGCGGCTACAAATTCTGGAAAGCTTTTACTACCGGAAAACCGCTCAGCATGGGCGGCATTCCCCACGACCGCTACGGGATGACCACCAATTCGGTGCATGAGTATGTGCTCTGCGCGCTGAAAAAGCTCGGGCTTAAGGAAGAGAATGTGACCAAGGTTATGACCGGCGGTCCGGACGGCGACCTGGGTTCGAACGAAATCCTGATTTCCAGGGACAAAATTCTGGCTGTCATCGACGGTTCGGGTGTTCTTTACGACCCTGAAGGGATCAACCGCAAAGAGCTGGTGCGTCTGGCCAGGGCCAGGAAGATGGTGGAAAACTTCAACCGTTCACTCCTTTCTCCCCAGGGCTTTCTGGTGACCATTAAGGACAGGGACGTGGTACTGCCGGACGGAGAAAAAGTGGAAAACGGACTGGAGTTCAGAAACACCTTCCATCTGCATCCGAAGTTCAGAGCCGATATCTTCGTGCCCTGCGGCGGTCGCCCGGCATCGGTCAACATCAATAACTGGAAGACATGGGTGGATGAGGACGGCAAGCCCAGGTTCAAGGTCATCGTGGAAGGAGCCAATCTCTTCCTGACTCAGGAAGCCAGACTCCGCCTTGAAGAGAAGGGCGCGATTATTTACAAGGATGCTTCCGCCAATAAGGGCGGCGTTACTTCTTCCTCGCTGGAAGTGCTGGCAAGCATGGTGATGACCGATAAGGAATGGGATGAGCTGATGTGCGTCAAAAACGGACAGGAATCGGATTTCAGAAAGCAGTACATTGCTGAAATCATCGAAACTATAAAAGAGAACGCCCGACTCGAGTTCGAAATAATCTGGAAAGAGCACGAAAGAACCGGAATGCCCAGGGCTGTGCTGACTGACCTGATAAGCGAAAAAATCAATCAGATCAAGGATGCTGTTTACAACTCCAGCCTGTTTAACGACCGAGCTCTGTTGAAGAAAGTGATCGAAATCGGCGTGCCCCAATCGCTTCTGAACCTGGTCGGCCTTAACCGCTTCCTCAACCGGCTGCCCGAGAACTATCTGCGAGCGCTGTTTGCTTCCCGTCTGGCCAATCGTTATGTCTACAGATTCGGTCTGCAGGCGAATGAAGTGGATTTTTATCAGTTTGTTGAGAGCATCAAAAAGGAAGAGAAGTAAAATTTAACTTATTTCGCCCGTAATGTAGGCCCGGGTTCTGGGGTCCCTGGGAGAAATCAGGACCTCGGAAGCCGGGCCGAATTCTATAAGCTCTCCAAAATAAAGGAAGGCGACGTAGTCTGCGAGCCTTCTTGCCTGACGGAGGATGTGTGTAACCAGAACGATAGTGTAATTTTGCTTGAGGTTAAGAAGCTGCTTTTCAACGTTCCGGCTCGATTGAGGGTCCAGAGCCGAAGTGGGTTCGTCACCGAGGATCACTTCGGGTTCAACGGCCAGCCCGCGGGCCAGACATAGCCTCTGCTGCTGACCGATGGAAAGACGGCTGGCCGGTTCAGCCAGCCGGTTCCTGACTTCCTCCCAGAGACCGGCCATCTTCAGGTATTTCTCCACCAGTTCATCCAGCTCTTTTCTTTTTCTGATTCCGAGCAATTTCGGCCCGAAGGCCACGTTATCGTATATTGACATCGGGAGGACCTGGGGCTTTTGCGAAAGAAGGCCCATCCGCTTGCGAATGGCGGTTACGTCGATGTCTTCCTGATAGATATCCTGATCATCCAGTATTACTTTCCCTTCAACCCGGACCCCATCCTGTTCCTCCAGCAGGCGGTTGAGACTTTTAAGAAAGGTGGTTTTGCCGCATCCTGACGGCCCGATTATCACGGTGATGCTGTTGTCAGGAATTACCAGCGAGATGTTTTTAAGCACCTGATTTTTACCATAGAAAACATTCAGGTTTTCCACTCTCAGGCGACCCGGTCGCGTCATCGCTTTGCTCCCTTAATGTATTTTATGCTGACTGAATTTTCGGCTGAGGCCACGGGAAGCCAGGCTTATGAGCAGGATTAAGATGGTCAGAACGGCTGCAGCCGCGTAGGCTCTTTGCTGCACTTCCGGATAGGGAGAGTTCAGCTGAAAGAAAATGGCCAGAGGCAGGGTGGCCACCGGCTGAAAAAGCGAAGTGGTGATGCGGTCAGTATAGCCGGCCGTAAACAGGACGGCGGCCGCGTCGCCCAGTCCTCGCCCGAAAGCCATCAGGGTGGCGGTCAGAAGACCGGGGAAGGCCTGGCGCAGGACTACCTTGATGGCAGTCTGCCAGCGGCTGGCTCCGAGTGAGTAAGTGGCCTCTTTCAGTTCAGCGGGAACCATGTTGATCGTTTCGTCCAGCGCCCGGCTGAGGATCGGCAGTTCCACCATGGCTACCGTGATCATTCCCGCCAGAAGAGAGGCTCTCAGATGAAAGGCGAGCATAATCAGAAAGCCGAAGGCGCCGTAGACGATCGAGGGTATCCCCCAGAGAACGTCGAGGACAAACCTGATCGCTTCTGCCAGCGGTGAGTGCCGGCGAAGATAGCTGTTGAGAAAAACCACAGCCGGAAGAGAGATGAACAGGGCGACCACGGTTGCACCCAGGGTCAGCTGCAAAGATCCAGCGATGGCATTGAGGATGCCGCCTTCGTGGCCCAGATAATAGCCGCTTCCTGGCGTTCGGATGATCAGACTCAGTCTCAGCGCGGGAAGACTCTTGAAGAGAATGGTGGCAAGTATCAGTATCAGGCTGAAGAGAACCAGCCCTGCGCATATTGATATTATTATTTTGAACAAAAGTTCTGCCCGCCGCCGGCGGCGAAGATGTCCGGTCTTTGGAATCAGGCTGGCCGGGCAGCTGTTATTCATCCGAACCTCCGGCTGATTTTTACTAAATACCAGCGAGCGATCAGACTGAACCCGATCACAATAACAAGCAATATCAGCGCAGCCAGATTGAGCGCCGCTTCATACCCGGGAATCGACATCATTTCTCCGTAGTTGTTGGCCAGAAGCGCCGGGAGCGGGTAGGCTGGAGAAAATAGCGAGCGAGGAATTTCCGGCACATTCCCGACCACCATCAGCACGGCGATGGTTTCGCCGAACGCCCTGGCCAGCCCGAGGACGCAGGCGGCCATGATGCCCGGGAAACATTTTTTCAGTACAACATATCTGACCACTTCCAGACGTGTGGCGCCGAGGGAAAGAGCGGCTTCCTTCAGCTCGAGGGGCACAGAACTCATCACCTCAACCGAAACGTTGATGATGGTCGGCAGGATCATTACAGCCAGTACTATTCCGGCGGCCAGAACGCTGTAACCGGAGCTTTCGCGGCCAACTGTCAGCGCCTGTAACTTTCTCACGGCCGGGACCACCAGAAGCACTCCCCACATCCCGTAAATCACCGAGGGAAGTCCGGCCAGAAGGTCAAGCACCGGCCGGAAAATCTTTTGCAGACCTGAAGGCGCGTATTCTGATAGATAAATGGAACTCAATAGTCCGACCGGCACCGCCAGAAAAAAAGCCGTGATGGTCACCCAGATCGTCCCGGCTATAAACGGCAGAAGGCCGAAGTTTCCCCGGCCAGGCTGCCATGTGGAAGAAAAGAACAGAGTGCTCAAAGATTTAAAAGAAATAAAAGGCAGAGCCTTCCCGGAAAGCGCCAGGAAAATAGCGACCGCCAGAAGAAGCGGCAAAAAGGCGAAGAGTGCCGTGACCAGCGCCGGCCACAGGTCTTTCTGACTTAAATTTTTCAGGCTCATCTTTTTCTGAGCTCCTGGATTTTCTGGCGTTGCTGTTTGAGAATCTCGTCATCTGGCGTCAAATATCCAGCCTGCTCTACCAGACTCTGCCCGCGGGTTAAAACCCATTCGAGGAAAACGAGCACCGCTTCTTTCTGCAGGTTCATTTTAACCACCAGAAAAAGGTCGCGGGCGGGAGGCGAAGGATAAAGTCCATTTTTGATGGCGGCGGTCAGAGTTGTCCGGTCCTGGTAAAAATTTTCTTCCGGGGAAATCTCACCGTCAGAGTTCAGGTCCAGCGGAATTATGGCCAGCCCTTCGTGGGGTTTCAGCGTGCGCGGATTGTAGGCAAAATTAAGGTTGTTAAAACCGATCCCGAGCGGGTCGCGACGGACAGCCTCCGCCAGACCCGGGTCTCCAAAGATGGCCACCCCTTTCAGGTCTTCCTGATGAGCTCCAAGGAAAGCAGCCCAGGTTTCGGCCGCGCCGCAGGCGTCCGAACGGATGTAAGTTCGGATGGGAGTTTTAGGAACGGAAGCGAAAAGCTCTTCCCAGAAGCGAATCTTTCCTTCTATAAAAATAGCTCTGAGTTCTTTACTGGTTATGCCTCTTTCGAGAATTGATCCGAGAAACGGATTTTTTGAGTTGACTGTGCCAACGACGGCGTCCTTAGCGACGACCAGCGGCCAGGCGCCGCGGCTGATTTCCTCCGGGTGCACGTCTCGAGAAAGCATGCCGATATCCACCAGCCCCGACAGAACGTCCGCCATTCCTTTGCCTGCTCCTCCTGCCTGCAGGTCTATTTTTACGCCGGGGTATTCTTGCTGAAATACTTCTGCCCAGCGGGCCGCCAGCGGATAGAGCGCCCAGGCGCCGGAGATGCTGATATTTGCGGTGAGTTTTGAATTTTGAAATTCTTTCGCTGGCGTTAAAACTCTGACTGCAAGCAGGGCGGTAAATGACATAAGAAAAATTAACAGGAAAAAACATACGGTTTTTTTTCTGCTCGCAATTGTATTTCTTTTCTCTGCGATCATTCCTCAGACCTCAAAGGGATGTTCCTTTTTTGAAGCCATCGGCTCCACCATAATCTTTCTGGCGGTTAGAAGCCGACCTGCAGCTGGAGAAGAAACGCGTTGTAATCGGGTCCATTTTCCACCCGATGGAATTCCACGTTAGCCTGCGCTTTAGACTTCCCGCTCAAAAACCAGTTCGTCCCGGCGGTGAAGGTTGTTGCGCTGTTTCCGGGGATATTGTGGTTGTCATTCAGGTAATCGAGCCTCAGGACCAGCTGATATTTTTTCTTAATCAGGTCGGCCGCTCCGAGAAGGTACCAGCCTGATTTTTCGGCCGTGTGGTCTTCTGCCATTATGTATTCAGCCTGAAGATAGAAGGGAGCGCGAAGCCAGGTCAGCTCAAACCCGTATCTGTTCCTTTTAAGATCCATGGCAGCGGCCGTGTCGAATCGCCGGCCATTGTAAATAGAGAAACCAAAAGAGAAACCCTCTATCGGATTAAAGGTAATTCTGACGGCCAGGTCTTTGTGATCGTTATCGTCCTTTTTGTTGGCGCCGGTTCCGTTGACCAGACCGATAGAATAATGCACGGAAGAATAGCTTCCGTAAACCACCGCACCGATATCCCGGCCGGCGGTGCCTGTATCACGCCCGGGCGCCAGTTTTTCCACCACCTGAGAGCGATTAATAGTCAGCAACTGCCCGGCCGAGGTATTGTTTTCGAGGCTGAAAGGAACAAGAAACTGTCCGAGGCGAAAATTAATACCCCGGATTATGTTCACTTCCGCCATCGCGTCAAGAAGAGCCGGGGAGCGGGTAAAATCCACCTGGAGCTTGAAGTGGAGGTTTTTGATGATAGAAGCCCCCATAGAGAGACGCGCGCGCCTCACAGAAAAGGTGTCGGCGGAATCTTTACGACCGCTGAAAAGAATCTGGGTATAGCCGGAAAGTGAAACCGGCAGGGAACTCGTTATCGCAGGGGAAGATGATTCTGAATCTACGGGTGTAGGGTAACCGGAAACGATTGGAGCGAAACAGGCTAAAAAAGGAGTGATCAAAACACAGGCAAAAATGCGCTGGCAGGCTTTTTTCATTTTATGCCTCCACCGGACTGGTTCTTTTTAATCTCCACATGTTTTCTTACCACATCCTCAAAGGTGGTCTTTTCCAGATGACTGGCTACCATATCCCTGACTTCTTTCCACAGCGATCTGAGACCGCAGCGGTTTTCAAACGGGCAGGGTTCATGGTCGATGACGCTCACGCAATTGATTGGAGCCAGTGGCCCGTCGAGCACCCTGATCACTTCAGCCACGCTGATTTCGGCCGGAGGTCGCGCCAGATAATAACCTCCTGATGGTCCTTTCTTGCTCTTGACGTATCCGGCTCGTTTGAGAGAGAGGAGAATCTGTTCAAGAAACGGCCGTGGGATGGCCTGAGACAGCGAGATTATTTTTATCGGAACAGGCCCCTGTCCGTAGCGTAGAGAAAGTTCCAGCATCGCCCGGCTGGCATATTCTCCTCGCGTCGAAAGCCTCATAATTCGACAGTTAATAGTTGATTAATTCTATCAACTTTATCATATATTTAACTCGTGCAGGATTGTCAAGCACTTTTCAGTCGAAATGCTCATTGGACTTGCAAAGGTAAGCAAACAGGAGAGGATAAAAATGTCCTCATAAAACATAGAGGATACAGGGAAAAAATGCGATGCATAACAGCAGCTTCAGGTAAAATCAGCATCAGAAATAGGGAGACAGAATATACAGGATGAAAAATAAGCAGAGATTGACTTAATCGTTTTCGAAACAGGTTTTACGTGAAATCTTCGTTTTGCGGAAAACTTTCGCTTTTTTCAATATTGTCAACCGGTGAGGGTTGTGGCATCATTTTCCTGTGCTGGAAGGAGGAAATAATGACCCGCTGCAGACGGCTAAGGTTTTTCTCCATAGTCTTTTTAATATTAGCCTCCGCTGCTCTGGCAGGTTTCTCTCAGGCCAGAGGCCCGAGAGTGGAATTCAGGGAGGAGAGCTGGAATTTTGGCCGGATAAAGCAAGGGGAAATCGTCACTCATGAATTTGTGTTCAAAAATACTGGGTCAGATGTGCTGGTGGTGAAGAATGTGACCACCTCCTGTGGCTGCACCGCTGCCCTGGTTTCTGAAAGGGAAATTCCACCGGGGAAAGAGGGAAAGCTCAGCGTCAGCTTCGATTCGAGAGGCTATGCCGGCAGGGTGATCAAGTATGTTTATTTTGAAAGCAACGACCCGCGTCACCCGCGGAAGGAGCTAAAAATTGAGGTGGAGGTGGAAACCGGGCCGGCTCCGAGGATTGAGATTGAGCCCTATAACCTCGACCTCGGGCTGGTGCTTGAAGGAGAACCGGCTGAAGCTGAGATCAAGGTCAGAAACAGCGGCCAGCTCGAACTGACCATTGACATCGATTATCCCGGTGTGAACTTTATGGTTGGAGGGAAGTCGATTCGTTTCCCTTACAGGATACCGGCTGGCAGGGAGATAGTGCTGAAAATTACGCTGCCGGCGGTTAAAGACAAAAGGGGAGCGCAGAGAGATTATCTGATGGTGAAGTCTAACGATTCGGCGCGGCCGGCCATATCGATCTTCATAAGCAGGTATGTAATCAGCCGTGAAGAATTGAAGAGTCTGTTTGAAAAATACGGGAAAGTTCTGGGAATCAAGCATTGAGCTGAGTTCTGTCGAGCGAGGGATGGCTGATTCAGGCACTGGCCCGATGCAGGAAAAAGAATAAAGCTTGTGCCATGATGATGTCAAAAAGAATTCTTGTGGTTAGAGTGCAACCAGGGTCATCAAAGAGGGAATTGGTTAAAATTTCCGATAACGAATACAGAGCGCGCTTGAATTCTCCTCCGGAAAAAGGACGAGCGAACCAGGAGCTCCTGGAACTTCTTTCTGATTACCTTAAAATTCCTGTTTCCAGATTAAAAATTGTGAAGGGAAAGGCATCCCGTGAGAAGTGGGTGGAAATAGAGCCGTGAACTCAGCCGGAACCATAGAGATCTCAATTTTCGAAACTTTACTTTCGTCCGAAAATCAATCTAAAAATCCAGGGAAAGAATCGGCGCCTGGAGGTTCAGCATGAGTTACCGGAATCTGGTGAGTCTGGCTGGCCTGCTGACGCTGGCCGTTGTTGCCTGGTTATTCTCAAAGAAGAAAAAAGTGATTAACTGGAAAGTTATTTTATGGGGATTCGGGCTGCAGATTCTGCTGGCCTTTTTCGTTTTTCTGGTTCCAGCCGGGAGCAAATTCTTTCTTCTGATAAATGAAGTGGTGGTGCGGGTGCTCGACAGCGCCAGCGCCGGGATAAGATTTCTGTTCGGCCCGCTGGCTCTTCCGCCGGGCACAAAAGGCGAAGGTGGAGAAACTTCGTTCGGGTTTATTTTAGCCTTTCAGGGACTGCCCACAGTGGTCTTCTTTGCCGCTCTGGTCGGGGCTCTTTATTATTTGAAGGTAATGCCGTTTCTAATCCGGTTATTTGCCCGCATTTTTACCCGCCTGATGAAAGTCAGCGGAGCTGAATCTCTCTGTGTGTCCAGCAATGTTTTTGTCGGCATTGAATCGGCACTGGTGGTCAGACCTTATCTCACCCGGATGACGATTTCCGAGCTGGGGACCATTTTGACCGCGGGCATGGCCACCATCGCTTCCTCCGTCCTTTCGGTCTATGTGATGGTCCTGAAAAACGAGCTGCCGACGATTGCCGGTCATCTGGTGACGGCTTCTCTGCTTTCCGCCCCGGCGGCCCTGCTGACTTCCAAGCTGATCTTTCCGGAGACGGAAAAACCGGAAACTCTCGGGCTTAACGTTGAACCGTATTATGAAAGAGAGGATAACCTGATTATGGCTATCATCAACGGAGCCCAATCCGGCCTGAAACTGCTTGCTGGAATAGTGACGCTTCTGCTGGCTTTCCTCGGATTGCTGGCTCTGCTGGACCTGATTCTCGGCTGGTTCGGCGGGCAGCTGAATAATCTTTTCGGATGGCACTTCAACTGGCAGGTGGCAGGGATTTTAAGTTATGTTTTCTATCCGTTCAGCCTTCTTATGGGGGTTGCTCCGCAGGATGCCATGACCGTGGCGAGACTCCTAGCCGAGAGGGTGGTAGTCACGGAACTGGTGAGCTATCAGCATCTGGCTGAATTTCTGAGAAGTGGAGCTTTCCAGGAAGTTCGCTCGGCCATCATTGCTTCTTATGCCCTCTGCGGGTTCGCGCATGTGGCTTCGCTGGCCATCTTTGTTGGCGGGATAGGAGCACTGGCTCCGGAGCGGCTGAAAGACCTGTCGCGACTGGGTTTCCGGGCGTTGCTGGCCGCCACGCTCGCCTGCATGATAACCGGCGCAGTGGCCGGAGTTTTTTATTCTGGCACTTCGCTCCTTTTAGGTCGATAGGCAGTCCAGCCGGCCGGGCTTAATCATGTTTTGAAATTTCTTTATACAACGGTGTTTAATCAAACCGATTCAGTTAATGCCTGCATGTCAGATAAACTTCGACTTACCAGCGGTTTTAACCTCTAATGACTGCCTCAGATGGCATTCTCTGATTTGCCCTCAATCTGTCCGCGGAGATCTGTGAGAAAAAATTTTTTGCCAATCGTCTTCCAGGATGAAAATAAATTTTCTTAAACCGGTCTGGCTGTGGTAGAATCGTGAAAAAGCAAGAAGGAGAACGAAAATGACCGGGAAAATCAAATCGATTCTCTGGGCAACCGACTTTTCGAAGGAGTCGGTGGCCGCTCTGGATTATGCCGGGTATATGGCGCAGCATCTGGGAGCAGATATTATGGCTTTGCATGTAATTCCTGATTTTGCTCCCGCGCTTTACGAGAGCCGCGGAGTGGTCGTGGCCGAGCTAATAAAGAAACAGGAAAAGAGCCGGGAGCTGGCTCTGAAAAAGCTGGAGAAGATTTCCGGCCAGAAAGGGATTAAATTTTCCCGCGTGATTGTGGAAAATGGTTCGGCCGGGAGCAAAATACCAGAAGTGGCTGAAAAGGAAAAGTGTCAGCTGGTGGTCCTCGGCCGGACAGGCCTGTCAGCTCTGGAGAAAATATTGCTCGGCAGTGTGGCCAGCAGGGTACTCAGGAAGGCCAAAGTTCCGGTTCTGGTGGTTCCGGGGAAGAAAAAGACGCCGGAAATAAAGAACATTCTGGTCCCGACCGATTTCTCCGACGCTGAGGAAAGAGAGAGGGACTATGCCTGGTGGCTGGCCTCCACCCTTAAAGCCAACCTGACTCTGATTTACATTCTGGAGCTTTATGATTTCAAGTTCTCTCCGGAAGAAGTAAAGAAGATGATGGACGAAGCTCTCGAAAGGCTCAAAAAAAGAAAAAGAAGAAAAACCGATTTTGAGGTGAAGGAAGTGGTCGTCCGGGATCTTAATGCTGCCGCCGGAATTGTCACTTACGCGGCCAGACATAAGATGGACCTTATTCTGATGAGCACCTGCGTTTCTCCGCTCGAAAGATTCTTCCTGGGGAGCACCACCGAAAAGGTTGTTTCTTATTCGACGGTTCCGGTCCTGGCTCTCCCCGCGGTTTATTGCAAAAAGTGAACAAAGACAACAGGAAGCTGAGCTGGCTTCTCCTGAACTATCTGGTGACCGACGGGTTGCTTTCAGCCCGGAGGGCCATTGCCATCCAGAGAAGCGTTCCGCAGTTATTTCCGACGGGAGAATCGGTTATAGATCCTTTTCAGTTGCGACCGGCAGCCAGGCAGAAGCTCCTTTCTGGAGAATTGCGGGCGAGGGCTGAAACAGAACTTGAGAAGTTAGAGCGGCTGGGGTATACTCTTATAACCTTTGACGACCCCCTCTACCCGCGGCTTCTGCGGGAAATCGTCGAACCGCCACCAGTTCTCTATTGTCGGGGGCAGGCAGAAATTCTCGACTGGGCGGCGGTGGCCGTGGTGGGTTCAAGGAGACCCAGCGGATATGGCCGGATGATCGCTCTGAAGCTCTCGGAGGAACTGGCAGGCTGCGGACTGGTGGTGGTGAGCGGCCTGGCTCGGGGTGTTGACACCTTAGCTCATCGAGGAGCTATGAGAAGCGGGCGGACAGTGGCGGTGCTGGGTTCGGGCCTGGAAAATATATACCCGAGGGAAAACAGGATGCTGGCTGAAAAGATTGCCGAAAGCGGTGCGGTCGTGAGCGAGTTTCCTCTGGATTCTGGACCGCTCGGGTTTCATTTCCCTCTGCGGAACCGGATTATCAGCGGGCTCAGCCTGGCCTGCCTGGTGGTCGAGGCCGGGCTGAAATCTGGAGCTCTGATCACCGCCAGACTGGCTGCGGACCAGGGACGCGAGGTTCTGGCGATTCCGGGTCCGGTGGATTCGGAGCTGAGTCGCGGAACGAACTTTCTCATCAAGCATGGCGCCCGGCTGGCGGAATCGGCCGAAGATGTGCTGCTGGAATTGCCCTCTCCCTGGAGGGAGGCAGCGCTCAGCCGGCTGGCCGACAGGAAGGCGACTTTTCCTGAACTTCAGGTGCGGGAAAAACAGGTTTTACAGGCTTTGCCGGAAGCCACCCTTATTCACATTGACGAATTATCTGATAAAATTCAAATACCGGTGGCCGAGCTACTGACAGTATTGCTGGCCCTTGAAATGAAGGACCTGGTGGTTCAGGAACCAGGGAAATTTTTTCGCAGGAGAATATGAGTGGGTAAATCGCTGGTAATCGTAGAATCTCCAGCTAAAGCTAAAACGGTAAACCGCTATCTCGGCCCGGGCTATCTGGTTAAAGCCTCGATGGGACACGTCTGCGACCTGCCTAAATCCAGGCTCGGAGTTGACCTGAAGAATGATTTCAAGCCTACCTATCAGATCATACCTGAGAAGAAGCGCCTGGTGGCGGAATTGAGAAAACTCGCCCGGGAAGCGGAAAAGGTGATTTTAGCCGCTGACCCTGATCGCGAAGGAGAAGCCATCTCCTGGCACTTGCAGCAGCTGCTGTCTTCCGAAAACGAGAAAATCTACCGCGCGGTCTTCTATGAGATTACCGAAGAAGCCATCAAGGAAGCTTTCAAGAAACTCGGGCCGCTCGACCAGAACAAGATCAATGCCCAGCAGACGAGAAGGATTCTCGACCGGCTCGTTGGCTATCTGATCAGTCCTCTGCTCTGGAAAAAAATCGGCCGCGGATTGAGCGCCGGTCGGGTTCAGTCGGTCGCCCTGCGGCTGATCTGCGAACGCGAAAAAGAAATTAAAGAGTTCAATCCCGAGGAATACTGGACGATTGCCGCTATCCTGAGGGCTGAAAATCCGCCGGAATTTCGGGCTCAACTTTCGCAGATAGACGGCAAAAAAGCCCGCATAAAAGATGAAAAGTCAGCCCGGGAAATTCTGGAAGTCTGCCGTCAGGAACCTTTTGTTTTGGAAAAGATTCAGGTTAAGGGCAGAAAGAAAAATCCTCCGGCTCCTTACATCACCTCAACCCTGCAGCAGGATGCCTACCGGCTGCTTAAATTTCCTGTGAAAAAGACGATGATGGTCGCCCAGAGACTTTATGAGGGGCTGGAAATCGGCGAACTCGGTCCGGTCGGTTTGATTACCTACATGCGCACGGATTCAGTCAGGATTTCAGAAGCCGCCAGGCAGGCCGCTAAGAAATACATAGCCGAAAATTTCGGACCGGAATATGTTCCTGAGAAACCGGTGCCTCATAAGTCGAGGAAAACAGCTCAGGAAGCGCATGAAGCCATCAGGCCAACCCATATGGAACTGACGCCGGAGAAAATCAAACCCTACGTTAAAAAAGAAGAGTATGACCTCTACCGTCTTATCTGGAATAGATTTTTAGCATCGCAGATGAGTCCGGCCGAGGTGGAAGAAACTCAGTTTGAAATCCGCTGCTCCAGGTATGTTTTTGTGGCAAAGGGTGAGGTTATTAAATTCAAAGGTTACCTGGCTCTTTCTGAGAGAGAAAAACTTCAGTTTGAAGCGCCCCGGAACGGGGAAAGCAAAGCCGGGGATGAAGAAGAAAAAGACCAGGGACTGCTGCCCCCGGCCAGAGAGGGTGAAATCCTCTCCCTGGTGGACCTGGAAAGCAAACAGAATTTTACCCAGCCTCCCCCGCGTTACACCGAAGCCACGCTGGTTAAGGAGCTCGAAGCCAGGGGCATAGGCAGGCCAAGCACTTACGCACCGATAATCGCCACCCTGCAGGACCGGACTTATGTTATCAAGGAAGAAGGGCGGTTCCGGCCGACAGAGCTCGGGATGTTTGTGACCGATTTTCTGGTTAAATATTTCACCGAGCTTTTTGATTATAAATTTACGGCAAAGATGGAAGAAACCCTCGACCGCATCTGTGATGGTGAGGCTGACTGGCTGGAAAGCCTGAGACAGTATTATCATCTCCTCCAGGAATATCTGAAGAAGGGTCATGAGACTGAATCCGTAAGGAGGAACGGCATCCCGGTGGAAGACCGGTGCCCGCGCTGCGGGAAAAACCTGGTTATAAGAGAGGGTCGTTACGGAAGGTTCAAGGCGTGTTCCGGTTATCCTGAATGCAAGTATAAGGAACCGCTGGTGAAGAAGACGCAGAGCCATCTTCCCGAGAAAAAATGTCCGAAGTGCGGTTCTCCTCTTGCGCGGCGGCGCGGCCCGTATGGCTTTTTTAACGCCTGCTCAGCCTACCCGAAATGCGATTATATTGAGAAAAAAGAGGTGGTGGATACAGGCCAGCTCTGCCCGCTCGGCTGCGGCGGAACAATCCTCATAAGAAAATCGAAGAGAGGCAAGCCATTTTACGGCTGCAGCCATTTTCCCCGTTGCAGGTTTTTGAGCTGGGATGAGGTTGTGGCCCGGAGCTGTCCGAAGTGCGGGGCGAATTTTCTGCTGAAGAAGACCCCGGCCAGGAAAAAACCATACCTGTACTGCAAGAGCTGCGATTATGTAAATTATGATGAGGTCGCGCTGGAACAGAACCAGACAGAAGCGACCGCCGCGGCCACCTCGCCCGAAGGTCAGGTTAGCTCAAATCCGGCCGGTGAGGCTCGCTCCGATGAAAAAAGAGATTGAACAATTTCTGGACTATCTTAAATTTGAAAAGAACGCTTCACCTCATACTATCTCCAGTTACCGGCGAGATCTCAGCCAGCTGGCTGAATATTTGAAGGGAAAAGGCTGCGGCTGGAGAAATGTGGAAACCCTGACCCTGCGCGGGTTTCTGGCGGAGCTGCATGAACGGCGGCTTAAGAAAAGTTCGATCATCCGGAAACTGGCGGCCATGCGTTCTTTCTTTGAGTATGCGCTGCGCAGAAAATGGCGGGAAGATAATCCGGCCAGCGCGCTGTCCACGCCGCGTAAGGAACAGCAAATTCCAGGCTTTCTGACCGAGGAAGAAACCGCCAGGCTGCTCGAATGGTCGGTCGACCGTGAAGATCCGCTCGAGGTCCGGGACAGAGCAATTCTGGAATTGCTTTACGCATCCGGTCTGAGAGTCTCAGAGTTAACCGGACTCGACCTGGAAGACCTTCATCTCAGGGAAAGGCTGGTCAGGGTAAAAGGTAAAGGGAAAAAAGAAAGAGTCGTGCCTTTTGGCCGGGAAGCGGAAAGGTGGTTGAAAGAATATCTGAGCCGGCGTTCGGTGCTCGGGAAAAAAGCGCCGGCGAGTCCGGCGCTTTTTCTCAACAATCGAGGGCAGAGATTGACTCCGCGTTCTGTCCAGCGTCTGGTGCAGAAACGGTTGAAACAGATTGCCGTTTTCCGGCGCATAAGTCCTCATTCTCTGCGGCATTCTTTTGCTTCTCATCTTTTAAGCCGGGGAGCTGACCTCAGAGCCATCCAGGAACTTCTCGGTCACAGGAGTTTAGCCACCACCCAGAAATACACTCACCTTGACCTTAATCGTCTTCTGGAAGTCTACCGGAAATCCCACCCCCGTTCCTGAAAAAATTCCTGGATAGTAAAAAAAAAGAAAGGGCAGGAAAGCTACCGGACTCTTTCCTGCCCTGAGAATTTCCCGCCGGGATTATTTAGCCTCGCCGACCGTGATCAGATCCTTGATCTGATTGAAGACTTTTTCCCCGATGCCCCGCACTTTCATTATGTCTTCAATCTTTTTGAACGGGCCGTTCTGCGTGCGGTAATCAACAATTCTCTGGGCTACCTTCGGGCCGATCCGCGGAAGCGTCTGAAGCTCGCTAACGGGGGCGGTGTTAATGTTGATTTTTTTGGTGGTTGAGGCTGACTGATTCTGGGCCAGAACCAGGCCGGCGGCCAGAGCCAGCATCAGAACAACAAGGCTGAAAGATGTGACCTTTCTAATAGCTCCGGTCATTTTATACCTCCTTTCATTCGAAGAAAATGCGAGAAACGGACCAGATTGCCGGCAAATATAAATTATTTTTTATCAAGAAGATAGAAGATGAAGAGCTGAATGCAGTGTAAACGGTGGTTTACAGTCAGCGGTATGAAGTAAATTAATTTTGTCAGAAGGAGTACTTTCGTTTTTTCTTCAGGAGTTCTTTCCTGCTATCAGCGGCTGTTCAGGTATTTTTTGAGGAAGCGCAGGAGTTTGTTCAAAGCCCTGCCGCGATGACTCACCCGGTTTTTTTCTTCGGAAGTCAGCCGGGCAAAAGTTTTTTTGAGGGGCGTATAATAAAAAACCGGGTCGTAGCCGAATCCTCTCCGGCCATCAGGCTGGCTTAGAATCACTCCCTGCACCTGTCCTTTGAAGGTTTTGATCACTCTGCCCTGCTGCCCCAGGGTAGCCACGCAAACAAAACGCGCCCGACGCCGGGATGGCGGGACTCCGGACAGGAGCTTTAATAACTTCTGGATATTTTTTTCATCGGTGGCGCCGGGCCCGGAAAACCTGGCCGAACGAACGCCGGGCTGGCCCTGAAGCGCTTCCACTTCGAGCCCGGAATCTTCTGCCAGGACCAGTCCAGGATAGTGCCGGCTGTAATAGAGGCATTTGCCTCGGCTGTTTTCTTCAAATGTTTTACCCGTTTCGCGGTATTTACCGTATTCCGGATATTGCTCGAGACTTTCTATTTTCAGCGGGAGGCAGCGAAGAAGCTTCTTCATCTCCCGGATTTTTCCCCTGTTGGTGGTGGCCAGTAACAATCGTCGTTCAATCAACCCGGAATTCCTCCAGCTCGCCAAGGTTCATGAGGGCATCGGCGAACTCGTGTTCTTTCTCTTCGCTTCCGGTGATGGAGAAATTCAAAATCAGATGCAGGTCTTCTTTTTTTATGTTCAACCTTTCAAGTTTAATTCCATAATGAAAGCTCAAACGGCGCAGTCTTGAGAGCAGATCAGGAGAATCTTTGTATTTAAGGTGATAATGATAAACATTCTTTCTCAGGTAAAGCGCTTCTATCTTCCGGAAAGCCACCAGGGTGGCGATGATCAAAGCCGTCAGAATCAGCGAGGGGATGTAGTATCCGGCGCCGATGACCAGTCCGAGACCGGCGACCACCCAGATGGTGGTGGCGGTGGTCAGACCGATCACCATCCCTCGAGCCTGAATGATCGTCCCGGCTCCGAGAAAACCTATCCCGGTGATCACGCCGGCAGCCATGCGGATAAGCGAGTCGGGAGTGGCCGCTGACCCCTGGACCAGGCCGACGGCCAGGCTCATCATCATGGCTGAACCGACGCAGACTAAGATGTTCGTGCGGAATCCGGCCGGTTTCTGGCTGGCTTCGCGTTCTATGCCAATCAAGCCACCGAGGGCCACAGCCAGGATCAATTTCAGGATGATTTCAAGTATGTTCATGCCTCTGCCCTTTCTTCGGGTTGCCGCCGTTTTGATTTACTGGCGAAATCGGGGCGGCTTCTACAATTTTATTAAAATCAAATAAAAAATAGAAGAAGGAAGAACCGGACGGGGTTAGATTTGTCGGGAGGGCTGTGCTAAAATTCAAAAAAAGGTTATTAAGGAGAAAGCCATGAAAACCAGAATCGCGATGATCAAAGCGCGGGAAATCCTCGATTCCCGGGGAAATCCGACGGTCGAGGTGGAAGTCAGATTGGAAGACGGCACTCTGGCCAGAGCTGGCATTCCATCCGGCGCTTCCACCGGCGTCCACGAGGCTCTGGAATTAAGGGATGGCGACAGGAACAGATACAGCGGTAAAGGCGTGCTCAAAGCGGTGGAAAACGTGAACAGGTTGATCGCGCCCGAGATCTGCGGACTGGACGCCAGCGATCAGTTTGCCCTGGATAAAAAATTACTCGAACTCGACGGGACTCCAAACAAAAGCCGGCTTGGAGCCAACGCTATTCTTGGCGTCAGCCTGGCCGCGGCCAGAGCGGCCGCCCTGTCGCTGGGTTTGCCTCTTTATCGTTATCTCGGCGGGCTGAACGCTCGCTGGCTGCCGGTGCCGTTCTTCAACATCCTGAATGGCGGAGTGCACGCCAACTGGCAGGGCCCTGACCTTCAGGAATTCATGATCGCTCCGGTGGGGGCACCGAACTTCCGCGAAGCCCTGCGCTGGGGCAGCGAAATTTATCACTCTCTGAAAAGTGTTATTAAGAGTCGTGGATACGCCACTGGAGTCGGTGACGAAGGAGGATTCGCTCCGGCGCTCAAGAAAAATTCAGAAGCGCTCGACCTGATCCTGGAAGCGATTGAGAAAGCCGGCTACCGGCCGCTCGAACAGGTGGCCATCGCCATGGACCCGGCGGCCAGCGGATTTTACGAAGACGGGCTTTACCATTTAAGAACCGAGGGAAGAAAAATCTCTCCGGCGGAAATGGTCGAAATGTACGCCCGCTGGGTTGAACAGTACCCGCTCATATCGATCGAAGACGGCCTGGCCGAGGACGACTGGGAGGGCTGGAAACTGCTCAACCAGAAGCTCGGGCAGAAGATCCAGCTGGTCGGAGACGATATTTTTGTCACCAACGTCGAACGGATTAAGAAAGGTATAAGCGAAAACATAGCCAATGCGGTGCTGATTAAGTTGAATCAGATTGGAACTCTTACCGAGACAGTGGAGGCGATTGAAACCGCCGGACACGCTGGCTGGCGGGCGATGGTCTCCCACCGCAGCGGCGAAACGGTCGACAGCTTCATTGCCGATTTCACCGTGGCCATGGGAACCGGACAGCTGAAGACCGGCGCTCCCTGCCGCGGGGAAAGAGTCGAAAAGTACAATCAGTTGCTGAGGATCGAGGAAGAACTGGGTGAGGCTGCCAGCTATGCCGGCTGCCTGATTCTGAAAAAATCATAAAACATTAATACGGATTCAGCCAGAAATTTAAGAGAAATTTTTTCAACCTGGAATTAGCGGCAACAATATTTCTGTCTGCCGGTTGCACTGGCCGGGCTGAATAAAAGTCTTCGCCTCTGAGCTTCTCGCCAGAAGGCTTTTTCAGTCGGTTCAATAAAAATTATTTTTGCTTTTTGCGGTTCTGTTATGTATTCTTAAACTAATCGAGGATTCAGGGATGAAGAGATTTCTCTGTCTTTTTATAGTCTGGGTTATTCTGCTGGGGGTTGTAAATCTGGAAGCCAGAGCTCAGGCGGCGAAAATCCGGCTGCGGGTAGTCGCGGAGCAGGCGAACATCAGAGTCAAGCCGGATATCGGAAGTGAAATGCTCTGGCAGGTGGCCGGCGGGACGGACCTGCTGGCGGAGAAAAAGGAAGGCGAATGGTATCTGGTGACGCTGGAAAAACCCGATGGCTCGCGAATTCGCGGCTATGTTCATGAAAGCCTGGTGGAAGAAATCTCAACCGAAAAGAAATCTACGGTGATGCGGCTGCCGGCAGAAAAAGTTACGGAAAAAGTTTCTGCTCCTGAAAAAACTGTTGCGGTGGTTGAAATGTCCAGGGTAAAGACAGAAAAGGAATTTTCCCTTTTCCTTTTTGGTGGCGGAAGTTATCTCTCGCCGGCGGAGTTAAACCAGGCAGCCCAGGGAGTCACTGATTATTATTTGATTGCGCTGAACTCGGGGAAAAAAGTTAGCCTTGGCGGCCTGCATCCCGCCTGGTCCTACGGGCTCGATTTCTTCTATCATTTTTACCCGCAACTGTCCCTCGGGCTCGGTTTCGATTATCAGCAGGGTTCGAAATATTCGTCGGTTGATTTTACCGTTAACAACCTAGCCTGCAGGGTCATGACCGAACCTGAACTGAGAAACTTAGCCTTCAGGTTTTCGCTGCTTTTTCAGCCGGCTAATGTTTTTTATTTCAGAGCAGGAATAGAGGTGAGCCTGGCCAGACTCGGTTATTTATATCGGGTGGAACAGGGCGATTCCTGGATGGAATGGCGTGGCCGGGCCAGTGGATTTAATGCGGGCTGGATGGAGGCAGCCGGGATATTGATACCCGTTACCACCTGGCTGGAATTTTATGTAGAAGGCGCTTACCGCTATGTCAGAATAAAGAATTTTGAGGGAACGAATTATTATTCTGATTCCGACGGTTTGCAGAAGACAGAGAAAGGAAAACTCTATTACTGGACAGTAAATTACAACTCGAGATATTATTCTGCTTTATTCGTTCGCGACCGGCTGCCGACCGACCCGGGCGTGCTGGACCCGAGAGAAGCCAGCGTCAACCTTTCGGGCTTCACTTTGAGAGCCGGTGTTCGCCTTTCTTTCTGAATCTCTCCTGACCTTTTTGTTTGAGTCGCCACGGCTTGCTAAGACCGGTAATGCTGGAAAGCAAGTGGAAAGATTATCAGAAGAAAAAATCCGCAATAACTTTTTTCCCTTCCAGGTTATTTTACCGGCGCAAGCGCAGAAGATGCGAAAGGGGATGGTCAGAATCTGGTGATAACGAAGTCTGAACGGGAGAAATTGTCAAATCTGTTTGTTTGCTGATAGAGATTTTTCTTATAATGCTATCTTCGCTTAATTACAGACGAAGGCGCGGAGGTCAGTTTGACGCAGCGAGAACATTTTGTTTCGCGACTGGGATTTGTGGCCGCGGCCATCGGCATGGCTGTGGGCACCGGAAATATCTGGCGCTTTCCCCGAATGGCAGCTCAGTACGGTGGCGGAGTGTTCGTGCTGGTGTACCTCCTGGCGCTTCTTTTGTGGTCAGCTCCGCTTCTTATGGTTGAGATGGCCATCGGGAGAAAAACCAGGCTGGGTCCGGTCGGCGGGTTTCGTGATTTTATCGGCGAGAGTTACACCTGGATGGGCGGCTGGATGGTGGCTGTCTGTATGCTCATTACCTTTTACTATGCGGTAATTACCGGATGGTGCGCCAAATATTTTGTTCTTTCGCTCCAGGGAGCTTTCAGAGAGGGGGTGGATACAGCCACTATCTGGCATAATTTCCAGCACAACAGAATGGAGAATATCTTCTTTCAGGCTCTGGCCATCGGTCTCTGTGGTTTGATCATCTACAGGGGAATCCAGAAAGGCGTCGAACGGATTAATAAGATTCTGGTGCCCTCGCTTTTCGTTTTTCTGGCGATTGCCGCCGCCAGGGCCATTACTCTGCCAGGAGCCGGCCTGGGCCTGAGCTATCTGTTTGTGCCCGACTGGAGCAAACTGGCAGACCCGGCCACCTGGCTGCAGGCTTTCACCCAATCGGCCTGGTCAACCGGCGCCGGCTGGGGGCTGATGCTAACCTATGCGGTCTATACGAGCAAAAAAGACGATATTCCCCAGAATTGCCTGACCGTCGGGTTTGGTGATAACTGTGCGGCTTTACTGGCCGGCATGGCTGTCATCCCCACGATCTTTGCTCTTGCTCCCGACCCGGCTGCGGCCCGGGCTTCACTCGGAGATAATATGGGACTGACTTTTATTTCGCTGGCGGGCCTTTTCCCGAAGATGAAAGGCGGGTTGATCGTGGCCCCGGTGTTTTTCCTGGCTATGCTTTTTGCCGCTCTCTCTTCGCTCATTGCCCAGGTGGAACTTGGAGCCAGAGCCCTGATGGATTTTGGCTGGAGCCGGAAGAAAAGCACGGTTATGATAATACTCCTGTGCTTTCTGTTTGGTCTGCCTTCGGCTGCTTTTCCGTCTTTCCTTCTAAATCAGGATTGGGTGTGGGGCATGGCGCTTCTGGTCAGCGGCTTCTGGACGATTTTAGCTGCAAGAAAATATGGCCCGGAAAAGCTGCGGCGGGAGATTAATGCCGGAGCTGAGCTGAGACTCGGCCGCTGGTGGACTGTAATCTTGAGATATATTTCTCCTTTGATCTTTCTGACGGTGACCGGATGGTGGTTCTACCAGGCCATAACCTGGGATAAAACCTCCTGGTGGCATCCGTTTAAGACCTCCACCGTGGGAACAATTCTTTTGCAGTGGTTGATATTGCTGGCGCTGGTATTGCTGTTAAACAAGCATCTTGTCCGCCGGACCGGAAAACCTCTCGATTATGGGGATTGAAATGGAAGTAATTGTCTGGATGGTGGTAATTCTCGGGTTGAATTTCGGGGCGCTCGGTTATTTTCTCTGGAGGCTTCTCCGGAAAAAAGGGTCCTGACAATTCTGAACTGATTAACCGGCTTCAGCGGAAGCACAAAAGAAATAATTTCCGGGTGCAGAATGCTCTTTAAGCCTTTACTTCCTCGTATTTATAACCAACTCCCCTGACGCTGTGGATGAAAGCTGCCAGAGGACCGAGTTTTTCTCTGAGGTGTCTGATGTGGACGTCAACCGTGCGGTGAATTACCACCTTTTCCTGACCCCACAGGCGGTCCAGGATCTCGTCTCTGGTAAATACTCTTCCGGGCCGGGAGGTGAGAAGTTCAAGAATCCTGAATTCGCTAAGGGTGAGTTCGACCGGCTTTCCCATGACCAGAACTTCAAATTTTTCCGGTCTGATGATGAGCTTGCCTCCGGCCAGATTTTTTTCGGAAGTTTCCGGGGTGAGCGATTTGTCCCGGCGGCGGAGAACAGCTTTGATCCGGGCTTCAAGTTCGCGCAGGGAAAAAGGTTTGGTCACATAATCGTCGGCGCCCATTTCCAGTCCGGTTACCCGGTCGGCTTCCTGTGATCTGGCGGTAAGCATGATGATGGGAATGTCTGCCCGTTCCGGCTGGCTTTTTAACCAGCGGCAGATTTCCAGGCCGTCGCTTCCAGGCAACATCAGGTCGAGAAGAATAAGGTCGGGCCGGTGACGCTCGAGATACCTGAAGAAAGATCCTGGATTACTGAAAGCCTCGACTCTGTAGCCGGCCCTGGATAAATTCGTCTGGACCAGTTTCAGTATGTCCTCTTCGTCATCCAGGATGGCAATGGTTCTGGACATTTCTTGGTTCCTTTATATTCTAATATTTTTTTCTCCGGGTGTTCAAACTAAAATTCCGCGCAATCCGAATAATAACCGTAACAGTTCCGGCTCAGCCGAAGCGGCCGGTGATATAATCTTCGGTGAGTTTGCATGCTGGATTGGTGAAGATTTTTGGTGTGCGGTCGAATTCGATCAGCTTGCCGAGCCAGAGAAACGCAGTATAATCCGAGACGCGGGCTGCCTGCTGCATGTTATGGGTGACGATCACTACCGTATAGTCCTTTTTGAGCTGGTGTATTAATTCTTCTACCCTGGCGGTGGCTATAGGGTCGATGGCGGAGCAGGGCTCGTCAAAAAGAATGATTTCCGGTTCAACGGCCAGAGCCCGGGCGATGCACAGACGCTGCTGCTGACCGCCGGAAAGAGCCAGTGCGCTCTGGTGCAGCCGGTCCTTTACCTCTTCCCATAGAGCGGCCTGACGAAGGCTTTTTTCTACAATAGCTTCAAGTTCCTCCCGGCGGCAACGCCGGCCGACTTTCAGACCGTAAGCGATGTTATCAAAGATAGATTTTGGAAAGGGGTTGGGTTTCTGAAAAACCAGCCCGACCTTTTTTCTCAGAGCCACCAGGTCGACATCCCGGTCATAGATGTTTTCACCATCTATAAGAACGCGGCCTTCCGTCCGGGCTTCGGGAATCAGGTCGTTCATTCGGTTCAACACGCGGACAAAGCTTGACTTTCCGCAGCCCGATGGGCCGATGATGGCTGTTACTTTTTTCTCCGGGATGGACATAGAAATATTTTTAAGAACAAGCTTATTCCCGTAATAGAGATGCAGGTTTTCAACCTGGATTTTTATCTGACCCTCAGGAATTCCGATGTAACTTTTCTCCATGGTCAATGTCTCCACTTCTTTCTCAATCTGGATCGAATCAGGATAGCTCCGAGGTTGAACAGAATGATAAAGGCAATCAACACCAGGGCTGTGCCGTAAGCCAGCTCTCTGGCCCTGTCGATGGCGTGATGCTGGGTGGCCATTATGTAGAGATGGTAGGGAAGCGCCATAAACTGGTCTTTAAGCGACTGCGGGATGTAAGGAAGGTAGAAAGCTGCTCCGGTGAACATAATAGGCGCGGTCTCTCCGGCCGCCCTGGCCAGGCCCAGCACCGCTCCGGTGAGCATTCCAGGAATGGCATACGGTAGTACGTTTGTCCGGATCATCTGCCATCTGGTAGCGCCGAGGGCCAGCGCCCCTTCCCGGTAGGCGTCCGGAACGGATTTCAGAGCTTCCTCGCTGGCGGTAATGGTCCACGGAAGTGTCAGCAGTCCGAGGGTCAGCCCGGCTGAGAGCACGGAAGTTCCAAATTTCATGATGTTAACAAAAAGTATCACCCCGAAAAGACCATATACTATTGAAGGGACGCCGGCTAAATTGCGGATGGATAACCTTATAAGACGGGTCAAACGTCCGGCTCTGGCATACTCGTTCAGGTAGATGGCCGCGGCCATCCCCAGGGGAACAGCAAAAATGGCTGTGATCAGCGTTACCAGAAATGTTCCCACAATCGCCGGGAAGATTCCGCCCTCGGTCATTCCGCGGCGCGGTGCCTGGCTCAGAAACTCCCAGGAGATAACCTTATATCCCTGGCTGCTGATGTCGTAGAAAAAATAGAGCAGGATGAAAAGAACGGAATAAACAGCGATTCTCAGCATAAAGAAGCCGATGAATTCTGCCAGCTGGCTCCCGCGCCATTCGGAAACTTTCTTAACCGATCTGGTCATTGGAGTTTTGTCCTCTGTTTTTCCAGGATGATGTCTGCCGTCAGGTTCACGCTGAAAGCCAGAATGAACAGCACCAGCCCCAGGGCAAAAAGCGCATAGTAGTGGGTGGTGTAATAAGGAACCTCGCCCAGCTCGATGGCAATGGTGGCGGTGAGAGTTCTTACGGATTGAAGAAAGCCACGAGGGAAAGCTCTGGCGTTTCCGGTGGCCATGAGCACGGTCATGGTCTCACCGACAGCCCTTCCGAGACCGAGCATCAGAGAAGCGACAATTCCCGAGATAGCAGCCGGGATTTTTACCCTTATTAAAGTCTGCCAGCGATTGGCTCCGAGAGCCAGGGAAGCTTCGGTGTAACTCAGAGGTACGGCTCTCAGCGAATCTTCAGAAATGCTGATGATGGTCGGAAGCGCCATTATAGCCAGGAGGATACTCCCGTTGAGGGCAGTCAGACCATGGTTGAGCTTGAATATTGTGGAGATCAACGGACCGGTTATGGTTATGCCGATGAACCCGACGACCACCGAAGGTATTGCAGCCAGCAGTTCTATCACCGGTTTTAAGATTTCCCTCACCCGCGGGCTGGCCAAATCGGAAAGGTAGGCGGCCACGGCCACTCCCAGCGGAAAGGCAATTAAAAGCGCTCCAGTGGTTACCATGATCGAACTGGCGATCATCGCCAGAATCCCGTATTCGGGCTTTTCCGGCGAAGTCGGGTCCCAGCGGGTTGAGGTCAGAAATTCCTTAAGACGGATTTCTTTGAAAGCCGGAACGGAAGTGTAAAGAAGAAGGGCAAATATGCCCATTAGAGCTATGATGGCCAGCATCCCGCTCGTCTGAAACAGAGTTTTTATCAGGCTTTCCTTGATGTCTCCCAGGATGCCCTTCTTCTTTACCGAGGTCATTGTTTATCTTCCTTAAATGTCGATTATCTTAAATTCTTTTCGTTCTGCTCCATCAGGTCTTTTCCCACCTTGAAGAAGCCTTCCTTCTCGACGATCGACTGGCCTTCGGGGCTGAGCACGAAGCGGATAAAGTCAGCCACAGCCGGTGACGGTTTTCCGTTGGTTGACTGATAAAGCGGTCTGGAAATAGCGTATCTGGCTGAATAGACGGCTTCCTTATCCAGGGGGGAATAGGCCGGGGCATTTTCATCTTTTTTGATTTTCAGCACTTTGATGCCTTTGCGGACCTCACCCTTTTTGTCATACAGGTAGCCCACTCCCACGTAGCCAATTCCGGCCGCGTCCTGAGTGACAGCTTCAATAATCTGAGCGTTTCCGTTCATTTCTTTGACATCCGGGGAATAATTTTTGTTGTTAAGGACATGTTCCTGCAGAAAAGCATAGGTGCCTGAATTTGACTGGCGCCCGTAAAGAGAGATTTTCATCTCGGGACCGCCGACCGCCTTCCAGTTTTTAATTTCGCCGCGGAAAATCGCCCCCACCTGTTCCATGGTCAGAGTCTCCACCGCGTTCTTATCGTTGACTATTATGCTGAGAGCGTCCACGGCTATGGCAAAAATTCTCGGTCTGACACCTTTTTCATAGGCCAGGTCGAGCTCTCTGTCTTTCCATTCTCTGGAATGGTTGGCTACGTCACAGGTGCCGTTGATGAGCGCGGTAATGCCCGTTCCGGAACCGCCGCCGAGAACGGCGATGGCTGTGCCCGGCTTTTTACTCATGTATTCTTCGGCCAGGATCTGGACGAGGTTGACCATCGTATCGGAGCCTTTGATTTGAATCATTTTCTTCTGGGCCGAAACCGTGGTCGGTAGAAGCAGGCCAAGGGTTGTAAGCAGGATCGCTCCGAAAAGCATTCCCCCCGCTAATTTCTTGATTCGAGTGAAAATTTTTGTGTTCATTTTTTCCTCCTTCATGTTAATTTAAAAGCTCATCAGAAAGGTCAGGTTAAAAATCACATCATTTTTCTTGAGAGGGGCTTTATAATCGTAAACCCAGACGTTCGGCTGTAATCTGAAACTGCTGTGAAGCGGAGACCAGTCGAGACCGGCTATGATGAGTGATATCTCGTCGCCTGACAGAAGATTGTTAGGTTCGTACCGGTCAAACCGGGCGAAGAGATTCAATTTTTCCTTTATAAGTTGATAGCGCCCGAAGACCGAAAGACCGGAGCGGTCGTAACGCTGGCCATCTGTCAGGTTTTTATCGTTGCGATAGATGAAGTATTCGGTTCCTATGGTCAAACCGGGGATGAATTCAAGGTAAAGGTCTCCCTTATAGGTAAAAGCGCTGGCTCCGACGTCCTGCTTTTCATAGTCGACATAACCAACGACAGACACACCGGCCACCGGAATCAACTGCAGAAAAGAGCTGAGTTTTTTATGTTTGTCTTTTTCTGGCCTGGTATAACCTTCTCCGCTGGAAAGCATGATTCCATAGCGCAGCTGACGCACAATTTTCCCGCTGAGGCTTATTCCCAGGTCGGCGCTGGTGGCGTCAATATCTTTGCCTGTTATATCTTTATAGCCGTCAAGCAGAGTCTTGGCCACGCTGCGGTAACCCCAGCGGTCCTCGGCCAGCTTGAAGGTTATGGTGTCCGCCATCCCGATTTTGATGTCGGCATCGGGGATCAGTTTGTTGATCTGAAGATACATATGCTTCAGATAAGGGCGAAACTTGTCGTCAGGTTTGCCGGAAGCATCGGTCGCTTTCAAATTATCTCCGTCGAGAGTCAGGCGAAAGCTGATCATGTCGTTTATTTTGTTGTCGTAGCGAAAGTATACCCGGCGGAACTGCATGAAGTTATTCTTGAAGTTCGGGTTGTCGGGCGGGGACGTGGTGATCGGACCATTTTTAGAAAGATAAAAGGTGTAATCAAAAAACACCGTGCCTGAAATTTTTTGCTGGGCAGAAGCTGACCTCAGCAGCATGGTGGTGGCCAGCAGGACGGTCAGACACAGAAAGAAAAGTCGGCGAGAACGGTAACCCGGTTTCTCTGATTTTCTCTTTGCTAACATTTTTCCTCCTTTTTAAGTTTTGAATTTCCCGGCGCCAGGAAAATTCGTTAATTCGAGAAGAGAGCATAAGACATTAAAATGAACATACGGCAAAGGAATTGTTAATTTCTGGTTAAGAAAAAAGCGCTCTGGCCTTAACATGAGTTAAATTTATTCCAGCTCTGACCCGGCTGACCTGGAGTTTTTCTGATTAACACTATAAGGGCTATCTGATATAATAGAGTGTAATTTTCAAGGGATACAGAATATGTGTGGAGTAATCGGCATCTGGTCTAACGGGGAAGTGTTTCATGACCTTTATCAGGGCCTTCTGTCCATCCAGCATCGAGGTCAGGATGCGGCCGGCATCATTACTTACGATGGCAAATTTCACGAGAAAAAAGGCAACGGTCTGGTTCTCGATATCTTCGGACCCCAGGAAGCGGCTCAGCTGAGGGGAAATGTGGGTATCGGTCACACCCGTTATCCGACCATCGGCGGGGGCGGACATGAAGATGCTCAGCCCTTTATGGTCAACACTCCATTTGGCATCATTCTGGCTCACAACGGAAACGTGATCAACTACCGGCAGTTGAAAAAAGAGCTGTTTGAAAAGAACCAGAGATTGTTGAATTCTGACTGCGACGCTGAGGTTATCCTGAATGTTTTTGCTCAGGAGCTGGAAGAGCAGAGGGTCAGACAGCTCAGCCCCGACCACATCTTCAAAGCGGTAGCCGGGGTTTACCGCCGGGTTAGAGGCAGCTACTCGGTGGTGGCCTACATAGCCGAACAGGGAATGGTGGCTTTCCGCGACCCGCAGGGGATTAAACCGCTGAGTTTCGGCCGGCGCCGTGACGGTCTGATTCCCTCCTATGCCTTTGCCTCGGAAACGGTCAGCCTTAACCTGATGAATTTCGGAGAAATAGAACACATCCAGGCGGGAGAAGCGGTTTTTCTTGACCGCAACCGGCAGTTGCACCGGCGGAAGATCGTCAACAAAAAGCATACCCCCTGTCTTTTTGAGTGGGTTTATTTTGCCCGGCCGGATTCGGTTATAGATGGCGTCAACGTCTATAAAAGCAGGGTTAATCTCGGCCGGCTGCTGGCCGGAGAAATCAAAAAAAGGAATCTGGAAATAGACGTGGTGGTGCCGGTCCCTGATTCTGCCCGCGATGCAGCCATAGAAATTGCCCGCGCGCTGAAATTGAAATACCGTGAAGCGCTGGTGAAAAACCGTTACATCGGCAGAACTTTCATCATGCCGGCTGAGACCAAACGACAGAGTTCCGTGCGGCAGAAACTGAACCCTATCTGTTCAGAGATTGCCGGAAAGAAAGTCCTGCTGGTCGACGACAGCATCGTCCGCGGTAACACTTCGCGGGCTATTGTGGAGATGGTGAGAGAATGCGGCGCGGTGAAGGTTTATTTTGCTTCTTACTCGCCGCCGCTTCGCTACCCCTGCGTCTATGGCATCGACATGCAGACTAAAACTGAATTTGTCGCTCGTGACGCCGACGAGGAGCTGGTCGCCCGCAGGATCGGGGCAGACCAGGTAATATACCAGACGCTGGCCAACCTGAAAAAAGCCATCCGGATGGAGAATCCGGCATTGAAGCACTTCTGCGCGGCCTGCTTCGACGGCAGGTATCCAACCGGCGACGTCACCCCCGACATCCTGAAAGCGATCGAAGAGGAACGTAAACTGGTGCAGGAAAGTCAGCTTGAACTGAATATCAAAACAGGTTGTTAGAGAAAGTTACCTGCGCCCTCAGGCTGTCTCTCTCCAGTAGTTGAGAAGATCAAGGATAGACTGTTTCAGGTTCAGCTGCGGCTTCCAGCCGGCGAGCTTGACCAGTCGGGTAATATCAGCCAGCAAAATCGGGGGTTCGGGAAAGCGACTTTTCGGGTCTTCGGTTTCAATTACCATTTTCGCCCTGGTCATACCCTGCATTAATTTAAGGACTTCATGGCCTGACCAGGCCTGCCCCGAACCAACGTTGTAAACTTCACCGGGCTCGCTCTTTTCCAGGATTAACCAGAGGGCTCTGACCAGGTCTCTGACATCCAGGTAATCCCTTTTGTTTTCCAGATTGGCCACTTTTATCAGCGGCTCTCTTTTCTTTTTTTCTATTTCGGCTATCTGCCAGGCAAGGCTTGATATCTGATAATGAGGCGGCTGACCCGGGCCGACCGGGCTGAAAATCCTGGCCCTTACGATCGGCAGGCCATAGAGCATTTGAAATACTGAAAGCCTAGAAGATCCTGAGCGGCTTTGCTAACGCCAAACGGACTGAGCGGCCGGAAGACGGCTGTTTCTTTTACAGGCAGCTCGTCGGAGTAAACCAGACCGTAAGCTTCGGCTGAAGTGGCCACCAGCACCCGGGGTCGCAGCTTGAGCTCCCGGAGGGCTTCGAGCAGGTTAACTGTGCCCATCAGGTTGGTGTCCATAAAAGCACAGGCCATATTATGTGAGGAATCCGTTGACGACAGGCTTGCCAGGTGAAAAATCCGGTCGGGTCGTAAATCTGCCAGTACCTGGAGAAGCGACCGCAGGTCCCGCACGTCTCCTTCGACCACCCTGATACGCTCGGTCAGTTTTTTTCGTTTGAGAGTAGCAGGAACCCGGCCTGACCAGGCCGGAGATCTCCACAGGCGATACCACCTGGGAGATGTATTCAATGAGATGGCTGGCCACAAAGCCGCTGGCTCCGGTAATCAGTATTCTCATCTTTTATTTCCCGTTTTTACTTAAATACCATATAGGTTTTTTTCTCTGAGTGTCAATACTAAAATTATTAAAAAAGCGGACATAACTCTGGCAAGTCTTTGCCTCTGCTGCCCCGAAATGAACAAATCAATTCGCTTTCAGGAAAAAATCGCACAGGCTTTTTTCAGGCATACTTCAGACGAAGCCCCGGAAGCTCCGGTTTGATTTTATCAATCGATCAATATCAATCTGATCACATTCCACCGGACAGCTTTAGCTCAGAACCCGAGGGTTCCCGGCAGGTCTGAAGTGTGGCTGATATTACCCAGTCCAACAGAGAATCTGAACTGAGCTTCCGGCTTCGAACGATAATAAAAAATCCTGAGGTCAAAGCTGAAGTCCAGACACTGATAATGATAGGTGCCCGCCAGGGCGGAATAAAGAATTTTCCTGTTCTGGACGTCCACTTCAACCTGGGTCTTCAGGTCGATTTTTTCAGGCCAGCGAACACCGGCCTGAATTCCGGCCTGATGGCTGCGGAAAAAGCTGTCCGGCGTAATTACCTGGTAATACTTTGACCAGTTAAGGTTGAAGAAAAAACGGTCTTCAGGCTTTCCCCAGCCGGCGCTCAGCCTGGAGCTGAGAAGGTTTTTTTCATAGGGGTTAAAATCGGCTGAAACATCCAGGCTCAGCGGTCCGAACGGATAATATCTCAGGTAGACGTTGACCGGAGAAAAGTGCCTTTCCTGGTGGCAGGGGTAATAGTAGCGAATCGGACTGTGTTCAGGGTCGAAGAAAACCGTTGTCGTCAATCCGAGCGTCAGGATTTCTCTGGGGGAGCTGTCGGTTTTCGTCAGAAAATGCTGGGTCAGGCCGAATTTCAGGTTGTTGTTTCTAAAAATTCCGAAGGGAGAAATAATTCTTTCGAGCGTTTCCCGGGGTATCGGGCTATCGAAGGAATAAGAGATAAAAGGCACCACCAGGTGTTTAAGATAGGCCTGGCCTTTCCTGAAGAAAAGGCGATAGACGACCGGACCTTCAAGGTTAAGGCCAAAACTGCCCTGGGCCGTCAGCAGGGAATTTTCTGTGCGGATGTTTGTTCCCGGCTGATAGCTCTGGAAATACCAGACAAAATTGCCGCCGGCGCGGAAAGTCAGGTTTAACCACGCGGCAGGCAGCAGGGGGAAAGAAAGAGAAGGTCGGAAATAGGCCTGGCCGAGGTCATAACCGGTTTCAGTCAGCTCAGTTTTCCAGCTGTACTGCCAGTTGCTGAGGCCGGATTCAAAAGAGAGGTCGACCCGGGGAAATAATCTGTATTTCAACATGTTGAAGCTGAGCTGGGGTCGGTAGGTGGTACTCACTTTCTGGCCGGTGAGGGGGAAGTAGCTTTCGAATTTAGAGGCCCGGAGGTTAAAATTGAAACGCGACCAGTTTCTGGTAAGTCCGAGCTGATAGGATCGATTGTTTACCGTGGCCAGGTTGAAATTGTTCTCAAACTCTCTCAGAAAATCGAAAGAACTGGAATAGTCAGCCCGGGCTGAAAGATGAAATCCGTAAGGCAATTTCTGGGAATGGTCCAGGCGCAGAATGAAGGGTGTTTTTTGAGGCGAAATGTTTTCATCTTTCCATGGAAGGAAAAAGTAACCGTTAGCTTCGCCTCTTGTTCCCCCCGGCAGAAGATAACGGAATTCGAGACCGGCTCCGGCGCCTTTTCTTGAATACCAGTCGACGGTGACGGTGGAATCGATGTTCCGGGTTATTGCCCAGTAAAAACTCTGGCTGAGAGTAATTCCTTTCACCCGGTTGAAACCCAGGCGAGGGAAGAGAAAACCGGTAGCTCTGGGTTTCAGTGGATATCTCAAATAAGGAACATAAAGGACTGGAATTTCTTTAACCCGGAAAACGGCCTGCTTCATGGTGATATGGTCTTCAGGCTGAAATCGGGCTTCAGAAAAGGCAAAGCGCCAGCGGGGCACCGGTTGGGTGCAGCTGGTGAACCAGGCTCTTTCCAGGCGGTATACACCGGTGACTGATTTATGGATTTTCTCCGCTCCAAAAAGAGCGCCCGGACGACTTATAGCCCGGACTTCTTCCAGGGAGCACTCTCCGGTTTTCAGGTTGTAGGAGAGACGATCACAGGAAATCACCTCATCCGGAAGTTGAAGAGTGATATGTCCCAGCGCGACCAGTTCATAGGTTTCGAGATTCACCTGAAGGCGATCAGCCAGAAGCACCAGCGAGCCGTATCTGAGTTCTACCTCTCCCTCGGCCAGCCAGACCGGACCGTTTTTTTCCTGGTATTTAGCTTCAAGCTGAATGACCTCGTCCACAAGGATAGAGTTTCTTTCCTGGCTTATATACGTTGCAGGCAAAGACAGAGCGGGACACAGAATAAGGAGGCTGATAAAGCAGATGCTCTGCCAGGAAACAGGTTTCCAGCCGTTCATTCCGATCACTGTGTTCATAATATATAATTGCCGCCTTTTCGGGGGCAAGGAGAAAGTGCTGCCTGGTTCCTTGAATTTGATTAGCTAAATGTGGTAAAAATAAAGGCATCTGAGAAATGAAAGCTCTGGCCGGTTTGAGAAAATTTGCTGTTCCAGTGTTAAGAACAACAATATTCTGTCTGTTTTTTTCTTTCCTGACCATCGACCTTATGGCTGAGACCTGGAAAGCTAAGGAACTTCGCCGGGCCTGGGAGGAGGCGGCCTGGAGGTTTGGACCGCTCAGGGTTCAGCCTCTTATTATTATCAGGGATGCTGGTTACGATTCGAACATCTATTACCATCCTCAGGCGGTGTCGGATTTCTGGCTGACAGCGGGACCAGGGGCTTATGCTTATTTGATGTTCAAAAAGAGAGTGATAGTTCGAGTTTTTGAATCGCGACAGTATGTTTATTTTTTTAAGACGGAAAGGGAAAGAACCTGGAATAATTACTTCAACGGAGACGTTTCGCTAAGCTTTAACCGGATTCTTCTGACCGTCGGCGGAGCCTGGAACAATGCCCGCGAAAGATGGAACACCGAAATCGATATAAGACCGCGAAGAATAGAAAAAAGAGGTAACCTTTCTTTGCTTTATCAGAGATCTTACCGGGTTTCCTTTGAAGTTACCGCTTCCCTGGCGGATTATCTTTATGAGAGCCTGGAATATAATTCCGTAAACATAGGGGAAAGACTGAGCCATCTGGAGAATCTGTTTTCAGGAAAACTTTATTACCGGTTGAACCCGAGGATTCAGTTTTTTCTTGAAGGGGAGTTCGCGCGGTATGATTTCAGGAGCGAGCTGAGCCCCGGAGATTCCCGGAGCCAGGCTGTTTATTCCGGTTTTGAATTTTCTCCGGCCGGCAGGATCAGAGGGCGGCTGAGACTGGGCTATAAAAATTTCGACTCCCTGGAAGAGGGGCGGCCGGATTACCGCGGGCTCGTCGGGGACACCTCGATCAGCTGGGCGCTGATGCGTCCGCTGGTTCTGAGAGCTTCCTATCAGAGGGATGTTAACTTTTCGGTCTGGTCGCAGAATCCTTTTTATGTAGGAAACGGCTGGTCAACTGGAGCCTCCGTTTATATGTTCCGGAGAAGGATCCGCCTTGATTATAATTACAGCCGGCTGCGAAATGATTACCCTCTGGATGCGGTGCCCGGTTCCGAACCCAGAAAGGATTTTTATACTTTGAATTCGGTGGCTTTATATATTAGAATTAAAAAGACGGTAGGATTTGGAATTTCAGGAGGTTTGTGGAGCAGAAAGATAAATGTTTTTGACTGGGATGTAAGAAAAAAATTTCTCGGAGCAAACCTGACCTATGAATTTTAATCCCGGGCTGGCATTAGCACGGGTTAGACAGTCGATAAAAGGTAAATAAAAAATGGATAAAGTTGAATTTAAGCGGTTCAATATCTTTTTCGTGTTTCTCCTGGTATGCGTTCTTTTCGGGTACGGGTTAAGTCAGGATAGAGGAGTTCCGGCTGAAGCTCAAGAGATGCAAAAAGCTGCCCGCGATTATTTCATCAGAGAATACGTTATCGGTCCTAGGGACCTTCTGGAAATAAAAGTTTTTGAGCTCCCGGAGTTTGACAACACGGTCAGGGTGTCTGAAGACGGTTCTATTACTCTGCCGCTTCTCGGGAATGTCCAGGTCCGCGGGTTGACGAAGGAAAAACTCGAGCGGAGACTGGCTGAACTTCTGGAAAAATACGTTAAGAATGCTCAGGTGTCGGTTTTTATAAAAGAATATCAGAGTTCCCGTGTGGCCATCATCGGTGCGGTGGAAAGACCCGGCATGTACGAACTGGTTGGCCGGCAAACGCTGCTGCAGATGATTTCTCAGGCGGGCGGTTTCAAGGAAAACGCAGCCAATGAAATTTACATCCTGAGAGAAGGCGAAGGAGGAGTTACCGCTTCTATCAGAATTGACCTGGAAGATCTGCTGCTCAACGGCAATCAGCGGCTGAACATTCCTCTCCAGCCTAACGATGTGATCAACGTTCCGGTCGACAGGTTGATTACCATTTATGTTTTCGGTCAGGTCCGCAACCCCGGAGCGATTCAGGTAAAGATGTCTAAAAAGATTACTCTTCTTCAGGCTATCGCCCAGGCCGGGGGCCTGAGCGAAAACGCTTCGAAACGAGGGGTGATTGTGAAAAGAAAAGATAAGAGCGGTAAAGAAATAAATTTTAAGATTAATCTGAACGATATCATAAAAGGCAAACGCAAGGATCTCCCGCTCCAGGAAGGAGATGTGGTGATCGTTCAGGAAAGCATATTTTAGGGCACGTAAGGTAAGAGGTTAAAGATGAACAACGAAAACTATGTGGAATCTCAGGCCACGGCCGCGGATGAAATAGACCTGAGAAAATACATCGATATCATCGTACGCAGACGCTGGACGGTGATTTCGGTCACCCTGATCGCGGCGGCCATTTCTCTGATCATTTCCTTTGTCACCAGGCCCGTTTATAAAGCCAGCGGGACGGTGATGATTGAAAAAGAACCGAACATTTTAAGCTTTGAGGACATTTTTCAGATAGAAACTTTCCGGGATGATTATTTTCAGACACAGTACAAGCTGCTTCAAAGCCGGAGCCTGGCGGAAAGAACCATCGAACAGCTGAAACTCTGGGAGAAAAAAGAATTTTCCGCCGGGAAAGAGGTCACGCCGGATGACCTGAAGAATCCAGTTTTCAGAAGAAAATTGATTGACAGGTTCTTAAGCCGGCTCGAGGTCAAGCCGATCAGAATGACCAGGCTGGTGGAAGTCTCCTTCAAGGCTGGCGACCCGGTCCTGGCCAGCGATTGCGTGAACGCCCTGTTCGATTCTTTCATAGACATGAATATTGAGTCAAAATACGAGACCACCGAACAGGCAACCGAATTTCTTACCCAGCAGATCAACGACCTGAAGCGAGAAATAAGCGAGAAAGAACAGGAGCTGCAAAGGTACGGTCAGGAAAAGGATATCGTTCTGCTGAGCGAGAAAGAAACAACGGTGCTGGATAAGCTAAATGAAGTTAACAAGGCACTGACCGAGGCCCAGATTGACCGGGTAAGGAAAGAAGCTTATTACAACAGCATCAAAAACGCTTCACCCGATTTTATTCCCGAAGCCCTCAACAACCAGCTGATTCAACGCCTGCGCGAGGATTATGTGAGACTCAGCCGGGAATACGCCAAGATGCAGGAGAAATTCCAGCCCGATTACCCGGAAATGCAACGTCTGAAAGCCGAGCTGGATTCAGCCAGAGAACTACTGAAGAACGAAACCCAGAGGCTGGTGCAGGCCGCTTATTCCGATTATCATGCATCACTTAAGAAAGAGCTGTCATTGCGGGAACTTTTTGAAACACATAAGGAGGAAGCCTTCCGGCTGAATTCCAGCGCCATTCTTTACAACAGCCTGAAGATTGAAATAGAAAACAAAAAAAATCTTCTCGAATCTCTTCTGAAGAGGCAGAGCGAAACGGGTCTTTCAGCCCGGCTTAAGGGCCTGAGAACTTCCAACGTCCGCATTGTCGACCGGGCTGACATTCCGATCCATCCTTACAGCCCCAAAAAATTGCGCAATCTGCTGCTGGCTCTTTTTCTCGGGTTGTTTGGAGGAGTCGGGCTGGCTCTGGTCATGGAGTATCTGGATAATACGATTAAATCAGCCGAGGATGTTGAGCGTTACTCCAGGTTGCCCACGCTCGGAGTTGTTCCGGCATTTAATGGAGACACTATTCTTGACGGCCATTATTATGCCTACCGCTCGAGAGAGGATGAGTCAGAAGACAGGAAGAAAAAGAGAAATGAAAAGGAAGAGACAGCCGCGGGGACTGAACCCAGAAGCATCGAGCTGATCAGTTACTTTGCTCCGGAATCCACCTTTGCCGAAAGCTACCGCTCGCTGAGAACCGCTCTGTTGTTATCCGGACCCCTTTCGAGTCTTAAAAGCTTGATCATCACCAGTCCTCTGCCGAATGAAGGCAAATCCGTAACCATTTCCAATTTGGCGGTGAGTCTGGCCCAGATGGAAAAGAAGGTTTTGCTGGTGGATGCCGACCTGCGCCGGCCAAAACAATACCGCATTTTTAACATAAAAAACCACGACGGGCTGAGCAACTTTCTGACCATAGGGGTGGATATTGAAAAACTGATTAAGCCCACGATTGTGCCTTTTCTGTACTTGATAAACTCCGGGCCGATCCCGCCGAACCCGGCCGAGCTGCTCGGTTCCGAAAGGATGAAGGAACTTCTGGAAAGGGCGAAAGAAGATTTTGACTTTGTTTTGATAGACACTCCGCCGCTTCTTTCCGTGACAGATTCCCAGGTGCTGGGCAAGCTGGTTGATGGGATTATAATGGTGGTGCATGCGGAAAAAACACCCCGCGAAGCCCTGCGGCAGGCAAGAGAGATTATCGACCTGCTTCAACTGAAGACGTTCGGGGTGGTGATCAACGCCCTCAACCTTGACAACCGTGGATATTATTATCGCCGCTATTATCGGCATTATTATAAAAAATAGATGGACACCAAGCTTAAAATATACTATTCCCGCAAGCCCGGTTCTGAAGGCATGATCGACCTGCATACTCACCTTCTGCCAGACTGGGATGATGGGCCTGAGAGCTGGGATGAAGTGAGCCGGATGGTGGAGGTAGCGGCGGCGGACGGGGAGACCGCAGTCTGTTTGACGCCTCATATATTTCGATTTTCCCGCTATCAGGACAATCAGCAGATTCTGGAAGAGCGCTTCCAGCAGTTTTATGAGAGATTTGGCGCCGATAACCGGATCAGTTTTTTCAGGGGGGCTGAAGTTTTCATCCACCCGGATATGGTCCAGGAAATTGAATCAAGGCATTTGAGTGTGAACCAGAGCGAATACGTGTTTGTTGAATTTCCTTCTGACCAGGTTCCAGCCGGGGCCAGGGAGCTCTTCTATCGCCTGATGTTAGCCGGCTATACTCCGATTATCAGTCATCCGGAAAGGAACGAATTTTTCGGCCGGCAGCCTGAGATTCTCTATGATTTTATAAATCGTGGATGTCTCGCCCAGCTGACCGCCGGAAGTCTGGTCGGAAGTTTTGGCCGGGAAGTCCAGAGAAGAGCCGAATTGTTTCTGAAACATCATCTGGTTCAAATTATGGCCTCCGATGCGCATGATTACCGGAAGAGACCTCCGGTTCTCAGCCGGGGAGTGGAAGCCGCTGCCCGCCTTGTTGGCAGTGAATTAGCCGAGGCGATGGTCAGGCAGGTTCCTGAAGCGATTCTCAATAATCAGATTATTCCAGAACTGGAAAGGCCGACCAGTCCGCTGCGACGCGGGTTTTTCTTTCGGTGGTTTAAAAAAAAGTGAAAAAATTTCTTGAAAAATGAGTAAAGAAAAGTTATATATTGATTATAATTGTTGAGGGAGGTTAAAATGCTCCGCCAAAGAATTTATCGGTCTCCCTTTTTTGCCGGAATGGTCATCGCCTCATTTTTGCTTTTATTGATTCCCGTGGAAGCTCTGGCTGCTCCAACCGGCTCGCTGGTGGGATTTATCTTCGCTGCTGACATGAAAACTCCGGTGCAGAACGCCGTGGTTAAAATCAGAAGTCTGGATGACGGCAAAGAATATGTGAGCACCCCAACGGATGCCAGCGGCAATTACAAACTGGAAAAGGTGAAGGAAGGCAAATACATACTCGGAGTGACGGCTCCTGACGGCGATTATAATTTCCCCTACATTATGGTCGTAAAAGGTGGCGAGATGGCCAAGCTGTCTCTCGCGCTGAAAGCTGGAAGCGCAACCGGGCTCGGTCAGGAAACTCTGGAACAAGCGGAAAAAGAAAAAGTTTCATTCTTCAAAACTCCGGTGGGTGTGGCTGTGCTGATGGTCGCCACCACTCTGGCTCTCTACGGAACTTTCAAGTTGCTCGAGGGCAAAGAAGAAGCTTCACCGTCCAGGAAGTAGAATTCCCGGCATAATTTTTCGCACCGGGAAGCGGGCTTCTGACAGATTGATTCCTTTTCTGTATCCCGCAATGAGATTTATTACTCTGTAGATTGATGGAATGGATTATATTCGTTATTCTCTGTCTGCTTCTGTGGCTTTTGCCGCTCCCTTTTGGCGGAAATGTTGAATGGGCTGTCCTGGTTCTGGAAGTAACCGTCTGGGTTTTATTCCTGGCTTATATAGCCGTTCTATCGCGCAGTAAATCTGAAGTCGGCGCCAGAGCAAGATCACCTGTTGAGCGGGCGGTCTTGTGGCTGGCAATCCTTTTTTTTCTAACAGGGGGGCTTCAGCTCATTCCGCTGCCGGAAGGTCTCGTCGGAACGATATCTCCTGCGGCACACTCCTGGCGTCAATCCCTGGTAATTGTCGGTCTTTTTCAGCCGGGAAAGTTCGGGCTTCAGACATTGTCTTTGTCCCCGTGGGCCAGCGCTTACGAATTGATCAGATATCTAACGTACGGAGCGTTTGTGTTTCTCCTGGCCAGGACTCTTAACAGCCGTGCCAGGATCACAGTGCTGACGGTTACTCTGATCAGTGCTGGGGTTTTTCAATCCCTGTACGGACTCTCGGAATTTTTTGGCGGCACCAACCGGATCTTCACCTGGGTTAACAAATATTATTCGGGCAGCGCTTTTGGAACGTTCGTCAACCGCGACCATTATTCTGCCTTTTTAGAAATGCTTTTCCCCTTGAGTCTGGGTTATTTCCTGGTGCGTTCAGAGTTTTTTTCACTGCGGCCCGGCCTTAACTGGAGACAGAAATTAGCCCGCTTCGGTCAGGAACACGTGCAAAAGTCCCTGCTGTTCATCATACCGCCGCTGATAATTGGACTCGGTCTGTTTTTCTCACGCTGCCGTTCAGGAATCATTATCTTCATCGTCATCTTTTTTGTAACCCTGATCATGCTTTCTGTGTCAGCTGAATCGGAAAGACCTGGAACAGAAAAGAAACTCGTGCGGGTAGTGGTGCTGGTGGTGCTGCTGGCGGTGGTTCTGGTCGGGATAGATCCGATTCTGGAGAGATTCACGCGGGAAGGTTTTATCGATAAAAGCAGGCTGCTTTTCTATCGCCATACTCTTGACCTGATTGCAGATTATCCTCTGGTGGGATGCGGACTCGGGACTTATGCTCAGGCCATTAATTATTATTTACCCGGAGACCCGGGAGTCATTGTCAGTCATGCCCACAACGATTATCTGGAAATGCTGGCTGAGTCCGGACTGATCGGCGGTTTATCGTTAATCATAGCCGGCTTCCTGGCGTTTTCCCTGTCTTTAAGAAAATGGTTGAGATGCCGGAATCCACTCGCCAAGGGAGTTGGCCTGGGAGCGCTGATGGGGGTACTGGCGATATTTCTGCACAGCCTGACGGATTTCAGTCTCAGAATGCCCGGGAATGCCCTTGTCTGGTTGAGTCTTATGGTTCTGGCGATAAAAACTCCTGCCGTCCTGGAAAAAGAGGAGGGGCAGCCATGAAAGGGCAGAATGACGCCCGCCGGATCATGCAGAAAATTGCCACAGTTCTGGCGATGGCTGGCGGTTTACTGGCTCTGACCGCTTCCGTTTTTTTATACTGCGGGTACTGGCATTATTACCGCTATCAGGAAGCCATCAGAAATGTTAGAAGTCTGGAGCGGGAATATCCAGCCCTGGAAAAAAGATTGCGGGCGGTGGTGAACTGTTATCCTCTGTCTGTTTTTTACTACGAACTCGGCCGGTTGCATCTTCGCCGGGCGATGGCTGAAGTTGAGTTTTACCAGGCGCAAAACAGCGATATTTATTTAGATAAAGCCCGGGAAGCCCTGCTGCGGGCGGTGGAGGGGAATCCCCTTGACCACAGCTTTTTATGGGAATTGAGCAAGGTTTATTTTCTCTACAATTATCCGATTATGACCTATGCTGAGAAGGGACGTCTGATCTGCCGGGAGGCGCTGAGGCGCTATCCTTACAATGAATTTCTCTTCCTCAACATCGCGCTGATCTTTTTTGAGCAGTGGCCGCTTCTCGAACAATCGGAGAAGGAATGGCTTGCCGAAAGCCTGAAACGGATGATCGGCGCCGATCCACGTTTCATCGACCGCCTGAGAAATCGCTGGCGTCAGAGTTACCGGGAAACGCGGACACTGGACGCCAGGCTGGCCGAGCTCAAACTCAGCCCTTGAGCGGTCGGCCTGTTATTTTAACTTTATGTGAACGGAGGGGAGATGAAAGAAAGTAAGAATTCAGGATATCTCAGGAAAATATCAGCTGTTATTTTTTTGTCTTTAATCATTTTCCCGGTTCTGGCTGGTGGCATTCTGATGCCTCAATCATCCGCCGCTGATGAAACGCGTTACCTGAGGTTTGCACGCGGAATTAACCTGCCATTCTGGTTCTGGCTGAACAGCGGAGAGCTTCAGCCTCTGGAGAAACGTTTTTCTGAAGACGACCTGGCGCTCATCCGCCAGCTTGGCTTTACTTACGTCCGGGTGCCAGTGGATATGGCTAACATATATGACCCAGAACGGAACGATCTGCTGCATCCAGCGGCCATGGAGCTCCTGCTTTCAGGGCTCAAAAAAATAATTTCCACCGGTCTCGCCGTAAATTTTGACCTGCACAGCATTTCTCAGAAAACCGGGGGATCTGATTATTCGGGCCCGCTTGGGAAGGACCCGGAATTTACCGAAAAGTTTTTTGTTTTCTGGGAAAACCTGGCCGTGAAGCTGTCTGTTTTTGACCCGGAGTGGCTGATCGTGGAACCGATGAATGAACCCGTATTTCTTGGAGAGGAACACCGCTGGCCGCCGATCCAGAAAGAACTTATCGCCCGGATAAGGGCTAAGTTGCCGCGGCATACCATCCTGGCCACAGGAGCTTTCTGGTCCAACCTTTCAACCCTGCTGGCGCTCGAGCCGCTGGATGACCCCAAAATCTGGTATTGTTTTCATTTTTATGAACCTCACATTTTCACCCATCAGGGCGCCCACTGGAGTTCGGAGCTGGTGAAGAAAGTGAGAAAAGTGCCGTATCCTTCTTCGCCGGAAGCAGTGAAGGAAGCGATGGCCCTGGTGCAGGAGGAAAACCTTAAAAAGGCTCTTAAAACCTATGGAGAGGAGAGATGGGATGCTGCCAGAATAGAGGAAAGAATCCGCCAGGCTGCCGATTGGGCCTCAAGACATCGCGTACGGCTGATCTGCAATGAGTTCGGGGCTTACCGCATCTACTGCCCTCCGGCGGCGCGCGTTGCCTGGGTTCGCGATGTCAGGTCGGCTCTGGAAAAGTACGGGATCAGCTGGGCGATGTGGGAGTTTGACGGAAGCTTCGGGCTGGTATACCGGAGGGGGAATAAAGTGATTCCCGACAGAAAACTGGCGCAAGCTCTGGGGTTGAACATTAAGTAGGATTTCAGCCAGGAAAATTATTTTTATACTTTGACTGGATTCGGGCAAACTGTTCTTTTATTTCACGCGGCAAGCTCGATCCTGAAATTCGTGGGCCAAGCCTGAAACGGTAAATTTCTTTAAGATAATGTTCAACCTGTTCGGTTTTCTTAAGGTTGTAAGCCGAGAGAGTTAGATAAACAAAGGCGGCACCGAGGAGGTCCGGTTCGTCCAGCAGGCCGAAGGCAGCGATTTTTAAACATTCAAAAGCTTCTTCAAAATTACCCCGGTTAAAAGCTTCGATTCCTTCTTCGTAAAGGTTAAGGTAAAAGGGGTCAATCTTTTTTGATCCGTCTGGCAGTTGCTGAGCTTTGAGGGGGATATTAAACAATAAGAGGCAAATGAACAGGGTTGACAGAAGAGGAGAGGCCGGAATCAGATACTCTTTCACCTTCGCCAGGCCGGACATTTCCTTTTCTCCCGATTAAAATTAAACAAATTTTAATCCATTTTTGGCTTTCAGGCAAGTCCCGGAGCAAGGCCAATTCATGCGCCTTACAAACCCTGGTTGAAAGCCTTTCTCAGGTTTGCATCTGAACGCGGCTTTCTGTGCCAGAAAAGCCCTTTTATTGTGAAAGATATCCAGAGCAAGGTAAATGCAGCTCCCTGTGCTTACCTCCAGGCCGGGGATTAATTAATGCAGCGATGCGAGTATAATTTTTTGTCGTATGGCGTAATGCCAGCATATAATAAATCTAAGAGGAAACAAAGTTGAGAAGACCGTTGCTTAACGATTTCCGGAAGTTAGCCGAGATCTCCTCGCTGGTTTTGATCCTGCCCTCTTCTATAGCCGTTGGCCTGGCCATCGGTTACCTGCTCGATCGCTGGCTTAAAACCGAGCCCTGGATGCTGCTGATCTGGCTTATATTCGGAGTAGCCTCCGGGCTGCTCAACCTATTCAGGGGTATAAAGCGGTATCTGCGGGAAATTGAGGAGAAGGGAGATCGCTCCCGGCGGTCGGATTGAATATCCTTAAAGATGTCTGTAAAATCTTTTGAGGCAGAAAATGAATAATCACGGGCTGGAAAAATCCATAAGACGGGTGCCGCTGGAAACGCTGATACTTGGAGTGATTTCTGGAGCAGCTGCTTTCTTTTTGTTTGAACCAGCTTCAGGAGTACTCGTCCTGGCCGGGGCGATTCTGTCCAGTCTGGGTTTTATATCTGTTAAATCTTTTGTTGACAGGTATTTATATTCGAAATCACACCGCCTCCGCCGCCGGGCGCTGATTTTTTACGCGGTGAGGCTATTGTTGATTTGCCTTATTTTTTTAATTATAATCATATTCTTCAAGACCAGGATATTAGCTCTGGCTGCAGGTTTTTCTCTTATAGTAATCTCAATTATTCTGGAGGTGGTCAGGAATCTGGCCAGCTTGAAGCTATGGAAGGCTTAGAACACAGTCTGCCGATAGTGGATTTTTTTAATTTCGTCCTTGGACGTCCGCTGGCCGCGCTGCTGGGGCTTCTGGGCTTTCAGGTTAAGGATCCGAAGCATCTTCTACCCGATTATCTGGTGATGGCCCTGCTTGTGGTCATAATCCTGTCAGTGCTGCTTTCTCTGGCCGGGCGCCGGGTCAAACTTGTTCCCGATAAAATGCAGGCGATGCTGGAAAGCCTGCTTGACTTTTTTGAAGGACTGATACTTGATACCATAGGAGAGCCCGGAAAAAAATATCTGCCGCTGGTGGCCACGGTCGGCCTTTTTATAATGACTTCCAACCTGCTGGGCCTGATTCCGGGCTTCATGTCTCCGACCAGCAAGTTGAACGTTACTCTGGCCTGCGCCCTGGTGGTCTGGCTTTACTATCACTGGCAGGGCATCAAAAGCCAGGGGCTTCTCGGTTATCTTAAACATTTCACCGGACCGAATCCGTTTCTGGCTCCGCTTCTGCTGCCGATTGAAATTATCAGCCATTTTTCCCGGCCGGTTTCCCTGTCAATGCGTCTTTTTGGAAATATTTTCTCAGAAGAGCTACTGATTCTGATTATCGCTTCGATCATTCCTTTTTTCCTTCCGCTGCCTTTCATGGCCATAGCCATTTTCACTTCTGTAATTCAGGCCTACGTTTTTGTCCTGCTTACTTGCATTTATATAGCGGGGGCGATAGCCCACGAGGAAGAACATTAATGAAAAGGAGTGTTTGAGATGTCCAAGAATAGTAAGGTTATCGGTCTTCTGGTTTTTATTCTGGCTCTTACTCTTGTTCCGTTGAACGCTCAGACGGTGGATCCCACCAGAGCCAGCCTGTTTAAACTTTCGATTATTGTTGGTGCTGGTGTGATTACCTTAGCGGTCATCGCCGGCGCCTTCGGACAGGCCAAGGCTATTTCTTCAGCCTGCGAGAGCATCTCCCGCAACCCTGCAGCCGGCCAGTACATCAGAGGAATATTGATTTTTGGACTGGTGTTGATTGAAACTCTGGTTATATACGCTCTGCTGATCACCATCATAATTCTCATGGTCAAGTGGGGTGCTTATTGAAAACCTCGGAGCCTTCAAAAAAATAGATGGCTCGCCACTGGCTTAAAATACTGGCTGCTTCCTTCAGGCGGTTCAACGAAGATCGCTGCTGGACAGCCTCGATCGTTATATCCTATTTTTCTTTGCTCTGCCTGGTGCCTCTGGTTGCCCTTTTCTATTATCTTGGCGTCAGGATTCTGGGAAACTCAGAGGTTATCGTCCGCAGTCTGAACATTTTTACCGAAGAGTTTTTCGCCAGGATGGATCCACTGTTTTTCAAGAGGCTGCAGGCGCTCGGCAGCAACATCTCCAACCTCGGCTGGTTCGGCCTGCTCGGGTCGCTGGTGGCTGCTTCCTTTCTTTTTTCCAACCTGATTTCCGCCATCAATCAGATATTCAGGGTGAAGCACAAGAGGTCATTCTTCTACAACCGGCTGATTGAGTACATGGTTATGATAGTTATCGGAGTGATCCTGCTGATTTCTATTTCCATTACCGGACTCTGGATTGGGCTTCAGAAATTTCTGAGTGAAAAGCACATACTTTCAGAATACATCAATCCCCGCTGGATAACTGTGGTGAATAATTTTTTCTTTCAATATCTCCTTCCTTACGGACTGACTTTTCTTTTTCTATTTATCCTTTACAAGTGTATCCCGGAAACCAGAGTGCATACCCGAAGCGCTCTCCTGGGGGCGGCCGTAGCCGCTTTTTTCTGGGAACTATTTAAGAGGGGATTTGCCTTTTATGTGGTCCATATTTCAGCTGTCGGCATCGTGCTGTCGAAAATAATGGCCGGCACGCTGACCTCGGTGATCTTTTTCCTGCTGTGGATCTCTTCTTCCCTGATTATCCTTCTCTGGGGAGCCGAGCTGGCAGCCGTGGTTAACGACCATCTTGAAGCCCGGCTGGCTGCAGCCGGGAAAGAAAAAGAGGTTTCCACCGGCGAGGTTCAGGCCTGAGCCAGATGGCGGGAAATAAATTGTATCAGCTGGTTTTTCGGCAGCGCTCCGATGACTGAATCCACCGGCTGCCCGTTTTTGAAAATAATCAGGGTCGGGATGCTCATAATCTGATAGCGCGAGGAGACAGCCGGGTTTTCGTCAACGTTGACCTTGACCACTTTCAGTTGATGACGGTAAGTTTCTGCTATTTCCTCTATTGCCGGTGCCACCATCAGACAGGGTCCGCACCAGGGAGCCCAGAAATCAACCAGAACAGGAAGGTTAGAATTTAGAACTTCCTCCTGAAATGTGGCGTCAGTGGCTTCCACCACGTTTTTGCTCATTATGTTCCTCCAGTATGTAAGCTTATGGCCTTCTGGTAAAGAAGCCTGTATTTTCCTACCAGTCTGGACCAGGAATTATCAACCTGCAAACAGTTTCTTTGAAGTTTCTGCCAGATTTCCGGCTGCGAAAAAATTTCCAGAGCCTGGCCAGCACTCCGCTGCAGAGCTTCCTCAGAATAATCTTCAAAAACAAAGCCGGTGCCGGTGCCGTTTTCAGGGTCGAAAGGCTGTACCGATTCTCTGAGACCACCCGTGGCTCGCACCACCGGCACGGTGGCATAACGCAAGCCGTGCATTACGGTGAGACCGCAGGGCTCTTCCAGAGAAGGCATCAGCAGAAAATCAGCTCCGGCAATCACCTGATGATAGAGGCTGGCGGTATATTCGGGACGGAAGCCGAACCGTCCGGGGTAGCGTTTCTGCATTTCGGCCAGCGCCTGTTCATATTTTTCTTCTCCCTGACCGGCAATTATCAGCTGAAATCCCCGGTCCAGCAAAGATTCTGTGGAATTTATGACCAGCTCTATGCCTTTCAGTCTGGTAAGATAACCTACCATGGCCAGCACGGGCAGGCGGCTATCCACTTCGAGTCGGAAGATTTTCTGAAGATGTCTCTTGCAGACCGCTTTGCCTGAAAGATCTTCCGGACTGAAATTCGCCGGCAGATAGGAATCGCGAGCCGGATTCCATTCCTCGTCGTCGATCCCGTTTCTCAGACTGTAAAGTGGCTTACTCCTTCTGGAAAAGAAAGAGCAGATTTCGCGGTGGTTGCTGAGCACTTCGTCGCGGTAGCTCCGGCTGACCGTGTTGACCACGTCAGCAAAAAGTATGCCGGCTTTGAGAAAGCTGAATTTCCCTTTGAAGGCCAGCTGGTGTGAGTTAAGATAGTTCCAGTCGAGCCCTGTCAGACTGAGCGATTCTGCCGGGAATTCTCCCTGATAACTGAAGTTATGGATAGTAAGAACGCAGGCCGTGCTGTTAAGAGATTTTTTCTTATGGAACACTGACTTCAGCAGCATCGGCACGAGGCTTGAGGCCCAGTTGTGGCAGTGGAGCACATCGAACTTCATCCGTCTGGAGGCGAGAAACTCGCACACTGCCCGGTTGAAAAAGATAAAACGCTCATCGTTGTCAGGATAATCTCCCTGGGGAGAGCCGTAGATGTAATCGCGGTGGAAATACTTCGGCTGGTCTATCAGGTAAATAGTGTATCCGGATGAATCCGAACGCCAGATGGCCGCGGGAAGTTTTTTGTCGCCGATTGGCACCTGAAGGTCTTCCACCAGCAGTTCTCGTTTCAACGAATCTATCTCCGGGCGGCGGTAGCTCGGCAGGAATACGCTGACCTGGTTACCAGACCTGGCCAGAAACCGGGCGAGGCCGGCGACAGCCTCGGCCAGTTCTCCGGACCTGGCCAGCGGGGAGAGTTCCGGAGTGATCAAAGCGATTTTCAGCCTGCCCTTCATAAGAAAAAATGATAGCTGGCCGGAAGAAAAAAATCAATCTGCTGTAGTCCCTGAAGCTGTAGCCGGAAGTGACATTTCCCCAGGCATAAGAAAAGCGATTTTTTCTGGCGGCGAATACCGGAAGTGGTTTTTTGTGTCCGCTCACTCGGCCCAGCCGAGTTTTTCCTTCACCAGCTGGTAATAACTGCGCCAGGGGGATGTTACCAGTTTGAGGGTCAGGCTGGATTTTCTAACGGAGATGATGGCGTTTTTAGGTATGACTTCTCCCCGCTGTCCGTCTATGGTAAGGTAGACCTTTTCTTCCTGAGTCAGCAGTTTTATGCTTATCTTGGAAGAGGCGGGCACCAGCAGCGGCCGGAACGACAGGGTGTGGGGACAGATCGGCGTCAGGATGATCGAGTCGATAGCTGGATGAACGATCGGTCCACCGGCTGAAAGAGAATAGGCAGTCGAGCCGGTGGGGCTCGATATGATGAGGCCATCCCCTTTCAACCTGGTCACTTCTTTGCCATCTATATAAATCATCAGCTCTATCATTCGTGCCAGCGCTGCTTTGTTCAGAACCACATCGTTGAGACATATGTCCTGAATATTCTGGTAGCTGATTTCGAGTAGAGTGCGCGCGCTGATAAATCCATTTCTGTCATTGAGGAAAGCATCCATGACCGGAAGAGCTTCGGCCACAGGGATTTCGGTTAAAAACCCCAGTCTTCCCAGGTTAATGCCGATGACGGGAATTCCCGCCCGGGCCGCCTGCGGGGCGATGCTCAGCAGAGTCCCGTCTCCGCCAAGAACTACCAGCGCCTGGCAGTTTTCCGGAACCTGATGACGTTCGGGACCGCCCTCCAGACCGAGTTTTTCCGCTGCGATTTTTTCCAGAACTGGTTCTATCTCCCGCGCCTTCAGGAAGGCAATTATTTCCTTCAGTATACTTTCAATTCCATGAGCGTGAGGTTTAATGATAATGCCCACCCTTTTAATTTTTTTCTCTGCGCTCATCTTCGACTGTCTCCTGAATCTTTCTTTTTAATTCTTCCTGGCTCCAGCTCTCCGAGTTAATTCCCAGCCAGGCTAAAAATTCCTGGTTTCCTTTCTGTCCGACTGTCTCGCAGGCCAGAAGTCCCTTCACCGCAAAACCTGTCTGCAGACAGCCGGTCAGCACTTTTTCCAGAACTTCCCGGTGAATCCGGCTGTCCCTGATTATACCTTTTTTCCCTACCTGATGGCGACCGGCTTCAAACTGGGGCTTGATCAGCACAAGCAGGTCCCCCGAATCCATAACTCTGCGCACAGCGGGAAGTATCTTAAGGACAGAAATGAAAGAAACATCAACGGTGACTATATCCGGTTTTTCCGGCAGGTCCTCAGGTTGCAGATACCGGGCATTTTTCTCTATCGTTATGACCCTCTGGTCCTGAAGCAGCTTCCAGTCGAGCTGTTTAATGTTAACATCCAGAGCATACACGCGGCGAGCTCCGGCCTGAAGCAGGCAGTCGGTAAAACCTCCGGTCGAGCAGCCAATATCCAGAGCTATTTTATCTCTGACTTCAATACCGAAGTGCTTGAGACCCTGTTCGAGTTTGGTTCCTGCCCGGCTGACATAGGGCAGGGGGCTGAGGATGGAAATTTCTGCTTCAGGAGAAACCAGCTGGCCGGGTTTGCAGGCGGGGCAGCTGTCGACCAGGACCTGACCGGCCAGGATTAGCGCCTGAGCCTTTTCCCGGCTGGGAGCCAGGCTCCGCTGAAGAAGCAGCTGGTCCAGACGAATCTTTTTCATCCCGGTCGAAAATTATAGAAGGTTATACTTTCGATAAAATTCTTTGATCGAGGAGGTCAGGCTTCCGGCATCCAGCCCGAGCAGCCTTCGTATTTCCTCAGGCTGTCCGGCAGGATAAATTTCCGGCGGAATACCGAAGCGCTTAAACAACGGGTGGAAAATCTCATGACGGTCGAGCATCTCCCTGACGGCGCTGCCAAAGCCGCCATCGAGCACGCCTTCTTCCAGGGTGAATATAGCTCTGGCTTTCCGGGCAAGTTGAGTCAGAAGGGTTTCATCCAGCGGTCTGGCAAACCGGGCGTTAACCACCGCCAGGGAAATACCTTCTTCCTCCAGCCGGCTGGCTACCTCGATGGCTATCGAAACCATATGGCCGTAAGCAATCAGCAGGTCCGTTCCGGATTTCAGGAGTTCTGCCTGCCCTGGCGGGATAAAGCGAAATTCTTTATCCAGCGGCACGCCGTATCCGTAACCCTTGGGGAAGCGTATGGCTACCGGGTGTCCGTATTGAAAAGCGGAATAAAGCATGTGCCGGAGCTCGTTTTCATCCCGGGGGGCCATCAGGATGATGTTAGGCAGGTGCCTGAGATAAGCGATGTCGTTTGTCCCCTGATGAGTTGGTCCATCCTCGCCGACTATGCCTGCCCGGTCCAGCGCGAAGACCACCGGCAGGTCCATCAAACAAACTTCGTGAAAGATCTGGTCGTATGCTCTCTGCAGGAAGGTTGAATAGATGGCCACCACCGGTTTAAGCCCGGAAATGGCCAGCCCTGCGGCGAAATTTACCGCGTGCTGTTCGGCGATGCCCACATCGAAGAAGCGGTCAGGGTTTTCGGCCGCAAATCTGTTGAGGCCGGTGCCGTCGGTCATCGCTGCGGTGACAGCAATTATTTTTTTATCCTGGCGGCCGAGCTCGGCTATGGTTTCCCCGAAGACCTGGCTGTAAGTCGGCCGTTCATCCCGATGTTTTGGTTGGCCGGTAGTGATATCAAAAGGAGGAGCGCTGTGAAATTTTTCCGGGTTCATCTGGGCCGGGCGGTAACCTTTGCCCTTCCTGGTAACGCAATGAACCAGGATCGGGCCCTGATGATTCCTGACGCTTTCAAAGGCTTCAATCAGACTGTAAAGGTTGTGTCCGTGAATCGGGCCGAGATATCGTATACCCAGCTGTTCAAAAAACAGGCCGGGGAAGAAGGTCTTCAGGATAATGCCCTCGGCAGCCCGGGCGAGCTTTATCAGTGGCCAGCCAATTTTCGGGATCGACCTCAGGACTGATTTCGCCTGTTCCTTTATTCTCAAATATGGCTGTCCGGAAACCAGAAAGGAAAGGTATCGCGAAAGCGCCCCGACGTTGGGAGAGATGCTCATTTCGTTGTAATTCAGAACGATGATCAATCTCTCTCTGAGATGTCCGATCTGGTTAAGCGCTTCGTAAGCCACGCCTCCGGTGAGGCTGCCGTCTCCCACCACCGCCACCACGTTGTAGTTCTCGTTATTGCGATCGCGGGCCACGGCCAGACCGAGAGCCGCAGAGAGAGCGGTGGAAGCGTGGCCGGTGTTGTAAACATCATGTTCGCTTTCTTCCCGGCTCGGGTAACCCAGAATACCCTGAAACTGGCGGAGCCGGGAAAAATCCTTCTGGCGGCCGGTTATGAGCTTATGAGTGTAACATTGATGGCCAACATCCCATATGATCTTGTCCCGTGGCGAATCGAACACATAATGGAGGGCCAGAGTGAGTTCCACGACTCCCAGGTTGGAGGCCAGATGCCCGCCCGTGCGGGAAACCGTTTCTATTATCCTGGCCCTGATTTCTGCTGCCAGCTGCTGCAGCTCGTTGAGCGACAGTTTTTTTAAGTCCTGCGGACTGTTAATTCCGGGAAGTATTTTTTCGGGGCTCATCGGGAAGTTTCTCCGTGCTGGCTGATCATGTCTACAAAATAAAATAACACTCCGGATTCGATGCCTGAGTTCTTCAAAGACTGCCTGGCTTCCTCCAGCCATTGCGAAAGAAGTTGCAGTGAGTTTTTTTCTCCGGTGGCTCGAGCCAGGTTCGGCCGGAAAGGCTTTCCTTCAATTTGATCCTGCTTGAGATCTTCCAGGTCATCCCGGAGCTGGAAGGCCAGCCCCAGGAAGATGCCGAATCTGTTAAGCTGGTTGATGACTTCCTCCGGAGCTCCGGCCAGCGCGGCGCCGCTTACCGCAGAAACTCTGATCAAACCGGCGGTCTTTTTCAGAAACATTTCCTGGAATGAGTGAAGCTCTTTATTTTCCGGGTTGAAGCTGATGTCGAGCCACTGACCGGCAATCATTCCGGAAGGACCGGCGGCTCTGGCTATTTCTGCCACCACCCAATTTTTTGCCGGATGATTGTTGTTCGGGGCCGGCGCTCCGGCCAGGATTTCGAAAGCGAGCGTGAGCAGCGCGTCGCCAGCCAGAAGAGCTAGGGCTTCGCCGAACTTCCTGTGGCAGGTGGGCTGTCCGCGGCGGAAGTCGTCGTTGTCCATCAAAGGAAGGTCGTCGTGGACGAGCGAATAATTATGGATTAATTCCACAGCGCAGGCATAAGGCAGAAGGAGTTCTTCCGGCGCTCCGAACTGTTCTCCGCTGGCCAGAAGGAGCAACGGGCGGAATCTCTTTCCACCGGAGAGTACCGAATAGCGCATGGCTTCGAACACGGGTGAATTCTCAGCTGAGAGGTAGGCAGCGAGTTCTTTCTCCAGCCGGTTTTTTTTCTGCTCTAAATAAAGTTCAGGATGAATACTCATTTTAAGAAATCAGGTTAGTTTCTGGCTTTTATTCTTCCTCTTCTTCGTCCTCTTCTTCCTCTTCCATCTCTTCCTCCGCTTCCAGCGCGGAAGCGGTGTATTCCTCAGGGTTGAAATCGCGCGCTTCCATTTCTCCCTTTTCGTTTTTGAGGAGAATTTCTACCTTTTTTTCTGCCCGGTCAAGTTCGGCTCTTAAAAATCTGGTCAATTTAATCCCTTTTTCAAAAAGCGCCAGCGATTCGTTCAGAGTCAGGTTTCCCCGATCAAGTTGATTGACAATCTGTTCGAGTTCAGCCAGCGCCTTTTCAAAATTCAACTCTTTGCTTTTCGTGCTCATTCTGTCTCCTTGATGAATTTTGATTCAATTTTAGCTGTCGGGTCAACATTGAGAACCCGGCAGTTGAGTTCTCCGCGGTAAAAAGAAACCAGAATATCTTCCCCCGGTTGAACTTCAGAAGCCTTTTGCAGCGGAAGCAGACCACCAGATTTCCAGCAAATGGTGTATCCTTTCTTCATCACGCTGAGGGGCGACAGGGTGTTGAGAGCCGAGGAAAGTTGCTTCCAGGTGGACTCGAGTGAGTTCAAGCGCAGACGTATGCAGTGTTCCATCTGCTGCGATAACTGCTGGTTCCGGTTTTTCAGGTCCGAAAGCCGTTTTCTCATCCGATGGATCGCCGTCCAGGCGCGGTAGTTAAGTCCGTCAACAGTCTGGTGCAGGGTGTTCAAGTTGTAACGGAAATGTTTGACAATGTTTTTTTCGGAAAGGCTTTCTATGCGGTTTTTCAGAGTTTCCACCAGGTGTTTTTGATTCTGATGGAGGCGGATGAAAAGATTTTTAATTTTTTCCCGGAATTCTTCTTCCCGGGCGACCACCATTTCCGCCGCCGCTGAGGGAGTCGAGGCTCTGATGTCAGCCACAAAGTCGGCGATGGTAAAGTCGATTTCGTGGCCGACAGCTGAGATTACCGGTTTGGTCTTCATGCAGTTGAAAATGGCCCGGGCCACCAGTTCTTCGTTGAAAGCCCAGAGGTCTTCCAGCGAACCGCCGCCGCGGGCGACGATGACCACGTCTATGTCATCCCTACGGCTGAAATATTCCAGACCTTCAGCTATATTTCTGGCGGCTCCATCTCCCTGAACCAGAGATGGATAGATCACGATGTGCAGCCGGTTGAAACGGCGCTCTATCACCCGGAGTATGTCGCGAATGGCCGCTCCCGTAGGAGAAGTGACGATGCCTATTTTCTTCGGAAGCAGAGGAAGTTTTTTCTTGTGTTTCGGGTCGAACAGCCCCTCGGCCTGGAGTCTGGCTTTTAACTGCTCAAAAGCGATCTGCAGCGCGCCCTTGCCAACTGGCTCCAGCTTTTCCACCACCAGCTGGTATTCGCCGCCCTTTTCATAGACGGTAAGGCGACCCCCGCAGATCACCTTAATCCCGTTCTTGAGCTCAAAGGAAGCGGTCAGGTGGTTCTTTCTGAGCTCGAACTGGATACGGCTGGCGTTGCCACGGAACATCACGGCTCTGAGCTGGGCGTATTCATCTTTCAGAGTGAAATAAAAATGTCCGGAAGAAGGGGAGCGCAGGTTAGAAATCTCGCCTTCAACCCAGACGAAAGGAAAAGATGATTCCAGCTCCAGCCGGACCAGCCGGGTGAGTTCGCTGACGGTATAAATTTTATCCTGAATGATCAGGTCTTCATTCTTCACGGCTGTGTTCCTCGACCAGAAGCTCCCGTTTTATTGATAATGCTTTTCCGGTGGTAGGGTCAATAGAGATGTACACAGCGCTCAGCATCAGGCCGTCAGCCGAGGGCTCAAAACGCTGCGGCCTTGAAGTCAGGAAGCGCTGCAGCGCCTGTTCCGGTTTCATTCCGATGATCGAATTAAACCCGCCGCACATCCCGGCATCGGTCAGATAGGCAGTTCCTCCTGGCAGTATTCTTTCGTCGGCTGTGGGCACGTGGGTGTGCGTTCCGATCACTGCTGATACCCGACCGTTCAGGTACCAGCCCAGAGCCTGTTTTTCCGAGGTGGCTTCAGCGTGAAAATCTATTATAACGATCGGAGTGATCGGAATAATTTCCTCGAGCAGGCGGTCGGCCGTAAGGAAAGGGCAGTCGATCGGTTCCATGAATACCCGCCCCTGAAGATTGATGACGGCCGCTTTAAGCCCGTGTTCGTTCTGGTAGATATAATAACCGCGTCCGGGATTGCTGGCCGGGTAGTTGGCCGGTCGCAGCAGGCGGGATTCCTTTTCCAGGTAATTGAGAACTTCTTTTTTGTCCCAGATATGGTTGCCGGAGGTCAGAACATCAACCTGAAAGAACAGTTCCTTGCCGATTTCTTCGGTCAGTCCATTCCCGCCAGCGGCATTTTCTCCGTTGGCCACCACCAGGTCTGGCTGATATTTTTTGCGAAGCTCGGGCAAAAACCTGGCCAGCGCCCGGCGGCCGGGTCGACCGATGAGGTCACCGATAAAAAGCACTCCGAATTTATCTGGCATATTCCACTGCTCTCATTTCCCTGATTACCACCACTTTGATCTGTCCGGGGTAATCAAGTTCGTCTTTAATCTTTTGTGCTATGTCACGGGCGATGACCATTGCCCGGTCGTCAGAAACCTTCTGGGCGTCGACAATGATCCTGATTTCCCTTCCAGCCTGGAGGGCAAAAGCTTTCGACACGCCTTCAAAGGAAGTGGCGATCTGTTCGAGTTTTTCCAGTCTCTGGATGTAAGTCTCCAGAAGTTCTCGTCTGGCTCCGGGTCTGGCGGCTGAGAGGGTGTCGGCGGCCTGAACCAGAACAGCTTCAACCGACGGGAAGTCTATGTCGCGATGGTGGGAGGCTATTGCCTGGACCACCGACTCGGATTCTCCGTATTTTCTGGCAAGCTCAACCGAAAGTTCGGTATGTGTGCCCTCATAATCTTTGTCCACCGCTTTTCCGATGTCGTGGAGAAGCCCGGCCCGGAGGGCAACGTTGACATCGGCTCCAAGTTCACGAGCCATCAAGGCGGCCAGCATGGCTACTTCCTTCGAATGCTGCAGCACATTCTGGCCATAACTCGTGCGGTATTTAAGCTTGCCCAGATATTTCACCAGCTCGGGATGCATATTGTGAATTCCGAGCTCGTAAAGGGTGTTTTCACCTTCCTGTTTTATTTTTTCTTCGAGCTCGCCTTTCACCTGTTCGACGATATCTTCTATCCTGGCAGGATGGATCCGGCCATCAGCCACCAGCTTTTCGATGGCCATCCTGGCCAGCTCTCTCCTTAATGGATCAAAGCTCGAAAGAATAACCGCCTCCGGTGTGTCGTCAACAATGATATCCACGCCGGTGGCCATTTCCAGAGCTCTAATGTTTCGACCTTCCCTTCCGATGATTCTGCCCTTCATGTCGTCGGACGGCAGGTCGACCACGGAAACCGTGGTTTCGACCACATGCTCTGCAGCTGACCGCTGTATCGCATTCGAAATTATTTCCCGGGCGAGCGCTTTGCTCTTTTCCCTGGTTTCTTCTTCAATTCTTCTGATCGTCTGAATAGCCTGAAGTTTCGCTTCGTCTTCAATTTTTTTGATCAGCATGTTCCGGGCTTCTTCCTGGGTCAGGCCGGCAATACGTTCGAGTTCGGCTGTCTGCTGCTGCAGTATCTCGGAGATTCTCTTTTCCTCGGCTTCCAGCTCTTTTTCTTTCTGGAATAGCCGTTTCTCCCTGGCTGAAAGATCCCGTTCCTTCCTTTCCAGGTTCTGATATCGTCTTTCAAGACTTTCTTCCCGGTGGAGGAGCCTTCTTTCCAGCTCGGCCAGTTTGCGCTTCTTTTCACGCGTCTGAGCTTCAAATTCAGCCTGGCGGGCAACATCCCTTTCCCGCGCCTCGAGCTCGGCTTTTTTCCTTATTCTTTCGGCTTCCTCTTCAGCTCTGGCCAGAATTTCTCTGGCCTGAGCTTCAGCCTGCATCAGGGTCTTAAGTCCGCGGCTTTTTTTGAGCTGGAGAAAAATTATAATCAACAAAAATAAAGATATAAGTGGAATACCCACCATCAGCATAGTGTTCATCGTCAAACCTCCTCAGCGGACCGGCAGGTCAAAGGAGGACGGGTGAGGTCAGGCTTTTACTCTGGAAGGTTTCCGGAATGGTTCCCCTTAAAGCGTCGACAGAGTAAAAGGTTTCTTTCTTCTGCAAACGCCCCGCAATTAGACCAGGGGTCTAATCTATAAAAAGAAACAAACAGAATTGCTTCTGTTTCAAGGGGTAAGTTTTCCCAGAGTATCGTATTCATTTTCATCCTGATTAACCTGATCCTCAATTCGCGCCAGTTGCCTCTCCAGACGCTCGAGAGCTTCATGCAGCTGGTCAATCTGCCTTTCAGCGGCAAAAAGCTCGTCGGCAATGTTCAGGGCGGTCAGCACCGCTATTTTGCCGGTGTCTGACGACCTGGACTGCGCCGCTACTTCCTGCATCTTCTGCTCGACATAAGAAGCCAACTGGCTGATATAGAACTCGTCATCTTCTCCTTTGACGCAGATCCTGTATTTATTTCCAAAAATTTCAATCTCAATTATTTTCTCTTTCATACACCCAGCTTTTCCATCTGAGTGATCAGGGCTTCAATCCGGTTCTTAACCTCTTCCCTTTCCGTCTGCAGCTTCCGGACCTCTTCTTCCAGACTGGCCAGCGCCTTGAGCTTTTCCTGGAGCTCTTTGTTTTCGCCCTTCAAATGTTTAACTTCTTCCTTGAGGCGGCTGTTCTCCTGAGAAAGCCTGGAAAAGCTCTCCACCAGCTGGATTATCTTGCCCTCAAGTATTTTAATGCGATCGAGATCCGATGTCAATTTAGCCTCCTTACCGCAGCTGAATGTTAAGAGAAGACTTCAGCTGGGAGATGATCTCCTGCATGATCCGGTCGACCTCTTCTGCCTGGATGGTCCGGGCTTCATGCCGGAAATAAAAACGAACGGAAAAGCTGACTTTCCCCGGAGGAAGCGACTTTCCTTTGAACCGGTCATATATCAGAAATCTTTCCAGCAGAGGCAGGTTAAGCTTTTCCAGCTGCTGGTGAATTTGCTGGTAGGTGATGTGTTCGTCCACCAGGAAGGACAGATCCCGGCTGGTTCCAGGAAACCTGGGAATCGGTTCAAATTTGAAGCTCCTTGGTTGATTCTTGAAAAGTTCCTCCAGATTGATCTCGGCGGCGTAGGCCGGATGCTCAAGGTCGTGCTGCCGGACGAGATTCCTGTTGAGCAGGCCAAGATGTCCGACCGGTTCGTTTTTGACCCTGACCTGAAGCGCCTGGCCCGGCTCGAAAAACGGATGCTCGACCTGTTCAAAGGAGAATGGTAGGTATCCAAGATAATGGAGGATGTCTTCAACCGCTCCTTTCAGCACGAAGAAATCCGTTTCTTTTTCCGGTTCGTTCCAGCTCCGTCCAGAACGAAGGCCGGTGCTCAGAATCCCGAGATAAAGAGATTCCCGGTGAAGGTCTTCATCTTCCCAGTAATAAATGTTGCCAACTTCAAATATATGAACTCCTTCGGCTTCCCGGTTAAAATTCCAGACGGCGTTTTCCACCAGACCCGGCAGCAGGGAGGTTCTGAGTATAGATAGCCTGGAGGAAATCGGGTTCTGCAGCTTTATCGGCTGGAAGCCTGTCTGCCAGAGTGTTTCTTTTTCCGGGTCAGCGAAACTGAAGTTTATAACCTCGTCAAATCCATGATGGAAAAGTATTTCCTTTAAACGCCAGATGCGGTCTCTTGTCCGGTTTACAGGAAGTTCGAAGGAAAAGGCCGGGGTGACCACGCTGGGAATAAGGTCGTATCCGTAAAATCTGGCCACTTCTTCGATCAGGTCGGCTTCTCGCTCGAGGTCGACACGGAAGCTGGGGATTTCAGCCACCCAGACACCCGGGCTCTGTTCTTTCAATTTTAGCCCGAGACTGGACAGGGTTCTGGTGACAAACTCCGGGTCTATTTCGACTCCGAGCAGTTCGTTTATTCTTTTTAGCCGCAGAGTCACCGAGCGCGGTTTTCTGGGAGCTGGATAAACGTCGAGCAAGCCTTTAGAAACCCGACCTCCGAATTCGCACAGAAGGGAAGCCGCCATGACGGCCGCGACCGGGGCGGCTTCGGGGTCCGCACCTCTTTCAAAGCGGTAGGAAGCATCGGTGCTCAGGCCGAGCCTTTTTGCGGTTAGACGAATCGAAACCGGGTCGAAGTTGGCGCTTTCTATGAAAACATCCCGGGTGGATTCGGTGATTCCTGATTCTTCCCCTCCAATAATTCCAGCCAGGGCCACCGGTGTGCTCTCGTCGGCTATCACCAGCATCTCCGGTGAGAGTTCCACTGTCGAACCCTCGAGTGTGCGAAGGGTTTCTCCTTTTCTGGCTCTGCGGATTTTTATTTTATTCCCTTTCAGGCGGGACAGGTCGAAGGTGTGAATCGGCTGGCCCAGTGAGAAACAGACATAGTTGCTGACGTCCACCACGTTGTTGATCGAACGGAGCCCGACCGCTTCAATTCTTTTTCTCAGCCATTCGGGAGAGGGGCCTACTTTAACTCCTCTGACCACCAGACCACAGTAACGGGGACAGAGCTGCGGGTCGAGAATGCTAATATCAACGATTTCAGCGGTGGTCTGAGGCGATTCTTTCAGCGGCCATTTTTTTATCTTCAGGTTAAGTCCGAGAAGGGTGGCTAACTCTCTGGCTACACCAAGATGCCCCAGCGTATCAGGACGGTTGGCATAGGTTTCTATTTCAAATACGGTGTCGTCTTCAAAGCTCGAGATGTTTTCCACCATCAGTCCAATCCGGTTCAGGCATTCTGCCACTTCCTGTGGACTGAGGCTGAGATTGACGTATTCTTTAAGCCATTCGTAGGATATTTTCATCTTCGGTTAAACTGCCTTAAAAATCTCAGGTCGTTTTCGTAAAACTGTCTGATTTCAGGTATCTGAAAGGCAAACATGGCTGTCCGGTCTATTCCGAGTCCGAAGGCCCAGCCGGAGTAAATTTCCGGGTCTATGCTGACATTTTTGAACACCTGAGGGTCAACCATGCCTGCCCCGAGGATTTCTTTCCAGCCGCTCCCGCCGCAGACCCGGCAGGCGGGGTCCTGGCCGCCACAGACGATGCATTCGATGTCAACTTCGGCCGAAGGTTCGGTAAACGGGAAAAAGCTCGGCCGGAACCGCAGACGGATTTTCTCGCCGAACAACGCTTTGATGAAATACTCCAGGGTTCCCTTAAGATGAGCGAAGGTGATTCCGCGATCCACCACCAGCCCCTCCACCTGGTAGAACATCGGCAGATGTGTCGGGTCGGGCGTTTCCCTGCGGAAAACTTTGCCTGGAATGATGATTCTGATCGGGGGCTTCTTTTTCTCCATGACGCGTATCTGGACGGGGGAGGTGTGGGTTCTCAACAGGAGTTTGTCGTTTATGTACAGGGTATCCCAGCTGTCGCGGGCCGGATGATGTGGCGGGAAGTTGAGGGCTTCAAAATTGTAATAATCGGTCTCGATCTCCGGACCTTCTTCCACCGAAAAACCCATCGAGATGAAAATTCGCTCTATCTCCCGCTGAAAAAGGGTGATGGGATGCGCGGCGCCCCAGTAAAGCTTTCTTCCAGGCAGAGTCAGGTCGTCAATCAACCTTTCGCTGGCCTTTTCCTGGAATTTCTGTTCGAGCTCAGTCAGCCTGTTCTGGATTTCAGCCTTCAGCTCGTTAAGCTCGCGGCCGTAAGCCTTTTTCTCTTCAGGGCTGAGGGTCTTGAATTCTTCAAAAAGCAGCGTCAGGTGACCTTTTTTCCGGCTGAAAAACTGCTGGCGCAGCTCTTCCACTCCCTGCGCATCTTTTACCTGCGGGGCGAGTTCAGAAAAGAACTGACGGCAGCGCTCGATTTTTTCCTTCAGGCTGTTCATTTTTTTCTGATCAGCCGAGAGCCTGTTTAGCTTTTTCAACCAGAAAAGCGAAGGTCTGAGGAGCGTTAACAGCCAGTTCTGCCAGAATCTTCCGGTCGAGCTCGACGTTCAGGGTTTTCAACCCTTTGATGAACCTGCTGTAAGAAAGCCCGTTGGCTTCAGCCGCGGCCTTGATTCTGATGATCCACAGCCGCCGGAAGTCTCTTTTCTTGGCCCGACGATCGCGGTAGGCGTACTGAAGAGCTTTCTCCACGGTTTCCTTGGCCGTGCGATAATTGCTCTTTTTTGTTCCCCAGTAACCTTTGGCCAATTTTAATATCTTTTTTCTTCGTTCCCTTTTCTTCGAACCTCTTTTAACTCTTGGCATTGGCGGACTCCTTTCGATAAAAGTGGAATTTCAGCGCTCGAACTGGAGCGTCTGCCTAAAAATCGTAAGGCAGCATTTTCTTCACGACCTTGCGGTCGGCCGGACTCAATTCAGCCGGCTTTCCCAGCTGCCTGATTCTTTTGGCAGATTTTTTAGTCAGAATGTGGCTCTTGTTGGCTTTCTTGTGCAGCACCTTTTTGTTGGCTGTTATTTTGAACCTCTTTCTGGCTGCTTTGTTGGTTTTTAGCTTTGGCATCTTTACCTCCTGTTTTTATCGGCACTATCAACACCGTGCTGGCCCAGTCATGATGTTTAACCTCTCCATCCTGACGCGCGATGTCAGAAACGTCAGCCAGGATTCTTTTCATAATCTCCTGGGCCATTTCCGGGTGAGCTTTTTCTCTGCCTCTTATCAGTATGGTTATTTTAACCTTGTGACCATCTTCGATGAAGCGCCGGACATGTTTAATCTTGAAGTTGTAATCGTGGATGCTGATTTTCGGGCGGAACTTTATTTCCTTTATCTGCGCCTGCTTCTGCTGTTTCTGAACGGCATGCTCCTTTTTCCTCAGTTCGTAAAGGAACTTTCCGTAATCCATGATCCGGCAAACCGGCGGAGTGGCCTGAGGGGCGATCTCCACCAGGTCCAGCCCTTTTTCTCTGGCTATGGCCAGAGCCTGGGGCACGCTCATGATACCCAGCTGGGTCTTGTTTTCATCAATTACCCTGACCTCCGGAGCTCTGATCATCTCATTTATCCGGTGCGGTCTTTCCTTGGTTCTGGCTGGACGGTAAGGTTCTCGATGATTAATAGGTTACCTCCTTTTTATAAGATAATTTCCAGTGATTTATTGTTAACAATTTCTTTCATCCGGGCGATCAGTTCGACCACTTCGAACTGCCCGCGGTCTCCCTGACCGTGAACCCGGAGAGACAGCTTGCCGCTGCTTACTTCTTTATCGCCGATGATGGCCATCAGCGGGATCTTCAGGGTTTCGGCTTCCCGTATTTTTTTGTTGACTTTTTCCCTGGAATCGTCCACCTGAACGCGGAAACCTTCAGCCCGGAATTTTTCTGCCAGTTCCCGGGCGCAGGCTTCATGACGGTCGGCGATCGGCAGGAAGATCATCTGAACCGGCGCCAGCCAGAGCGGGAAGTTGCCTTTGTAATGCTCTATCAGGACGCCGAAGAATCTTTCCATCGACCCGAGCAGCGCTCGATGAATCAGGAATGGACGATGGAAATTGCCGTCCTCTCCGACGTAAGTCAGGTCGAAACGTTCAGCCAGGTTGAAATCCAGCTGAACCGTGGTGCACTGCCAGAGCCGGCCGATGGCATCCTTGATCTTGATGTCAATTTTCGGACCGTAAAAAACGCCTTCTCCTTCGTCAATCTGATAGGGCAGTCCCGAATGTTTAAGTGCTTCTTCCAGGGCCTTCTCTGCCCGGTTCCAGTCCTCCAGGCGACCGACGTATTTTTCCGGTCTGGTGGCTAAGTAAACTCCATATTCCTTGAAGCCAAAGGCACCCAGCAATTTTATCGCCAGCCGTATTACTCTTTTAATTTCCTCTTCCAGCTGATCGCCGCGGCAGAAGATATGGGCATCATCCTGAGTGAATCCCCGCACCCGGCACAGTCCATGAAGAACTCCGCTTCTCTCATAGCGGTAAACCGTGCCCAGCTCGGCCCAGCGAAGAGGAAGTTCCCGGTAGGAGCGCTGCCTTGATTTGTAGGCGATGATGTGGAACGGACAGTTCATCGGCTTCAGCTGGTACTTGAATCCCTCAAAGTCAAGAGCAGGAAACATCGCATCGTAAAATTCAGTATGTCCGCTCCTTTTCCAGAGGTCAAGTTTGGCGATGTGCGGGGAATAGATGAAATCGTATCCGTCTTTCAGATGTTCTTCTTTCCAGAAGCTCTCTATGAGATGCCTGATGATGGCTCCCCGGGGATGCCAGATGACCAGCCCGGCCCCGAGGTCTTCGCTGGTTCCGTAGAGGTCGAGATCCTGGCCGAGGCGGCGGTGGTCGCGTTTCTTAGCTTCTTCCAGGAAGTTGAGGTAATCATCGAGGTCTTTCTGGCTGAAAAAAGCCGTCCCGTAAATCCGCTGCAGCTGAGGTCCGCGCTCGTCGCCTTTCCAGTAAGCGCCCGAGACCGAAAGAAGCTTGAAATGCTGAATGTACCCGGTAGAGGGGAGATGAGGTCCCAGGCAGAAATCTATGAAATCTCCCTGCTGATAGCAGGACACCTGGTCGCCGCCCTTCTCCTCAATCAATTCAATTTTCAGCGTCTGCCCTCTTTCTCGGAAAATCTTTATAGCTTCTTCCTTGCTCAGCACCAGGCGTTTTATCGGCTGGTTGAGGCTGACGATTTCCCGCATCCTTTTTTCGATCGCTTCGAGGTCTTCCGGGGTAAAGGGAGTATCGCGCAGGAAGTCATAGAAGAAGCCATTCTCTATCGCGGGGCCAATTCCGACCTGTACCCCTGGAAAGAGGTCGGTTACGGCATGGGCGAGCAGGTGAGCAGCGCTGTGCCGCAGCACTTCCAGGGCAGCCGGGTCACCAGCATAGACCGGAGAAATCTCCAGGTCGCGGTCGGCAGGGTAACTCAGGTCGAGAAGCTGCCCTTCTGAACGGAAAAGAATCGGTTTGTCTGAAAGCTGTGCTTCAGACAGAATTTCAGACAGATGAGTCCCTTTCTTTATAAAAAAAATAGACCCGTTGAGATTAATCTTGATCTGGTCTTCCATCGGTTCAGTCTAACACTTTAATTCAACTTTATCTTATCACAAACCTAATAAAAAGGCCGCTTTTTATCAGCAGGAGTAAAAAATAAAAGATGGTAGGCGCGGAGGGGATTGAACCCACGACCTCTTCCGCGTCAAGGAAGCGCTCTCCCACTGAGCTACGCGCCTGCCCAACGCCATTTAAGCTTCTATATATTAATTAATAATGCCCTCGACTGTCAAGCTGGCGCCTTATTTCGGGCGGGATGAGATCATCTGGGGAGCCTGTAACCTGTGAATGACGCTGCGATAGCAGCAAGAAAACGAGCGGCGGTGTATTCATTGCCCTGGACGTTTGTCGCTCGTTTACAAAAATGGCGGGGCTTTGAAAGAGAGTAAAGTTTTTTCCTGGCTACATGTTAATCAGAGGTTCGAATTTCAGGAAAGTTGGCAGGATGCTCAGGGTGACGCTTTTTTCATCTCACCGCTTCATAGAGGGACATATCCGTTTATGCCGGGAAGATAAAGAAGTTTGCTTCTGCCGACAATTGTTTTCCCGAAGGCAAAGAAGGAAACTGTGTATTCTCGATTGTCCTGAAGCTGATGAATAGAAACTGAGTGTTCCGGGCCATTATGATATAATTCAGGTATGATCGGGCTTATGTCGGATTCTCACGATAATCTCACAGCGATAAGAAAGGCGGTGGAGCTTTTTAACCGTCTTAATTGTTCCCTGGTGGTTCATGCGGGGGATGTGGTGGCTCCGTTTGCCGCCAGAGAATTGAAGAGTCTGAAGTGTCCGGTGAAGGCGGTTTTCGGAAACTGCGACGGAGAAAAAGCCGGGTTGAAAGCGGCCTTTGAAGAATTCGGGGAAATATCCGAAGCGCCTCTTATTTTCACTCACGGCAATTTGCGGTTCTATGTGTCCCATTATCCGGTTGACCGGCCTCCGGCCGGAATAGATGTGGTAGTTTTTGGCCACACCCACCGGGCGCAGTTTAACCGGGACGGTCAGGTGATTGTAGTCAATCCGGGAGAGACCTGTGGCTGGGTTAAAGGGATCAGCACGGTGGCGGTTCTCGACCCGGTCAGTCTTGTGGTTGATATAATTCCGCTGTAACTCAGGATATAGAGATGAAAGGAATAGCCAGCAGGCAGAAACCGGCCTGGCTTTCGGTGCGGAAGAGCGGTCTGAAGGCAAAACCTGTTTTGCCCGGTCGCCAGAAAAAAACTGGCCGGAAACCTGGCCCGGTTAAAAAACCCGTACCTCTGTAAAAAACCTCTGGACCACCTGCCGCTCAAAAATCCAGCCTGTCGAGTTCGGGCGCCCCGGATTGAAAAGGCAGGTACTCTGGAGACGGATTTATCTGCTTTGATTGCCGGCATACTTTTCACAATCAGCCCCGGCCAGGCTCAGCCCATAGCCCGGCATAGACTTTAACCTCCTTTTTTTGCTATACTTATAATCTATTTTACCCTGTGTGGTAAGTTTTTTAAATTTAATTCGAAAAGGAGAAATCGATATGAAAAAAGTTATCATCATGGGAGCTGCTGGAAGGGATTTCCACAATTTCAACGTGTTTTTCAGGGACAATAAAGATTACCGGGTGGTGGCTTTTACCGCCACCCAGATTCCGGACATCGAAGGCAGAAAATATCCGGCTGCCCTGGCGGGGAAACTTTATCCGAAGGGCATCCCGATCTATCCGGAATCAGAACTCACAGAGCTCATTAAGAAATACAGGGTTGATGAAGTTCACTTCGCTTACAGCGATGTCTCCCATGAATACGTGATGAACAGAGCCTCCCAGGTTCTGGCGGCCGGAGCAAATTTTGTGCTTCTCGGTCCGAACGATACGATGATTAAAAGCCGCAAACCGGTGGTTTCGGTCTGCGCTGTAAGAACCGGCTCCGGAAAGAGCCAGACAACCAGAAAGGTCGCCCTTACCCTGAAAGCCAAGGGAAGAAGGGTGGTGGTTATCCGCCATCCCATGCCGTACGGGGATCTGGTGAAGCAGGCTGTCCAGAGGTTTGCCACCTACGAAGATCTTGACCGTCACAACTGCACTATTGAGGAAAGGGAGGAGTATGAACCACATATTGACAACGGAATCGTGGTCTACGCCGGCGTCGATTATGGAGCGATCCTGAAACAGGCAGAGAAAGAAGCCGACGTGATCATCTGGGACGGCGGCAACAACGATTTTCCTTTCTATAAATCAGACCTGGAAATCGTCGTGGTTGACCCCCATCGAGCCGGTCATGAACTGAAATACCATCCCGGAGAAACCAATTTCCGCCGGGCTGATGTCTACGTGGTCAATAAGATGGACACAGCCGACCCGGCGAAAGTTGAGCAGGTTCTCAACAACATCAAAAAGGTAAACCCCCGGGCGAAGATAATCAAAGCCAATTCCCCGATCTTTGTCGAGGATGGCTCTCAGATTAAGGGAAAAAGAGTACTGGTGATCGAAGACGGGCCGACTCTCACCCACGGTGAGATGCGCTACGGGGCCGGGATTGTGGCCGCCCAGAAATACGAAGCGGCCGAAATCATCGACCCGCGGCCTTTCGCTGTCGGCAGCATCAAAAAGACCTTTGAAAAATATACCCATCTCGACAAAGTGCTTCCGGCGATGGGTTATGGAGAAAAACAGATGCGGGAGCTGGCGGCCACCATCGACCGTGTCGATTGCGACCTGGTGGTCAGCGCCACTCCGATCGACCTCAACCGCGTGATAAAGGTCAACAAACCGATGCTTCGCGTTCGCTACGAGCTGGAGGAAATAGGCACGCCGAACCTGAAGACCGTGCTGAAGGATTTTTAATGCGGGTTGAAGGTTAAGTTAAGGAGATAGAAGGAACAGCATGAGAACCAGAATTGCCCTCATCGCTTTCGGCGGAAACGCGATTCTTCCTGAGAACCAGAAGGGACTGCAGGAGGAACAGATGCGCAACGCCCAGAAAGCGGCCGAGCTGATGGTCCAGATTATCAAAAAGGGCTACGAACTGATTGTCGTTCACGGGAACGGTCCACAGGTAGGCAATCTGCTCATCCAGATGGAAGAAGCCTCCAACAAAATCCCGCCGTTCAGCCTGGATGTCTGCGACGCGATGACCGAGGGCAGCATGGGTTTCATGCTGGAGAAGGCCATCATCAACGAGCTGAGAAAAAATTCCATAGACAAAGAAGTGGCCACGATCATCACCCAGGTGGTGGTCGATAAGGATGACCCGGCTTTCCGCCATCCGACCAAACCGGTAGGTCCTTTTTATCCGAAGTTTCGGGCACAGCAGCTGGCGCGGCAGAAGAAATGGATGATGGTGGAGGATGCCGGGCGGGGCTACCGCAAGGTGGTGCCTTCTCCCCGTCCGATTGACATCGTGCCGAAATGGATCATCCGCGACCTGGTCAGGTCCGGAAGGGTGGTGATTGCGGCTGGTGGAGGTGGCATTCCGGTAATTCTGAACAGCCGCGGTCTTTACGAAGGAGTGGAAGCTGTTATAGATAAAGACTACGCCGCCAGCCTGCTGGCCAGAGAAGTCGGCGCCGACCTGTTCATCATCCTGACCGGGATTTCCAGAGTTTATTATAATTTCGGCAAACCCGACCAGAAACCTCTTCCGGTAATCACCGTGGAGGAGGCGAAAAAGTATTTAGCCGAAGGCCAGTTTCCTCCGGGATCGATGGGTCCGAAGATAAGAGCTGCCATCGAGTACATCGAGGCTGGCGGAAGAGAAGTTCTTATCACTTCAGCCAGCCATCTGAAAGCGGCTCTTCTGAACCGCTCGGGCACCAGGGTTGTGGCCGGAAAGGAAGACAGGCCGGGCATCGAAGCAGGAGGACGGATATGAAAAAAGATTTCATCACCATTCACGACCTTACCACTTATGAGTTCCATGAAATCATGGAGCTCACGGACAAAATGAAGAAACGCCCTGATAAATACCGCAAGGTGCTCCAGAATAAAATCCTGGCGATGATCTTTCAGAAACCTTCCCTGCGCACGAGGGTGACCTTTGAGGTAGGCATGCTCCAGCTGGGCGGAGAAGCCATCTATCTGGCTCCCTCTGATATACAGATGGGCTCGAGAGAAAGCGTCAGGGACATCGGGAAAAACCTCGAGCGCTGGGTCGACGGTATCGTCATCAGGACGTTCGGCCATGAAATATTGCTGGAGCTGGCGGATAGCACCAGATTGCCGGTGATCAACGCGCTGACCGATTTGCTCCATCCCTGCCAGGCGATGGCCGACTTCTTTACGCTAAAAGAAAAGAAAGGGCATCTGGCCGGCCTCAAGCTGGCTTTTGTCGGCGACGGCAACAATGTCTGCCACAGTTTGATGCTGGCGGCGGCCAAAGCGGGTGTCAGAATGGCCGTGGCAACCCCGCCGGGGTACGAGCCGAAGCCTGAGATTGTCACCTGGGCAAAAGAAGACGGGAAGGATACCGGTTTTGAGCTGACCATCACCAGCGACCCGGTGGAAGCGGTGCGCGATGCTGACGCCATTTACACCGACGTCTGGGCTTCGATGGGGCAGGAAGCCGAGAAAGAGGCGAGAAAAAAGATTTTCCAGCCATACCAGGTAAACGAGGAGCTTTTTTCCAGGGCCAGACCGGATACTTATTTCATGCACTGCCTGCCGGCTCACCGCGGAGAGGAAGTTACCGATGCGGTCATCGATTCTCCCAATTCGATAGTTTATGATCAGGCGGAGAACCGGCTGCATGTGCAGAAAGTGATAATGATGCTATTAATGGGGAAAAAATAAGCTATGGACAAAGAAATTCAGAAACTCACAGCCATAACCGCGGAAGATATGGCTGTGATTGAGGAAGAACTTAGAAAGAGTAACTGTCCGCTATCGACGGCGGAGCTGGCCGAAAGATTGGCTTTTGCTAAAACAGCCAGTCAAAGAAGTCAGCCAGTCAAGGTCTATAATCCTTACGCCCGTTACGAAGTCGGGGATTTTATCTACAAAGAATATGATGAAAACCTTCAGGTTGGCAGCAAGCTGACAGAACATTTCCAGGGCGGAGTGGTCTTAAGAGTTGTCAATAAGATTAATTATCCCGATTATCAATGTGAGATGCTGGAAGTTGATTACGACGGGGGCGGAACCTTCCGGAAGTACATCGACTACATGAAGAAAACCAGAACGCAGGTGCTGCTGCCGTCGAACCTGGAAAACAGAGGGCTGGAACCCGAGTTACTCACTCCGGAGGAGGATCCCAGACAGACTGAACTGCCGCTTACCGAGAAGGACCTGAAGACACTCGAAAGAAATCTGCGCAAGCTGCTGGCTGCCTCGGAAGCCTTTTTTGGCTGGAATGATTACTGGCAGCTGGCCGAGAAGAAGCCCGAGATTCCCGAGGAGAAGATTAGAGAAATTTCTGAGGCGCTGTCCGGCTCGATTTCTTCTGAATCCACCGAAAATCTTGTTAGGCGTTTCTTTAACCTTGAGCCGTCTTCCGACCTCTTTGAACTGTACTGCCTGACGCTCGATCACCTTCTGGAGAAGAAATACCGGAAAGAATTTATCTGCCTGTCGACCGTCGGCTGGGGGCGCTGGCATCTGAAAAGCGTCTTGAACAACATGCCGCGAGGACTGCCGATTTCGGCTCCTCCGGCAGAAGTTCCTGACCTGGGAGAGGTCGAAAGTTTGCAGCTTACCCGGGTGGATAATTTCCCGTTCAAAATTTACCTCACCTGGAGAGAAATACTTTCTGGAGCGGTCAGAGTCCCGAGGAGCCTCATCCGGGAATTCAACTCTCGCGAATACCAGATGGTGGATGATGAAGAGGGTAAGGTTTATACCGTCTATTTCTACCCGGAAGGAAATTACCTCCTGGGCCTGGAAGAATACTTCAGAGCGAACAACATTCCCCAGGGAGCCAGCCTGACCGTTGACCGGAAAGGACCTGATAAGTTAACCTTCTGGGTTAAAAAGTCCAAGAAAAAAGCTTCCACATATTATCTTGAGTACAACCGTGAGACAGGTGCGTTTTCCATAACTCCTCAAGAGGTCTACACCCTGGCGATTCCCAACAAAAGTATATACCTGGAAAAAGAAATAGTGGCCAGGTTACTGCAACTTCAGGAAGAATGCGCCGGGCTCGACCTCAGACAGCTGCTCACCCGGATACTCACCACGCCGGAGCTCACCGCGAATACCAGGTCCCTGCATTTTCTCCGCCTTTATCACATGGCTGACCTGCTGAGACCGACAGCTCCCGAAGATGTGGAATACGTGCTCAACGCGGCTCCCGAATTTATAGCTTCTGAAAAGAAGGAAGGATATTTCATCTACCAGGAAATCAAAATTCCAGAGGAGGTCCCGGCAGAAGAGGTCAGACTGGAGGAATCGCTGCTGTCGACCCTGGCCGAGCAGCTGACGTCCGGAGAACAGGAGCCTGCGGAGGCAGCTGAAGAGGAAGCGCCAGCAGAGCCTGAGATGGTTGAAGAGGCGGTGGAGGCCGAAACCGAAACTCCCGAGTTCGGTGCCGAACCCGAGATTCAGATTCATCTGGAGCCACTGAAGAAAGAGAAAGAAAAAGAGAAGGAAAAAGAGAAAGAGAAGGAAATAGAGAAACCGGCGAAGAAGAAGAAGGAAAAAGAAGTCGGCCCGAAACCCCGCAAGAGCGAACGGCGGTTGATCGAAGAAGAAATCATGGAAGAGGAATCCGAGCGGGAAGCTCTGGAAGCTCTCAAAGCTCAGAAAGAGGAAGAACTGGAAGCGGCAGAAGCTGAGGAGGAGAGCCTGCCGATAGAAATTGAAGTTTCCAGAGAAGAGCCCAAATTCGGATTTTTCGCCGAGATGCTGAAATCGGCCCTGAGCAAAAAACAGCCGGTTCCTGGCGAAGAGGAGGAAGAAGAAAAGAAGTAAGCTGTCTTTTATATCCTACTAAGATAGTAGGAATTGTGGGTTTTATCCGCCAGGCTAAGCCGTTTTTTTCAGTTCAGAGGATGATCCGCTTGTTGCCGGCGCGGCTGGTCAGTCCGAGTTCGTCCAGGAATTCCAGCAGCGGAATGGCATATTTTCTGGTAAGTCCGGTGAGCTTCTTAAAATCGCCTACCGTCAATTCTTTTTGACCCTGCCTTTTCAAATCAGCCAGTTTCTGTTTCAACTCCTCCAGCCATTCGGCATGAAGAAGGAATCCTTCCTGGCTCTTGACGATTTTCTTCTGCCGGAGGAGCATATCAAGAAGAGTATTCAGCCGGCTGGGATGAATCCGGAATTTTTTTAAAAGTTCATCGAAGGAAGAGGAAGAAAATTTTTCTTCGTGCAGCAGCTGTTCAATCGCCTGCAGAATGGCTGATTCTTCGGGCATCAGACGGATCTCAAAATCACGGCTGCAGACGAGGTCATTGTTCAGGGTTAGTTTGCCATCCCTGGCCAGACGGTTGAGCGCCAGCCTGAGCACCTGTTTCGGCAGGCCGAATCTCTCCTTCAGTTTTTTCACCGGCACGCCCGGCTCGGCCGGTCTTTTCTGATGATAGCTTTCAACAAACTCACAGATTTTATCCAGCAGAAAAGTGAAACTCCTCTGGGCCAGCAGAAAAAGAGGTGAGAATTCCAGGATGTAAAGCACCCCTTCTTTCTCCAGCTCCATGGCCAGAGCTCTCAGGCGCTCCGGGGATAGCCGACAGAAACGAAGGAGTTCTTCTTCTCTAAGCCCCCGGATTCCAGCTTCCTCGGTCAGAGTCAGCAACATTTCTTTTTCTGAACCAGCCAGCCGCGCGAGGAGGGCTACAAGCCTGGCCTCCTTCATTTTTTCCAGCCGCTGAGCTTCGGGATAGAGCACCCGCAGCTCGACTTCTTCTTTATCGGCGGGCTTAAAAGGAAGACGGTCATTCCAGGCCAGTTTTTCCGGCAACCTCGTCTTGACCAGAAGGAAGGGCTCTCCGCCCGGCTCCGAAGGGATGGAAGTGGCACTGGCCGCAGCCTGATATTTACGGCTGGCACGGAGCAGAAAGCCGGCGGCCTTTTCGCCGGGAGCTAACACCGGCTTATCAGCTGAAGCGTAGAAAATGGTTTCTGTGGATTTCATCTTTCCCGTATTTTATTTAATATTTTCAGCCAGCATAAATTCTAATTTTTTAAGCAGAGGATTACAGCTCACCAGAATCACCTGAATTTTCTGCCCGAGCGAAAAGGTGGTGCCGGTATGGCGGCCGCGCAGCACTCTGGCGCTCCGGCGAAGGAAAAAGTCATCTCCCAGGGCTGAGTAGGGCACGAGGCCTTCGACAAAATAGTCGTCGAGTTCCACCACCAGGCCGGCCCGGTTGATGTCTGTGATAATGCCGCTAAATTCCTGCCCGAGTTTGTTCTTCAACAATCGGAGTATCCTCCATTCGACAAGAGCCCGCTCGGCTCCGTCAGCTATACGCTCTCTCTGGGAGCAATGGAGAGCGATGGCCTCGAGTGGAAAAGGCCTGGGCTTTTTTCCGGCCAGAGCTCTTTTCAACAGCCGGTGGATCACCAGGTCCGGATACCGGCGGATAGGCGAGGTGAAGTGAACGTAAGCCTTCTGGGCCAGTCCGAAATGGCCGCAATTTTCTTCTGAATAATAGGCCAGCCGCAGCGAGCGGAGAACCTGGATGGCGATGAATTTTTCTTCCGGTTTGCCCTTGAAGGCTTCGATTACCTTCTGCAGGTCGGTGGACCTGATCTGGCCCGGGCGCGGCAGCGTCAGGTCGAAATGCACCAGAAGATTCCTGAGCTTTTCCAGGTCTGATCGGGCTGGTGCCGGGTGCACGCGGTAGAGGCAGGGGTAGCCAAGGTCGGTAAGATGCCTGGCCACAGCCACGTTAGCCATCAGCATGAATTCTTCAATCAGACAGTGGGCTTCGTTGCGCTCCGAGGGAACCACGGCGGTCAGCATACCTTCCTGGTACACCAGCTCCGGTTCGACCAGGTCAAAGTCGAGGCTGCCCTGTCTCAATCTTTTTTCCTTGAGTATCCGGGCGAGTTCTCGCATCTCCATCAGGTCAGCAAGGATGTGCTGATAGCGCTGCTGGGTCTCCAGGTCGCCCTGAAAGATTTTGAAAACCTCGGTGTAGGTTAACCTTTCAACCGTCTGAATCACCGAGGGATGAAAATCAGCTCTGACCAGATTGCCCCGCCGGTCTATTTCCATAATCGCAGAGACGGTAAGCCTGGGCACTCTTGGCCGCAGACTGCAGAGTCCGCTGGACAGCTTTTCGGGCAGCATCGGGATGGTCAGGTCAGGAAAGTAGACGCTCGTTCCCCTCTCGTAGGCTTCCCGGTCGAGGGCGGAGCCAGGCCTGACATAGTGGGAGACGTCGGCAATATGAACGCCCAGAAGAAAATTTCCGCCGGGAAGTTTTTTTATGCTGACCGCATCGTCGAAATCCTGCGCCTTTTCCCCGTCAATGGTTACCGTTGGCCAGTTGCGGTAATCAACCCGACTGGCAAAATCCTGCGGTCCCGGGTCTTCCGATAATGCTTCAGCTTCAGCCCGAGCCTCATCTGAAAATTTATGTGGCAGGTTGAACTGGTTGATGATGACTTCAAGGTCAACTCCCTGATCGTCCTGATAGCCGAGTATCCTCTGCAGCTCTAAGGTGTTGCGGTTAATTTCGATGATCTGTCCGGGACGCGGTTTTCTTTTTCCTTTGATTTTAATCGCTATCGGCTCTTCAAACAGCGTATCCATCGGCAGGATGAAAGGCTGGTAGTTGATTTCCAGGAACACCCCGTAGAGGGAAGCCCGGGCTTTTTTGACTATGCGCACAATCCGGCCTTCAGGTTTCCCCCCCAGACCTTTTTCTTTTACCACCACCTCCACCAGATCTCCGGTGAGAGCTCCGGCCGTCTGGTGGGGTGGAATAAAAATGTCCTGACTTCCCTGGGTGGGGTCTTCCGGCGTGACAAAGCCAAATCCCCGCGGGTTGAGCGTAAAAATACCTCTCATCGTGGCCATCGGAGTTCGAGGGGCAATTCTTTCCCCTCTGAATTCTATCAATCCTTTTTTCTCCAGATATTTGAGCGTGGCCTGGAGTTTTTTTCTTTCCTTTTTGTTCAGCCTTAAAGCCCGGCTGAGATGATTAAGGGTCACGGGCTTTTTATGCTGGTTTATGAAATCGAGTATCTTTTTTTCCATAGTTTTCCTTTAATTTATTTTTACCTCAATAATAAAAGAGCGCCAGATGAGGTATTCTGTACTGCTGGCGTCTGTCCCGGGCCAGATTCAATCGGCTGATTTCTTCCAGCTGACTGAGAGGCCGTCCAGGATAATCCTTTCCGGCAGCCTGGAGATAAAGTTGTTTTTCTTCTTCCCGGGCTAACTCCCACAGCCGGCGGTCGAGTTCTTCGTCCAGAGATTCCAGCCGTGCCTCATCCACCGGTTCTCGCTTAAGGATTGAAAGGCCTTCCTCGAGCAGCGGCCTGAATTGAGACATTTCCCCAGGTAGATTTTTCAGGCAGGCGGTAATCTCCTGGATAAGTTGCCTGGCCTTTTCGTTCTTCTCCGGCGCAGGAGGAGATTCCCGGCCGACGAGCCTTTCCTGATGCTGGGCATAAGCCCTGATTATTTCCTTCTCGCACTGGCTCAGCGAGTAGATGTTCTTTTTCCGGCGGCGGCTGATTTTCCGGGAAAAGGCTTTCTCGATGCCTTCAATCACCACTTCCGCCGGAATGTTCAGCTTTTCCCATTCGGAAATCAACTCTAAATCCCTGGGCGGCAGGAAGAAAATGCCGGGCTGATGCTTCAGAAAAGCGCGGGCGATTTTCTGATAATATTCTTTACGGTCTGAAGCGTCTGCAGTCATTTCTCCAGCCTGCCGATTTCTCTGTTCTTTTCGTAAATAAGCCGGAGTCCCTGAAGCACGAGGTCCGGCTCAAAATGTTCAATTTCCGGAAGATCGCCAACCACCAGCCCGGCCAGTCCTCCTGTGGCCACCACCACCGGCCTGCCTTTCAGCTCTTCTGAAATTCTGGCGATGATGTGCCTGACCAGCCCGACATATCCAAAATAAAGGCCGGACTGCATGCTGGTGACAGTGTTTCGTCCGATCACGGATTTTGGTTTGCGAATTTCGATCCGGGGAAGTCTGGCTGTCCTCAGATAGAGCGCTTCGGCTGAAATCATGAGACCGGGAGCGATCGCTCCTCCGAGATATTCGCCTTTTTCCGAGACCACATCGAAGGTGGTGGCGGTGCCAAAATCCACCACCACACAGGGACCTCCGTATTTTTCAAAGGCGGCGCAGGAAACCACAATCCGGTCGGAACCCACCTCGGCCGGATTCTCATAGAGAATGGGCATGCCGGTTTTAAGACCGGGACCGACGACAAGCGGCTTCACCCGGAAAAAATTCTCGCAGGCAGTCTGAATCACCGGAGTGAGCGGCGGCACCACCGAAGAAATGATCGCTCCTTTTATTTTTTCAGGAGCAAACCGTCGTTGTTCCAGCAAACAGTTCAGGATAATGCCATACTCATCGGCGGTCTTTTCCCGGTCGCTTTTGATTTTCCAGTCGGCCAGGAGTTTTTTGCCCTGAAACAGACCTATCCCGGTGGTGGTGTTGCCGATATCGAAAACCAGAAGCATTTTTTTCTCCTCGAAGTTATTTTATAAAAAGTAATCTTAAAAAACCTTGATTATTTCCGATGCATGAAAAATGCGCGTTTCTCCGTCGACTCTGACCTTCAGGCCGCCCCTTTCCTCCAGATCCTGAAATTCTACAGGCAGCTGGCCCTCAACGGTTTGCAGCAGAAGTTTCTGTCCTGCTTTAAAGGAAAGTCTTTTCCGGTATGAAGCTAGGACGAGGTCAAAATGCCCTTTTTCCAGATTATTATACCAGACTTTAAGCCTTAACCCAAGGTGGCGGAAAAGGTCCAGCGGTTTCCAGGTCTTTTCTGTTAACAGAAAAAGGGAGGTAGCCAGATTTTTAATCTCCGGTGGAAAGTCGGAAAGGCGATGATTCAGGTTTATCCCGATGCCGGCAACCGCCCGGGTCTGCCGGCCTCCTGCGCTCCCTCCCTCGCACAGGATGCCACCGAGTTTTTTTCCCTGATAGACGAGGTCATTCGGCCACTTCAATTGTATGCGAACTCCGGAAAGCTCCTCTATGGCTTCGGCTGCAGTCAGCCCGCAGGCTGCCGGCAGGAGGTTAAAACTGGAGGCTGACGGTCTCAGAATGAAGGAAACATACAGCCCTTTGCCGCGAGCCGAATGCCAGGTGCGACCTTTTGTGCCCCGGCCGGCGATTTGCTCTTCGGCCACCACCGCCGTGCCTTCCGGAAAATTAAGGGCGGTCAATCGTCTGGCTATATCCATGGTGGAAAAAGCCAGAGAAAAGATGAAAAGCGGGTAACCGGGACAGGAATCGCGGTCAAAAACCGGCATGGCAGTTTGATTTTTATGAACGCTCGTTGAGCTCGCCCAGACTTTTTTCCAGCGTGGCCTGCTTCAGCTTGAGTTCAGCCAGGCGCTTCTGGTGGTCTTCAATCACGGCGGCTGGCGCTTTCGCCAGAAAATCAGGGTTGTTCAGCCTGACTTCGAGTTTCGCTATATCTTCCCTGACTTTCCTTAGTTCCTTTTCCAGACGCTCTTTTTCCTGTTCGAGGTTAACCGGAGCGGCTACCAGCAGTCCGATTTTTGTCGTGCCGGCCACTCCCTTGAGCAACTTTTTGTCTGCGGGCAGTTCTTCCACGTACTCAATCCGGTCCACTCCGGCCAGCTGGCGAATGGCTGCCTCATAGGGTCCAGCCACCTTCCGGCTGGTCTCCCCGCCTTCAACCCAGAGGTTCACCTGCTCCCTGACCGGGATTTTATTCTCGGCCCGGATGCTCCGGACCTCAGAGATGATCTCCTGGAGGAACTTCATGGTGTTCTCGGCTTCTTCGTCCAGCCAGCTATCGGGAAATTCCGGCCAGCTGGCTTCCAGCAGAGAACGCCCGGTTCCGGGCAGGTGGTGCCAGATCTCTTCGGTGATGTAGGGCATGAACGGATGCAGCAGCCGTAAAATCTTTTCCAGGGTGTCTTCCATCACGGCCATCGTGTGTTTGTTGCCCGCGCGCAGTTCGGGCTTGATGAACTCTATGTACCAGTCGCAGAATTCATGCCAGATGAAGTGGTAAATTATCTCGGAAGCTTCGTAAAACTTGTACTGTTCGAGCGCGGAGTTGAGCTGCCGGGTTATCCGGAGCAACCGGCTCCTTATCCAGCGGTTGGGAAGAGTCAGCTGAGCCGGGTCCGGTTCAAAAGGTTCTTCGCTCAGGTTCATCAACACAAAGCGCGAGGCATTCCAGATTTTATTGGCAAAGGCCCGGTAGCCGGCCATTCTTTCTTCGGAAAGCGCGATATCCATTCCGGGGACAGCCAGAGAAGACAGGGTGAAGCGGAGGGCATCTGTGCCGTATTTTTTGATCATTTCCAGCGGGTCGATGATGTTGCCCTCGGATTTGCTCATCTTTCTTTTTTTCATATCGCGGACGAGACCGTTGATGAAGACCTGGCGGAAAGGAACGTCCTTCATGAATTTCATGCCCATCATGATCATTCTGGCTACCCAGAAGAAGATGATGTCAAAACCAGTAGCCAGCAGGTCTGTGGGATAGAAAACCTTGAGGTCTTCAGTCTGTTCCGGCCAGCCCATGGTGGCAAAGGGCCAGAGAGCTGAAGAGAACCAGGTGTCCAGGACGTCCTCATCCTGAACGAGCGAACCGCCACACTTTTCGCAGGCAGCCGGTTCTTCCATTACCACCATTATGTGCTGGCAGTTCTGACAATAATAGGCGGGTATGCGGTGCCCCCACCAGAGCTGCCGCGAGATGCACCAGTCATGGATCCGGTACATCCAGTCGAAATAGGTTTTCGTCCAGTTCTCGGGAATGAAGACTATTTTCTTCTCTTCCACCACCCTGATGGCTTCGCGCGCCAGCGGCTCGATTTTTACAAACCACTGCCAGGAGAGATGAGGCTCGATGACGGTTTTGCAGCGATAGCAATGTCCGACAGCGTGGGTGTAGTTTTCCACTTTCACCAGGAGTCCAAGCTCCTGGAGTTTTTCCACCACCTTCTGCCGGCAGACAAAACGGTCAAGTCCCTGGAATTCAGGTCCGGCCGCTTCAGTCATCCGTCCGCTGCCGTCGATGACGATGACCTGTTCCAGGTTGTGTTTACGACCGAGTTCGAAATCCACCGGGTCATGCGCCGGCGTGACCTTCACCGCTCCGGTGCCAAAATCCTTTTCCACCCGTTCGTCAGTGATAATCGGAATCAAGCGATTCTGGAGCGGAAGGAGAACTTTCTGGCCGTGGTATTTCAAATATCGCTCGTCTTCCGGATGAACCGCCACGGCGGTATCGCCGAGCATGGTTTCCGGCCGGGTGGTGGCCACCACCACTCCGTCATCTGTTCCCGGAATCGGGTATTTGATGTACCAGAGCTTGCCCTGAACTTCTTTATGTTCGATTTCTATGTCTGAGAGGACCGTCTGGCAGCGGGGACAGCGGTTCACCAGATAATAATCGCGATAGATCAAACCTTCCCTGTAAAGCTGCACAAAAACATACTTGACCGCCCGGGAAAAGCCTTCATCCATGGTGAACCTTTCCCGGGACCAGTCGAGGGCACAGCCGAGTCTTTTCAGCTGTTCGGTGATCAATCCGCCACATTTGTTCTTCCAGTCCCAGGCGATCCTCAGGAATTCTTCGCGTCCGACCTTCTCCCGGCTGAGTCCTTTCTCCGCCAGTTGCTGTTCGATGACGTTGTGAACGGCGATCGAAGCATGGTCAGTTCCCGGAAGCCACATCGTGTTGTAACCCTGCATCTTTTTCCAGCGGACGATGATATCCGGCAGGGTAAAGCAGAGGGCATGCCCCATATGGAGCACTCCGGTCACGTTCGGAGGTGGCAGCACCATGGAAAATTTCGGTCCGGGCGAGTGGACATCGGCCACAAACAATTTTTCGTCCAGCCAGAACTTTGACCATCTGGCTTCTACCGGTTTCGGGTCATAAGCTTTGTCCAGGAGTTTTTTCTCTCTCATGTTAGTAAACCTTTGTCATCAGGGTGTTTTTTCTGTTTTGTTCCGGTTTTCATCAGGCTGGCTGGAAGATCTCTCAGCCTGCAGACTGGCTCTGAGCCTTTTTTCCAGCTCTCGTTCGGCTTCGAGTACTTCCTGCTGAATGAAATAGCGCAGCTCTTTCAGCAAAGCCGTGCTGGCTAATTGCTCCCGTGCGGGTGTCGGGGCAGCCGGGCTTTCTGGAAGCTCTTCCGGCAGGGTGTCGGGAATTCTCTGCTTTTCCACCGCTTTTCTGACAGCTTCCAGCAGGTTTTCCGAATAGAAAGGCTTCTGGAATACTTTTTCCGGGTTCAACCACTGCCAGTATTCCCGGGGAACAGTTTCGAAGGTGCCTGTTATTAGAAACACAGGAACTTTGTTTTCGGAAGAGAGGCGTGTTTGAAGGTGGGACAAGCCTTCCGAAGCTTCCAGAAGGGAGCTGCCGATGATGATCGCTTCCGGGTTTATCGTTTCCAGAAGCTGACTGAGTTCCTCAATGCTTCCGGCCAGATGAATCCTGAAACTCTCTTCAGGAAAAACAGACTGACAGATTCGCCTGGTGGTCGGGCTGCTGTCGGCCACAATCAAATTATAAGCCAACTCCTTCCTCTTTATAAGTTAAAAGCAGTTGAAAATAGATAATTTAATCTACCCTTTTAGCCGCGCTCTGTCAATCAGGCAGGTTCAGTATTCAACGACCACCGCGTTCTGACCCAGGAGTTCTTCCATTTTTTCTATGAATTCGTCTGTCGGTCTGATCCCGGAAACTTCCGCTGACTGCATCAGGCAGAAGGCAGAATGATTTTCCAGCTGCAGGTAAAGCGGACATTCGCCGGCAAACTCTTCAAGCACCGTTCTCAGCCGGTTGATGCTCTCCTCATCGAGAGCTTCCAGCGGCACTTTCAACACCACCTTGCGGGCAAGTTTTTCCAGCGCTTCTTCCAGCGGCATAATCTGGGAGACGATTATCTTCCGGGTTTCGAAGCTGTCGGAAGACATGCGTCCTTTCAACCAGATAAGCTGTCCTTCCTTCAACCAGGGGTTGAATTTGTTGTAAGCGTCAGGAAAGATGGTCACATCCACCTGGCCGGTCAGGTCTTCCAGCACGAAAGTGGCCATCCGTTCTTCCTTTTTTGTCTTTAAGAGCTTTACCGAAATGATGATCCCGCACAGCCGGACTTCCCGGTCGAAATCTTCCTCCGGGTCGAGAGAGTCCACCGTGTGGCTGACCAGGTTTTCAATCCGTTTTCGGTATCGGGCAAGAGGATGGCTGGTGATGTAGGTCCCCAGGACCTCTTTCTCGTGGGCCAGCAACACCTCTTCGTCCCATTCGTTCATTTGCAGGACTTCCTGTGGAATTTCGGGCCGGTTGATGTATTCGTCGCCGAAAAGAGAAAAGGCTCTCTCCTCTCTGGCCTTCTGCCGCTGATGGCCGTATTCGATCAGCAGGTCGACCATGTAGTATAACCGGGAACGTTTCCAGCCGAAGGAATCAAGGGCTCCGGCTTTGATCAGGCTTTCCAGAGCCTTCCGGTTGAGGATCCGGGAGTCGTACTCTTCGAACAGGTCGAAGAGGTCTTTGAATCCCCCTCTTTTCTCCCTCAGGGCAATCAGGTCATTGATGGTGTTCTCGCCCACATTCTTGATGGCGGCAAGTCCGATTCTGATCTTATCGCCCTCAACCGTAAAATGATGATGGCTGCGATTGATGTCCGGGGGAAGTATCTGAATTCCCAGTTCCCGGCATTCATTCAGGTATTTTACAATCTGCGAGGTGTCTCCTTTCTCCGCTTCCGAGGTCAGCAGCGCGGCCAGGTAGTGCAGCGGATAATGGGCTTTGAGGTAGGCCGTCTGAAAGGCAAGATAGGCATAGGCGGCGCTGTGTGATTTGTTGAAACCGTACTCGGCGAACTGCGCAATCTGGTCGAATATTTTTTCCGCTTTTGCGGCGGGGATGCCGTTTTTCCTGCAGCCCTGGACGAATTTTTCCCGCTGGGCTTTCATCATTTCTTTTATTTTTTTGCCCATGGCCTTGCGCAGCATATCGGCCTCGGCCATGGTGAACCCGGCCAGGTCGGTGGCGATGCGCATCACCTGTTCCTGATAAACAATGATCCCTCGAGTTTCTTTCAGAATCGGCTCCAGTTGCGGAAGCCCGTACTGGATCCTTTCCGGATGATGTTTTCTCTGGACAAACTCATCGGTCATTCCGCTATTGAGCGGCCCCGGCCGGAACAGAGCGTTCATGGCGATCAGGTCGCGAAATTCTTCCGGCTTGAAATTACGGAGAAGGTTTTTCATCCCGTAACTTTCAAACTGGAACACCCCGTTCGTCCGGCCCTGCTGGAACACCTCGAAGGTGGCCGGGTCATCAAGGGGGATTCGGTCCAGGTCAACCCTTATTCCTGTGTCTTTTTCGATCAGTTGCAGGGCATCGGTTATGACCGTCAGGTTGCGCAGGCCCAGGAGGTCCATCTTCAGCAGGCCAAGAGATTCTATATCCTCCATGGCGAACTGGGTGGTTATTTCACCCCTGTTTGAAACAAAGAGAGGCAGAAACTCAACCAGGGGTTTAGGAGCGATGACGATGCCGGCCGCGTGGATCGACGGATGGCGCACCTGCCCCTGGAGTTTGCGGGCGATATCGATCATGGTGGCGATTTTTTCATTTTTCTGGTAAAGCTCTTTCAGCTCGGGGACATTTTTCAGCGCGCCTTCGATGGTCGCGTCCGGTCCCTGAGAAGGGATCAGCTTGGCCACCCTGTCCACCTCGTTGTTCGGTAAATCCATCACCCGTCCGACATCCCTGATGGCCTGCCGTGCAGCCATCGTTCCGAAAGTAATGATCTGGCAGACGCTGTCCCGGCCGTATTTCTCTGTGACATAATCGATAACTTCCTGACGGCGGCGTCCGCAGAAATCGATATCAATATCGGGGAGACTGATCCTTTCCGGGTTGAGAAAACGTTCGAACAGCAGGTCGTATTCAATCGGGTCGATCTGGGTTATCCCGAGACAGTAAGCGATCAGACTGCCGGCAGCCGAGCCCCGGCCGGGTCCGACCGGAATGCCGCGCTCGCGGGCAGCTCTGATCAGGTCCCAGACAATCAGAAAGTAGCCTTCAAAGCCCATCTGTTCTATCAGCTTGATTTCCTTCTCCAGCCGGCGGTGGTAATCATCGAGCGTATGACGGATGAGCCCGCGGTTGATCTTATCCTGTATTTCCTGAAGCCGTTTCTCAAAACCCTGATGGACTACCTGTTCGAAATAATCCCGGAGGTTCTGCCCACCCGGGGGCTGAAATTTCGGCAGAAAATGATTGCCCAGCGGAAATTCGAAGTTGCAGCGAGCGGCGATATGACGGGTGTTCTCTATGGCTTCAGGATAATCCTTAAAAAGTTCCCGCATCTCGGCGGTGGATTTCAGGTAGAATTGATCTCCGGAAAATCTGATGCGGTCCGGGTCGGATAATTTCTTGTTGGTCTGAATGCACAGAAGAACATCCTGGATCTGGGCGTCCTCCTGTTTTAGAAAATGGACGTCGTTGGTGGCTACCAGAGGAATGCCCAGCCGGCGAGAAAGGTCCACAATCCCTGGAATGATCTTTTTCTGCTCGGGCAGCCCGTGATCCTGAAGCTCGAGGTAGAAATTTTCCGGACCGAAGATTTCGAGGTATTCTCGAACGGCCTGTTCAGCCCGGTCCTCCATTTCCTTCAGGAGATAATCGTTAACCTCGCCTTTCAGACAGCTGGAAAGAGCTATCAACCCGGCCGAGCACTCCCTGAGGATTTCTTTGTCGATGCGCGGCCGGTAATAAAACCCTTCTATGTAGGCAGCGCTCAGCAGGCGGCAGAGGTTGCGATAACCTTTTTCATCCTTAACCAGAAGCACCAGGTGATAATTGCTGGTCTCGTCGCCGTTTCCCGGCTTTTTATCGAACCTTGACCTGGGAGCGAGATAAACCTCACAGCCGATAATCGGCTTGATGCCCTGTTTTTTTGCTGTCTTGAAGAACTCTACCGCGCCGAAGATATTTCCGTGGTCAGTCAGTGCTATCGCCGGCATGTTGAACCTGGAGGCGGTGTCCACCAGGTCAGAAATGCGGAGACAGCCGTCCAGTATGCTGTATTCGCTGTGGACGTGAAGATGAATGAAGGCATTATCCATCGTTTCAACCCTTCAGCCGGCTGCCGGAGCGGGCTATTCCCATTCAATCGTGGCCGGTGGTTTTGAGGTGATATCGTAAACCACGCGGTTGACTCCGTCAACTTCATTGACGATTCTGGTGGAAATTTTTTTCAGCAGTTCGGGAGAAGCCGGATACCAGTTGGCGGTCATGCCGTCGGTGCTCTGAACCATTCTGATGGCCACCACCTGCTG
>JASEFX010000080.1 GCA_030018265.1 Candidatus Saccharicenans sp.
TGGAAGGTTTCCGAATTTGCCAGGCTGAGTGAGCAATCCGCTGGAAACGTGCACCAGCGACGGTTCGATCTCGACGGTTATGTCGGTATCCTCGGCTATTACCCGGACATACCGGCTGTTTCTCAGTTTTTCCGCCGCGGCTTCGGTCTGCTGATGAAGAAGGTGGTAATCGACGTCCATCGGCCCCCCTTCTTCAAACATCTCTAAGGTAAACCCGGGCAGGCTGGCGATTCTTGAGCCTTTCTCATTCTGCGCCCGGCGAAAACTGGTGTGGGTCAGGGAAAAAGCGGTCGGCATGAAAATTATTTCTTTGAAGCCGATTTTTTCATAAAGGTCGGGCGTGGCGTCAACACCGTTTCTGGCTTCTGGCGGCACATAGCTCAGCAGCTCGACCTCAACTCCGGTGCTTTTGAACACTTCATACATCCGCCGGCAGAGTTCTTCTGACTTTAAGAACTTATCCCGGTAGCGTTCGTCAAAGGCCGGATTCCATTCCTGCCTTATTATGGCCACCTTTTCGCCATCCTTATAGCCCATGTTGACCATGAGAGCATTTAATATCGCCCGGTCAATTCTGTTCATCTTTGCCTCCTGTGAATTTTAAGCACGATTATTTTACAGGATTTATGCTTTAAGTCACCAGAAAAGAACCAGGCCAAAAAAATAGCTCTTCTGCGTCCTTAAATTTCCGTCAGCAGCCAGTTTAGCCCGCTTTCACTCAATTTACACTCTACCACTTTTGAAATTTATATTTAAAGACCCGCCAGCTTACAGTTTAATAAATTATTTCAGCTTAGAGCGGTATATAGGTGTCAGCGGGAGAAGAAAGTGCGCCCGCGGAATCCTGACAATAGACCGGTTAATGTTTTGCGGAAAACCTTAAAGCTTCTAAAGCCGCTAAAATATTAAAGACTGAGATGTGAAATGATAGAATTACCTGAGCGGGAGTACGGCCATGCACATCCTAAAATGTCATGAGATAGTAAAAACCGATTTTGTTAAAGCTGAGAATTGTTACTTATACGATTCTGAAGGGAAGAAGTATGTTGACTTTGAATCTGGCATCTGGTGCACGGTTCTCGGTCATAATCATAGGAGGATCAACCGGGTTATTCACCACCACATTCAGAAGGTAATGCATCTCGGAACGCGTTGTTTGAGCCCGGTTGTGGAAGAAGCTGCTGCCGAGCTACTTGATATTACGGGTCTGAAAGATGGAAGGTGTGTTTTCCTGAGTTCGGGCAATGAGGCGGTTGAGTTTGCAGTGCAGATTGCCAGGCGCCTGAGCCGAAAGCCCAGATGGCTGAGTTTTTCCGGATCTTATCTTGGGGCTTAGGGCTCGACCGGGAAAAAAGATGCTACCGAAGCCTGATTGTTTGACTGGCAACAGTGCCTGAACCGGGCGCCTGAAGAATGGCTGCCCCAGATTCCTTTTGATCAAATCGGTGCCTTGGTCTTTGAACCCGGCGGAAGTGGAATCGGTTTTGTGAAATTTCCTCCGCCCGAGATCTTCAGGATGCTTTTCAACAAGGTAAAACAGCACGGGGCTCTGGTGGTGGTCAATGAAGTTACCACCGGCATCTGTCGAACCGGTCAGTGGTTTGGGTTTCAGCCTTATGACCTTCAGCCAGACATAATGGCAGTAGGAAAGGCCCGGGTAATGGCTATCCGGTAAATGCTGTGGTCATGCGAAAAGAGCTGGCAGAAGCGCTGGAAGCAACGGGATTCTATTATGCGCAATACCATCAGAATGATCCGCTCGGTGCGGCTGTGGCCAGAGAGGTTATTTCCACGACTCGGGAAGAAAGCTGGATAGAAAATGGCCGCGAAAAGGGAGCATATTTTCTGGCTGGTTTGAAGCAATTAGAACAGGAACGCAAACTGGTTAAGGAAGCGCGGGGTCGGGGCCTGCTGCTCGCGCTCGAGCTATGGCCCGATGAGCGAAGGAACGTTCAGAATATCTACAGAAAACTCCTGGACCTCGGGTATCTGGTCGGATATTATTCGGCCGGAAATGTGCTGCGCTTTGACCCGGCTCTGACCATTGACCGCGAAGATATCACCCGGCGGCTCGAAGTCCTGACCGAGATATTGAAAAGACCATTTACGGCACTTTTCTATTCTGAATAAATTCTCAATAAATACCAGCCCGCAAACTTTCCATCAACTGAAAAATCAGGGTATGTTCCGCTGCTTCCCACTTCAGAAGCTTGCGCCATTGATTCAAATTTATAACGTTTGTAATTGGACTCCTGTTTACCCTGTTTATTATTTTATAAGACCCAGGGCCACTAAAACAAATACAGGGCCGTTATATAATCCATGGATAAAAATTCCCTTAAGAGAATTTTTCGTTTTATCAAATACATAGGGAATAATAATGAGTATTGGGATAAGCATTATCAATAAATCAAAACCAAAGGGAAGATGAAACATCATCCATAAAATAGAACAGAGGAACCAGGCATATTTAGTCTGAAGCCTGGCTTGAATATAACCGCGCCATAGCATCTCTTCTCCGACGATGTTAAAAAAGAACATCGGCAGCCATACCAACAGCAGCAGTTTATCCTGGCCCCTGAATGGATGTATTTCCATAAACCATGGGGTTGGTGTTAATGGGCTTGTTCCGTAATATCTGTTCAATAAGAATGAACCGGCGAAAATTAGTCCCGAAAGCACAAATACAAGCAGCAGGCCAATTATTGAGTATTGCCAATCCTTTTTAGTAAAGGGTTTAATGCTTAAAGCCTGCAATATTTGACTGAAACTGTTATTCCCTTCCTTCCTGGCCATCAGAATTGCAAATAAAAAAAGAGGAATAAACAGAAAATAGCCAGTAATAAACCAGTATAAAGCGGGATTGATAGCAAAGTTATATTTTAAGAACGGCAAAAGGGTAAAAAGCAAGAGAAAAAAATATATAGTAAAT
>JASEFX010000081.1 GCA_030018265.1 Candidatus Saccharicenans sp.
TAAAGGAAGCAAAAGGAGAAGAGGCCTTCCAGGGAAAGATTTTAAGGGATCGGTTGGCTCCTGGAAAAAGAGCAACAAAATTAAAAACCCCGGGAAAACAGGGAGTCCCGTGACTTATGATTTAGCTGATTAAGATTCAAAAAATCCAGAGTCTTAAAACTTAAGACAGGGTTGCATGGGGTGGACTTTTAAAGCTCGGTAGAAATGAGGTAAAATCTATTTTCCTATCGAAACTGAGCCGGGCGGTTAAATGCCTGCTGAATATCTGAGGAGATTTTCCGGGGAAAGAAAATGGAAAAGTCAAGATGCCTGGTTGAAACCTGCCGGTTTGAAGTTCTCAGCTTTGAGTCCGATTATCTCGGACGGGCGCATCTTTCGGCCATTATGAATTATCTTCAGGATGCCGCGCGCCGGCATGCCCTGCGTGAAAGGTTTTCAGTTTTTGAGCTGGCGGAAAAAGGTCTTACCTGGGTGGTCTCGCGTTACCATGTTCTGATTGACCGCTACCCGAGACTTGGCGAGAAAATAACTGTCAGCACCTGGGCTTCAGGCAAGTACGGTTATTACGCACTTCGCGATTTTGAGATGACCGATGCGGAAGGTAAAAAAATAGCCGCGGCCACGAGTTCCTGGATGATAATCGAAATAAACAGCCGTCGACCGGTTAAGGTGGAAGGATTGTTTCCGGATGATCTGGTTCTCGAAAGAAGAGCTCTCGAAGATGAATTTCCGGTTCTTCCGGGAATCGAGCGGCTGGATTTTAAGACCACCTTCCGGGTGATGTTTGAGGACCTCGATTATAACCGGCATGTGAACAACGTGGTCTATTCGCGCTGGGCGGTGGAGGGAATGCCGCGCGAGATGCTTTTTTCAGCCAGACCGGTCGAGCTGGAAATTAACTACCGCGCCGAGGCTTTTTACGGAGAGGAAATCGAAGTGATCACCCAGAAACCGGACGCGCAGAACAGTTTCTGGGTTCAACAGATTTACAACCTTTCCACCGGTAAAGAAGTGGCCAGAATCAGGTCGCGCTGGAAGATGTACGGTCCGGATGAAGGAACGAGGTGAGACGGAAAAGAAAAAAACGTGTTTGCTGGCAAAAATTCAGAATAAAAAAGAAAGGATTAAAAGAGAATGAAAAAAGAAAAAACGCTGAAGTGGAGCGAGCTGATAAAGCCGCTTAAAGAGACACTGCTGGAAAAGATAAAAGATGATGGAAATTCAAAGGCGGAGGAAGCGGAAGCTGAATCATCGGCAAAAACGGAAAACAGTCGGAAGAGAAACACTCGAATAAGAGCAAAAGCAAAAAAAGGGGCAAAACATTGCGGACCGTGCAAATCCATCCTGATGCCGGATGAGGTGAGGCTGAACCCGGGAAAAGAAGAAGCAGAGACGGAAGAAGCTAAATGGGGTCTGGTGCTTATGGGCGGCGGCGCCCGGGCGATCGCTCATATCGGCGTTCTTGAAGCTCTGGTTGAGCATAATCTCATACCTCCGGTGATCACGGGAACTTCGATGGGAGCGGTAATCGGCGGGCTGTTTGCTGCTGGTTATTTCCCTCCTGAACTGGAAAAGATAAGCCGGGAGCTGTCTTACCATCGCCTTAGTCAGCTTCGTCGAAAGCGCCTTCCGATCCCGGACACTCTTTTTGATTATTTTGTGCTCGAGTCCTATCAGAGAATGATTGTGCGGGAAGCCAGGCTGGAAAAAGCTGACCCGATAGAACTGAAACTCAGGGAACTGGTTGGCGACATCAGAATAGAAGACCTCTCGCTGAAATTTGGCTGTAATGCGGTCGACCTGGTCAGCGGACGGGAGATTAATTTCACCAGCGGGCCGCTTTACCGGGCGCTGCGAGCGAGTTTAGCCTTTCCTTTTGTCATCCGGCCGGCCAGGTATTCTGGCAAGTTGCTGGTGGATGGCGGCTTGCTGAATAACTGCCCGGTGCGTCTGGCCAGGCAACTGGGAGCGCTCAGAGTTTTTGCCCCCGATGTCCACCGACCGCTGAAGAGAATACTCCCTTCGCGTTTTACCTCAACTTTCATCATGGTCCACCGGATGGTTCAGGTGGTGCTGGCTGATTCCACTGACAGCAAGCTGCCGGAGGCGGACCTGATCGTGAAGGTTAACCCCGGCGTTGATACCTTTGATTTTGCCACCGCTCGCCGGGTGATAAACCTGGGAAAGAAAGTCACACTCGAGAATATCCAGGCGATAAAAGAAATGATTGCCAGCGCGCGGGAGGAAAGCCGGGAGGGAAGGTAGTTACCTGCATTTTTTGCCGGCGTTTTTCCCGGTAGCTTTTTCAACCGCGCGTGAAGAAACTATCAGGCTGAAGTTGAAGTTTACAGGATTGAGTTGAGATAAAGGCGAGTATGAGGCAATACAAAACCCGTCCTGTGTGGCACAGATTCTCAGCGCAGAAAGGGCAGCTGGCGGCGAGAAAATGGCCGAAAAATGATAAAATTAAATTGTATGCTGAAATGCGTCCTGCTCGCCGGAGCCCGGAGCTTCATTTTCTGAAAGGAAAGGCGCAGCCGGAGAGCTTTCCGGTAATACGTAAAGATAGAGCGGACATTTTGAGTGCGATTAATGATAAGAATTTATAAAAAAACTGCTGACGGGAAATGGAATTGACAGGAGGATAGATGAAAGTTTCTCCGATAAAATCGAAAGCGAGGCTGGTCGGAACAGCCCTGATGGTTTTGTTTTTCTTCGTTATTCTGCTGGATAGCGCTTTATTTCTTTCGGGTGCCGCGCCGGAGCCGGG
>JASEFX010000082.1 GCA_030018265.1 Candidatus Saccharicenans sp.
AAAAAAGGGGACATCGTACGGTGTCCCCTTTTTAAAGATTTTTTGATTACGGTGTCCGAGCCGTCGCGCGTGAGCTGTTCGACCCTGGAGCTGTCGATATCCTCGACGTAGATGTTATTCCGGTAAACGTAGGCCGCCTTTCTCGAAACCGGCGAGAATTTGGCGAACATCAGGCTCGAAGGTTCAAACCTACCGCCGAGTTTCTTCAGCCGTCCGCTTTTTATATCGTAGACCCAGTAATCGCCGCGGGTGTTAAGGCGCCAGACGCGGCGGCTGCTGGTATATATGAGGAGCAGACTGCCGTCGGCCGAAAAGCTGTAATCCTCAATTCTCAGAGAAGCAGATTTTCCAGGCTCGATGAGAGATGAGGCGGAGACAACCACCTGCCGCTCACCCGTCCTGACGTCAACCCGGAGAATATCCATCCCGCCCTCAACCTCTTTCGACCTTTCAACCACGGTGTAGGAGCGGCCGTCCGGAAGCCATTTAGCCGGACCGAACCTCTCGGAAACAAATTCCAGCGAGGAAAAAATTCTTTCCGTAGTGAGCAGGCTTTCGTCAGCTTTCTCCTGAGCAAAAAGAAAACCCGGCGTCAGAACAAATCCTGAAGCAATTGCCAGGATGAAAACCAGAATAAAAACCCTGACAGGTGCAGGTAAAGGAGATGGTTTTTTTCCTCATCTTTCTCACCTCACCGCCCGCAAAAATCCATCATTGTTCACTATTTTATTTCAAAGAAATACCCGACAGAAAGGGACACTGTAGGGTGTCCCCTTTTTTGACTCTGACTATATGGGTGGATGGGGAAAATCAGGTGGGTAAATTTAAAAAAGGGGACACCGTGAGGTGTCCCCTGTTTTTATCCCTGTTTTTACTTTCTGGAGGGGGAGGCTTCTTCCTTGCCCTCGATCAGCTTGAAGGCGCCGTAGAGCACGAGCGTTGTCGCTACCATCAGAACGGCAATGCCCACCGGCGTGTAGAAAAACGAAGGCTTCTCTTTCGTGCCTCCGTAGGATTCCTGACCGGCCGGAGCGACCTCTCCTTTCATCAGAGCCAGGTTGAGCTTTCCAACTTCACCCGCTTTGACTCGTACTACATAGCCAAAATTGTAATCGCCGTCAGGAGCTGAAATGCCAAGTATGTAGCTTCCTTCTTTAAGCTCACTGAGTTTGTATGCTCCACTATCATCGGTCGGAGTGCTGAAAAATTCCTCTCCAGTTTTTACGTGGCGGACCTTTACAACCGCGCTTTGAACCGGGGTTTTCATATCGCTTCCATAAATGAAGCCGACCAGAGCTCCCTGGCTATTAGCCCGGTTTGAAAAACCTTCTGCCGGAAAAATCAAAATGGCAAAAGCGCTCAGAACAAAAGCCAATAAAGCCGGAGATTTGAAAAGTTTGTTGGTTAGCATATTAGCCTCCTTATTATTAATCAATATATATACATTGATTCAAAATGTCAAGTCAAATATTTTTTCTTTCAGGATAAGACATTATATCAGGTAAAGGCGGTTTTTGTGAGAATGGAAATTTACTCGGCAAGGCTAAAGGACTTAAGTTAATCATTAGCTTTTTATTCTTCCACTTCTCTTTTTGTCCCCAAATTATGTACCTGATTCCTTTTCGGCACCTGATATGCTCATGTTAATTATAATTCAGCTCTTATGATTTTACAAACATATTTTTTCCCTTCCACTTCTCTTTTATGTGCGTTACCAGATATCAGCTGACTACCCCTTCCCTCTTTAATCTCTACTTGTAATCTTATATAATCAGTAAATGATAGTTCTGAGCTTAGAAAGGATTCAAAGAAATGAAAAGCACTGGAATCAGGAGGATTCGCACCGAGGAGCAGAAAAGCCGCCCAAACAGTGCCGGGATCATGGAAAAAAGCCCGCACACTGATCAAACTACCTCTAAAGAGAAATCTGACAGGGTCACCAGGCCGACCCCCCCACAGCTCAAACCTTCTACAACCCATACCCCGGGCTCCCGCAGGTCTGTTTTACCCCCCACCGAAATCTACAAAGAGCGTCTCCTATCACGCATCACCTCACATCAGGCAGTGATCGGCGTCATCGGGCTCGGCTATGTTGGCCTTCCGCTTGTCCGCGAGTTTTTGAAAGCCGGCTTTCCGGTCATCGGATTCGACATCGACGATGAAAAAATCCGCAAGCTCAGCGCGGGCGAAAGCTACATCCACTACATTCCCAGTTCACTCATCCAGGAATGGCTCGCAACAGGGCGGTTTCAGGCCACCACCGACTTCTCGAAGCTCAGCCGGGCGGATGCGATCATCATCTGCGTCCCCACCCCGCTCAACGAAAACCGCGAGCCCGATATGAGCTATGTGTTCACTACCACCCGGACGATCGCTGAAAATCTCCAGCCGGGACAGCTGGTCGTGCTCGAATCGACCACTTACCCCGGAACCACCGACGAGGATATGCGGCAGATCCTTGAATCGCATACGGGCCTTCTCGCCGGCCGCGACTTCTTCCTGGCTTTTTCACCCGAGCGTGAGGATCCAAACAACAGGGAATACACCAC
>JASEFX010000083.1 GCA_030018265.1 Candidatus Saccharicenans sp.
GGCATGAAGAACTTAATTAGGAACGACTTATCCAGCTTTGCTCCGGTAAAGACACTTCTGACGATATCTAAAAAATATTTGTCAAGATCATTTGTCTTTTTGTTACTGTCAGATTTGGAAAAAAAAGTTCTTATGGTGCCAAAGGTAAACTGTGATCCTCTGCCCTGGTCAAATATTTCATCGACTTTGTTTTTTGCTTCAAAAATTTTTTTTATTCTGGATGGAAAAATATCTTCAATCAGCATTAAAATTCTATCTGCACTCCGCTGTATCTGTAAAAAAAGGAAATTCAGCGTCAGCAGGTCTCCTAATTCAGTTAGTGTTTCAAGAATTTCCTGGTCATCATCTGTTATTCTTCTTATCGTTTTTCTTTTGAGCGATATTTCTTTTTTGCTCTCAGCAAACAAATTTAAGATTGTTTCAAGTTCAGAACTTTCATGAAGTAAGAGTCGGGGAATCAGCAGGTAGTTAAACCCATAAAATTTGAAATTAAGATTTTTTTCTATATAATTTTTCCCTTTTTGAAGATATTGGCTACAGTCTTTGCATACAGGAAAGTTTTTCCAGGCATCTTCTGGGTTAAATCCACCTGTTATGAAGCCTGGTTTATCAATAGTATAAAATTTGAACACGTCTGTTTTTCCGGAGACTTCTTTATTGTGTTCTGCGCATATGGAGCAAACTCCGATATTAAGGGATCTTTTCCTTCTCTCCTCAGCAAAATGGTCAACGCATTTTGTGAAGATCTCATATTCACCGAGGTATCTGCCGTTTATTTTTAAGGTAAGAAATTTTTTAGTTTTTTTCGGGATTATATCTATTTTTTTAGAAATATCTTTAGATATTGGCTCTCTTTTTTCTTTAAGAATACGAGTAACACCGATAATAGTTTTTTTGACTTCGTTATCAGCGCGTACTTCTTCCCTTTCAATAGCTCTTTGACATTTATTGATCCAAACTATTATTTTTTTCAAGGTCTTATCTGCTTCGATAAGAGGAGAAAAAGGAGCGGGGGAGTTGCCTTTGGACGCCCGTTTTTTGAAAAGATAAAGGTTTGCCAGCGCCGATTGGAAATCTTCTAGTTCGACTCCTTGGTAGACGAACAAATTAGATGAATTATCAACATCAATATTGATTGATAAGATTTTAGCCTCTTTATAATCTGGCTCTTCATTTGGTTTGGAAAAAGTGATTTTTCCAATATCTTTTATAGCTGAAAGCATAAATATGCCCCCTTCTTCTTTTTATAGCTCGAAATCCAATCTTTTGGGAAAAAGGCAAGAAAAAGGTAGCTTTTCGACCTGGTTAACAGCTGTTTTTTTGAGGCTATCCATCCCTTCATGCTTCAGAAAAAATATAAAGGATGATTTAATTTGATGTCAAGTAAAATTTTCTTTCAGATTGAGACATGGTATCTAGGGTAATTGGAATGTCTGGTAGCTACATGGTGGGTGGCCGGTTACAGCGATTATTTCGTCGACTGCGCCAGGGAACTTCAGGATGAGATAATCCGCCGCACCGAGCATCAGAGCTTCTGAACCTGCTTTCTTCTCCAGCCCGGCTTGATTAAAAGCTGGCTCCTGAGTTTGATTCTTCTGCTTTTCTGGCTGTGGTAGAATTTCCATATCAAAAAAGAGAAGGGAGGAAGTAATGCTATCACCAGATTTATGGCAGAAGGCAATAACCTGGCTCATTGCCACCGGCATGAAAATCCTGCTGGTTGTTGTTTTTGTGATAATTCTTTTTCGTCTGGCCCGGGCGATAAGCCGCCGGCTGGAAAAAGTTTTTCTCAAGGGACGTGAGGACGAAGAATCAAAAAAGAGAGCTCAGACCCTGGCCAATCTCATAAAACAGGTCATAAGAGTTCTGGTGGCGATCATCGCGGTTATTACTGTGCTGGCTGCTCTGGATATTCAGATTGCCCCCATCTTAGCCACCGCCGGTGTCGCCAGCCTGGCCGTCGGTTTTGCCGCGCAATCGCTGATTAAAGATGTGATTAACGGGTTTTTCATCATACTCTGGGATCAGGTTCGGGTGGGTGATGTGGTTACGGTGGCCGGAAAGAGCGGAGTGGTGGAGTCGGTCAGCCTGAAAATGACAGTAATTCGCGACCTCTCCGGAAATGTGCATTACATCCCGAACAGCCTGATCGATGTGGTGACCAATATGACCAGGGAGTACTCCCGCTATGTTTTTGATGTCGGCGTCAGCTATTTTGAAAACGTTGATGAAGTGATGGCTGTTCTTCGCCAGGTGGACGAAGAGTTGCGTTCCGACCCGGCTCTGGCTGGAGATATTCTGGAGCCCCTGGAAGTTCTGGGCCTGGACAGGTTTGCCGATTCGGCGGTGATAATCAGAGCCCGAATTACCACTAAACCGGGCAAGCAGTGGCAGATAGGTCGGGAATTCAACCGGCGATTGAAGATGGCTTTTGACCGCCAGGGTATCTCTATTCCTTTCCCCCATCTGACGATGTTCATCGGCCAGGATAAGTCGGGGAAATCGGCGCCCCTGCCGGTTCGAATCGAAAATGCCGGC
>JASEFX010000084.1 GCA_030018265.1 Candidatus Saccharicenans sp.
CTTGAACCCCCGCCTGCCTCTTTCGGAGCAAGACTGACTTTTTAAGCGGCACCCCGGGTGATAAGAAATTAAAATGGGACACTGTGCGGTGTCCCTGCCTTCTGTCCTGTTTTTTTCCCCTGTTGACAGGACAAAAATCTGGCCTGAAAAGGGACACCGCACAGTGTCACCTATTTCACTTAGCGAGGACTTCCTTCAGGCCGGGAATCTGTTCGGCTCCTTCGGGCACCTTGATGGTTGAGCCCTCAAAATCTTTTCCGATTTCCTGGGCTCTTCCGCCGAGGTGTTTCGCCAGAAAAAGTTCGCTCACCGCGAAGAAGGCCAGACGGTTTTCCGGCCGGGCAAAGCCATGCCCTTCATCTGAGAACAACACATAGGTTACAGGAATATTCTTTTCCTGCATCGCCTTTACGATCTGATCTGATTCGCTCTGCTTTACCCTTGGATCGTTCGCTCCCTGCCCGATGAGAAGCGGCCTCTTGATTCTGTCCACATAGGTAAGCGGCGAACGCTCCTGGAGAAGTTTCCTTCCCTCTTCAGTCCTCGGGTCTCCAACTCTGGTGGCAAACATTTCAAACATCGGCTTCCAGTATGGCGGAATCGTCTCGAGCAGGGTAATCAGGTTTGACGGTCCGACGATGTCCACGCCACAGGCAAAAACTTCCGGAGTAAAAGTCAGGCCGACGAGTGTGGCATAACCTCCGTAGCTACCGCCCATTATGGCCACTTTATTCTTATCGGCGATCCTGTTCTCAACCGCCCAGTTAACCGCGTCGATCAGGTCATCGTGCATCCGGCCGGCCCATTCCCTGTTGGCTGCATTAATAAAATCTTTTCCGAACCCGGTGGAACCGCGGAAGTTCACGCTGAGGACCGCATACCCGCGGTTAGAAAGCCATTGGTGCACCGGATCGAAACCCCAGGAATCCCTGGCCCACGGACCGCCATGAACATAAAGCACCATCGGCAGCGGCTTATCAGGGCGGCCGTCGTTGTCCGGATCCCTCCAGCCGGGAATCGTTAAATAACTTACCAGATTAAGACCGTCTCTCGATTTTATCACCACCGGATGCATCTTGCTTAATCTGACACCTTCCAGAGCCTTTCTGTTGGTGAAAAGGAATTTTGCTTCTTTTTTCTCCCGATCATAGAAATAGTAGCGAACAGGTCCATCATCAACCACATAAGCAACAGTCCAGAATTTATCGTCGAGTGTTCTGTCGGAAACCCTGAAATCTCCATCACACACCGTTTTCAGGTACTCGAGGTCAGCCCTGACCGACTCATCCAGAACCGTCCATTCTTTACGAAGGTATTCAACCGAGACCGCTTCCAATTTTTTCTCCATCGGATGCATCATTATCCCCTGGGCGTCAGCCCTGGGGTCCTCAAAAATCAGCTTCTTTTCTCCGGTGTTGAGATTTACCTCCAGCAATGCGGCAGTGTTGCGACCACGGCTGTCGGTCATATAAATTATCTGGCCGCTCTTATCGAAAGCCACCGGACTGGTGGTCAGCGTATCTTCCATCGGTATGGTTTCAAAGGGCGACCATCCGCCCCGACCATCCGGCCGGTAATATACCATTCCACCGTCAGGGGTCATCCTGGCTGCAAAGCGGACGGTGTAGTCATCGTCAGTCAGAAAGCCCATAAACCCATCGTTTTTTTGCATCAGTTTCAACTCGCCGGTCAAAATGTTGACTTTATAAAGATCATGGAACTGAGGATCGCGCAGGTTCAGACCGACAATTATTTCTTCCGGAAATTTGTGACTGACCGCTACAATCTGAGCCTGCGGGCGCAGCGGCTTTCCCCCGGGCAGCATTATCGGTTTTCCGTCGGGACCGGTTATTTCTTCAAAAGGAGTCAGGTTCCTGTCTTCCCTGGTTCTAATATCAACCACATGAACCTGCCAGTTTTCGTCGCCCGCCAGATCCTGAAGGTAGATAATATGGTTGCTGGTGTAAGCCCAGAAATAATTTCTTATACCGCGGTTGGTATCCCGGGTGACAGGCTCAGCCTTTTCCGGTTCCTCAACAGGTCCCACCCAGACATTAAGAACATTATCCACCGGAGCCAGAAAACTGATGTGCCTGCCGTCAGGACTCAGCTGGACTGAAGCCTTGTCAGGGTTGCCAAAAAGCAGATCCCTGGTGATCAACGGATGCTCTTTTGCCTGCTGTTTACAGCCGCTAAACATCAGAAAAACAGCCAGCATTCCCAGAAACAGAAGGCTCATTTTTTTCAATTCTCTCCTCCTTCCTTAATATATTCACCCGCAACTCGTCCGGGTGGC
>JASEFX010000085.1 GCA_030018265.1 Candidatus Saccharicenans sp.
TTCTCTTCGGGATTGAGAGACCTAAGAGCCCCGGAAGCCCCTTCCGCCCTCCGGCTAAGAGCAGGGCTGACTATTAAAAGAAAGGCTATGAACAGATTCAACAGGCGGGATTTTAGCTTTTGATTTCTTCCAGGCATCATCACCTCTGTTTCTGTTTCAATCTTCAGCGCAGCCCGATGCCGCTAAAAAGCTTTTTACTTTATATAAACAAACCTTCACCAAGTCAACACCCCCGGCGATTATTTCGGGGTTATTTTACCTTCATAAATGTCATTCTTCCGTTCATGGCACCGGGCAAAATTAGGAGAATAAAAAGTTTTTATAAAGTAACCCCTGTTTTCGATAGCGGCACAGTCCTTTTGATGGAAAAGCCGGTTTTTCCTTCGAGGAATCTTATTATGTTCTCTTAAATCGAAAACGAAAATTGAAATACAAACCTGACCTGAAGTAAAATTCATTTAAGAAAAGTAAGGAGGGCACTGATGAAAATAAGGAGGCTTATTCTCTCTTTAATTTTGCCAGCATTTATGGCCACCGCCGTCCTGACCGGCGCTGAAGTTCAACTGAAAGCCCTGATGCTGCCCGAAGGCAAAGAGATTCAGGTTAATTTTAACCGGACGCCCCGCGCGCCGGCTAAAGCCAGCCTCTCCGCCCGGCTCAATTTTTCACGTGGAGTTACCACCGTCGAGCTCAGCTTCGAAAAACTCGAGCCGGCGATTCTTTTTTCCGGAAACATAACCACCTACGTCGTCTGGTCAGCAAGCCCGACTGGAGCCTGCGAGAATCTCGGTGAAATTATGATCGACCGCCGCGAAGCTTCCGGTTCGCAGAAATTTTACGCTCCCGGGAAAAATCTGGCTATTATGGTCACGGCCGAACCTTACAGCGTGGTCTCCAGACCTTCCGAACTTGTTCTTTTTGTAAACGGTGAAACACGAGAAAAGAACGTGCAGATGGTGACTTTTTCCTTCAAAGATTTCTCCAGCGAAGCGGCACCGGCTCTCGACAGCATTGCCATGCTTCAATACAGCCTTGATATCCCGGTCACGCTCATTCAGGCCGAAAAAACGGTCGAATACGCCAGAAAAATAAACGCCGGAGAAGTAAATCCGAAAGCTCTGGAAGAAGCTGTTAAAACGCTCGAGCAGGCCAGGAAAATTACCGATAAGAAAAAGATGGCCGAAACCGCCCGTCTGGCTGCCCAGCAGGCCACAAGAGCGATAAAAGACACCGTTAAATTTCTGGAAGAAAAAGCTGTGGCCGAGGAAGAAGCACGGCGTCAGGCCGAAAGGGCCGCTCTTGAGGAAAGAGCCAGGAGGGCTGAAACCGAAGCCGAGAAACTGGCCGTTCAGCTGGAAGAAATAAAGCAGGAAAGAGAAGCCCTCGCCCGGGAGATGTCAGAACTTGCCAGGCAGACCCGGGAACTGGCCGAAGAAAGAGATCGTCTGGCAGCTGAAGCCGCCAGACTCGAAGCCGAACGCGAAGAAATTAAAAAGGAAAGGGATGAACTCGCTTCGAAACTGAAAGGCGCTCTGTCATCTGTGGCCGAAACTACCGAAACCGCCCGAGGGTTGATTGTCAATCTGGCCGGGGTGCTGTTCGACCTTAACCAGGCGACCCTCAAGCCAGAATCGCAGCTGAAACTGGCTAAACTCGCCGGAATTCTGATGGTTTTTCCCGACATGAAACTAAGCATCGAAGGACACACTGATTCCACAGGTTCAGAAGACTTCAACCTGAAACTATCCACCGAGCGGGCGCGCACGGTTTATGAGTTTCTGATGAGCCAGGGGGTATCCCCGGAACGCATGAAATACCAGGGGTTCGGTTCGAGCCGTCCGGTGGCTCCCAACGATACCGAAGCTAACCGGGCAAAAAATCGGAGGGTGGAAGTAATCGTGCTGAAGGAAGATACAGAAGGTGAGTGAAGTTCGCGCCAGTAAATGAAAATGAACAAATTTAGAGCGAGCTCAGGCTTGATGTCGGTGCCGTTCTAAAAGATATATCAACAACACCCAAAGCAGCAACATCAGGATAGCTGATAGAAGACGCAGATTATCAGAAACCGTCAGGACGTTGAAAAGCCCATGAAAAACCGCAGCGAGAGACAGGCTTAAAAGAGAAGCCAGAAAAATTGACCGGCCTTTTATTTTCGCCCGTCCTACAGAATATCCCCAGACCGAAGAAAAAAGCGCATGGGTCAGGGGGGAAGCTACAGCCCGTCCGAAGAAAGCCAGTCCGGTCATCATCGGCAGATAGCCAAGATTTTCAAAACTGG
>JASEFX010000086.1 GCA_030018265.1 Candidatus Saccharicenans sp.
AACCAGTAATACTGAAGCGCCTCCCAGAAATCACGCGGCGCATGAGCCGGCACCCATTCGCACACTTCTGCGATCTTTTCCAGCTCCTTCTTCCGCTTCGGGTCGGTCTCCCGGGCAGCCAGCTGACGCGCCAGCTCCGCATGCCTCCGGGCATAAGTAATCAGCGCCTCAGCGCAGATGGCCATTGCCCGCAGCTCTTCTTTTTTGTCAAGCGCTTCCGGGTCGTTAAAGAAATCCAGACCGGCGATCGACTGTTCAATATCTTTTATGATGTCCAGCAGCCCTTTTCTGTAAATCTTATCGCCCAGAACGGTATGCCCCGGAGCTCTCTGCTCCATAAACTCGGTGAAGATGCCGGCTTCATAGGCTGCTTTCCACTCCGGAGTCATCTCGGCAAAAATCCTGTCCCTCATCGAACGGCCGCGCCAGAAAGGAATTATTTCATCGTGGTAAAGACGCAGTGTTTCCTCATCGACCGTGTAAGAAGTCTTCGGACGGGAATTAAGCGTTTCCAGATCCTCCAGGCTGTGGCAGCAAACCTCCGGATAAGTCGGTGTGGCTTTATGGGCAGGCCCGCGCTCTCCGACGATTAGCTCGCCATCATCTATGAAGATGGCTTTTTTCTCCATCAGCGCCTTGAACACGAGCGCCCGCTGCACAGGTATCGAAGCTCGCTGAACTTCCGGACTTCGATAGGCGTCAGTTACTATTTTCGCTCTTTCGGGCGTGATGCTCGGTTTTATGTTCAACGATTGTTCCCTGAGCTTTTTTATTCGCTCGTTCATTTCAGCCTCCCCGTTTTACTTTGAAGCCCCGACGGGCAAAAAAATCTATCACCGCCAGAACTTTTTCTTCCGACGGCGGCTCAAAAACCGCGAATTCCCCCTCGCGACCAAGGCGACGAATTTTTTCCACACCGCCCTTATGGTAGGGAAGAACATTCACCTGCTCGACCGACTTCTTTCCGCTGAGAAAAGAAGCCATCGCTTCAAGGTTTTCCCTGTCGTCGTTGATACCCGGTATCAGCGGAAAACGAACCCACACCGGCTTTCCGAGCTGATCCAGCGACCGAAAATTTTCCAGGATTACTCTGCTGGAAACGCCGGTGTATTTCTTGTGAAGCGGGTCGTCCATAATCTTCAGGTCGAAGAGCACCAGGTCAACTCTGCTCGCGAGCCTCTGGAAAACCTCGGACGGGGCATAACCCGAGGTATCGAGCGCCACATGAAAACCTCTCGATTTCAGGCTGTCGATAAGAGCGCCGGCAAATTCTGGCTGGGCGAGTGGCTCTCCGCCGGTCAGGGTAACGCCGCCCCCCGACTGGTCGAAAAACACTCTTTCTTTTTCCGCCTCATTAACAATCTGCTCAACCGTCACCTTCCTGCCAGCAATGTCTATGGCCTCCCGCTGGCAGGCTCGCAGGCAATCGCCACAGAGAGTGCAGCGTGATCGATCCGCCCTGACCTCGCCGTTGCCGTTCTGACTCAATGCCTGATAACGACACGCTTTTACACAATCGCCGCAACGGGCGCAGCGATTCGGCATGAGCATCAATTCGGGCTCGAAGGAAACCCCTTCAGGATTATGACACCAGAGACAGTGCAAAGGGCATCCCTTGAAAAATACATTTAATCTTATGCCCGGTCCGTCATGAATAGCATATCGCTTTATGTCGAATATTATGCCTTTCATCTACCCGCCAAGTATGTGATATATCACATATCTGAAGGCGTGTCAATAGAAATTTCAGTCCGGGCTGGAAGTTATTTAGCTTTTGACGCCTGAATCTTCTTCTTCACCTCAGGCTGATCCGGCATAATCTCGAGCGATTTTTCCCAGACAGCCACTGCCTCTGCTTTCTTCCCAAGGCCGAAATAACAGTCCCCTATCAGGTTAAGCAGGGTGATGTTTGTTCCGTAAATTTTAACCGCTCTGTCGAGAACGTCGATAGCGGTCTGATACTCGCCGAGATGATAATAAGCCTGTCCGGCTATCAAATAAGTTTCATAAGAAGCCTTTTTATCCGCTCCGACGAAACTCTCGAGCATGCCGGCTGCCCGGGAAAATTCTTTAAGGTCGAGATATACCTTAGCCAGGTCGCGGCTTAAATCTTCATTCTGCGGCGCGAGCGCAGCCGC
>JASEFX010000087.1 GCA_030018265.1 Candidatus Saccharicenans sp.
TGATAAAAGCCGGGCCCAGACCGTCATCCCGGCGCCCGGGATTGCCGATGCCGTAAACCAGGATTTTTTCCAGCGCAGGCTTCCCCGTTGTTATTTCATCTTCCTGTCGACAAGTCGGCCGCGGCTGTCATAAAGTTCGACCTCAAGGGGCATCTGCCCGACCGCATGGGTGGCGCAGCTCAGGCAGGGGTCGTAGGCGCGGATGGCCACTTCCACCCGGTTGAGCATGCCTTCGGTTATTTCGGGTTTTTCTGAGATGTACTCTTCGGCCACCAGCCGCACCGCTTCGTTGTAGGCCTGGTTGTTGTTGGTGGTGGAGACAATCAGGTTGGCCATGGTCACCTGGTCGTCGTCGTTTATCCGGTAGTGATGGAAGAGAGTGCCTCGTGGAGCTTCGATCAGGCCAACCCCTTCGTGCTGTTTCTTGCCCTTTTCCACCAGATGATCTCCGGTTATGTCCTTATCGTTAAGGAGTTCTTTTATGACTTCAGCCGCATGCAGGGTTTCGATCAACCTCGCCCAGTGGCTGTGCAGGGTCATGTTATTGGGTTTCCCTCTGGTGTAGGCTTTGTACTCTTCAAACTCTTTCTGGGCTAGCGGACTCGGAATAAATTCGCAGGTGTTCAGACGGGCCAGCGGACCCACCCGGTACCAGCCTTTTTCCTTGCCGAGCTTTTTCAGGTAGGGGAACTTCATGTAGCTGTAATTGCGCACTTCCTCTCCGATGTATTCCAGATAGTCCTGGTAGTCGACGTCGTTGAGTATTTTTCGACCTTCGGCATCAACCGCCCGCAGTCGTCCATGGTAGAAATCAAGGGCTCCATCCTGCCGGACCAGGCTCAGGTGATTGGAGGGAAAGTGAGCGAAATTATCAAGAAGCGCTCTGTTTTCCCGATGAATTTTTTTGAACAGCTCGACAGCTTCCTGCGCCCAGTCGATCATCGTGTCGATATTGTGGGGAGCAGGCGATTTCAGGAAGAAATCTCTCTCTTCCGGGGTCAGGCTCTTGTTAACTCCGCCGGGAATGGCTCCGGTGCCGTGGATCTTTTTTCCGGCGGTGGCCCTGATGATCTCCTGTCCGAATTTTCTCAGCAGCACGCCTTTGACCGCGATCTCTTTGTGGGTTTTAGCCACTCCGATTATGTTTCTAACACTCGGGTCAGCGTCAAAACCGAGAAGAAGGTCCGGAGAAGCTAAGTGGAAGAAATGCAGCGCGTGCGACTGGAGCATCTGCCCGTAATGCATCACCCGGCGAATCTTTTCGGCTGTGGGAGGCAATTTTTCCGGCGGGACTCCGACTATCACGTCCATCGCTTTAGCTCCGGCCAGATGATGGCTGACCGGACAGATGCCGCACAACCTCTGGACCAGCACCGGGATTTCCCAGTATGGTCTTCCCTGGACGAAACGTTCAAAACCCCGAAATTCAACCACGTGGAAGCGGGCCTGAGCGACCCGCCCGTTATCATCAAGGTGTATCGTTACTTTACCGTGTCCTTCTACTCTGGTTACCGGTTCAATCGTAATTTTTTTAGCCATTTTTCGGTTCCTCAATCATATTTTACCAGATGATATTCCAGCCTGAGCGGTCTTCCCTGGATCAGCGCCATCAGAGCCTCCCAGATGAGGTCAGCCGACGGCGGGCAGCCTGGAAGAAAATAATCTATTTTTACGATTTCGTGGCAGGGGTAAACCCGGTCCAGAAGAATCGGAATCTCCTCGTCGGCCGGAATCAGCCGGTCTTCCGGGGCGACCGTTGGAGATTTCAGGTAAGCTTCTTCCAGACATTCCCGGAGGGGAATGGTGTTTCTCATCGCCGGCAGTCCGCCCATTACCGCGCATTCGCCGACAGAGACCAGAATTTTGCAGTTTTTTCTGAAATAGTGCAGGACTTCGACGTTTTCCGAGTTGCAGCAGCCTCCCTCGATCAGACCAATATCCACCGGACGGCTGAATTTTTTGATATCGTCAATCGGTGATTTGTCGAATTCCACCAGTTCGATTAAATCCAGAATTCTTTCGTCAATGTCCAGAAAAGACATATGACAGCCGAAACAACCT
>JASEFX010000088.1 GCA_030018265.1 Candidatus Saccharicenans sp.
CAGGGGTTGAATTTCGTTTTTGGAGAAGCAGAGCTCGGCGGACGCCTGGCCATCATTTCTCTGACTCGCCTGAGACAGAGTTTTTATGGATTGCCTGATGACCGCTCTCTTTTTCTCCAGCGGGCGATCAAGGAAGCAGTTCATGAGCTCGGGCATGTTTACGGTCTGGGTCACTGCCCTGATTTCCGCTGTGTCATGCATTTCTCGAACAGCCTGCTCGATACTGACCGGAAAAGTGCCTGCTTCTGTCCTCGGTGCCGCCTCAGGCTAAGTCCATCATAAGTTTGAGACTCAATCACTCTTTAATTCTCCTTCGGTTCTTCGAATAACAGCAGCGAGGATTCGTTTTTTTCCGGATAGGTCAATATGCCATTTTTTATTTCCGCCAGCGGAGACAGCTCGTGTTTTGTGACGGAATCCTTATCTATGATATGCCAGACCTCGTGGCCAAGACTGCACAGGTAATCAGAAACCAGCTGCCGGTGGCATTTCCAGTAATGTTTTTCAGCGCACATAAGAGTTGCTCTTTTTTCTGAGGTGAGTTCGACCAGCTTCTCGATGGCCTTCTTAAAAGTATCGCTCATCATGTAGTCCGCATAGCGGCGGAACCCCTGGCTCTTCCAGGCCTTGTTCGGAGAGCTTTCACCCAGGCCGTCGGGTTTTTTTCGGAAACCGCCGAGTTCTTTTCCCATCCACAGGTACTGGATTCCTGCGCCGGCTAAACTTTTTTCCAGATTTTCCCTGTTGAAGTGAGGATTTCTTCTGGAGACGGGAAAAGCCCGGATGTCCACCAGCAGCTCAATCTTTAAAGCCTCCAGTAGTGAAATAAATTCTTCCGCGCTCCGGTTCGAGTGTCCTGTAGTGAAAATTTTCACCATTCCTTTCCTCTTAAGCCGACTATCAACTGAATCAGGAAGACGGAATTCTGCTCTGCTGATTTCATGGTCATAAAAATTCGACCTGATTGGAATCTATGTTGCTCATCTTTGATTTCTGGTCTACAGATCAGCTTTTCCTTTCTAAAATCCATGCTTTCTCTATGTTAATCCTGCTCGACATGGTAGTTTTTTATGACGAAAACGAAACCGGAGATTATTATCAGTGTCAGGATGGAAAAAACCATAAGGTCGCGCAGGGCAAAAGCCGGGTCGCGCCGGACAAACATCATCCAGCCCATGGCATTGACCGCCAGAATCTGGGTGAAGAAGAAGCCGTAAAACAGCCAGATGATCGGATAGGCCCGGCTGGCTCTGGTCCAGAGCAGGTAGACGCTGATCATTCCGAGAGGAATGGAAAAGCCCAGGTCAAACACCCGGACCAGCCAGAAAGCTATCGGTGAAATGTCGTAGCCCCTGGTCGTCCCGGTCTTTATCACTTCAATAACTTCACCAACCCACATCCCGGCGAAAACAAGGAGGAAGAGAACAAAAAGGATTGAATAAATCATAAGCGGCTTTTTTCTGAAAACGGCCGTGACCTTTTTTGGGAAAACAGAATAGGAATAGAGCAGGATCAGAAGAGCCGAAATCAGGATGAACAGAAAATAAAAGAAGTATTTTTCGTTGTTGCCCTGGTATTGAGGAGAGCTCCACTCCCAGCCGATGGTGTAGCTCAGGGCATAATAAATCAGGAAAAGCGGAGTTGCTGTCAGCAGATATCTGGCGGCGTTTTTTCTTAACAAGAGAAGTATGCCTCCAGTTATCAGCAGTGGCGCCAGTACGGCCAGATTAATCATATCCTGACCGATGAGCTGATTGTTGATTGCCTCCGGCGTGCGGTATTTGATTTCCCCGTAGACCAGCGGGCCCGATATCGCCAGATAGATTAAAGTGATCCCGGCCAGGATGGCCATCAGCCCGATAAAAATTCGCTCAAAATCGCTGCCGTAAACATTCCAGCTATTATATGAATGGTTGTTCATATGTCCCTCTGAAATTTATAAATTTTTCCGCGCAGGATGACCACTTCCGGGTTCCCCAGGTTGTCAAAGGACTTAAGCGGGTCGGCTTTGAGTATTTGAAGATCCGCAGCCTTTCCGGGTTCAATCGTAC
>JASEFX010000089.1 GCA_030018265.1 Candidatus Saccharicenans sp.
GTCAGCGCCTCAGCCTCTCTGGTTTTAGTTACTAACATGCCGGATAACTGGCCTGATTCAATAATAGCCACGGTGAAACCGGGAGCTGTTGATGACGGGGCTAGAAAGAAGGGAACAGGGGACTAAAAAATCAACCGAACAACACGAAGCTCTTTTTTATAACTGCTTCTCGCACGGTAATTCTGCTTATTCATCTTTTTTCTATCCCGTGATGCATTTCTTTCGAGGCTTTTATTTACCCGGCTCTATTTCTGAGGTTTGTTCTACGGTTGCGGTTTCGTCGACAAGGCTCTTCCGGGCCTGAAAGTATAAAAATGCGCCTTAAAGAAGGCGGCTTTTCTTTTTGCGGCTGCGTGCCTGCACCGGCGGTAGCCCGCTTTTTGCCCCGCTCCTTATTATTTTATTTTCAATAACTTAGCCTCTTTTCAAATTTCAGGGAACCTGAGCGCTGCTTATGTTCCTGGAAGGAGAGCTGATGACCGCAGGCTTTGTCATCAAGATCGCTGGGCTCTTCCTGGGGATCGTCGCGCGTTCGCTCATCCCCTGGCTGCGCAAGCTGCGTGAGGGCAAAGTGCAGCGCTTCGACCGGCGCTACTTCTACTCGGCCTTAGCCACCTTCATCCTCGGGATAATCCTGACGCTGGTGCTGTTTCCGCAGCTTAAAGCTGAACCCGTTGCCGCGGGAGAAGCGGCTTCACCCGGTTTTGAAACGCATTTCCGCCTTTTCTGCATCGCATTTGGCTTTGGCTTCGGCTGGAACGCGATGGTGTTTGAAGCCGGAAAGTGGGCAAACTGGTTTCTGACCGACGAAGCCGACAGCAAAAGCAAATCCAGCTCCCCGGGCGATTGAAATGAAATCAAAGCAGAAAAATTTTAATTTCCGGGCTCCTGCCGTGGCCATGAATTCCACACGGCTTTCACTTGCGCAGAATCCCGGCCACTCCACAACCGATCATTTTGCGCGGACGCTCGTTTCGTTCTGCCAGCGGATTCAATATATGAATGGCTGTTCATATATTCTTCCTCCCCGGCGCGCTGCCTGGCCTCATCCCTCTCTGTGGAGTTAGCTCGATGAAGATTAAGGGGGTCAGAATTTACCTCCGACAGCTCGGCGACCATAAATGCCCCTGCTGCGGCGAGCACCTGGAACGCCTTCCGCGCCGCCTCTGGCAGAAGGCTTTGTCTTTCGCCCTGCCGCTTCGCCACTATGATTGCGATGGCTGCGAGCGCCGCTTCTTCGCCTTCTCCCCGTGCTGGAACAAAATGTCAATCATCGAAAAATCGCTCCGGGTGCTGGCCACAGTCGCGGTCATTCTGGCAGCCATTGTCATCTCAATTAGAATTTTAATCACCGGCATGTTAATTCTTTCAGGTTACTGAGCCCGTGACACACAAAACCGTAATAGCAAAAAACAAAAATTTCTCATCCTGGATGAAAGGAGAAATTATTTAATGTCAGAGGAACCAAAAAGAAGGGCAACCAGAAGGGGACTTCAGAATCCTGACGTTATCCCGGTCATCGGAGAAAAAGCTGCAGAACCCGAAATCAGTCCTTATCCGGATCCGCTTTCAGCCTGCCTCCCGACGATAAAGCGGGGTATGGGCTGGCTTCCCGACCGTCCGGACTTCCGCGATTATCACGAATCCCACGAGGAAATCCGCTCGATCCTCGATGCCAGCAAAAAGGGCCTGTTCCCTCATGATGATCTTGTCATCAACTACGTCCCGCCCAGCCGTCGCATCCCTGCTTCTTCTCTTCCTTCCTCCGTCGACCTTCGCGAATACTGCTCGCCGGTGGAAGACCAGGGGATGCTCGGCTCCTGCACAGCTCATGCCGGCGTTGGCCTTATCGAATACTATGAGCGGCGTGCCTTCGGACGTCATCTCGATGCCTCCCGTCTTTTCCTCTACAAGGTCACCCGCAACCTGATGAAGCTCCGCGGGGATACAGGCGCTTACCTCCGCACGACCATGGGGGCGATGGTGTTGTTCGGTGTGCCGCCCGAATCCTACTGGCCTTATACCGACGATCCTAACTCATTCG
>JASEFX010000008.1 GCA_030018265.1 Candidatus Saccharicenans sp.
CCGCAGTTCTGCAGCCCCATCTTTTCTGGAAAACTTTCAATCTCCCTGCGTTTCTATTTTCCGAATCTTATCCCGGCGGAGAAAAGCATGGTTCTCGTTTTAATGCTCTGGTAAAACTCCAGAGCCCCTTTTCCCGGACTGAGGTTGGTCAGGCCGTGATAATAACGAAACTCCACGAATGGACTCGCTTTTTCCTGTCTGAACTCCAGACCGGCTCCAGCCACCAGTCCGAAATCCACCTTCCGGGTATCGTTCTTCAGGTCGGGGCCCCCGGGTCCAAACGGCTCGCCCCTGTGCCGGAGGATAAAGGCCAGCTCGTAACCGGCAAGGAAGTATGGCGTCCACTGGCCGCCGCGGCTGACCTTAACCAGACCGGAGTGGCTCAGAGTCCCGAGCCTGTAGGGCAGAGAACCGGTTTTTTCATCCAGATAATACACATCCAGGTTCGTCCCTTTTTCCAGATAGTTCAGATCAAACACAAAAGTCAGCGGAATCTGGCCGGGTTTCAATTCGAGCCCTGCTCCGACACAGACCCCGGTCCTCCAGGCATTCTGATACCGGATTTCAGGTATTCCCACGGCCACCGGAATTCCCCGATACTTAGCCAGCGACAGACCGCCCGAAAGCCTGAAGCCAGTTTCAAGCGTAGCCGCCGAAACCGTCGCGGCCAGCAGGAGGACCAGGAAAAATGCTCCTGTCAGTTTCCTCATTTAAGCCTCCTTTAAAGTGATTGCCGTCGAATTATGACGGTGGAAATTTAAGTCATAAGTTTTTTACGAAAATTACTTTGCACCGGTTTAAGATTCGACTTTATCTCCGGGGAAGCGACGAAAGAAAGAGCTATGGCGATCGATCGCGCCCGAAATTTTATATGGTTTAATGCCTGAACCGCATCCATACCTGTAATACCCTCCTCAACCAATAGATTCTCCGGAAAAACGATCTGTCAATAATTCGGTTAAGAAACTTGCCGCTTGAAAAATCCATTTCCTTACCGATTCTCATTCAGGCAAAAAACATGCCAGTCCGGGGAGTTGCTGTTTATCGGGGAGAATCAGATATCGCTAAATCCTGTCTGTTCTGTCTCAAATACAGATGTTTCCAGAAGAGGACAATCCGTTTTAATACCTTACTAAAAATACAAATATATTAATTTTTTTTGCTTTTTCTTGCCGCAATTTAACGGCCCTAAAATCTGAAGGCTTTATCCCGCTATAGCCATCAGAAATATGGCTTAAGCCTCCCCAGGAATCAGTTCGGCAGCGCAAATCCGAATAAATCCCCCTTGAGAAAACAAAAATCGACCATGATTACAGCGGGATTGTTCTCAAAAATGGATCTTCTGCTGCTTTATGAAAAAATCAAAATAATTTTCCGGACCGGAACCTTGATTGAATTTCAGCGTGTGTTTTACAGCCTGGTAGAAATATCATGCGCCGCTCTCATCCTTCATCAATGAAATAAAACACACAGGAAATAAAAAAGGGGCAGCCTCAGGGCCGCCCCTTCGCTTATGCTCGATAACAAAAGGTTATCTCCGGCTCACTCCACAAGCTGTCCGGTCAGCGGGTCGAGCAGCTTCACCCGGTGCACCCTGCCCAGCTTTTCGAGCGGGCCCGGCCACTTTTCCGAACCTTTGTTGCAGGGTTCCCAGTCGCCGACGATCATGATGACCATTTTATCCGGATGGATGTATTTCCTGGCCACTTCCAGCACCTTTTCTCTGGTGACTGCTCTTATCTTATCGCGGTATGTATCGTAATAGTTCATCGGCTTGCCCTGAAGTTCGAGCATGGCGAAATTCACCATCGTGTTGATCGGGCTCTGGAAGAAATCGGCAAAGCTTTCCAGATAATAATTGATGGCCGTCTCCATCTCCGCTTCAGAAACCAGCTCCTGACGGATTCTTTCAAACTCTTTCAGGATCAAAGAGATGGCATAACCGACCGTTTCCGATTTCGTCTGGACATACCCGGAAAATGTCCCCGGGAACCCCCACCTGTAGGTGAAACGGCTTCCGGTGTTGTAAGCGAGTCCTTCGTCAGACCTGACCTTTGAGGTGATCCTGGAGGTGAAGCTTCCTCCACCCAGGATGAAATTCATCACCTGAACGGCAAAATAATCCGGGTTGGTATCCTCGATACCGAGATGTCCGATCGATACATAACCCTGATTGATCTTCTTCTGGATGAAATAAACTCCGGGCTCAGGTTCAGGGAAATTTTTGCTCACCGCCGGGAATGAGAGCGACCTGTTCTGCCATTTCGCCACATATTTATTTATTTTATTCTTCAACTGCTCCCGGCTGAAATCACCGGCCGCGGCGATGATTATGTTCTTCGGGAAGAAGTACCGAGCGTGGAAAGCTTTTAGGTCATCGCGGGTAATGCTCTCGACGGTGGCTTTAGTTGCCTGATAGGTCAGCGGGTGTTCTCCGTAAAGAACTTTCTGAAATTCGCGGCTAAGCACCTGACTGGGATTATCGTTGGCTGACCTCATCTGTTCAATCATCCGGTCGCGGGCCAGCTTCAGGCTGTCTTCCCTGAACTCCGGGTTCATCAGCACATCGAAGAAAATATTCAAACCTTCATCCAGATCCTTGCTCAGGACCGACATCGACAGAGTGGCTGTTCTCTCACCCACAGAGAAATTCAGCGTACCGCCGAGAAAATCAATCCTCTCCTCGATCTGAGAACCGGTTCTGGTTTTCGTGCCGCCCTTAATCAGACACTGCGAGAGCAGCTCGTCGAGTCCGGCTCTTTCTTTCGGAACGTAAAGGCTTCCTGTGGGGATGATGGCGGTGATGTTGACGATCGGAAGTTCCCTGGCCTCTTTTACATACGCTCGCAAACCGTTGGCCAGCGTCATGCGAAATTCGGCCGGCTTCGGCGGCTCAAACTTAAGAGGAGGAAATTTGAGCTCTTCCGGACGGCTGACCTGGGCTGAAACCAGGCTGAAGCAGGTAAAAATCAGTCCGATTAATATCGTGGCTGCTTTAATTCTTTTCATGGTCATCCCTCCTTACCTTCCCAGACCGCGGCTGTAAACGGCCACCAGGCAGTTATCCTTAACAAAATATTTCGCCGCCACTCTCTTTATGTCGTCAGAAGTGACCTTCTTCAGCTCTTCCAGGTCGGTCAGTAGCGAACGCCAGCCGCGATTAAGTTCGGCTCGCCCGATTCTCATCGCGATAAACATCGGGCTCTCTAAGCTCCTGACGAAGGTGGCTTCTGCCCGGTTCTTGGCTTTCTGCAGTTCATCCGCGGTCACGCCATCCTTTTTAATTTTTTCGATTTCTTCCCAGAGCGGTTTCTCCAGATCTTCCGGTTTGACGCCTTTCTGTAGTTTCGGAATCACGTTGAAAGTAAAAGCTCCAGCGTACCACTGCGGCCGGGCCATGGCCATCGCTCTAATCGCCAGGTCTCTTTCCTGAACGAGAACTTTCGTCAGGCGTCCGGTCTCCCCGGAAAGAATTCCGGCCAGCAGGGTTAATGCCGGAACATCGGGATCGCCTTCAGGCGGGATGTGGAACCACATCTGGAGGTTGGGCATCCCGGGCCCCTGCCCGTTCATTCTCTTTTCCGAATGCTGCGGGGGGACGCTGGTTCTGATCGGCTCGATGTCTTCGCCCCTGGGAATCCGGCCGAAATATTTTTCTGCCAGCTGGATGATTTCTTCAGTTTTAAAATCTCCCACGTAGACCGCAACGGCATTATTCGGAACGTAATATTTCCGGTTGAACTCAATCAGGTCTCTTTTGGTGATTCTCCTGAGGTCATCCATCCAGCCGATGACCTGCCAGTGGTAAGGGGAAGCAACGTAGAAAGCCGCCCTCACCTGCTCGTTGAACAGAAATCCCGGGCTGTTCTCGCTGAGCCGTCTTTCTTCCATGACCACGTCCTTCTCAGAGTAGAATTCGCGGAAAACAGGATTCATCATCCGGTCGGACTCGAGCAGCATCTGCAGTTCGACCTTGTTCGCCGGAAGCGTCACGTAATAACCGGTGACCTCATCCGAGGTGGATGCGTTCAGACCGGTACCTCCGTTTTTCATGTAGGTTTCCCAGAGATGGTCCTTGATGATGTATTTTTTCTGGGCTTTTACCAGCTCGTCCACCTGCTTCTGCCATTCCGCAATCTTCTGCTGATCTCCGTCTTTCTTCCAGTACTTTTCGCGATAAATTTTTTCCATCAGCTCGTCGATCTGCCGGTCGATAGCGGCGTCAGCTTCGTAATCGGTCACCCCCATCATCTTCGTTCCCTTAAACATCATGTGCTCATGGAGATGGGCAATTCCGGTTATGCCAGGCCTCTCGTTGACAGAGCCGACCTTGTAGTAGATATGACAGACCACCCGCGGAACTCCAGGCTTTGGCACCATCAGGATTTTCATCCCGTTGGCCAGCACGTGTTCCTTAACTTCCAGCTTGATCTCGGCTGAAGCCACCACGCCGATAGCCAGAAGCAGGAAGCAGGCCAGCCAGAAGACACCTGCTCTTCTCCGGTTCATATTTTTACCTCCTTCCTCACAGAGAAAATAAATTTATCTCCTTCATGGGCGAAATAGACTTATAAATATTTTATTCAAATTTTATGACGGCAGAAAACTCTTTTTCTTCCTCCTTCCAAATCAGCCCTCTTTATCAACTTTTATTGTTTCCGGCTGGCCAAATTAAAATTTCTATTTTTAAGTTCATCCGCGCATTTTAATAACACGTTCCGCCCGCCACCGGAGATTCGGAGAGAAATCGAAATATAAACAGGCTGTTGCTTCTGATAACGGACCTATTAGTTTATATCCCTTCTTTTTATTTTATTTTTTCTTGTCAAATCCTGCCGGGATTAGTATCATTCAAAACTTGTAGATTTTTCGACCGGAGCTAATAACCATGAACCTCTGGGTGAAGAAAAAACCTGAAGAGCTGCAGGAGGCCTCCGAACACACTCAACTGAGGAAAAGCCTCCGGGCGGTCGACCTGGCGGCGCTGGGAATAGGTTCGGTGGTCGGGACCGGCATCTTCGTGGCCACCGGACAGGGAGCCCATCTCGCGGGTCCGGCTGTTCTGCTTTCGTTCATCATAGCGGCGGTAACCGCCGGGCTGTGCGCGCTGACTTACTCCGAGCTGGCCAGCATGTTCCCGGTGGCTGGCAGCACCTATTCATATTCTTATGCCGCTTTCGGAGAAGTGATTGCCTGGATAATCGGCTGGGATCTGATGTTAGAATACCTGGTATCCGGAAGCGCGGTGGCTTCGGGATGGTCCACCACCTTCATCGGGCTTCTGGAAAATCTCGGAGTTAACCTGCCAAAAGCTCTCTGTCTTACTCCGCTGGCCGGTGGAATCGTTGACCTGCCGGCAATTCTCATCACCCTGCTGATCACCTGGATTCTTTATTTAGGGATCAGAGAAAGTTCGATCACCAATAACATAATTGTCGTTCTTAAAATATCCGTAATCGTGCTCTTCATCGTCCTGGGTATCAGCCATGTCAACCTGAAAAACCTGACGCCGTTTGCCCCGTTTGGATGGAAAGGTATCATGGCTGGAGCAGCCATCATTTTCTTTGCCTACATCGGATTCGACGCAGTCTCCACGGCCGCCGAAGAAACCATCAACCCGAAAAGGGATGTGCCGCTCGGCTTGATGCTCTGTCTCACCGTGGTCATCATTCTCTACGTCGGCGTTGCCTTCGTCCTGACCGGGCTTGTTCCTTACAAAGAAATCGATATCGGTAACGCGCTCCCGGCGGCGCTAGCCAGAATCGGAATACGCTGGGGCGGCGCGCTGGTGGCTACCGGCGGGATCATCGGGATGATTTCCACCCTGCTTATAACCGTCTACGGTCAGGTCAGGATTTTTATGGTGATGGCCAGGGATGGGTTGCTGCCTGAACTTTTTTCTCGCGTGCACCCGAAACACCGCACCCCGGCCATATGCACCTGGATCACCGGAGCGCTGACGGCCGTCATCGCCGGCTTTTTTCCGCTGAATGTGATTATAGAGCTGTGCAACATCGGCACTCTGTTTGCTTTCATCCTGGTTTCTGTGGGAGTGATCGTGCTTCGCCACACCCAGCCGCAGGTTGAGAGAAAATTCCGCACGCCGCTGGTTCCTTTCACTCCGTTAATTACCATCGGGTTCTGCCTTTACCTGATGGCCAGCCTGCCGGCACTTACCTGGCTGCGATTCACTGCCTGGCTGGCCGCCGGATTGATGATGTATTTTGCCTACGGGGTACGGCATTCAAAGCTCCAGAACCGGTACCAGAAGGCTAAGTAAATCCTGGTTTTCAGGAATAAAAAACATCGCAAGACAGACCTGCACAGCTATCATTGCCGTAAAACCGATAGTTTGCCAGAAGCTTCTCGCTATTTCCAGATAAAAATTCTTCCAACCTTGCGTTGCCGGTCCCGGGCCATCATTCGTGCAGATATGCTTTTGACATAGCTATAAATATCCGGGGGCAGCCGCGCTTGACAATTACGCCGACAGGAATAATTATTTAATTACAAAGGAGGTCGTCATGGCCACCGAAAGAGAGCTCGCCTATCGCCGGAGAGAAGCAAAAGCGGCTCGCTTGAAAACTATCGCCAGACTTATTCCCGTCCTTAAAAACATTAAGCCTTTAGCCTGGTATCTGGCAAAGTCCTGGGAAAAACAGATCAGAAAAAGCACCGAGCAGAACATAGCCAGAAGGGAGAAGCCACCGGGTGCTGTCCGCGACCGGGCAGAAATGGGCATAGCCATCCTGAGAACGGTAACCCGGGCGATCATCGAAGACCGCCTTTCCCCCCGGACGGTGGAAAAACTGCTGAAGGTGCTGCTGGCGGAAGCCATCGTCAAAGAAGGGGAAATTTCCATCAAAGAAGCTTTCCGCCAGAAGTACGGAGTGATTCCGCCGGCTTTCATGCTGATCAGCCCGACCAAAAAGTGCAATCTGTACTGCATCGGTTGCTACGCAGATTCCGACCGAACAGAAATTAAACTCTCCTGGCCGGTGCTAGACCGCCTGGTGACCGAAGCGAAACAATTCTGGGGAGCCAGGTTTATGGTGTTCAGCGGCGGCGAACCGCTTATGTATGAAGATGAAGGGCACACCATAATGGACCTGGTCGAAAAGCACGACGACGTGTTTTTTCTGATGTACACCAACGGGACGCTGATAGATGAAAAATTAGCCCGGAGAATGGCCGGGACAGGCAACATCATGCCGGCCATCTCGGTCGAAGGGCTCAAAGAATCAACCGAAAGACGGCGCGGCCGCGGAGTGTTTGACAGCATTCTCAGAGCGTTTGAAAACTTGCGAAAAGAAAAAGTGTTCTTCGGAATTTCCCTTACCGTCACCAGAAATAACGCCGATGAAGTTTTCTCCGACGAGGTGGTCGATTTTTACTTCGGTCAACAGGGAGCTCATTTTGCCTGGGTTTTTCAGTACATGCCGATTGGACGGGCTTTCACCCTGGACCTTCTCCCGACTCCCGAACAGCGCCTGCGGATGTACCGGCGCGCCTGGGAACTCGTTTACAAAAAGCACCTGTTCCTGGTGGATTTCTGGAACAGCGGCACCGCCACCCATGGATGCATTTCAGCCGGAAGGTCAGGCGGTTACATGGTGGTCAACTGGGACGGCACGGTCACTCCCTGCGTTTTCCTCCCCTACTCCCCGGTAAACATTTATGAAATTTACGGTCAGGGCAGGAATCTCATTGACGTCTGGGCCAATCCGTTCTTTGCCGACCTCAGGGAATGGCAACGCAGGTACGGTTACGGACGCAACCTGGCCGCTGAAGGCCGCGTCAGGAACTGGATCATGCCCTGCCCGATGAGAGATCACTACGGAGAATTGTATGAATTATTGAAGAAGCACCGGCCCCGGCCGATCGACGAAAACGCCGCTGAAGCCCTGACCGACCCGGAATATTACCAGGGTCTGGTGGAGTACGACCGGAAGGTGGCCAGCCTGCTCGACCCGATCTGGGAAGAAAACTATCTCAGAGGAAACGCCGGAGGCCAGCCTGGCTCGAGCTGAAGCTCCGTTCAGCTCAGAGATAATCAGGCCCTTCTTTTTTCAGCCGTTCGACCAGCTCTCTCACCTTCTGATCCTGATCGCGGCGGCAGATGAGCAGGGCGTCACCGGCATTCACCACGATCAGATCCTCCACCCCGACCAGAGCCGTGAGCTTCCCGGGGTTAAAAACGAGGCAGTTTCGAGCGTCAATCGGTATCAAACGATCGCGCGAAACGTTGCAGCTCTCGTCAGCCGGCAGGTATTCATACAGAGCGCCCCATGAGCCCAGGTCTGACCAGCCAAAATCTCCGGGGTTCATCAGCGCCCCATGAACTTTTTCTATCAGGGCATAGTCTATCGACAGCGCCGGTATTTCCTGGAAAATGCGGCGAACTTCCCGACGCTCGTTATTCCGGAGGGCTGGCAGAAGCTTTATCCAGGCAGAAAATATTTCCGGAACAAAATCCCTCAGATGTTCGGCAAAAGCGTCAGCCCGCCAGAGAAATATCCCGCTGTTCCAGTAATATTCTCCGGATTGGACGAATTCGAGAGCAGTCGAAAGGTCGGGCTTTTCCCTGAAGCCTCGAACCCGGTAAAATTTTTCACCGTCGAGTTCTTCCCGGTCGCGCGAGCTCACATGGATATATCCATAGGCAGTCGAAGGGGAATCCGGAGGAATGCCAAAAAGAACTATTTTGCGAGAAGCGTGTGCTATTCTGGCGGCCAGCAGCAGTTTTCTCCTGAACTCCTCCACCTCTTCTATAAAATGGTCAGCCGGCAGAGCCACCACCACGGCTTCAGGATTTTTCAGGTATATAACCGCTGTGGCCAGCACGAGAGAAGGCGCGGTGTTCCGGGCTTCCGGTTCCACCAGAAAATTCTTTTCGGGCAGAACGGGCAGGAGTTTTTTCAGGACCCTGGTCTGACTGGCGACAGCAATCGTATAAATCTTTGATGGCGGAATGAGCCCTTTCAACCGCCCGGCCGTATCCTCGACCAGAGAACTTTTGCTGATGACGCTGAGAAATTGCTTAGGCCGTTTTTTCCGGCTGAGCGGCCAGAACCTGGTGCCGCTCCCGCCGGCCAGGATTACCGCTCTCAGATCCAGGTTGCCGTGCGCTCCACTTTCATTCTTTCTTTTCCGGGCCACTTTTATCCCCCTTGCTGTAATTTTATCAGCCGGCGCCGTTCAATTCCCTGATAGCTTCTTCCATAACCGACTGAATTTTAGCCCTGACCTGCTCGAGGTCTTTCTCACTGCTGGCTTCAAAACGAAGGACAAGCACCGGCTGGGTGTTCGAGGCTCTGAGCAAACCCCAGCCTCTTTCGAAGACGGCTCTGACGCCGTCAATATCAATCAGCTGTTTAACCTCAGGAGCCTGCGAGAGCTTTTCTTTTACTTTCTCCACTATTTTGAATTTCACCTCGTCGGAAGCATATATCCTGATCTCAGGCGTGCTGAAAACAGGCGGCAGGTCTGCCAGGTAGTCTGAAAGCTTCCGCTCGGAACGCGAGACTATTTCCAGCAGCCGGGCTGAGGCGTAGATCGCATCGTCAAAGCCAAACCAGCGGTCAGCGAAGAAAATATGCCCGCTCATTTCCCCGGCCAGAAGCGCTCGCTCTTCTTTTATTTTCTTTTTGATGAGCGAGTGGCCGGTCTTCCACATGATCGGCCGACCGCCGAGGCGTCTGGTCTCCTCATACAGGAGCTGCGAAGCTTTCACCTCGGAAATCACCGCTGCCCCGGGATTTTTCGGCAGAAGGTCCCGGACGAAAATAATCATCAGCTGGTCGCCCCATATCACCCGGCCCGTGTTGTCAACCACACCGATGCGGTCGGCATCGCCATCGTAAGCGATGCCCAGTTCGGCCTGAGTATTTTTCACCGTCTCAATCAGGTCCTTTAGCGCTTCCAGCAGGGTGGGGTCCGGATGGTGATGCGGAAAACGTCCATCCATCTCGGTATAAAGCTCCACCACCTCGGCGCCCAGACGTTTTAAAAGCGGAACCGCCACCGGTCCAGCTGTGCCGTTGCCGGGGTCGACCGCTATTCTGACCGGCCGGGAAAGACTGATCTGGCCGGCAACGTAATCTATGTAATCAGGAATCGGGTCGTATTCCACCCGGGTGCCCTGTGCGGGTTCCGGAAAATCCTTTTCCTTTATTATCCGGTATATGTCCTGGATTTCCAGCCCGTAAAGAGTTTCCTCGCCGATCATAATCTTGAACCCGTTGAATTCCGGCGGGTTGTGAGAGCCGGTGATCATCACCGCCGCTTCTTTTTTCCTGTAAAAGACAGAAAAATAAACCAGAGGTGTCGGAATCACTCCGAGATCCACCACCCGGCAGCCGGAATACAGAAGTCCATCGATCAACCCTCCGGCCAGCTCGGGCGAACTCAGGCGGCAGTCGCGGCCGACGGCCACTTCAGTCCGGCCGGCTTTTTTTACCTTGCTGGCCACAGCCCGGCCGATGAGAAACGCCAGTTCCGGCGTCAGGTCCTCTCCAACAACACCCCTGATGTCATATTCGCGGAAAATTTCTTCGCGGACCTTCATGAACACTCCTCCATCCTTTCAAAAATAGATTAATACATTTTCACCCGCTCTGTGAATTATTTTTTTATTTCAGCAGCCCGCTCAGCCAGCGATTTCCAGCGGCCCTGGGCTTTCAGGATAAATTCGATAACTTCCCGGACCGCTCCGCTTCCTCCAGGTTTCTGGCAGCGATAGCAGGCGGCTCTTTTGATAAGTGGATGAGCGTCAGCCACAGCCGCCGGGAACCCGACCATTCTCATTGCCTCCAGGTCCCCCAGATCATCGCCGACATAAGCAATTTCATCCAGAGCCAGCTGACGGCGCCCGGCTATTTCCAGCAAAACCTTTTTCTTATCGAGTATACCCTGATGAAATTCAGACAGTCCGAGCCGGCGCGCCCTCAATTCCAGCGAAGCTGAGGTTTTGCCTGTGATGATCCCGGTTTGAAGCCCGGCCAGGTGAGCCAGGAAAATCCCGAGTCCGTCGTGAACGTGATAACCCTTAACTTCCTCTCCGTCGGGAAGAACGTAAATCCTGCCGTCGGTCAGCGTGCCGTCAACGTCCATCAGGATCAGGCGGACTTTTCTCGCCCGCTGAGCCTGAAAAAGATTCCGGATTTTTCGGAAAACCTCGCACATTATTTAATTCCTTTATTATCAATAATATAAAAAACAGAGCTTGCCGGGCAAACTATCTTTTTTTCCTGAATCTAAAGGCAGCCCTGATAAAAGAGACGAATAGCGGATGGGGCTCGAGCGGTCTCGATTTGAATTCCGGATGAAACTGACAGCCGAGAAACCAGGGATGTTTTTTCAGTTCTATGATCTCAACCAGCCCGTGCTCCGGGTTCCTGCCCGAGATGACCAGCCCGGCCGATTCGAGCCTCTTTTCGTATTCCGGGTTGAATTCGTAACGGTGGCGATGCCGTTCACTGATCAGTTCTTTTCTATAAATTGAATAAGCGAGAGTGCCTTTTTTAAGCAGGCAATTGTAAGCGCCAAGCCTCATCGTCCCGCCGAGGTCAGAATCTTTCCTGAGCAACCGCCAGAGACGGAAGATTTTATGAGGGGTGTTTTCAGAAAATTCTTCGCTGTGGGCATCCTTTAATCCGGCCACATGGCGGGCGAACTCAATCGTGGCGCACTGCATCCCCAGACATATTCCGAAAAATGGCAGCCCCTTTTCCCGCGCGTACTGAATGGCTCTTATTTTGCCTTCAATCCCGCGGTGGCCGAAACCCCCCGGAACCAGAATACCATCTTTGTTCCGGAGAATTTTTTCAGGTCGCCCCTGCTCCAGGTCCTCGGCTTCAATCCAGTCAATATTGACCTTTACCCTGTTGGCCAGGCCCCCGTGTTCCAGAGCCTGATAAAGGCTGATGTAGGAATCGTGCAGACCGACATACTTGCCTACCATCGCTATGTTCACCTCGCCGGTCTGATGATGATAGCGGCGAGCCAGCTCCTGCCAGCGCGAAAGGTCCGGCTGTCTCGCTTCGAGGTTGAGTTTCTTCAGGATGATCCGGTCGAGCCCTTCGGCCGCAAAATTAAGCGGGATGTCATACATCGAAGGAGCGTCCATGGCGGTAATGACTGCCTCCAGAGGAACGTTCGTAAAAAGGGCAATCTTGCCCTTAATTTCCGGAGGCAACTCTCGATCGCTCCGGCAAAGTATGATGTCCGGCTGGATACCGATCGCCCGGAGCTCCTTCACGCTGTGCTGCGTCGGTTTAGTTTTTAACTCGCCGGAGGTGCCGACGTAGGGCACGAGCGTCAGATGAACGAACACCGTATTTTCGGGACCGAGCGAAAGCCTCATCTGCCTGATGGCTTCAAGAAAAGGCTGGCCTTCGATGTCTCCGACAGTTCCACCTATTTCCACAATTACTATGTCATTATTGCCGGCGACTGAATAAAAGGCATTCTTTATCTCGTCGGTCACATGAGGAATTACCTGGACTGTCTTCCCGAGATAGTCTCCTCTTCTCTCTTTTCTGATGATCGATTCGTATATCGTCCCGGCGGTCCAGTTATGAAGTTTGCTGGTTCGGGTTGAGGTAAAACGCTCATAATGGCCGAGGTCGAGGTCGGTTTCAGCGCCGTCATCGGTAACGTACACTTCGCCATGCTGAAAGGGACTCATCGTACCGGGGTCGACATTCAGATAAGGGTCAAATTTCTGGAGCGTAATTTTGTAGCCATGCGACTCCAGCAGCAATCCGATCGAGGAGGCAGCTATTCCCTTACCAAGCCCTGATATTACACCTCCGGTCACAAAAATAAACTTTGTCATGGCGGTTCTCTCTTTTAGATTGTTTTGGCTGATTATAAATCTAATTTCAGCCAGACTCAACTGACCGGGCCAAAAAATTTGTACGGGGCATATTGCTCGCCCTCAAGATTTTAATAACAAGCTTTTAATAAAGAGAAATCATAATTCAGGCTTTTAAACCATCCGGGGGGAAGATCGACGCAGGGAGATGAGGTTACCGGGCAAAATTGATGTATGAAAAACTATTCATATATTTTCGGAAGGCATCATGCCGGATTGCAACCATCACTGTCGGTAATATATGAAAATTTATTCATATATGCCTTTACCTTAAACGTCCGGTGCTGTCTTTTCCGGAATAGTCTGTCAGTTCTGAAGAATAACCTGAAAATCAATTCTAATTTATTTTTTGCTTTTAAAATAAATCCCGGCGAAAAATACCCGGCCGGGAAAACCCATCGGGTTGAAAGTATGTGTTTTTATGAGGTCAGCTCTATCCTGATTTTAATTAAATTCCCGCGGGATATGGAAAAGCCCGGGAAAAGTTATTCGGCTGTCTCAGCTATTCTGTCTGGACAAAACTTCTCCCGTGGTGCTCTCGGGAACTTCAGTTGTCTGGCAGGTGGCTTCGAGATAAGCTCCTTCTTCCACCACGAGCCTCGGCGTGATCAGCGTGCCAAACACCCGGCCCTTGCTGTGAACTTCAATCCTGTCCCTTGCCTGAAGGTTACCTTTTATCTCTCCGTTAATAATTAACTGCCCGACCTTAACATCGGCTTCCACCTTTCCTTTTTCTCCCACGATCAGCATCGAATCAGAATTGATCTTTCCCTGGAAATATCCTTCTATCCGGAAAGAACCCTTGAAATTCAATTCGCCTTTCAATTCAGTTCCATGGTCGATAAGACCGGCCAGCCGGGATTCATCGACAATCTCTCTCACTCTTTCTTTTTCTTTTTCTTTCATTGCCTGGCTCCTTTAAGCATATTATAAATTCGGTTTAAGTCATCCAGAGAAAAATAAAATATTTTTATGGCTCCCCTGTTGCGGTTGCCAGAGATGGCCACCTTTGTCCCGAGCAATCTGATCAGCTCTTCCTCCACTGCCCTCAGGTCCGGATCTTCAAAAGATTTCTGAATTCTTGGTGGCTTTTCTTTGTATTTCTGAACCAGCTTTTCTGTCTCCCTGACGGAAAGCTGTTTCTCCACCACCAGCCGGGCCACCTGGAGCTGGAGGTCGGCATCTTCCAGCGCCAGCAGTGCTTTTGCCTGCCCCATCGACAACTTTCCCTCAAGGATGAACTGCTTTATCTCCGGGTGCAGCTTCAAAAGCCTCAGATAATTGGCGACCGAGGCTCTGTCCATCCCCACCCTTTCAGCAATTTCCTGCTGGGTTAGACCAAGCTCTGTACTCAACTGCTGAAACGCCTGAGCGATTTCCAGCGGGTTCAGGTTTTCCCGGTGAATGTTTTCTATGATCTGGACTTCAAGTTCCTTCTCCCGGGGGAGATTTCTGATGATAACCGGGACGGTGCGCAGGCCAGCCTTCTGAGCAGCCCTCCACCTTCTCTCGCCCACGACAATACGGTAATGGTCCTCTTCAGGAACCACCAAAATCGGCTGGATAATTCCGGTCTCTTTAATGGATTTCGATAGCTCATCGATTGCCTGTTCATCGAAAATCGTTCTCGGCTGTTGAGGATTCGGCCGAACTTTTTCTATTTCGACCTCAGCGAAACGATCTTCCTTGAGAATCCCGAATTCCTCCGGGATAAAAGCTCCAAGACCTTTTCCGAGTCCTCTTTTGGTCATCTTTTAATCAACTCCTCTGCCAGGTTCATGTAGGCTTCAGCTCCCTTGGATTTCGGGTCATAGAGAATGACAGGTTTTCCGAAACTCGGAGCTTCAGCCAGACGCACACTTCGCGGTATTATCGTGTTGAGGAGAACTCCCCTCAACGATTTTTTTATTTCCTCAGCCACCTGCCGCGAAAGATTAGTTCTTTCGTCGAACATCGTAAGAAGAATACCTTCTATATAAAGCTGGGGATTAAAATAGGTCCGGACGATATCCAGCGTGTGAAAAAGGTCGGGAATTCCCTCCATACAGAAGAATTCTGCCTGGACCGGGATCAGGATAGAATCAGCAGCTGATAGAGCATTAATTGTCAGATACCCCAGGGATGGCGGGCAATCTATGAGAATAAAATTAAACAATTTTTTCACTTCCTGAATCGCGTTCTTGAGCTTCTTCTCTCTTCCTTCTGTATGATAAAGCTCAGCTTCTGCTCCGCTCATCTCGGGCGAACAACCGCACAGATACAGATTTTCAATCTCGGTCCTTGTGGCGCAATCGATAATATTCTGACCGTTGAGTAGCGCCTGATAAATGCCTTTCCCTTTCTCTTTTGGCCTCCCCAGACCCACCGTTGCCATACCCTGCGGGTCCATATCAACAATCAGGACCCTGAAGCTCTTAAGGGCCAGGGCAGCTCCAAGGTTAATCGTCGTGGTGGTTTTTCCCACGCCGCCTTTCTGATTGGCTATGGCTATTACCCTGTTCATCCATCCTCTTCCGATGTTCCACGTGGAACATTTTCCCCGAGGTCTTTCTTCCTGATGACCTCAAGGTATAGATAAATATTATAAACTGCTGCCGGCGTAATTCCAGAGATTTTTTTAACCTGACCGATGTTTTCAGGCCTGTGTTTTTCCAGCTTTTCTATCTGTTCCCTGGTTAATCCAGGAATCTCTCTGTAATTAAGGTCGGCCGGAATCGGCATCCTATCAAGTTTCATAATCCTGGCAATCTCTTTTTCCTGCTTTTTCAGATAACCTTCATATTTGACCTCAGACTCGATATACCTTATCTCCTCGGAAGACAGTTCAATTGGCAGTTTGAGTTTTTCTTCTAACATCTTCCAGGTGATCCCGGGCTTCCTCAGATAATTGACGGCTGGAACCGAGTCGCCCTTCTCATCTTTCACCTTTTTCTGGCCTAAAAAATCCAGCGCATTATCAGTCCTCTTAATTTTTTCCATGAAGCGATGGTATTCGCTTTCGCCTATCAAACCAAACCGGTATCCGTACGGGAGCAATCTCCTGTCAGCATTGTCTATCCTTAAATTGAGTCGGTACTCCGCCCTGGAAGTGAACAGCCGGTAAGGTTCGTCCACCCCAAGGGAAATCAGGTCGTCAATCAGAACTCCTATGTAAGCTTCATGCCTACCGAGTATAAAAGGCTCTTTTCCCCTTAGCTTCAAAACCGCGTTTATTCCCGCCATCAGCCCCTGGGCGGCGGCCTCTTCATAGCCAGAAGTGCCGTTTATCTGTCCGGCGAGATAAAGATTTTTTATTCTCCGTGTCTCAAGCGTCGGCATTAACTCCACCGGAGAAACCGCATCGTATTCAATCCCGTAAGCCGGTCTCAGTATCTTAGCTTCTTCCAGCCCTGAAATGGTCTTCAAAATTTCTTTCTGAACCTCATAGGGGAGACTGGAGGAAATCCCGTTAACGTATATTTCTGTGGTATTCAGGCCCTCAGGCTCTAAAAAAAATTGATGCCGCGGATGGTGGGGGAATTTTACCACCTTGTCCTCAATTGAAGGACAATATCTTGGACCTATGCCTTTTATTCTGCCGCTGTAGAGAGGGGATTTATCCAGATTTTTCCTTATTACCTCATGAGTTTTCTCGTTGGTATAGCCGACATAACAGACAATCAGGTTCCGGAGGGGTCGCTCGGTTCTGAAGGAAAACGGCACCGGGTCTTCGTCACCGGGCTGAGGCCTGAATTTCTCCCAGTCAATACTGTTTTTATCCAGTCTCATAGGAGTGCCGGTTTTCAACCTTAAAATCTTAAACCCTGCCTCTCTAAGCCACTGAGCCAGCTCCACCGCCGGAGGTTCGTTGGCCCTGCCAGCTGGATAGCTGCGCAGGCCGATATGAATCAGGCCGTTAAGAAATGTGCCGGGGGTAAGGATGACCGCTCGAGCTCCGATAGCCGTGCCATCCTGACAGACGACACCGGCAGCCTTCCCATCTTGCACTATCACGCCCGTCACCACCGCCTGAAAAATTCTCAAGTTTTTTATTTCTTCCAGCCATTTTTTCATCGTCAGGCGGTAAGCAGCCTTGTCGCACTGGGCCCTTGGACCCTGAACAGCCCCTCCCCGGCTTCTGTTAAGGAGACGGAAATGAATTCCGGTTTCGTCAGCCAGAAGCCCCATTATTCCGCCAAGGGCATCTATTTCCCGGACCAGATGCCCTTTGGCCAGACCGCCGATCGCCGGGTTGCAGGACATTTGAGCGATCGTTTCCAGGTGTATCGTGATCAGGCAGGTGGATGCACCCATCTTAGCGGCCGTAGCCGCCGCCTCACAGCCGGCATGCCCGGCCCCCACCACCACCACATCATACTCTTCGACGAACGGCATCTGCGTTATTTCCCTATACAGAAAGTATTGAATATTTGTTCGAGAACTTCCTGGCTCCTTATTTCACCCGTAAGCTGTCCGAACAACGGCAGGCTCTCCCGTATGGTTTCAGCGATCAGTTCTTCCCCGAACCCCTCTTCCAGCATTATCTGCGCTTTTTGAAGAACCTCCCTCGCGCGCTCGAGAAGAATTTTCTGGCGCCCATGGAGGATGACCTCGTCCTGTTTCTCGGCTTTTGGCCCGAAAATTTCGAGCATGGATTTTCTAAGTCGGTCGATGTTATAACCCGTCAGCGCAGAAACCTCTATAAAAGGCGCTCCTGGCGCTTTGCTAAAAATTTTTTCCCTGTCGGCTGCCGGAGGGAGATCTGACTTGTTAAAAACCAGAATTTTCTTTTTTCCACTGAATCTGTCCAGAATTTCCAGATCTTCTTGATTTTCTCTGACGGAAGCATCCAGCACTACCAGCAAACCATCAGCATTTTCGGCTAACTTCTGTCCTCTGGCCATTCCTTCCTCTTCGACCGGATGAGTCGCCTGTCCGAACCCGGCCATATCGATCAGCTTCATCAGCACTCCATCAACCTGAATGTTTTCCCTGATGAAATCCCTGGTGGTTCCGGGAAAAGGAGCTACTATCGCCCTGTCCTCTTCGAGGAGCGCGTTAAAAAGGGTGGATTTGCCGACGTTCGTCCGGCCGACGATGGCTATCGTCAGCCCTTCCATAAGAGCTCTGCCTCTCTCGTATGATCTAATAAGATTATCGAGATGCGTGATTACGGTCGAGACCGCTTCCCTCAATTGATCCCCTGATACCTCATGTTCTTCCTCAGGAAATTCCAGCGCGGTTTCCAGCAGAACAAGAAGGTCAACTATTTTTTCTCTCAGGCCGGCAATTTTTTTAGAAAGGCTGCCCTCAAGCTGCCTGAAAGAAATTTTTGCCTGGTCGAGCGAGCAGGCCCGGATCAGGTCGTTGATGGCTTCAGCCTGGATTATATCGAAGCGCCCGTTGAGGTAAGCCCGGAGGGTGAATTCCCCCGGGTTTGCCTGTCTGGCACCGGCTCTTATCCCCATCCTCACCGCTTCTGCCAGCAAAACAGGCGACCCGTGAAGATAAATTTCCACCACTTCTTCTCTGGTGTAAGAAATCGCAGACGGAAAATAACAGAGATACCCGACATCGAGAGTTTCCCCGACCTCTCTGTCAACAAGGTAACCGAAATGCATTCTCCGCGGGAAGATTTCCTGGCTGGATTCCTTCAGAGAAAAAATTCCCCTGGCCACCTCCAGGGCTTCCGGACCGCTGATCCTGATTATTCCAATCCCTCCGGCTCCCGGAGGAGTGGAAATGGCAATGATGGTGTCCTGAAGACTTTGATTCATAAGAATATTTTAACCGGAGATGCCTGGATAGTAAATTCAGCCGTCAGCTGGCTTCGTCAGTTCTCTTCAAGCCGCCGTTTCTGGCTGTCGTCTGAAATCGGGTAAACTCTGACTTTTTTTAAGAATCCTTCGCCCAGGCTTTCCGTAGTTACTCCAGAAATCTGATTGACCGTCAGATGGATAATGCGCCTTTCATAAGGATTCATAAAGTCGAGTATCTCTTCCTCTCCGGTCTCTTTGACTTTCTGAGCTACCTGCTGGGCAAACTCCCGCAGCTGCTTTTCCTTCCGGCGTCTGAAAAATTCGCAGTCGGCCTGAACTTTCTGATTGGCAATTTTGTTCAGAATGTGCTGAATCGCCAGGAGCAGAGCGCCATCATTTTTCAGCAGCATTTTCCGGTCCTGACCGTCAAAAACCACGTAAATCATCTGGTCTTTCTTTTTTATCTGGTAGGAAAGTTTCAGCGGAAAAACCTTCATAAGTTCTCTCAGAAACCTGCTCACCGGTTCAGTTTCATCGTCTCTCTTCGGCCAGGCCCTGATGACTATTTCTTTGTTTTTCAGGCCAAACAGCTTGGTTTTTTCGGTAACGATCTCATAGTTAAACTGCTCTCGCGGGAGCTTCAGCACGTGCTCCGCATGGCTGAGCACATCTTCGAGCGTTCTTCCTTTAAATTCTTTTTTTTCAACAATTTGCGTCTGTTCAGGTTGATTATTTTTTTCTTCTTTTTCCATCAGACTCCCTCTTGCGGGCCATCATTTTGTTCATAATGGCTTGCTGAGCTATTTGCAGCACATTATTCGTCAGCCAGTACAGCACCAGCCCGGCCTGAAAGTTCATAAATAAAATGGTGAAGATAAAGGGCATCAGCATCATCATCTTCTGCTGGGCCGGGTCGCTGGTTGAAGGCGTCATTTTTTGAGAAATAAACTGCGTTACGCCCATCAAAATCGGCGTCACGTAATAAGGATCGCGCACCGAGAGGTCCTTGATCCAGAAGATAAACGGGCTGTGACGGAATTCCACCGCAACCACTAACATCCGGAAGAATCCCCAGAATATCGGCAGCTGGATGAGCAGCGGCAAACAGCCGCTCGCCGGGTTGATCCCGTGCTCCTTGTAAAGGCGCATGAGCTCTTCATTCATCTGCCTTCTCTGCTCCAGGTCCTGTTTTGCTCTTTTATACTTTGCCCGAAGAGCTTTAATCTTCGGCTGCAGCTCGGCCATCCTGGCCATCGATCTGGTGGAGCTGTAGGTCAGCGGGAAGAAAAGAATTTTTATGATGAGGGTCATTATTATAATGGCCACTCCCCAGTTTGGAATAAGTCCGTAAAAATACCTGGTGGCCAGAAGAAGCAGCTCGGCTATCCCGCCAGAGAAACCAAAATTTATTATTTTCTTCGTGCTGTGACCGTAGGCCTTCAGACGGCTGTATTCTTTCGGCCCGATATAAGCTCCCCCTGGCCGGCTGACAGCCAGATAAAAATACGGAACAACGGTGGTTTTGCCATCAGGCCGCTGCTCGCTTATTTCCTGCTTAAAGGCGAAAGCCTGCCCCTGAGCTTTCTCCAGCAGGAAGATCGCCGCAAAATAATTTTCTTCATAAGCGGCCCAGTCCAATCCCTCATACCGGCTGGCTTCTTTCTCCGGGGTTATTTTTTTCTCCTGCAGCCTGAATACTTTTCCCTCGCGGCTGCTGAAAAAAGCTGCGCCGCGGGCCGCGCTGAATCTTTCCTTGAGCTCCTCCGGGCCGGGAGTCCCGATCCCGGGTCCCCACAGCAGAACCGGCTCGGCCTCCTTCCCGCCCACCTGGAGATCCACCTTTATCCCGAAATTGTACTCCAGCCCGTTAAAAGTTAACTGTTTTCTTACTTTAATATTATTCCCATCGGAATACTCAAACACGAGCGAGGCTGAACCATCAGGGCCGAGCTTAAGGTCACCTCCTTCGACCCGGTAAAGTGACCGGTTGGCTTTTTCCATTAAATTATCGTCTTCAAGCTTAAGGGCGAGCGGATACAGGCCGGTTCTGGAAGCATCCTCCGGCACCAGGTCGAGCGGCTCGCGGGCAGGATTCTTTCTGTCAGGAAGCTTTTTTAAATGGTTTTTCAGCTGCCAGCTGATAAGAACGCCTCCGCGATTGCTCCAGACCGCCCGGTAAAGGGGTGTTTCGACGGTAATCGTCTGTTCCTCTTCCGCGGCCACTTCCTGCCCGGATATCGCCGGCTCTGTTTTTTCCTTTTCACCTGCCGTAGCTTTCGCTTCCGGAGATTCTGATTCAGCTGAAACAGATTTTTCTACGACGGCAGTTTCCGGCGGCAAAGACTCAGCCGGCCTGTGCGGTTTGATAAAAATTAACTGGTAAAGAAAAAGCACTAAAAAGGAAAGAAAAATGGCCAGGATAAGTCTCTTTTCCATATTTTCCTCTCAGGGCACCGGGTCAAAACCCCCGGGATGCCAGGGGTGGCAGCGCAGAAGTCTCCTGCTCCCCAGCCAGCAGCCTTTCAGAAAGCCATATTTTTTTATCGCCTCGTATGTGTACTCAGAACAGCTCGGATAAAAACGACACCGGCTTCCAAGCAAAGGCGAAATAAGAAGCTGATAGGCTTTTATCAGCCCGAGGGCAATGTATTTCATCAAGTGCTCCGTTTTTCAAATCCTGAGCCGGAAGAAAGCTTCCTGGCCACTTCAAAAAACTCCGCTTCCACCTCGGCCCTCTGGCTGCCGGCCATCTCCTTCTGAGCAATAAAAATCAGATCCAGCGGCTGAGGCCAGAGGCTCTTATTCCGGCGAAAAATTTCCCGGAACCATCGCTTTATCCTGTTTCTAACCGTGGCCTTGCCAACCTTACGGCTGACCACCACGGCCATCCGGGAAAATTCAAGCCCGTTCGGCATAAATACCAGATGAAAATATCTGCCTCTTATCCGGCGCCCCTTCCTGAATAATTCGCTAAAATCCTTTTTCCGGCGGATTCTTTCATCAGGTCTCAGGCGCTCATTCATCAGACCGCAAGTCTCTTGCGACCCTTAGCCCTTCTTCTTTTTATAACTTTCTGGCCACCTTTGGTGCGCATTCTGACCAGAAAGCCATGTGTTCTCTTTCTCCTGCGGTTGTTCGGCTGAAACGTTCTCTTCATGGTCTACTCTCACCAGCAGATTTAAGCTTGTATCTTAAACGAAGACAAGCAGTTCTGTCAAGTGCCGGCATTCTGTGCTCCTGACCCGGCCCGGGCTGGTTTGACTATAAACCCCGGTTAGAATATAATTTAAATTGAAATGCACTCACTCAAAGTCGGAGATAAAGTCATCTATCCCGCCCAGGGAATTGGCATCATAGAAAACATTCAGGAAGAAATATTCGACGGGCAGGTCGTTCGCACTTTTTACATCCGACTTCAGAACAACAACACGCTGGTGGTCATTCCGAGCTCGTCAGCCGCAGAAATAGGGCTGCGCAAGCCCGTTTCCCAGAAGGACGCCAACAAACTATTCAACTTCATTAAAAAATGCTCGGTGGACATAAGCGCTGACTGGAAAGACCGTTACCGGGAAAATTTCGAGATGATGAAATCCGGCCATCTGGAAGACATCGCCCAGGTTTTCAAAATGCTTTTCCTCCTCAGCCAGGTGAAGCCTCTGTCCTTCAGAGAGAAAAAGATGCTGGAAAAATCCCGGGAACTGATCATCAGCGAACTTGCCGCATCTTCCGGGCTCTCCCCGGAGAAAATCAACGAGAAACTCGATCGGTGCCTGGCCAGCTGTCTTAAAAACCTGAAGACAGGACCGGTCGTCTGATTTTCACCCGATGCTGACTCAAGTTGGCCTGTTCGTGCTTTTTCTGGCGCTGAGCGCTTTTTTCTCTTCGTCTGAAACCGCTTTCCTTTCAGTTAACCCGCTCAAGCTCGAATATCTCGAATCCAGGGGTTCGGCGCGTGCCCGCCTCTTAAAAAAGGTTATGAACAGATTGAGCGAGTTGCTTTCGACGATTCTGATCGGTAACACCCTGGTAAACACTGCCGCCGCTTCCATAGCCACTTCAATCTTCGTCAAACTCTGCCCCGATCCGAACAGGGCGGTTATTCTGGCCACCCTCACCACCACCGTGCTGATTCTGATTTTTGCCGAAATCACCCCGAAGACCCTGGCCGCCTACCAGCCGATGCCGGTGGCCTCGATTTTTGTATATCCGATCAGGTTGCTGCTTTACATTTTCTATCCGCTCAACCGTGTTTTTTCTTTGCTGACACATCTTTTCCTGCCGCGCGAGGAACGCCTGCGTCAACCGCGGGAGACTCAGGTTTCAGAAGAAGAGGCCAGGGTGTTGATTCGCTCCGGTATTCCGGGGCTCTCCCGACTAAGAAGAAAAATGCTCTTTGGAGTTCTGGACCTCAACCGCCGGCCGGTTAAGGAAATTATGATCCCCAGAACCCAGGTCCGCGCGATCAATATCAAAGCGCCGCTTCCGGAAGTGGTGCAGATTATCCAGGAAAGCGGCTTTTCCAGATATCCTGTTTATCGTGAGTCGACCGACAGCATCGAAGGAATTGTCCATGCGAAGGACATTCTTCCGTTCGTCCAATCTCCGGCCGGTTTTGACCTCGCCCGTCTCCTGCGGAAACCCTTTTTTGTCCCGGAGCTCGCCAGCATCGAGCAGGTTCTCCTTCAGATGCAGGAAAGGGCGATGCACATGGCACTGGTGGTGGACGAATTCGGAAGCTTCGAGGGGATAGTCACCCTTGAAGACATTATCGAAGAAATAGTCGGTGATATTCGCGACGAATACGACCGGAAGACCGAATCCTGGTACCAGAAGATCAGTGACCGTGAGTTCCTGATCAAAGGCACAGCCACCATAAAAGAAATAAACGAAACGCTCAACCTGGGAATTCCGGAAAAAAAGGACTATACTACGCTGGCCGGTGTTTTCATCTACCATTTCGGACATCTGCCAGCTGAGAAGGACACAATCAGGCTTGATTCGATGGAGTTCACGGTGGAAAAAATGAGCCGCCGCCATCTCAGTCTCATACGGGTTAAACTCCTCCCTGAATCTCAGGAAGGTCAGGACAGATGAAGGTCGTAGCCACAAACAAAAACGCCTACCACAATTATGAAATCCTCGAAACGTTCGAAGCCGGCATTGCCCTCACCGGCAGCGAAGTTAAATCTATTCGCGAGGGCCGTATCAGTCTGAAAGAAAGTTACGCCGATTTTAAGGGAGACGAACTTTACCTCATAGACTGCAACATCAGCCCTTACCATGGAGCGAGTTATTTCAACCATCAACCCACACGCGAACGCAAGCTGCTCCTTCACCGCAGGGAGCTCAAAAGGCTGGCCGGCAAGGTGCAGGAACGTGGTCTCACCTTGATCCCGACGAAAGTTTACCTGAATGATCGGGGACTGGTGAAAGTTGAACTGGCTCTCTCCCGGGGCAAAAAAACGTATGAAAAAAGAGAAGCCATCAAAAAGAGGGATGTGGAGAGAGAAATCCGGGCGGAAATCAAAAAGCGTCTCGGCTGATCATGCCCGCCTGCCCCTAATCAGCTCCCGGGCGAGTTTTATGGCTTCCCTGAAACTTTCGGCGCTGGCCAGCCCTTTTCCGGCTATATCAAAAGCCGTCCCGTGGTCGGGCGAGGTTCTGATAAAAGGCAGTCCCAGAGTCAGGTTAACTCCGCGCTCGAAAGAAAGCAGTTTGAAAGCGATCAGCGCCTGATCGTGATAAAGGCAGGCCACCATCTTATCGAGGCGGTCAACAGCTCTCAGAAAAATTGTATCCGGAGGAAAGGGGCCGGATATTCTGATGCCTTCCGCCCTGGCCCTGGCAATAGCCGGAATGATTTCCGTTAATTCTTCCGTTCCCAGCGTTCCATCCTCGCCGGCATGGGGGTTAAGTCCGCACATCAGTATCTCCTCGATTCCAAGGTTCCAGCGACGCGCCGCCCGATGAAGATTCCGGAAAAATTCCAGAAGGTCATCCTGTCTGACCCGGTCAACAGCCGCCTTAAGCGGGAGATGGTGGGTGAACAGAGCCGCTTTCAAGCGGTCAGACCAGAAACTCATGATGGCTCCCGGGAAGATCTCTTCCAGGTATTCAGTATGACCCCGGTACTTTATTCCGGCCAGGTGCCAGGAAGCTTTCGAGACCGGAGCTGTCACCACCGCCTGAATCTCTCCGGCCAGAGCCGATTCTACCGCCCGGCCAAAAAATTCAAAAGAAGCCCTTCCGCCGGCAGCCGCTGGCTTTCCTGGAATTACTTCTTCCAGCGGTTCGCCGGTCTCCCTCAACTCCACTTTTCCTGAGGAAAACAGGGCGGACAGGAAATCAGGTTCCAGGCAAAGATGTTCGCACCAGATCTGGAAAATTCGCCGCTGTCCGAAAACCACAAATTTAGTTTCCGGGAAAAGATGGATTTCTCTAAAAATTTTAAGGATTATTTCCGGCCCCACTCCCGCAGGATCACCCGCGGTCAGCCCGATAATCGGCGAGCTCATTATTTGCTTTTTTTGTTGCTGTGATGACCTTCTTCTGATTGCCCCTTTACTTCCTGCTCAAGCTTAAAAAGATATTTCACCTGCCTTTTATAAATCAGAAGGTTGGGCGCGCCTTCCCGATTTAGTTTGAAGCAGTTGCGATCATACCACTCGATGTAACCTTCGAGACGTTCCCCGTCAGCCATGATCACGGCCATCGGAGTCTTTTTGTTCATCTGCTTAAGGAAGTAATAATTTTCCGCATGGGTGTCAGTCGGAGGAGGAGATTTCTTCTTGGCGGCCTCCTTTTCCTTGGCTTCTTTGGCTATCTTCTCTTTCACTTCAGAAAGGTCTGGCCGTATTAATTTTCTCTGCATAGATACCCTCGCCAAAAGGAAACTGTTTGGTTAAATGATAACATCCTGAAAATAAAAAAGCAATAAAAAATTTATTTCGTCAGACGGAAACCAGAATCAAATTGATTTTTATGACTCGTCACCGTAGAATGTAAAATCAGGATGAACACTTTTTCGCGCGGCCGGTTATTCTTTGTTCTCTGGGGTCTATTTCTTTTCGCGCTTACCAATACAATCATCCATGATTTCATCTGCCATGAAGAGCTGCATCAGCTGGCCAATCCTGTTCATCATTCCTTCAGCTGCCCGGAGAACTTCGACCAGGAGATGATCTCTACGATTAAACCGAGCGCGGAAAAGTTGAGCCTGCTGGCGGAGTGTTCTCTGCCTTTTGAATTCGCCCCATCGATCTTTCACCCTCCTGATTAAAAACCGCCTGAATTTCTCAGAATCTTATTGAGTTCAGGAGGGTAAAATGCTTTCTATTTTTCTTTGCCTGTTATTAATTCTGCTGCCACTGTCAGCAGAAACAGATAAACCTGAAATATCTATTTCTGTCGAACAGGCGGTGGCCATCGCGCTGAAGCAAAATCCGGAAATTAAAGCTTTGGAGAAAGACCTGGAGATTGCACGGAGCCAGACCGCTATCAACTCGGCCCTTCCAGACACCGAATTAGGATTGGAAATCGCCGCACTGAAATTTCCCGGTCATCCGGCAGTCGAACAGGAAACCAGCTTCGGGCTGTTGCAGAACATTCCTTTCCCCGGGAAAATCAAACTCCGGAAGCGGGAGGGCCTTCTCGGAGAAAACGAGGCCGCTCTGCGTCTGGAAAAAGCTTCGATCCTTCTATCAGCCAGGGTTAAAAAGACCTACTACCGGGCACTCTTTCAACAGAAGACGGGGGAAATCCTGTTGAAAAATCTGGAGTTTCTCGAAGAAATTCAGAAAAACGCCATTTCAAAATACCCTCTTCAGACCGCCGGTTACCGGGACCTGATCAGGTTAAAGCTGGAAATGGCCAGAACGAAAAACGACCTGATCCAGGCGCAAAAAGAGCTGGCGGTGTGTTTGCAGGAACTCGTCGTTCTGCTCGGACTGGAACAGCCGGTAAAGCCTGTGCTGACCTCCCGCCTGGAATTCAACCCGGAAGGGTTCAGACTTGAAGAATTCACCGCAAGCAAAAAACAGCTCAGCCCGACGCTCCGGCTGGCAAAACTTGCCCGGGAAAAAGCAGAACTCAACGTGAAGCAGGCCGGTCTGAACAGGCTGCCGGACTTCTCTTTCGGGCTGTTTTCACCCAGCAAAAAACCGGGAGCTACCGGCTTCAGCTTCGGCCTGAGCTATCCTCTTTTTGCCGGGAAAAGAATCTCCGGCGAAAGAACCCTGGCTGAGGCCGAACGTCAGAAAGCTGGAGACTGGCTGCGAGCGGTCGAAAAATTTTATGAAAGCCGGGTAAACCAGGTGACGGCCGAAATCGGCCAGTGCCTCGAGCAGATGAAAATTTTTGAGGAAAACCTTCTGAAGGAGATTGCCGCCGAGCTGGAGAAAGCGCTGGAAGATTATCGCCTCGGACGGCTTGATTATCTTAATCTCCTTGACCTGTTCAGAAATTCAAGCCTCATCCAGCTCGAGTATTACCGGACAGTCTATCTTTTTTACGATTCGCTGGCCGGACTGGAAGCGGCCGGAGAGGATCTCGAATGAAAACAGCTCATCCCGGAGGTGAAAACATGCGTAATAAAAAAATTTCTTCAATAAAAACGGCACTTGTTCTTATGGCCTCAGCGTTCATTTTTCTTTACGGATGCGGCCGGAAGAATACGGCAGAAACTTCCTCCAGATTGTCCGAAGAAGAACATCAGCATGAACACATCACTCTAACCGCTGAGGCAATCGAACTCGCCGGAATAAAGCTGGCCAGGCTCACACCGCAGGAGATTCAAACCGAAATTGAAGTTCCGGCCGAAGTGGTTCTTAATCCGCGCTCTTTCTATCGTCTGACCACCAGAGTCCCCGGCCGGGTCGAAGAACTTCTGGCATATGAAGGAGACCGGGTGAAAAGGGGAGAGGTGGTGGCGCGATTGTTCAGTTTTAATTACCTTGAAAGCCTGGGTGAGTTGCGCCTGTCCCTGGAAAGACTCAAAAGGGCGGAGAGCCTGAATTCGCCGGAAAAAGAAACAGCCGAACACATCTACAAATCAGCCAGGGAAAAGCTCCGGCTGCTCGGCCTGACCGAAGAAAAAATAGACCAAATCCAGAAATCAGAAGCCTGGAGCAGTCTCTACGAATTGACCAGCCCGGCTGATGGTCTGTTAATCAACAGATATGTATTTCCGGGAGATCAGGTTGATACCGGCGCCGTTCTACTCGAGATAGCCTCTTTCGACCGGGTCTGGGTTGAAGGAAGGGTGCCAGAAAGAGACCTCGGATGGTTGAAACCTGGTATGGAAGCCGCTGTCAGGAGTAATTTTTATCCAGGTGAAGAAATAGTCGGAAAGGTGACTTTCATCGATCCGGCGCTTGACTCTTCCACCAGAACCGTCCGGGTGAGAGTGGAGGCGGCCAACTTCCGTGAACGGTTGAAACCGGGAATGTACGTTGAGCTGGCCTTGAGGCTGGAGAAGAAAATTATCCTGGCGGTGCCGGAAGAAGCCGTGGTGGAAATAGAAGGTCAGAAGACGATTTTTCTTCCGGAAGGTTCAGGCGTTTTTGTCCCGAGAGCTATCCGCACCGGCCCGGCCGTTAAAGGCTGGCTTCCGGTGATTTCAGGTCTGTCGGAAGGCGAGGAGTATGTCGCCTCCGGAGCGTTTATGCTGAAGGCCGAACTTCTCAAGCACACTCTTGAAGGAGACCACCACCATGATTGAGCGAATTGTCAGGTTCTCGCTTCAGGAAAGATTCCTGGTGTTTTTCTTGATCCTTCTGATTCTTGGCCTCGGCGTTTATTCCTTCGTTAAACTCCCGATAGATGCCTTCCCGGACGTCACCGGCATTCAGGTGGAAATACTTTCTTATCTTCCGGGGCATTCACCTTTTGAGATGGAAAAATTCGTAACTTATCCGCTGGAGATCAGCCTGCGAGGGCTTCCGGGCTTGACCCAGATGCGTTCGGTATCCCGGGCCGGGCTTTCTGTCATCACCGCGGTATTTGACGACCGAACTGACATCTATTTCGCCAGGCAGCAGGTGTTCGAACGAATGGCTGAAGCCAGGGACAGGTTGCCGGAAGGCGCTCAAGTGTATCTTGGTCCGGTGGCCACGGCCATGGGGGAAATCTATCAATACACGATTGAAGGAAACGCACCTCCGGCTGATGGCGACTGGAAAACTTATTTAACCGAGCTGAGAACGCTTCAGGACTGGGTAATAGCTCCGATGCTCAAGAGCGTTCCAGGAGTCATCGATGTAAATTCTTTCGGTGGTTACCTCAAACAGCTGGTGATCACTGTCGACCCGTCCAGACTCCTGAGGTACGACCTCACTCTTTCGCAGGTGATCGAAGCGGTGAGAAACAACAACCTGAACATCGGAGGCAGCATTGTGGAAAAAGGTCAGCAGCAGCTCATCGTCAGGGGAATCGGTCTCTTCAGCCACCTTGATGACATTAAAAATACCGTGGTGAAGACAGCGAACGGAACCCCGGTGCTTCTGAGAGATGTGGCCGAGGTCGAATCCGGCCAGGCGATTCGCCAGGGAGCGGCTTTAATCAACGGGCAGAAGGAGGCGGTGGGCGGAATAGTCCTGATGCTCAGGGGAGAAAACAGCCGCCTGGTGACCCGCAGGGTGGAGAAGAAGGTGGAGGAAATCAACTCCAGCGGACTCCTTCCCGCCGGGCTGAAGATTGTTCCATTTTATAAAAGAACCGACATCGTGGAAAAAAGCGTGCGCACGATTGAGGAAGCCCTGCTGACCGGAGCGATCCTGGTAATTCTGGTGGTGTTTATCTTCCTCCGCAGCTTCCGCGGCTCCCTCGTTATCATAATGTCGCTGCCGCTGACGGTACTTCTGACCTTCATCGTCATGAAGCAAACCGGCCTGACCGCCAACCTGATGTCGCTCGGAGGGCTGGCCATTTCCATCGGGATGATCATCGATGCAGCCATAATTCAGGTGGAAAACATTCAGAGACATCTGGCAGAAGCCGGCAAAAAAGATAAGGATACATTTCTGCGGGCTGTGCTTGAGGTCAGGAAGCCGAGCATTTTTGGAGAGTTGATCATTGCGCTGACCTTCATACCGCTGCTGAGTCTTCAGGGACTTGAAGGCAAGATGTTTTCTCCGCTGGCTATTACCCTGTCGATCGCCATTGTGTGTTCGCTGCTCATATCTCTTTTCATTATTCCTGGTCTCTCTTATCTCGTATTAAAGGCATACGCGGCCCGCAACCAGCACTTTACAGGCACCTTACAAAAAGGTTATGCCGCCGGACTCAGGTGGTCTCTCCGGAATGGCCGGGTGATTGCCGGGTTGATGATGGTGCTTTTAGCCGGAAGCCTTCTGATTTTTCCCCGTCTCGGTAGAGAATTTATACCGATCATGGATGAGGGCGCTTTCGACATGGATATCCAGATGCTGCCGGGAATTTCGCTGACCCAGGCGCTTAACATCACGATGGAAGTGGAAAAAAGGTTGAAGAAATTCCCGGAACTGGAAACAATTGTATCCAGAACAGGACAGACAGGTATAGCGCTCGAAGCCAGGGGAGTGGAAAAAACAGGGTTCATCGGTTCTCTCCGCCCGAGGCGAGAATGGACCTCGGCCAGAAGCCGCGAGGAACTCTTCGAGAGGATGCGTCAGGCAATAGAGGATATACCGGGCATATCCTTCTCTTTCAGCCAGCCGATTGCCTGCCGTATTGACGAGCTGGTGGCCGGCACCAGAGCCCAGCTGATCATCAAGCTTTTCGGGGAAGACCTGGAAGTTCTGCAGTCGAAAGCAGCCCGGATTGCTTCCATACTTCAAGAAATTCGGGGAACATCAGACCTGATGGTGGAGAAAATATCTGGACAGCCTTACCTGGCAATTGAAATCGACCGTCAGGCTCTTAAAAGACACGGCCTTCAGGCCGCCGATGTGCTCGGACAGGTTGAGGCTTTTTCCAGCGGAAAGGCTATAAGCCAGATTTATGAAGGCGACCGCATTTTTGACCTGGTGATAAGATATCCTGAAAACCTGCGCCGGTCGGCAGAACAGCTCCGTGCTCTTCTCATCGATACTCCCGCCCGATACAGACTTCCGCTCGGGCAGCTCGCCCGTATCCGGGAAATAGAGGGACCTTCGCAGATCAGCCGGGAAGGCGGATTCAGAAGAATCGGAATCGAGGTCAACATCAGCGGAAGAGATCTCGGCAGCTATGTGGCTGAAGCCAGGGAAGAGATTAATCGCAGGGTAACTCTGCCGCCGGGATACAGAATCGAATGGGGCGGGCAGTTTGAAAACCAGCAACGAGCGATGCGCCGGCTGGCGATAATCGTGCCGGTGGTTCTGCTGCTGATTTTTTTCCTTCTCTTTTCCACCTTCAATTCGGTCAGCCTGGCGTTGCTTGTTCTGCTGACACTTCCGTTCGCTCTGATTGGCGGGATTTGCTCGCTGTGGCTCTCCGGGCTCTATCTCTCAGTCCCGGCCTCAGTTGGCTTTATCGCCCTGCTGGGAATAGCCGTTCTGAACGGTGTGGTCATGGTGAGTTATTTCCAGCAGCTTACAGAAAACGGCTGCTTTACTCTGGATGAAGCCATCGTCCGTGCAGCCAGCCTCAGGTTAAGGCCGGTGTTAATGACGGCCACCACCACCCTTCTGGGTCTGCTGCCGTTGATGTTTGCCACCGGACCCGGCTCTGAAGTGCAGCGTCCGCTGGCTACAGTGGTGATCGGAGGACTCACTTCCTCGACGCTGCTGACGCTGTTCCTGCTGCCTGTTTTTTACCGCTGGATCTGCCGCATAAAAAGCAAAAAAGAGAACCTTGAAGATGGCTGAATCCGGGATGAACAGTTACGAAGTCGAAACAGAAATTTCTGTAAGAGAATCGAAAAAGCGTTAAAAGCGCAGCTTCCTTGAGCACAGAGAAGTGTGAGAAGCTTTAAGCAATGCCAGCTCCAGGTCTGTGAGATTCTGTCTGCCGCTGAGCATCATCACGAAAAAATGATAAATTTTGGAAAAGAGTTAAATACCGGTCTGAGAATATGTCCGTAAACAGTTTATGGCTCTCAGCAACGAATCAGAGGTTTCTGGCACAACACACCCTGGAGAAGAATAAGAGGGAAAACGGTGACGACTAAATTCTCCACCAGTAAGAGAACTTCATGAAATAATACCGGCCGGTAAGCTCGTAGGGACCCGGGTTCGGCCGTTCGCGGTGCTCTTCCATTCCCAGATAAAAACAGGTGCCCGGGTTCAATTCGTAGCCGATGAGCCCGCTGAGATATATCTTTTGATAATAGCTGTTATAATCGACGATGGCCCTGAAAAAGAGAGAGCGGTTGACCTGAAAATTGAGCCTCTGACTGAGAATCGTCACCTGATAAACTTCAGGACCGCCGCGGTATTCGTAAAACTTCAGGTCTTCCAGCCTGATGGTGGCCACCAGATTCTGAACCGGCCGGACGTTGAGTTCTCCTGCGACCGACTGACTGAACCCGAGATACGGATCTTCGCTGTAGTAAATTGATGTTCCGGTGTTAAAGCCGATGCGCCCGCTCAACCAGGAAAACGGCGCGGAAAAGAAGCTCGCTCGCAGCTGCCGTGGCTTCAGGTCCACTCCGTTGTATTTTTCAAATTTGTGGCTGTAGTTGATAAAAACAAAGCTCTGCCTCCAGCCGCTTATCATCAAAGAATAGTCGATGTCGAGGTCGGTCAGCTGCCAGCTGAAATCATAGACCCGGCGGTAGGAAAAAGAAGGCGTTACCGAAATCACATACTCATTCTGGGGGAGAAAAGAATATCCAGCTCTGGCATTCAGAGAATTTATGTCCTTCCGGCGAAGGAACCCGAGGGCAGCCTCAAATTCCGGATGGACGCTGAACAAGTCTACTGAAAAATTAAGATGCCGATCCTGGTGATTAAAACTGAAATTGAACGCCGGGGCAAGCCCGGTCTTTATTCCGTCCACCTGGCTTGTGGACCCGACCAGCTGAAAACCAAGACGGTCGGTGCGGGAAAGCTTGAACTGACCGTCAACTCCAGCCAGGCGGCTGTAATCGGAAAAAATTGAAGTGCCGGCCAGCCCCATTTCCTTATCTGTAACTATTAAACCGACATAAGATTCCGAGAAAAGATCCTGGCGCAGCCTGAAAACATTATTCAGCGCACGATATGAAGCATCCTCATCCAGTCCAGGAGCTTCAGGAATCCGAATGGCTAGCGGCCGGTTATCCATAGCGGACATTATTCCGAAGCTCGTGCTGCCGAGTTTTCCAGTAACCTTCGCCGCCCAGACCGGGGAAACCACCTTCCTGGAATACAGAATTTCAAAAGGAGTGTCGAAAATGTCCTTGCCCTCAAGAAAAAACGGTCGCTTTTCAGGATAATACAGCGGATAACGCTGGTTCACTTCGTTCTGGGGAATGTCGGCTTCGATCTGGCTGAAATCAGGGTTCACCGCCAGGTCAACGGTAACGTCAGAAGTTATCCCGTATTTTATGTTCGCGCCGGCCTCCGGCCTGAATTTTTGCTCGAGCGACTTGCTGCCGACAACCGCAGGCAGAAGTTCCAGATTCCGGCCTCTGGTCAGACTTTGATTCAGGGTGATCCTGCCAGCCTGAATCAGCAGGCCGTTCACGTTGCGCGAGCGCGGCGGCCAGTAAAGGTCTTCATTCTTCCTCGGAATCTGTCTGCGGAGTATTATTCCCCAGGTCTGAACATCCTTATTCGGAAATCGGAGACTCTTGAAGGGAATGGCAAACTCAACCACATACCCGAACTCAGTTTTGCGCGCGGCTGATTGGAAATAACCATTCCAGTTCCGGTCTATTTGATCAAAACTTTCTCCACGCCCCCGACCTCGCCTCGGACTGGCTTCAGTATAAACGCCATCAACCTGAACTCCGCGGGCGTTGCTCTGAAAGACAAAAGCCCTTTTCCGGTCGTTAAAAGTGTCCAGATACACCCCGACCGAGTCGTCGCCCTGCACCCGGTCCCTCTGACAGAGCGTGCAGCGAATGGCCGCTGGCTGTCGATCGTGGCATTCAAAAGCTATATAAAGATTCTTTCTGTCGTAACCTATGTAAACAATCGTTTTTTCTGTAGCAGAGGCTCCCTCCTGGGGTTCATACTGGACAAAATCTGTTATGACCGCTGCTTCCTGCCATTCCGGATCGCTGATCTCGCCGTCTATCTGCGGAGGCCGGCTCATAAAGCCCGGCTGGATTTCAAACGGATTCTCTGAACTTCCAGCACGCAGAGCCCCCGGAAACAGGACAGCGGCTGCAACTAAGGTAAGGCTTAAAACCCGGTTGAGTTTCATCGAGTCGAGAATCCGCTCGTCAATCCTGGATGCTGAAGTCCACCACCCTAATATTTCTGTTCTTAAGGCTGAGTCCCAGAGCCCGTTCGAGATTCGCCAGGGAGATGTTGTAATCGATGATCGCCTTAAGCTCAGCGGCTCTGGCATTTGCCAGGTCTCTCTGATACATCAACACCGTGTAGTTGGTGCTCTGCCCCACTTTAAGTTTCTCTTCTTCCGCCGCCAGCTTCTTTTCCTGCAGCTCGCGGGCGAAGCGATAGGCTTCAACCCTCTTGAGATTGGCTTCGACGTCTCTAAGGGCTGTTTTTATTTCGAGAAGCGCCTGTTGCTCCTGCCTCTTCAGGTTAAGAGTAGCCTGTTCCAGGTTGATTTTCGCCTGTGCGTAATTAGCCCGGGAAAGCACGTTGCTTACAGGAATGTTCAGAGTAAGTCCAACCGACCAGTTCTGATATTTGAAATTCAGCGCATCCTTGATGGCATCAGTTCTCGGGGAAGGAATAGTTCCGACCACCACTCCAGAAAGGGGATTGTCGTTTAGATAGAGTATTCTTGTTCCGGAAATCCCCGGGCTCCAGTAAGAGGCATTAAGATTGAGCTGGGGAAGAAGCTGATTCCTGGCAACATTGAGGTTAAACTGCTGCGTCTGAAGTTCGATCTGCAGACTTTTCAGGTCAGGGCGATTCGACAGGGCAATGTTCAGGGCTTCATCCAGAGAGAGACTTTTCTGTTCGAATTTCGGTTTATCCACCGGTATTATGGCTGTGTATTTCCTCTGCTCTTCCTCGCTCATGTTCATCAGGACCCGCAGCTGATCTTCGGCGTTTTTAACCGCCAGTTCAGCCTGAATGATGTCGGCTTCGCGCGTGGCCACTTCCGATTGAGCGCTCAGGATCTCAATCGGAGCCAGGGTGCCAATTTCCACTGAACGTTTATTTTTCTCGAGAAGCTCCTGCGCCAGCTTCAAAGAATGGCGCCTGACTTCGAGATTGTCAATAGCATAAGATAGTGCCCAGTAGGCCTGTTCCACCTGATAGATTATGTCCATCAGGCTTTTTTCCAGCTGGACGCGAGAAATTTCCAGGTTGTTTCTGGCAATGATGATTTCCCTCCGGCTTATGTTATAGCCAAAATTCTGGAGCAACGGCTGGGTGAAATCAAAGCGCAGGGTGCTGCCAAAACGCGGGTTGATCGTCTGGAAACGCTGATTGGTGTCATTTTTATAAGAATCAATACTGACGCTCAGGCTCCCGCCGAATGGAATCTGCTGGGAAATACCACCGGAAATTGAATTGTATTTAGTTATCGTCTGGTCAGAAGCTTCCAGCCAGGAATAGGAAGCGTTCTCGTTCCTCCTCTGGTTAAAACTGAAAGAAAGTGTCGGATAATATTTTTCCTTCGCGCGGGAGAGATTGGCCGCAGCCAGCTCCGGACTTAATTCCTGTATAGCCACCGACAGATTATTCTTCATCGTCCTCAGGATGCATTCTTCAAGCGTCAGTTTTAGCACGTTTTCTTCCTGAGCCAGCAGCATAGAGGCTGTCAGAATCAACGTCACAACTATCAAACTCAGGCTTTTTATTTTCTTGCTCATCTTAACCTCCAGTTGTCATTGCAGGTTTATACCTGAACCGATTAGACTTTTCGATTTATTCATAGCGCAGGGCTTCGATCGGGTCGAGTTTCGAAGCCTTCCTTGCCGGATAATAGCCGAAGAAAATACCGACGGCCGCCGCAAAGCAAAACGCCAGAAGAATCGACTCAATCGTAACCACGGTGGTAATGGTGGAAAAAACCGAAATGTATTTCATCAGCTTGGAAGCGCCCACTCCAACAATAATTCCAATCACGCCTCCGGTAACGCTCAACACCACCGCTTCGATAAGGAACTGCAGCAGAATGTCGCGTTCCCTGGCTCCAACCGCCATTCTCACGCCAATTTCTCTGATGCGTTCAGTCACGGAAACCAGCATTATGTTCATTATTCCTATTCCGCCGACGATCAAAGAAATACCCGCTATCGAGCCGAGAAGAATGGTCATGATTCTGGTCGATTCCGCGGCGCTTTCAGCCACATCCGTCATGTTTCGCACCTGAAAATCGTCTTCAGCCCCGGGGGCGATCCGGTGCCGCTCTCTCATCAGCTCTTCTATCTGCCTCTGAGCTTCAGCGGTCTTATCGGCCGAAACAGCGGCGACATCAATCGAACTTATATAATCAACGCCCCTCAGGCGGCGCATGACTGTAGTGTAAGGAACGGCAATCATGTCATCGCGGTTAAAAAAGCCTCCCTGCTCGCCCTTGCTTTCGAGAACTCCGATGACCGTAAAGGGAATCCGGTTGATCCTGATGGTTTTTCCGATCGGGTCTTCATCCTCAAAAAGATTCTGCCTGACCAGACTTCCGAGAACGGCCACCTTCGCTGCTCCGGCCACGTGAGTTTCGTCAAAATAAGAACCTTCAACCACTTTCCAGTTTCTGATGAGCGGAAACTTTTCACCCGTGCCCTGAATCTGGGTATTCCAGTTCTTGTTTCCGTAAACCACCTGCGCCCGCGTGCTGATCGAAGGAGACACAGCGAGCACCGCGTCACAGCGTTCCTCTATGGCCTTAGCGTCGTCAGGCTTGAGGTTGGTGAAACCGCCAAACCCGGTTTGAACTCCACGAACACTGCGGCTGCCGGGATAGACAAAAAGCAGGTTCGTGCCCATCGAAGCGAATCGATCCTCTATGCCCTTTTTGGCGCCCTCACCGATACTGACCATGGCAATAACCGCAGCCACTCCGATGATGACGCCCAGAATTGTTAGGAACGACCTCATCTTATTGCGGGCAAGGGCCCGTAAATAAACTCGCATTATTCTCAATAGTTTCATTTTATCCTCCAGAAACCGGGGCACGCTCGCAGGCGGTCTGGCTGACTTCCTCTCCGACAATCTGACCATCCTTCAGGTATAGTCGACGCCGCGCGTAAGAAGCGATGACCGGGTCGTGCGTGACCATGATGAGGGTGATCTTCCTTTCCTGGTTCAAACGGCAGAAGATGTCCATGATTTCAGCCCCGGTTTTTGAATCTAAGTTGCCCGTCGGTTCGTCAGCCAGAATAATTGACGGCTCGTTAACCAGCGCTCTGGCAATGGCCACTCTCTGCATCTGACCGCCCGAAAGCTGGTTTGTCCGGTGATGTTCCCAGCCTTTAAGTCCGACCGCAGCCAGCGCTTCCATCGCTCTTTTCCGCGCTTCCTTGCTGCTAATGTGAGAATAAACCATCGGGAGCTCGACGTTCTCGAGAGCCGTCGTCCTTGGAAGAAGATTAAAATTCTGGAAGACAAAACCTATCTTTCTGTTCCTGATGGCCGCCATCTCATCCCGGCTCATCTGAGAGACATCAACTCCCTCAAGGAAATACCGGCCTGAAGTCGGACGGTCAAGCAGTCCAAGAATAGCCATCAGGGTAGACTTGCCGGAACCCGAAGGTCCCATGATGGCTAAGAATTCCGAATAGTCCACGCTGTAGGTGATGCCTCTCAGGGCATGCACCTGCGTCTCTCCTATCTGATATATCCTTACGATATTTTCCAGCCTGATAATTTTTTCACTCATTTTGTTTCCCGCCTGAAAAATCCATTAGCGTCTCGGCATCATAAAGAGTCCGCCGCCGGGAGGTCCGGGCTGGGTGGTCGTCCTGGTAGTTGAAGCAGCCATAATGCCTACAATAACCTCATCTCCTTCTTTAAGGTTATCGCTTTTTATTTCCGTGTAAGCTGCGTCAGAAACACCGGTCCTGACAAACACCACCTTCAGATTGCCCTTTTCATCCAGCATCCAGACCCTGGAAGGCATCCTCCGCTGACCCATCTGTCCGGCCTGACCGGCCTGTCCGCCACCCATCTGCTGAGCCCGCTGGGCCATCTGGGCGGGGTCAAACATTCTCTGTCCGCCCTGACCGGCGCCAGCTGCCGGTCCGCCTTCCTGCTTTCTTCTCGCTGCCATCTCTTCAAAAGCGGCTCTCATGATTTTCTGAAGTTCTTCGTTGGAGAGATTGGGAGTGAAGCGAAGGGAGGCATTCGGCACTCTCAGGACATTTCTGGCTTCGCCAACGATTATCGTGCAGGTGGCGGTCATCCCGGGAAGCAGTTTCAGACTCGAATTGTCAACATCTATGATGACCGAATAAGAAACCACGTTCTGGACAGTTTGCGGAGAATAACGGACCTGACGCACAACTCCGTTGAAGGTTTCATTCTGATAAGCTTCAACCGTGAACCTGACCTTCTGTCCTTCCTTCACCTTGCCCACGTCGGCTTCGTCCACCAGACATTCGACTTCCATTTTGCTCAGGTCGTTGGCGATTTCAAAAAGCTTCGGCGCCTGGAAACTGGCGGCGACGGTCTGACCGACGTTAACGTTGCGCGAGATGACCACGCCATCTATCGGCGACCTGATGATCGCGTAGGTCAGGTCCACTTTGCTGGCTTCGAGCTGGCTTTTGGCCTGTTCCACCCGCGCCTGCTGGGCGATCAGGTCCGACTTCGCCTGAAGATAATTGGCTTCAGCCTGTTCCTTTTCCTCGCTCGAAATCAAATTCTTTTCATACAGGCTCAGGGCTCTTTCGTATCTTTTCTGAGCGATTTCCAGCGAAATTTTCGCTCTCTCGAGAGAGGCCAGAGCGTTTTTATAATTAGCTTCGTTCTGCTTGACTCTCTCAATCAAAGGAGCCTGGTCAAGTTCTGCCAGGATATCTCCATTTTTAACCTTGGAATTAAAATCAACATAAATTTTCTCGATCCTTCCGGAAACCTGGCTGCCCACTTCTACCTTGATGACCGGATTCAATGTGCCGGAAGCGGTAACCACAGCTTCTATGTCGCCTCTGCTTACTTTATCTGTCCGGTATTTGGGCTTGTTGTTGGAACCTTTCCTGGCCAGAGAGATTCCAACCACCACACCCACTATCACCACCAGAACCAGAATGATGATCAAAGTTTTCTTTTTCATCTTTTCTCTCCTTTCTTCTCCTTTTCAGATGGAGTTGGTGTAATATTATCACGCCGCTCGGGAGAATCCCTTCTGCGCTGGCGCATATATCTTTCCATCAATTCTTTCATTTTTTGCTCCTGCTCATCGGTGAGCACTTCATCCATTTCCGATTTCAACTGCTCTCTCAACTCCGACAAACGGCCATGTACTTCTTTGCGGAAAGCTTCAAGCCTCTCTTCGCTCCGCTTGAAAATTTCCCTGATTTTCTCTTCCTGCTCCGGGGTCAGCTGGAGCTCCCTGGAAATGACTTCCAGGGTGGGGAATGGTTCCTGCCTTGGTCTCGGAGCAGGTTTCTTCTTCCCTAAGTAGGTGCGATCGCCAACCACTCCTGCTGTCACCCCGATCAGAAACACCGCAACCAGAGAAAGAATTACCCATAATTTATATTTATTATTCATTGCTTACCTCTCCTGAGAATTTCCTGAGACTCAACTCCAGCAAACAGCAGCTGGAGCTGCCTTTCCTCAGGTTTCTGAGCTTCAAATATGTAGCTGGCCTCAGTCAGCGGGTTCTGTCCCTGAAGCAGGAGCATCTGAGGCTGACTCACCTGAACTTCTGCCGGCTGAACAAGAAACAGAATGCCCACCAGCACCATGGCCACCACAAGAAACACCGGCACCGCCGCCGCATACCATCTTTCTACCATAGCCCAGATCGGCTGACGACTTTCTGCCCCCAGCCTCGCTAACAGCCTCTGTTCAAACCAGGGCAGCGGCTCGGCCTCCTGCATTTTTAACCCGGCCAGGGCGTTTTTCAAACTCCTGTATTCCTCGAGCAGCTGAGCGCAGGAAGGACAGGTTTTCACATGTTCTTCGAGTCTGGCAGACAGGGCCGGCTCCAGCCGTCCGTCCATCAGCTTCGAAATCAATTTTTCAACCTTAGAGCATTTCATGTCTCATCCTCCTTCCTGGCTCAGAAACGGAGCCAGTTTTTTTCTTAAAAGCCTTCTTGCCCTGTGCAGCCGGGAATCAACTGTTCCCGGAGATAGTTTCAAAATCTTTCCGATCTCTTCGTAAGAAAACCCCTGAATATCTCTCAAGGATATTATTAGACGATACTTTTCCGGCATTTCTTCCAATTTCTGCCAGAGGAGCTTTTTTCGCCGCTCTTCTTCCTGTAGCTCGGCCAGCCTCTCACCCGGTTCCTTCTCCGGCAGGGAAGGCTCGGGAATATCCTCCAGCCTCAGGTCGTTTTTTTCCTTTTTTCGTTTCCGCAAATAATCTCTGATATGATTTATGGCAATCTGGTAAAGCCAGGTGCCGAACTCTGATTCAAACCTGAACCTGGGGAGCGAAAGGTAGGCTTTCAGGAAAATTTCCTGGGCCAGGTCATCCGCGGTTTCCCGGTTGCGCACGATGTTCACCGCCAGGCTGAAAACTTTATTCTGGTAGGACTGAACCAGCCTGGAGAAAGCCTCCCGGTCTCCTTTTCTCGCCAGACTGACCAGCTGACGTTCATCCATCTGATCTTCACTCTCAGAACCTCGATTTTTTAGACGCCGGTCTTCCATCTATCTTCCTCAAAGCCAGGGCAATATCTGGTTTCAATTAAATAAAACGAATGTACGCCTCATCGGTTTCATTGCCCGGTCCGGAACCACCAGCCAGGACCAGGCCGTCATCAGGCTATTCTCCATCAGCCTTTTTCCGGCTGACAAAATAGTAGCCGACTCCAAGCGCCAGAATGATAACCCCGATTCCAACCAGACTCAAACCAGAAACGTTATTCAGGTCAAGAATTATAACTTTTCTGGCTATGGCAATAAGAGCTACCGACAGAACCACCCGGACATGGTCCACCCCTTCCATCAGGTAAGTTCTCATCACTGATTCAACCAGCTCAATTCCTATGACCACGAGCATTATCAGACCAAAAATCTCCAGCAGTTCGCTGACATCGAGAAACAGTATCGGGGGCGAAAGAATATCCTTAAAAATCTCGTATCCGAGCTCGAGAATTGAAAGAAAGATGACAATGATCATCAGAAATATAAGGCCTGTGACAAAAGTTCGCTTTACCCTGCGAATGATATCCAGCATTTCCCTCCCCCTGAAAATTTTAAGCGCCGGGAACAGAAATATCTACCTTCAAAAACGCTCACAGGAATTTTATCCTATCAGAAAAAATTCTACAATTCCTCCATCGGACGGGTTTTCAATTATTGAATAACGCCGTGGAGTTAAATATAATGGAAGCATGATGTGGGAAGAACTTGCCAGGGAATTAACTCAGCCGACGGACTCGAAAATTATCCTTCTGGTGATGGATGGACTCGGCGGTCTTCCGGTTAACGGGAAGACCGAACTCGAGACTGCCTCCAGGCCAAACCTGGATGAAACTGCCAGACGCGGTGTTTGCGGTCTGACCGACCCTGTCTATCCGGGCATTACTCCAGGTTCTGGCCCGGCCCATCTGGCTCTTTTTGGATACGACCCGCTGCGCTATCAGCTCGGCCGCGGTATTCTCGAAGCGATGGGCACCGGAGTGGAGGTTGGCCGCGATGATGTCGTGGCCCGTGGAAATTTTGCCACCCTGAGCGACGGTATAGTGGTCGACAGGCGCGCCGGCCGGATTTCGACCGAAGAAAACCAGAGACTCTGCGAATTTATCAACCGTGAACTCAGGGAAATAAGCGGAATTAAGGTCAGCCTTTATCCGGGAAAAGAACACCGCTTTGTTCTGAAGCTTTCCGGACCTGGACTTTCCGACGCCCTCACCGATGCCGACCCCCAGAAAGAAGGCAAACCCCCTGTGCCGGCTAAACCACTCTGCCAGGAAGCTGAATTCACCTCCGAAGTGATTAATAAATTTTTGGAGGAGCTGACAAAACTTCTGGCCAGCCAGCCAAAAGCCAACTTTGCTCTTCTTCGAGGTTTCTCCAAATTCCCGTCAAACCTCCCCGCCATGGGAGACCTGTACAAAATTAAACCGGCAGCCATCGCCAGCTATCCGATGTACCGCGGTCTAACCAGACTGCTCGGAATGGAAGTGCTCGAAGTCGGGCCGGAAACTGAAGATATTTTCAACGTCCTGGAGAAAAATTACGAGCGCTTCAATTTCTTCTACCTCCATTACAAAAAAACAGATTCTGCCGGGGAGGACGGACGGTTTGAAGATAAGGTTAAAGCGATTGAAGAAATAGACCGTTTTATTCCCCGTCTCTGGCAGCTCAAGCCCGATGTTCTGGTTATTACCTCAGACCACTCAACCCCTTCGGTTCTTAAATCCCACTCCTGGCATCCCAACCCGTTTGTGCTCGTATCAGACCGGGCGCCGGCCGATGAAGTGACCCGGTTCACCGAGAAAGATTGTGCTCGTGGAAGTCTCGGTCGTTTTCCCTCGCTTCAGGCGATGCCGCTGATGTTAGCCTGCGCCCTGAAGTTAAAAAAATTCGGCGCCTGATTTCTGGCAGAATTTTATCGGTCTAAATTCTCGCTTGCTGCTATATTTGATATTAAAGATAATATTGTTTAATGCCAGAGAAAAAGGCGTTGGTCAGGCTTTTGATATTTTCCCTGATCCTGTTCTCTTTTGAGACTTCAGCCCGGCAGTCAGACCCCAGGGCTGAGGTTTTAAGCATCCGCTTCCATCAGCATCCGGAGTTCTTCCGGGTGGTCCTGGAAATAGAGAAGGTTAGAGAGTTTTATTCGGCCAGTTTGAAGGACCCTGAAAGGCTTTTCGTAGATATATTTCAGGCAAAGCTCAAACCCGGACTCCATGGTACATCAGCCGAGATAAAATCTCCCCAGGTGAAGGCGCTTCGCCTCGCTCAGAAAAACCCTTCGACGGTCCGGCTGACGCTCGAACTGATCCCCGGCCCCGGACATAAAGAAAAAATTTATTATCTTACGAACCCGACGAGGCTGGTAATAGACGTTTATCCTGAGACTGGAGCCAGAAGCCCCGCCTCACCGCCCGTTACCCCGAGCTCGTCGAGCATGGCAGCCCGCGAAAACCAGCAAAAAGGGGAGACTGCCGGCAAGCCTCCGGAACCAGCCTCAACCGGCTATTCTCTGGTGAGACAGCTCGGACTCGGAGTGAAACGCATCGTAATCGACCCGGGCCACGGGGGACAGGACCCGGGCTGCATCAGTCCCTCCGGTCTTAAGGAAAAGGATGTGGCTCTCGACCTGGCCAGAAGGCTCAAAGCGATGCTGGAAAAAGAAGGAAATTTTGAAGTTTTCCTCACCCGGGAAACCGACATCACCCTGCCGCTCGAAAAACGCACTGCTTTCGCCAATGAGAAAAAGGCTGACCTGTTCATTTCGATTCATCTTAATGCCAGTCCGCGCAAAAACCGCACCGGCGTGGAAACCTTCTACTTAAATTTCAGCCCGGACCCGGCCGTGAACGAACTGGCCGCGCGGGAGAACGCCTCATCTTCAAAAAACATCCACGAATTAAAATCCATCGTGGATAAAATAATCAAAAACACGAAATATGAAGAATCCCGCGACCTGGCTGAGAAAGTTCACAAACATCTCATGCAGAACCTGAAACAGAACTTCGGTCCGCGGGAAGACCTTGGAGTCAAAGGTGGACCTTTCTGGGTGCTGATCGGGACTGAAATGCCGGCCATCCTGGTGGAAGCCTCGCATCTCTCCAACCCGAAAGAAGAAGCCGCGCTCAAAACAGAACCATATCGACAGACGATAGCCACGGGAATTATTCGTGGTATTATTGAATACGTAAAATCTCTCGGAAAGGGATAGTCCATGGAAAGACGAGATTTTCTGAAAAACCTGATCATCGGCGGGCTTGCTCTGAAGTTTAATCTGCCGACCGTCAGCCAGACTCCTTCGCCCGAGCTGGCTGTGGTCGAGGGCGACTCGCCACGAGCGATCACCCGGGAAGCTTTGAAAATTCTCGGCGGGATCTCGCGCTTTGTCAGGAGGGGAGACCGGGTTCTGATCAAACCGAACATCGGCTGGGACAGGACACCGGAAATGGCTGCCTGCACCAACCCGGAAGTAGTGGCCGCGCTGGTGGAAATGGCCCTGGAGGCTGGCGCGCGGGAAGTCATCGTCATGGACCATACGATCAACCAGCCCCAGCGCTGCTACACCCGTTCGGGCATCCAGGAAGCAGCCAGAGCTGCCGGCGCCAGGGTGCTTTACACTGACGAAAAGCGTTTGAAACGGATGAACATAAAGGGCGAGTGGCTAAAAGAGTGGGAGGTTTTTCAGGACTTCGTGGAAGTTGACCGGCTGATCAACGTGCCGGTGGCGAAGGTTCACAGCCTATCCCGCGTGACCCTCGGGCTGAAAAACTGGCTCGGGGCCATCGGCGGTAACAGAAACCAGCTTCACCAGAAAATAGACCAGGCTGTGGTTGACCTAGGAGCCTTTTTTAAGCCAGCACTCACCGTACTCGACGCCTACCGGGTACTCTTCAGGAATGGTCCGCAGGGAGGAAGAGTATCCGACACCAGACTGCAAAAAACAGTCGTGGCCGGAATTGACCCGGTAGCCGTGGATGCTTACGGTGCCACTTTCTTTGACCTGAAGCCTCAGGAGTTAACTTTTCTGAAGCTGGCCCAGAACCGCGGGCTGGGAATTTTTGAACTGGAGAAGGTCAAAATTGAAAAGAGAACGGTCTAAAAAATATTTCTGGTTTCAACGACTTCGTATTCTTACCCAGACTGTATTTTTTCTTCTCTTTTTCATTTTGCTGATGAAAACTCGTTATCCAGGAGAAGACTATCTGAATACCACGGTCGAGAGATTCTTCCATTTCGACCCGCTCATCCTGACCGCCACGCTGCTGGCTTCCAGAACTTTATACGCAGCGTTGCTGCTTTCGCTGATCACGGTTGCCGCCACGCTATTTTTCGGTCGGTTTGTCTGCGGCTGGATCTGCCCTCTTGGCTCCATCCATCAATTTTTCTCGTTCATATTCAAGAAAAGCAAAATACTGAAACCGAAAAGAGACGACACGGCCAGCCTGGCACCCAAATATTTAATCCTGTTGATCGTGCTGGCTGCTGCTGCTTTTTCGGTTAACCTGGCCGGCTATCTTGACCCCCTCTCTTTTCTCTATCGTTCCTCAGCCGTTTTCCTCTCGCCGCTGCTGAACATGTTCCTCTCACACACCATCGAGCTGAGCTACTGGAGCGGGCTGAAAAGCCTGGGCCAGAATCTGAATCAGCTCAGCGGCAATCTGACCCTTAACAGCGTTTTCCAGAATGCACTGGTTATCGGGATAGTTTTTCTCGGGGTACTGCTGCTCAATGCTTACAAAGAAAGATTCTGGTGCCGGTATCTGTGTCCAGCCGGCGCTCTGCTTGGGTTTTTATCCCGCTTCAACCTTTTCAAGCTGAAAATCGACCGGGAAAAATGTATCAACTGTCATCTCTGTTCCATTCACTGTCAGACAAACGCCAGACCTTACCCTGAAGGGGAGTGGAGAAGTTCCGAATGTATCTACTGTGAAACCTGCGCCGCCATCTGTCCGACCGCCGCCATCTCCTTCCCCCTTAAATGGCAGGCTGAAAAAATCAAGGGTGTAGACTTAAACCGCCGCCGGGTGCTGCTTGCAGCCGTCGGCGGATTTCTTCTCGCGCCGGTTTTTAAGATAACGCCGCTGGCCCGGCGGGCTGCCAGTTCTATCATCAGGCCGCCCGGAGCTCTGCCCGAAGCAGAATTTCTCAGGCGCTGCGTGAAATGTGGAGAATGCATGAAGGTCTGTCCGACCAACGGTCTTCAGCCGGCTCTCGCTGAAGCCGGACCGGAAGGAGTCTGGACGCCGGTGCTGGTGCCGCGCATCGGCTACTGCGAGTATTACTGTTCTCTCTGCAGCCAGGTCTGTCCGACCGGAGCCATCAGGGAGCTGACGATAGAAGAAAAAGTTAACGTAAAGATAGGAACCGCCTGGGTGGATAAAACTCGCTGCCTTCCTTATGCTCTGGGAAAGCCCTGCATCGTCTGCGAGGAACACTGTCCGGTTTCCCCGAAGGCTATTCAGCTGGTCAGGGTAGAAACCCTTACACCCGACGGTCAGATAGCCACCAACCTCGCTCCGTTCGTCAATGTGGAAAGCTGCATCGGATGCGGCATCTGCGAGAATAAATGCGTGGTGCAGGACCTGCCCGCAATAAGGGTCACCAGCATCGGCGAACACCGGTCGCGTCAGAACCAGCTGATTCTTCCGCTGGTCGAATGATTCTATAAAGAAATCTACACCTGGATAAATAATTCTCGCTGCCGCCCTGAGGCGCGGTCAGGCGAGGCAAATGCAGCCACTGAATTTTCCAGGACAGAAGCGCTGCTCCTCTGTCCGGACCGCTGGCCTCAGTTCATTCAAACTTTTTCAGCAGCAGACAGGCGTTGGTCCCGCCAAACCCGAAAGAATTGCTAATGGCATAAACGATTTCAGCCGGACGCGCCCGGTTCGGCACATAATCCAGGTCACATTCCGGGTCGGGGAATTCGTAATTGATGGTCGGCGGCATTACCTGATGAAAAACAGCCAGCGCGGTGATGGCCGTCTCCACTCCACCGGCTGCACCGAGAAGATGCCCGGTCATCGATTTGGTCGAGCTGACGCCGAGTTTGCGGGCGTGATCGCCAAAGACCTTTTTTATGGCCAGAGTCTCAATTCTGTCATTGTAAAGAGTGGATGTTCCGTGAGCGTTGATGTACTGAACGTCCTCAGGAGAGATTCCGGCATCGTCCAGCGCCATCTTCATCACCCTGGCAGCTCCATCGCCATCGGGAGCGGGAGCGGTCACATGATAGGCATCACCGTTCAGTCCGTAGCCAGCAATTTCAGCATATATCCTGGCTCCGCGTTTAAGGGCGCAACCGAGCTCCTCGAGCAGCAGAATTCCAGCACCTTCGCTCATCACAAAACCGTCTCTCTGAGCGTCGAACGGACGCGAAGCTTTCTCCGGCTCGTCGTTCCTTTCTGAAAGCGCCTTCATCGTGGAAAAACCGGCCACACTCAGCGGGGTGATGGGTGCTTCGGCTCCACCGGCGATCATCCGGTCAACAATGCCGAGCTGGATCATGCGGAAAGCTTCCCCGATCGCGTGGGCAGCTGTGCTGCAGGCGGTGGCATTAGACATGTTCGGCCCGCTCGACCCGTAGCGGATGGAAATGTGTCCTGGAGCTTCGTTTATTATCGTCTGTATGATAAAAAACGGAGAAACCCTTTCCGGCCCTTTTTCCAGCAGCACCCGGTGAGTTTCCTCGATGGTGCCAATTCCTCCTATGCCTGAACCGACATAAACTCCCGCGCGCTCTCCTCGCAGCAATTCGCGGTCAATCCCAGAATCCTGCACAGCCAGCTCGGCAGCCGCTATCGCGTACTGAATGAACAGGTCCATCTTCCGGGCTTCTTTACGGTCGATGAATTGCTGCACGTCGAAATTTTTAATTTCTCCCGCTATTTTAGTCTTGAAATGAGTTGTGTCGAACCTGGAAATCAACCCGATGCCAGAGCGACCCTCGAGCAGAGCCCGCCAGTTAGACTCGACTCCTAAACCGAGCGGGCTAACCAGGCCGAGACCCGTAATGACAACTCTTCTTCGCGACATGAAAGCAGATTTTACCTTCTTCTTGAAGAAAATCCGGGATTATTTCCCTTTATAATGTTCCATTATATAGTCAAGAGCCTTGCCCACGGTGTTCAGCTTTTCAGCTTCATCATCCGGAATGCTCAGACCGAATTCGTCTTCAAGAGCCATCACCAGCTCGACCGTATCCAGAGAATCCGCACCCAGATCCTGGGTAAAGGAAGCGTTTTCGGTAATCTGATCTTCGCTGATGTTTAGTTTGTCCGCCACGATGCTTTTAACCTTCTTCAAGATTTCTTCTCTTTCCATCTTTACCTCCTATGAATTTTTTTATGATTACATATACATACCGCCGTTCACGCTGATCACCTGACCGGTGATGTAAGCGGCATCGTCCGAACAGAGAAATTTGACCACCCTGGCCACTTCCACCGGAAGTCCGAATCTCTTCATCGGGATGATATCAAGAAAAGCTTTCTTGACTTCCTCGGGCAGCTTCTCGGTCATCGGAGTGGCAATGTAACCCGGAGCCACGCAATTTACAGTTATGCCGCGCGGCGCCACCTCTCGCGCCAGCGATTTGGAGAATCCTATCAGACCGGCTTTGGAGGCGGCATAATTGGTCTGACCGACATTGCCCATCAGGCCGACCACCGAAGCGATGTTGACGATACGTCCATAACGGGCATTGAACATCGACTTCAGCGCGGCCCTGCAGAAATTAAAAGCTCCTTTAAGGTTAATCTGAAGCACCAGGTCCCACTCTTCCTCCTTCATCCTCAATAATAGAGTGTCCCTGGTAATGCCAGCGTTGTTGATCAGATGGTCAATCCTTCCAAGGGAAGAAATCACCTCCTCAACCACCCGGGTGACGCGAGCGGAATCGGAAACATCAGCTTCGAAGGGAATAGCCTTAATCCCCGCAGCCGACAGACGTTCAGCTACCTGATCAAGCTTTTCCTTCTGAATGTCAACCAGAACTACCGTGGCTCCTTCCCGACCGAGTTCCTCCGCTATCGCTTCTCCTATGCCCTGAGAAGCTCCGGTTACCAGCGACACTCTTTCCTTAAAAATCATCCCGCTGCTCCTTCTTAACCTTAATTTTTTAGCTTTTTACTCAACCTGCCGGGCAAACCCGGCTTCAACCCGCGAATGCTTTCCGTCGAGCTTGATGCCTGACCGGAAAGCAAATCCGGGCCAACCTGCATACGCTTCAGAATAATTTACTTTTTTCAAAAATTTTTTCAACCCTTTTTTTTGACCGGGGCTGGAGAGTTCGGTCGGGAAGCATGACAGAGGCAGAAATTCGTGCGAAACTCCAGAGACAGACGGACGAAACAGAGCACCACGCTCTATTCCCGGAAAATTGCTATTCTTTTTTTCTTCAAACACGGGCGCCCGCCCTGCCCTTCCTTTTTCTCGCCCCAACTTCATGACTATTCCCTGCGATCAGACAGGATGTTTAAGGCCGGACTGGAGCTCACCCTCCGGCTTCTGCCCTCGCCTTCACTCCCGGCGATTACTGTTCCTGACCCTCGATAACCTGACGTCCCTTGTAATAACCGCATTCCGGACAGGCTCTATGGGGCAGCTTCGGACTGCCGCAATTTGAGCAGAGCGAGAAGGAAGGCAGAATCAGATGGTCGTGAGACCTTCTTTTGCCCTTTCTTGAATGTGAATGTCTGCGTTTTGGATTAGGCATTATTTCTTCTCTCTCAAAAAGAATTTCAGGTTGCCCAGTCTGGGATCAACGCTGCGAAATTCACAGGCACAGCGGCCCTGGTTAATGACCTCGCCGCAAACCGGGCAAAGGCCCTCGCAATCTTCTGAACAGAGAGGGCGGAAGGGGAAGCTCAGATTAAGCTGCTCAAGTATAACAGCTCTCAGGTCGAGCTGCTGATGATAGTAGAAAAACCGCTCGAGGTCTTCCTCTTCCAGCTCTTCTTTTAATTCATCCAGCTCTTCCGGAAGATAGACAAGGTCAAAGGCGGAATCGACGTTGAATTCAAACGGACGCAGGCACCGGCTGCAGGTAAAACTGAGTCTGGTAGTGATCCTGCCCTTCACCAGCACCTCGGCACCGATTTTCCTGATTTCCACCACCGCATGAGTGGGCTCGAGAAAGACCGCATCCTCTTCGACCAGGTCCAGACCTATAAAGTCGAAATCCTGGTCGATGTGCAGCCCCTCACGGGGGATTTCGTTGACATCGATAATCATGGTGTTTCCTTTTATGACCAAGTATTATACCAGCTTGACCCACCTTGTCAACCTGACCCGGTCAGGGAAATTTCTCCGCTTGAAGTCAGGAGCTTTTGGAGTATAATCACCTCGGAAGTGATCCCGCAAGAAGAGCGGAAATGGAAGGTTACACGACAGCTATCGAATACAAGGGCCACCTGCTGACGGTTCAGACCCAGGACAAGGGGCCAGCCTTTAATTATGTGGAGTCTCTTATTTTCCTTGGCGGGAAGGTTATCTTCTCCAGAAGGGCCAGTTATTCTGCCCATCTGAACGACCCCGACCTGCAGGAAACCGTCAAGCGTCTGGTGGAAGAGCTGCACGCTGACGTGCTGGACGAAATAGTAGAAGGCAAATACGACCGATTCCTCGAATGACACCCCCGAGAATATTTCTGATAGACGGCAACTCCCTTCTCTATCGTTCTTATTACGCGATTCCCAGGCTCAGCAACTCGGCCGGATTTCCCACGAATGCCATTTACGGCTTCATCAGCACCTTAAATAAATTAATTGAAAGCGAAAAGCCGGAATACCTGGGCATTGTGTTTGACACCGGCAAGCCGACGCTCAGACATCATGTGTACAAGGAATACAAAGCCGGCCGCCGTCCGATGCCCGAGGACCTGGTTGTCCAGGTCCCCGTGCTGAAAAAAATTATAGCTGCCCGGAGAATCCCGCTCTTTGAATATGCCGATTACGAAGCGGATGATGTTCTGGCCACGCTGGCCCGGCTGGCCGCGGACAGGGACCTGTGCGCCGTGGTGGTGACCACGGATAAAGACCTTCTCCAGATTCTCGGGCCCCGGGTGGTAATTTACAACCCGGCGAAAGAATTTTTTATCGTTGACGACAGCCTCGATCCAGAATGCCAGCAGTTGTTCAAAAACAGGGAAATTAAAACTGTCAGCGATTATTTCGGTCTCCGGGCCCACCAGGTGGCAGATGTTCTGGCGCTCTGGGGAGACACGTCAGATAACATTCCGGGTGTCCCGGGGATAGGGGAGAAGACCGCGAAGAACCTCATCCTGGAATTCGGGTCAATAGAGAATCTGATAAAGAACTTAGAACGGGTAAAAAATCCGCGGTTGAGAGAGGCCATCAGGAAAAACCTCTCCCAGCTGGAATTGAGCCGGAATCTGGTCCGGGTGGAAGATAACCTTGCGCTGGAATTCGAACTCGAGAATTTCAAACCCTGCGTCCCTGACCGGGAAACTTTAATTGAACTCTACCGGGAACTTGAATTCACCGCTTTTCTCCAGGAACATCTGGAACAAAAGGAAGTCATTCGGGGAAACTTCCGAACAATTTCAGACATGGATTCTTTTCTGGATTTCCTTCAGCAACTCAGGCAGGCGGCAGAAGTCGCCCTGGACACAGAAACCACCAGTCTGTTTCCGACGCAGGCCCGTCTGGTCGGACTCTCATTCTGTCTGAAGCCTGGCGAAGCTTATTACATCCCGCTCCGGCACAGCTATCCGCTGGCTCCGAATCAGCTGCCCGCTCATTCTGTTTTTTCAGAGCTCAAGCCTTATCTGGAAAATCCGGCCATAAAAAAAATCGGACAGAATATTAAATATGATTACATAGTCCTGAAAAAAGAGGGGATTCAGCTACAGGGCATTCATCTGGACACGATGGTGCTTTCCTATCTTCTCGAGCCGAACTGGGGAAAGCACAGTCTGGACCGGCTGGCCGCCTACTATCTTCAGGAGGCCAAGATTCCTTTCGACAGCCTGACCGGGAAAGGGAAAAAACAGCTGACATTCGACCAGGTTCCGGTGGAGAAGGCCACGGATTATGCCTGTCAGGATGCCCATCTGGCGATGAGTTTAAGCCGGGTTTTATGGCCCAGAGTTCAGGCCCGGAATCTCGACCGCCTCTATCTGGAAATAGAGCTGCCTTTAATTGAGGTGCTGGCAGAAATGGAGCTGGCCGGAGTGCGGGTGGATCTCAATCTTCTCCGTCAGCTCGGCCGCGAACTCGAAAGCCAGCTTAGACAGCGGGAAAAACAGATCTATGAAATGGCCGGTCAGGAATTCAACATCAATTCTCCGCAGCAGCTCAGCCAGGTTCTCTTTTACAAACTTAACCTTCCGGCCTCAAAGAAGACGCGGGTCACCCGGGGATTATCGACGGCAACGGAAATTCTCGAAGAGCTGGCGCCGCTTCATCCGCTGGCCGGAGCTGTGCTTGAATACCGGCAGCTGGCGAAAATTAAGTCCACCTACGTTGAGGCGTTGAGCGAACTTGTGAATCCGGAGACCGGCCGTGTGCATACTTCCTTCAACCAGACGGTCACGGCCACCGGACGACTCTCTTCCTCTGACCCAAATCTTCAGAACATACCGGCCAGAGGGGAAATGGGTAAAAAGATCAGGCAGGCCTTTATCCCGGAAGAAGGCCACCTTCTGCTGTCGGCGGATTATTCACAGATAGAGCTCCGGCTTCTCGCCCATCTTTCAGAGGATCCGGTGCTTATTGAAACCTTCCTCAGCGACCGGGATATACACGCGGAGACGGCGCGGCGGGTGTTCGGTCCGGCCGTGGAGCTTTTCCCGGAGGAAATGCGCCGCCGGGCAAAAATCATCAATTTCAGCGTGATTTACGGGACGGGGGCTTTCTCACTTGCCAGGGAACTTGAAACCTCGCCGGCCGAAGCCCAGAAGTTCATCGACCGGTATTTTTCCGAGCATCGCAGGGTCAAAGAATATCTCGACCGGGCAGTGGAGCAGGCGAAGGAAAAAGGATACGCTGAAACCATTTTCGGACGTCAGCGGCAGATCCCCGAGCTAAAAAGTCCTGACAACAATACCTTCCAGGCCGGACGGAGGATGGCTCTGAATACTCCCATTCAGGGTTCGGCCGCTGACATCATCAAGCTGGCGATGATAAAAATTTACCGGGAAATCAAATCCCGCGGACTTAAATCTAAGATGATTCTTCAGGTACATGACGAGCTGGTGTTTGAAGTGCCGGAGGCAGAAAAGGATCTGATCGAACAGCTGGTCAGGGACTGCATGGAGAACATTTGTTCGCTGAAAGTTCCGCTCAAGGTCAGGCTCGGCTGGGGCAAGAACTGGGCTGAGGTTAAATAACCGGCAATCCGCTTCAGACGAGAGACTTCTGATAAACGCGGTAAATCTTGTAAATTTGCCCGCCCAGCCTTTCCATTTCTGCTCTCACCCGAACGTTCGATTCCATCTCGTGGTGGGTGTCGATGACCTTAAAACCGGCTTTGCGGGCTTCCGCCAGCATGGCCATGCCCATCAGAGCATCCAGCCCGACACCCCGGTATTCTTTCTTGATCGCTCCCAGGAGCAGGTCAAGCTGTCTGGTTTTTTTCTGAGCTCTGAGAATATGAATGAAGCCGAAAGGAAACAGACGACCTCGTGCCTTCTGGATTCCTTCCGTCATATCTGGAATGCCTATGATGAAAGCAACCACCTGGCCGTCCTTCAGGACACACTTTATGAAGCGGGGGTCGAGAATCGGCATGTATTTCTTCGCCAGGTCATCCATCTCCTTCTCGTCAAGAGGAGCATAACCATAAATGTTGCTCTCGGTGTAAGTTTCGTTCATCAGGGAGAGAATCGGCCTGACCCAGGGCTTGATTTCTTTCTTCCTGCGGAATTCCAGCAGCTGAAAGTTCCCCTTTTTTAGAATTCGTTCAGAAACCCGACGGTAAATCTCGGGTATCTCTTCCGGCACCTCTATTTTGTACACAAAATAATCGATGTCTTTGGTATAGCCTTCTTTCTCCACCATCTCCGGCAGCCATTCAAAGTTGTAATAGGTAGCGATGGTAGCCCGGTTTTCGAAACCCTTGATGAGAAATCCTTCGGGATCCTGGTCGGAAAATCCGTAAGGCCCGATGATTCTGGTCATACCTTTCTCCCGGGCCCATTCTTCCACCCGACTGAGGAGAGCGTGGACCACTTCCTGATCCTTTATGCTCTCGAGATATCCGAAGCGAGCGGTTTTCTCGTTGCGGACTTCATTGTAGCGGCGGTTGATGATGCCCATAATTCGACCGACTGTTTCACCGTCTTTTTCCGCCAGAAGAAGGATGGCGTCAGAATAGCTGAACGCTTTGTTCTTCTTCGGGTCGAAATAGGACCACTCATCCATGTAGATCGGCGGCACCCAGTTTGGATGGTCACGATGGAGTTTCTCCGGCAAATAAATAAATGCTTTAAGCTGAGACCTGGTTTTAACTTCGATCAGTTTTACGCTCATGTTATCCCTTCCTGGCGGGTATTCTACCAAATTTTCAAAAAACAATTAAATTTTTTTTATAGCAGGAAAAGATTACTGCCTGCAGCGGCTTTTCTCTCCTTAAAACGGGTTTTTTCGCTAATGAAGTTTGTTCGACCTCCTTTCAGGAGATTTTTTCGAAAAAACTTAAAGTCAGCATCTCTTTTATGTGGAAAAATATCTGAATAGCCTGTGGAAACCCCGGATAATTTTCTGTTAATTTTCTTCGTTAAATTCTTGACAATAACTTTTTTATTTTAATATACTCATAAACTCATGAAAGCCGAAACCATAACTCTTCTAACCATCTTCATTCCGGTATTGGGTTCGCTGCTGGTGCCCCTGGCTGGATCCATCTCGCCCAGGGTTCGTTCCGCGTGGGCCGTTCTGCTCGGCGCGGTCACCGCTTTCCTGCCGCTCACGCTTATTCCTCAGGCGACGAAGGGCGGAGAAATCATCTGGTCCAGGAGCCTGGCGCTGGGTCTGGATTTTATCCTGGTTATCGATCCCCTGGCCATTTTCATGGCGATCGTTTCCTCGTTCATAGGGTTCCTGATCATCATCTACTCTCTCGGTTACATCCACCACGAAGAGCATCAGAATGAATACTACCTGATGGTCATCCTGTTCATCGGCTCGATGATGGGTCTGGTGTTCTCGGGCAGCCTGGTGTTCATGTACCTGTTCTGGGAGATCATCGCCATCGCCTGCTGGCGGTTGATAGGCTTTTACCGGCAGAAGGATTACATTCTGAAAGCGGACAAAGCCTTCCTGGTCACTTTCGGCGGCGCCGTGGTCATGCTGCTCGGCTTCATCGTCATCTACGGGCAGACCGGAACTTTCAACCTGACCCAGATGCGCGGGGTTTTCATTCCCGGCACCGCCGTTCTGCTGATTCTGTTCGGAATGTTCTCCAAATCCGCGACCGTGCCGCTGCATACCTGGCTGCCTGATGCCGGTGTGGCGCCGACGACGGTCACCGCCCTGCTGCACGCGGCCGTGCTGGTTAAAATCGGCGTTTATGCCTATGCTCGCCTTTTCCTGTACACCTTCAAAATACCCCCTGAATGGCAGCAGGCGATTATCATCCTGGCAGTTCTTTCCAGCCTGATTTCAGCCGGGGCCGCTACGGTGGAAAATGACCTGAAAAGAATCCTGGCTTACTCGACGGTGAGCCAGATAGGATATATTTTCCTCGGACTAAGCGTGGCGACGCCAACAGCCATCTCCGGCGCTCTGCTTTACATCCTGATGCACGGGCTGGCCAAGGCCGGTCTGTTCCTCTGCGCCGGGATTGTCATTCACGCAACTCATAAAAGAGATATCAGGGAGATGGGCGGGTTGATAAAAACCATGCCCATCACCGCGATTTCATTCCTGATTTGCGCCTTTTCGGTCATCGGACTGCCGCCGCTGGGCGGGTTCTTCTCGAAACTGCTGGTTATCGTCGGAGCGGTTCAGGCTGACCAGGTCTGGGTAGCTGCGCTGGCGCTTTTTACCGCTGTCCTGACAATGTTTTACCTGCTCCGGGTGTTCGCAGCGGTCTTCCTGGGCGAACTTAAGATTCCCGCTCCGGAGAAAACTCCTTCGATGGTCGGAGTGGTAACCGTCCTGGCCGTGCTCTCTGTCGTGGCCGGCCTGCTGGTAACCTATCCGATGAAACTCGTCCAGGTGGCAACAACTCACATAAGCTGGTGGCTAAGATGAACTCAACAATTTTACTCTGGCCCATTCTGTTTCCGGCCGCGATGGCCGTGGTGTTGCTTTTAATCCCTTCCCGGATCAAATTCCTGAGAGAAATACTCGCGGTGCTGAGCTCGGGTGTCCTTCTCTATCTTGGCTTCCGTCTGTTTGCCGTAAAAAACCTCTCGGTGGTCAGGGACTGGCTTGGCAACGGCATCAATTTTGACCTTAAGCTCTACCACTTCTCCGCCTTTATCCTCCTGGCTCTGGCCGGATTTCTCTTCCTGATCTGCCTTTATTCCACGGTAAAAATGCAGAACCATCCGCGGATCCGGGAATATTATGCTTATGTTTTCCTGGCAGCCGCTTTTTCCAACGGCGCGGTGCTGGCCAACAATTTCATCCTGCTGGTGTTTTTCTGGGAGGCCCTGCTGATCACAACCTATGCTCTGGTAACTCTCGGGCTTAAGCCCACCTCGCACCGCACCGCGGTTAAATCGTTGATCATAGGCGGCTTCTGCGACTTCGCCATGATCCTGGGCATCGGGATTCTGTGGGCTTCCACCGGAACCCTGACGATGGATAAAATCCAGGTGGAACCGCACGGGCTGACGGTGGTCGCTTTTATCCTGATGATGATCGGGGCGATCGGTAAGGCCGGAGCCATGCCATTCCACACCTGGATACCTGACGCGGCTCTCGACGCCCCGGTGAGCTTCATGGCCTTCATGCCGGCTTCTTTTGAAAAACTTCTGGGAATTTATCTTCTCGCCCGGATTACGCTGGACTTCTTCGAACTTAAAGTCGGAAGCGGGCTCTCTATCCTTCTGATGATTATCGGAGCGGCCACCATAGTGTTTGCCGTTTTTATGGCTCTTATTCAGAAAGATTTCAAGAAGCTGCTTTCATTCCATGCAGTCAGCCAGGTGGGTTATATGGTGCTCGGCGTGGGAACTGCCATTCCCATCGGGATTGCCGGCGGCATTTTCCATATGATCAACCACGCCATGTACAAGTGCGGCCTGTTCCTCAGCTCCGGCTCGGTAGAACACCGGACGGGGACGACAGAACTGAAAAAACTCGGCGGACTCGCCCGGGAAATGCCCTGGACGGCGGCCGGTTTTGTGGTCTGCGCTCTGGCCATTTCCGGCGTCTGGCCGCTTAACGGTTTTGTCTCCAAGGAAATGGTTTTTCACGGCGCGCTGGAAACCGGCTATCCGATTTTTGCCATTGCCGCCTGGGTGGGAGCTATTTTCACCTTCGCTTCTTTCCTTAAAGCCGGACATTCCGTCTTCTTCGGTCCGCGCTCGACCGAGGTGCCCCGAACAAAAGAAAGCGAGGCTCCGATCGTTCTGCCGATTCTCATTCTGGCAGCACTCTGCATTACCTTCGGCGTGTACAACAAGCTCCCGCTGGAAAATTTCATACAGCCGATTCTGGCCGGGCATCCGGAAGCCGGAGAACATCTTGATTTCACCTCCCATGCGCTTGACCTGTTCAACCCGGTGGCCGGGGTTTCCATTCTCTGCCTGATCATCGCTCTGGGGATTCATCTTTACGGCTGGAATCGCAGCGGCAAAAAAGCCTATCTGGCTTCTGAACCAATCCACAATCTGCCGGTTCTCCGCAAACTTTATGACCTTTCGGAAGCCCGTTTCTTTGACCTTTACGAGCAGGGCGTGAAGTTACTGCAGGGACTTTCCAGAGTGCTTTTCAGGTTTATCGACCGGCCGATTGATTATCTTTACGAAAAAGTGGTTACTGCGGTCGGCCGTTCCTTTACCGGCCTGCTGCAGAAAGCCCATAACGGCCAGTATGCCAATTATCTGGCCTGGACCATCGGCGGCCTGGTGGTCGTCGTCTGGATAATTCTTCAGTTAGTGAAATAGAGGAGGAGCGGTGGTTTTTTCATTCATTGTCATACCGTTACTGTTGGCTGCCTTTCTGCCTCTTATCGGTAAATTTTCAAAAAAATTGCTGCCTGATCTGTTGACTAACGCCGCTCTGGCTTACCTGGTGTTCAACTCGATCCTGCTGATCAAGACGATCTTCAACCGGGGGGTTCTCATCCAGAATCTCAGCTGGTTCGGGGAAACAGTTAACCTTCAGGTAGCGCTTGACAGTTTTAACCTGTTCATGCTGTTCACGATTTCGCTGGTGAGTCTGTGCATTTCGCTCTTCTCGGTCGACTATCTCGAACACTACGGACACAGGTCCACTTTCTACGCGCTTTTCCTGGTGATGATCGCCGGGATGAACGGGCTGGTGCTCGTCCCCGACCTTTTCTCCATCTACCTGTTCCTGGAAGTGGCGGCTGTCGCTTCTTACGCTCTGGTAGCCTTCGGGTTGGGTTACGACGAGCTGGAAGCGTCCTTCAAGTACCTGATGCTCTCGGTGGTGGCTTCAGCTTTTGCCCTTCTGAGCATTACGGTGATTTTCGGGTTGACCGGAAGCCTGAACTTTCAGGCTGTCGCTCAGGGACTGCAGGATCTCGGCGCCAGATCAGTGCTGGGAGTTTGCGTGGCTTTCTTCATAATGGGCTTTGGACTGAAGGCGGCGCTGATTCCGTTCCATGCCTGGTTGCCTGACGCCCACCCTTCAGCTCCGGCTCCAATTTCCGCCATGCTGTCCGGCCTGTTAATCAAGGTGTCCGGAATCTATGCGCTTTTCAGAATAATTTACAGCGTGATCGGCATCACTCCGGCGCTGAGCCAGATTTTGATGGCCCTGGGAACGATCTCGATGGTGGCTGCGGCTCTCCTGGCGCTCGGGCAGAAAGATATCAAGAGAATGCTGGCCTATTCGTCCATCAGCCAGGTGGGCTACATAGTTCTCGGCCTGGCTCTGGGCACACCGCTCGGGATCGCTGGAGCTCTTTTCCATCTGTTCAATCACGCGGTAGCCAAAGGATTGCTGTTCTTGAATTCCGGCTCGATTCAGCATATCACCGGAACCAGAAATTTAGATGAACTGGGCGGCCTGGGCAAAGTTGTGCCGGTGACCGCCGGCACCAACCTGGTCGGAGCGCTTTCGATTGCCGGCGTGCCGCCGCTGGCTGGATTCTGGAGCAAATTGATCATAATCATGGCCCTGATTCAGGCCAAAGAATTCGCTTACGCGCTCGTAGCGATTCTGGCCAGCGTCTTAACCCTCTGGTATTATCTTCTGATTCAGAGAAAAGCCTTTTTCGGCCGGGTGAGCGAAAAGTGGGCACAGGTAAACGAAGCTCCTTTCTGGATGTCGGCCGCGAATGTGCTGCTGGCTCTGATATGCATTCTGGCCGGTATTTTCTTTACTCCGATCTTCAGAACCTGGATTTCTCCAGCGGCTGAAGCGCTCGCCAGGGGAATTCAGGCGGTTCTCATGTGGGGATTGTGATATGGTAATACAAATAATTCTTCTATGCGGCCTGGTAATTTTTTCAGGACTGGCCATCCTGCTCAGGGACCTGATTAAAGCCGCTCTGTCGCTGGCTGTGGCCAGCCTGATTCTCGGTATCATCTTCTTTCGCCTGTCAGCACCCTATGCCGGAGTTTTCGAGATTTCGGTGGTCGCCGGTCTGATCACCGTGCTGTTCGTCCTGACGATTGCTCTGACAAAGAAAGGCGATGAGGTGGCGGAAGCCCGTCTGGTGAAAATGGCTTTTCCGATTTTCCTGATTCTTTTCCTGATCATCGACGGTCTGGTGATGAAATCCCTGCTGCAGAAAATTCCGGCTCTCCCCTCAGGACCTGAGGCTGGTGCCTTTGGAGATGTTCTCTGGAAGCAGAGAACTTTCGACCTGGTAGCCCAGATCGGGGTCATTCTGGCAGGCGTGCTGGCCGTTCTGGCCTTATTCCGGAAAAAGGAAGAAGACGGAGATGAGTAATCTGTGGTTTCTTTACATATTCTTTTCTGCCCTGCTGATATTCATCGGCCTGTATTGTTTGCTGACGATGCGCAACCTGATCAGGTTGTTTATCGCCGTGGAAGTCATCAGCAAGGGCGTGAGCCTGGCCATCGTGGCCACGGGCGCGGTTAAAAACAACATCCTTCTGGCCCAGAGTCTGGTCATCACCTACATCGTGGTGGAAGTGGCTCTGGTGGCCACCGCCCTGGCTCTGATCATCAACATTTACAAAAAGAATAAGAGTCTGGATGTTCGTCTGCTGTCCAGACTTAAGGGGTAAGCGATGAAAGGACTGCAATTTTTGCTATCTCCGCCAGTTGCCTTCTTCTTCTTCCTGGGTGTGGCTTATCTGCTATACGCCCTCGGCCGGGCTATGGCTCCCGGACTCAACCGGACCCCCGGCAAGCTGGCCAGCTACGCCTGCGGTGAGGACATCCCTGGAGAAAAAGTGCAGTTCGGCTACCGGCTGTTTTTTGTCTTCGCTCTGTTCTTCACCATCATGCACGTGGCCGCCCTGGTAATTGCCACTATTCCGATCGGGAAAATAGTATATTTGGGTATAATATATTTAGCAATCATATTCCTGGCCATTGTGGCCCTGATAGCGAGGGACTGACATGCTTAATAAACTGGTTCACTGGTCCCGGTTGAAATCACCCTGGATACTTCACCTTAACACCGGAGCCTGCAACGCCTGTGACATCGAGGTGGTGGCGGCTCTGACACCCCGGTTTGACGTGGAGAGGTTTGGCATCCTGCTGAAGGCTACTCCCCGCCACGCTGACGTCATCATCTGCACCGGCCCGGCCACCAGACAGATGAAAGACCGGTTGATCCGGATTTACGAGCAGACTCCGGACCCGAAATTTGTCATCGCCGTCGGGGCCTGCGCCATGTCCGGCTGCGTTTACCGCGGGGCCTACAACGTCATCGGCGGTATCGATCAGGTCATCCCGGTCGACGTGTACGTTCCCGGTTGTCCGGTGCGCCCGGACGCGGTCATCGACGGGGTGGTAAAACTTCTCAACAAGCTTAAGGGATGAGGCAAACATGAACGACCAGATTCTGATGGAGAAAGCTCAGGCCAGTCTGGGGAATAAAATCCTGGCGCTGACCAACCCGGCCCCCCGCCGGATTTTCCTGAAAGTGGCGCCGGAAAATCTGCTGGAAACCGTCGGCTGGCTTAAGAATGAAATCGGGTTCACGCACCTTTCAACCATCAGCGGGGTGGACCTGGGACAGACCTTTGAAGTTCTCTATCATTTCGCCAACGATTTTACCTGCCTTACCCTCAGAACAGAGATCCCGCGAGAGAACCCGCTGCTGCCGAGCATCTGCGAGTTGATTCCGGGAGCCATCCTTTACGAAAGAGAACTGCAGGATATGTTTGGCATAGTCGTGCAAAATATACCAGATGGCCGGCCGCTGGTGCTTCCTGACGGCTGGCCTGCGGGCAATTATCCCTTAAGAAAAGACTGGAAATACAAAAGACCGCCGGAAGTCATTCCTGGAGGAAACAAATGAAGTTTCAGATACCGATCGGACCGCAACATCCGGCCTTAAAAGAGCCCATCGGCCTGCGCATAACGGTCGAGGGAGAAATCATTCGCGATGCAGACCTCCGGCTCGGCTACAATCACCGGGGGCTGGAAAAGCTGGCTGAACAGAAAACCTGGATTCAGAACATCTACCTCGCTGAACGCATCTGCGGCATCTGCTCTCATTCCCATACGACCTGTTACGTTCAGGGTGTGGAAAAGTTGATGGAGCTGGAACCGCCAAAACGCGGCCTGTACATCCGCACGCTGGTGGCCGAACTTGAAAGGGTCCACAGCCATCTCCTCTGGCTCGGCGTGGCCGGGCACGAAGCCGGTTTTGACAGCTTCTTCATGTACACCTGGCGCGACCGGGAAATAGTCATGGACATACTCGAGACGATCACCGGAAACCGCGTTCACTACGGCATCAACACTATCGGCGGGGTCCGGCGCGACCTGGACGAAATGCAGGTCAAGCACATACTGGATTCGCTCGAGATATTGAGGAAACGCAGCGAATACTACAGGAACCTCGGGACGACCGAGCCCAGCTTCGTGGCCAGGCTGGCTGGCGTTGGCTATCTCTCTCCTGAAGATGCGGTGGCGCTCTGCGCCGTCGGACCAACGCTCAGGGCCTCCGGCATCGCCAGGGACGTGCGCAAAGATGATCCTTATGCGGTGTATGAGGAAGTTCCTTTTGAAGTCTGCACCGCCGACACCTGCGATGTCCTCGGCCGGGCTGTTGTCCGCATTAAGGAACTTTTCCAGAGTTATAACATAATCGAGTATCTGCTGAAGAATCTGCCGGCCGGGCCGATAGCCGTTAGGGCTCCCAGAAGAGCGAAACCGAACGAAGTGGTCAGCCGCTATGAAGCGCCGCGAGGAGAAAATATCCACTACATAAAGAGCAACGGCACTGATAAACCCGAGCGGTTGAAAGTGCGGGCTCCGACTCTGGCCAACTATGCGGCCACCATCAAGATGCTCAAGAACGGGTTCATCGCCGACGTGCCGCTGATCTTCGCGGCCATCGACCCCTGCATCTGCTGCGCCGAGCGCGCGGTCTCGGTGGTTGATGCCAGGTCTGGAGAAGAAAAAATAATCCCGATGAACACCCTGAAACAACTGAGTCAAAAAATTTCATACGGGAAAGAAAAAAAGAGGGTAGCAGAATGGCCACTGTGAATACTCTGATTTATCTAATCATTTATCCGGGTCTTCTGTTCCTGTTCCTCTATTCCACCTTTGTCGAGTGGTACGACCGTAAACTCTATGCCCGTTTCCAGAACCGCATGGGCCCCACCCATACGGGAAAATTCGGGCTGCTGCAGCCGATAGCCGACTTCTTCAAGCTGATGGCAAAAGAAGACATCGTTCCTGAAAGAGCAGACCGGAAAATGTTCTCTGCTCTTCCGGCATTTGGTCTGGCCATAGTTTTCACCGCGATGCTGTTAATCCCCGTCTGGAATTACAGCCTGGACCGTCCTTCGGTTATCTCTTTCAGCGGCGACATAATCGTTGTGCTTTATCTGCTGAGCCTTCCGACTTTTATCTTTTTCCTGGCCGGCTGGTCGTCAACCAACCTGTTCTCGATCGTTGGCGGAGCCAGGGTTCTCACCATGCTTTTCGGCTATGAAGTGCCTCTGTTCCTGGCGGTGCTGAGCCCGGCTGTTCTGGCCAATTCCTGGCGTCTGGCGGAAATCGCCGCTTTCTACCGCCAGCACCCGGCGCTCATTCCGGTGAATCTGCTGGGTTTTGTGATCGCCCTGATCTGCGTACAGGCAAAGCTGGAAAGAACGCCGTTTGATATTCCGCACGCCGAGACCGAGATAGTCGGCGGAACTTTCACCGAATACTCCGGCAAAAAGCTGGCGATATTCCGGTTGATGATGGACGCCGAGATGGTCGTGGCCGCAGGTCTGCTGGCAACAGTTTTTCTCGGCGGTTTTCCCGGCGGCCCGCTCCTCGGGCTGATAAACTTCATCGTCAAAACTTTATTCGTCATATTTTTCCTGGCGTTAATCCGGGCGACAACTTCCAGAATCAGGGTTGATCAGGTGGTCACCTTTTCCTGGAAGTATCTGGCTCCGCTGGCCGTCCTTCAGCTACTCATTACCATCCTGGTTAAGGGGTTAATCTCATGAAGATCGGAGTATTCATTCCCGAATTGCTGCGTCACCTCTTTAAGAAACCGGCAACTGTGGACTATCCCTTTGAAAAGCTCGAAGTGCCGCGCGGTTTTAGAGGTTCGCCCTACCTGAGACCGGAACTCTGCATCGTCTGCCGGGCCTGCGAGCGTGACTGCCCGGCCGAAGCTATTGAAATCACCGCGATAAATGAGGCTGAAAAAAGATTCAGGATGATTATCCATAACGACCGCTGCATTCACTGCGCTCAGTGCGTCGATTCCTGCCCGACCGAGGCGATGCTGATGGACGACCGTTTTGAAATATCGGACTACAGCCGGCTAAACCTGAAGATGGAATGGGAATACGTGCGGGCGGTGGTCAAGCCGAAATCCGAACAGAAAAGCTGATCGGAAATTTTGTCTGAAAAAATTTGTCTTGATTCGGGGGGGAGAAAAATATAAATTAATTCTAATCCCTGAATGACAGAGGGAAGGGCGGATGGCCGTGAAATGGGTTCAATTCCTCAGAAAAGAGCTCCGGAGCGTGGAGAAGCTTCTGGTGCTTGGAACCGGCAACGCCCTGAAAGCGGACGATGCCGCCGGCCTTCTGGTAGCCAGCATCCTGGAAAACCTTCTTACCAGAAGACAGAAATCAAAGGTCAAAGTGTTGCGTGTCTACGAATTGATCGACACTTACAGCCGACGGGTTAAACGTTTGAAGCCTTCTCATTTAATCATCGTCGACGCTCTGGACATGAAAAAAACTCCAGGAACGATCATGGTGACCAGATTGCAGCCAGAAAGCGGAAAAGGGAAGAAAAAGGTTGGACTGGAATTTGCGAAATTTCTGGAAAATCTAACTTCTGAGCTTTCCTGCAAGGTTATCTTTATCGGAATACAGCCGGCCTCTTTAGATTTTGGACATCCGATAACCCAGCCGATAAGAGAGGCCTGTCGCCAGGTGTCCGAGGCCATTGCCGTGATGACCACAGGTCAGCCGGCTAAATCTTCATAGGCATAAGCACGTAAAAATAAACTCCCTCAGGCTCGGACTCAGGCTTTATCAACACCGCGCTGTTCTCATCCTTTATTTCAAAAATAACCCGGTCGCAGGACACTGTTTCCATAAAATCGAGGAGATACTGAGAATTGAAACCAATCTCCATATCCTTTCCTCTGTATTCAACCGTGAGCTTATCCCTGGCTTCGCCAAACTCCGGGTTGGAAGAGAATAACCTTAGCTCGTCACCACTGAGGTCAAACTTTATTCCTTTCGATTTCTCAGAGGAAAGGATGGCTACTCTTTTAATAGCCCTGATAAGAGCTTCTTTATCAACGGTCAGAATGTTGGGATTATCTCTGGGAATTACTGCCTGATAATTGGGAAATTTGCTCTCAATAATCCGGCTTATTAAAACTCTGTTGTTAACCCGGAAATAAAGGCTGTTGTCGTCAAAATCAAAATCCACTTTTTCGTTTTCAAACTTTTTAAGCTCATTCAGTGTTTTTTTGGAAACTATCTGGTTCACTTCCTTATCAACATTTAACCCTTCAAATTCTCTCTTTGTGTAAGAAAGGCGGTGCCCGTCTGTGCTTACCAGCTCAAGCTGATTTTTTTTGATCGAAAGAAGCGCGCCACTGAGATAGTAGCGCTGCTCCTGGGTAATGGCGTATAAAACACAATCTATCATCTCTTTGAAATCTGAGAAATTCCACGATATTCCCTTTTCAAAATCTGAAGCCTGGATTTCAGGAAAATCCTCTTCTGAGGCGGTTAGAACCTTTATTTCACTTTCGCCGCTCCTGACTATTAAGTGTTCATCTTTCTTTATAAACTCTATTTCCTGATCCTCGGGCAATAATTTTATGAACTCAAAAAGTCTTCTGCCATTAACTGCGGCCCGTCCGTCGGTGCGGACATCTGCCTCAAATTTTGTTCTCAGACCCACTTCCAGGTCAGTGCCCATCATTTCCACCGTTCCTTTCGTCGCTCTGATCATAATACTGGAGAGAATCGGCATGGTCGTCCTTTTTTCCACAATCCCCTGAAGAAGGCTTAATTCGTTGATAATGTTGTTTTTAGAAGTTATAAACCTCATTTTTTCCACCTTTCCTTATTCTTCATAATATAATCAATTTAAGCTAAAAGGCAATTAAAAAAATAATACATTGTTTCAAGAATATGTGAATATCTATTCCTTTTGTGTTGATAATCATTACTTTAGCAGCTTAATCATTTTGTTGATTTCTCTGTTAAATTCCGGGTCCTTCTCTCTTAATTTCTCAATTTTCCTTATACTGTGAAGAACTGTCGTATGGTGCTTGCCGCCAAATTTCTTCCCTATTTCTGGAAGAGAACTGTCGGTGAGCTCTTTAGTCAGATACATGGCTACCTGTCTGGGAAAAGAAACTCTGGGTGAATTGTTTTTTGATTTAATCTCAGATAGCTTGATTTTGTACTGATTGCAGACAACTTTCTGTATTTTTTCGATGGTAATCACATTGGTTTCAGCGTCAAGTAAACCCCTCAGGGCTTCACGAGCCAGGTCCAGGTCTATTGGAGCTCCTTTAAGAGAAGCGAAGGCGATCACCCTTCTAAGGTAACCTTCCAGTTCTCTTATGTTCGAATGTACTTTATCGGCGATGTACAGTGCGACAGCCTCGGGAAGAGATATGTTCTCAAGCTCAGCTTTTTTCTTAAGAATGGCGATTCTGGTTTCGATGTCCGGTGGTTTCAGGTCGGCAATCAATCCCCACTCAAAGCGCGAGCGGAAACGTTCTTCCAGATGGGGAATGTCCTTTGGCGGGCAGTCACTCGAAATGACAATCTGTTTCTGGCTATCATAAAGATGGTTGAAGGTATGGAAAAATTCTTCCTTCGTTCTCTCCCGGCCTGAAATGTAGTGGATATCATCCATCAGCAGAACGTCAACTGCCCGGTATTTCTGACGGAATTCAAGAATTTTTCCGTACTGCAGGTGGTTGATCAGCTCATTCATGAACCTCTCGGTGGTAACATAAAGCACCTTCAGCCTGGGATTGTTGTTCATGATATAATGGCCGATGGCGTTCATAAGATGGGTTTTCCCGAGTCCAGCTCCACCGTAGATGAAAAGCGGGTTGTAAGATTTAGCCGGATTCTTGGCGACTGCGACGGCAGCCGCGTGAGCGAACTGGTTGCAGTTGCCGACGACAAAATTTTCAAAAGTGTAATTTGGGTTAAGGTTAGCCACCACAGTGATGGCCTGGTGGAGTTTCCTTTCTTCGGGTGAGTTTCTAAGGAATGATGTCGGGGTTTCATCATAGATAAATTTTATTTCGAATACTTTGTTAAATATTTCCTGAGAACATTCATTTATAAGTCTGGAATAATGAAAGCTCAGCCAGTCCTTGAAGTAGGAATTTGGCACCTTGATGTAAAGCGTTTCGCCTTCTGCTCCGATGTAGGAGGTTGGCTCAAACCAGGTTTCAAAAGCCTGACTTTCCACCCGGCTTTTTACTGCCGCCAGTATCTTATTCCAGGGATTAGTTTTATCTTCGACCTTCATGACTGCCCGAAAGATTTCCACAGATTTTTCCACAACTGTGGAAAAATACCCCGTCGACACAGGAAACGGGGGAAATGCTGAAAAATATTAGCACCTTGAAGCATAAAATTCAAGAAAAATTTTTACAACTGTCGTGAAAAAAATGGCTCCGGGTGCCCGCCTTTAGGTCTGCTGACAGAATTTAATCGCTGAACAATAGCATGAACGCCGGATAAGTCCATTCCGGGCCTGTCAATCTCTGGAGTTGCAAGCCTGAAAGATTTGTGATATAAGATTAAAATCATCAGAAAATCGTTAGAAAGCGAGAACGACCATGGCCAGAGAATGTGATATCTGTCATAGAGGCCCGATTTTCGGTTTGAGCCGGAGCCATTCGAACAGGGCTTCACGCAAGAAATGGAGTGTCAACCTGCAGAGAGTCAGAGCCCGGACGGAAAGCGGAGTGAGAAGAATCTGGGTCTGCACCCGCTGCCTTCGCTCCGGGAAGGTGCAGAAAGCCGTCTGACTTTAATCCCTTTCGACGGAATTAACTTCCTTCAGTCGTCCGATCTTTTCCATAATTTTCTGCAGATGGTTGATGTCTTCGATCGTTATTTCCAGCGAGATGCAGGCCTGTCCGTCCTGGCTGGTGCTGACTTCTGCTTTTGAAATGTTTCCGTTCTGTTCGGCCACAGACGCGGCCACCCTGGCTAACACTCCTGGATAATCCTTAGATCTGATAATAAGCCTTGCCTTAAACATTCCTTGAAAAGAAGGATCCCAGCCCACTTCCACCAGACGTTGACTGTCAAGGATTTCTTTCTGAACCAGGTAACATCGCTGGGCGTGGACGGTCATCCCTTTGCCTGAAGTGAGATATCCAACGACCGGCTCGCCTTTTATCGGCGAGCAGCAGCGAGCCAGTGAGATCATCTGTTCGTCCAGATCTTTGATCATCAGTCCCGGGGACTGGCTGCGCCCGGAGAATCTTTCCACCACCCTGGTGAGTAGCCCTCCGGCAGAGGCTCTCTCCACCAGCGGACTTGAAGTCAGCTTTTCCAGGAGTTTTCGGTCAATCACAATTTTTCCGAGACCGACCAGGAGAAAAAAATCTTCCAGGCTGTTCAGGCGCATGCTCAGAGCTTCTGACAGCTTTTTTCTGAGTGTCTCTTCAGAGCGCAGGTCAGGAGGAAGCGTCAGCCTTTTGCTTTCTTTCTCCCAGAGACGACGCCCGAGCTCGATCGCTCTTTTCCGGGTTTTCAGGTTGAGAAATTTTTTTATCTGCTGGCGAGCGGAGGCCGTCACCACCCAGTTCAGCCAGCTCCGGTGCGGGGTTCTGTCTGGCGAGGTTATTATTTCGACAATATCTCCGGTTTTGAGCGGTGTTTTCAGGGGCATCAGCTGACCGTTGATTCTGGCCTCGCTGGCTTTGAGCCCGATTTCCGAATGGATCTTGAAGGCGAAATCGAGGGCGGTGGCACCCGGAGGAAGCGTGATCACCTTGCCCTTCGGCGTGAAGGCATAAATTTCTTCAGGTATAAGGTTGATTTTCAAGTTTTTCAGAAATTCCTTCGGGTTTTTCTGCTCGCTGAACAGAGCGGCAATTTCCCTGAGCCACTGCAGGCGCTGATCTTCCGCGGTCAGGCCGGTCGGGGCTCCTTCTTTGTATTTCCAGTGAGCGGCGATACCGTTTTCTGCCAGTTCATGCATTTCCCGGGTGCGAATCTGAATTTCAAAAGTCTGCTTGTTTTCAGTAATGATGGTGGTATGGAGCGACTGATACAGGTTCGGCTTCGGCATCGCGATGAAGTCCCGAAATCTCTGCGGCAGGTGAGGCCAGCGCTGGTGAATGATCCCCAGGATGGCGTAACAGTTTTTAACCGAATCGGTGATTATGCGGAGAGCCAGAAAGTCATAAACCTGGTCGAAGTCGATCCCTTTTTTCATCATCTTCGAGTAGATGCTGTAAAGTCTTTTTATCCGGAACTGGATTTCTGCCGGTATGCCGTTTTCTTTCAGCAGCTGTTCTATGGTTTTTTTCAGCTTTTTCAATTCTTTTTCGCCTTTTTTTAGTTCCGGTTCGACCAGCGCCACCATCCTGAAATATTCGTCCGGGTCAACATAGCGGAAGGCCAGGTCTTCCAGCTCGGCCCGGATGCGACCCATGCCCAGACGGTTGGCGATCGGAGCGTAAATTTCCAGCGTCTCCCTGGCGATGCGCTTCTGTTTCTCCTCCGGGAGGAAATGAAGCGTTTTCAGGTTATGCCAGCGGTCTGCCAGTTTGATAAAGATCACCCGCAGGTCATCGGTCATCGCCAGAATAATTTTCCTGATGGTCTCAGCCCTGGTGTCTTCCGGGGATGAATCCTCGACCCGGCTGATCTTGGTCACCCCTTCCACCAGGGTGGCCACTTCCCGGCCGAAATTTTCTCTGATTTCTGCCGGGGTGACCTCGGTGTCTTCGAGCACATCGTGCAGCAGCCCGGCCACCAGGGTGGTCAGGTCCAGGTTCATCTCCGCCAGAATGTTCGTGACTTCCAGCGGGTGGCTCATGTACGGCTCGCCCGAGCGGCGGGTCTGTCCTCTGTGGGCTTTTGCCGCAAAAACGTAGGCTTTCTGCAGTATCCTCAGGTCTTTTTCGGAATACTTCCCCGAAATCTTTTCTACGATGTCGTCAAACCTGATCATCGATGCGACTCTGTCCGCTCATCGGAATTTTTATGAGGGCAGAAAAGTTAATATGACGTCCAGGACTTCTTCCACCTCGATGCTGTTCAGACAGCGGTGGTCGTAGGGACAGGCTCGGTAACTGCAGGGAGAACAGGGAACAATTTTTTTAAGGGCAACTGAGGGGGCCTGTGAGGGCCCTGAAAGATGCGGGTCTGTCGGTCCGTAAAGGCCGACCACCGGGGTGCCGAGGAAGTTTGCCAGATGAGTAAGTCCGCTGTCGTTCCCCACATACACTTTTGAAGAGGCTATGACTCCGGCAGTTTCTTCAAGAGAAAGACTGCCGGCCAGGTCGGCCACGCGGCCATCAGCCGAAGCTTTGAGGATGCGGCTTAATGACTGGCTGGCGGGCGAGCCTATCAGCGCAACCTGAAGGTCTTTCTCCAGCAGTTTCTTTATGAGTTCCTCCTGCCGGGTTACAGGCCAGACCCGGGCGGCACCAAAACTTGAGCCGGGCTTGAGGGTTATGGCAGGTCGCGTCGGGTCCAGTCCCGCCTGCTTTAGATTCTCAACTCCGAGCTCGATGTATCTCTCCGGAAGTTTTAGAAAAAAAGGCTGTTCATCTACCTGCAGGCCAAGTTTCTGGAGCAGATGGAGGTAATGATCTTTTATATGCCGCCTGGGGTCGGTGGCTTTCAGGCGCAATTTTCTGGTCAGCATGAAACCGCGACCTTCGCGGTCATAACCCCAGCGCTGGGGTATTCTGGCCAGATAGAAAAGCAGGGCTGAGGCGAAAGATTCGTCCAGCAACAATCCAAGGTCGAAATTCATCTTCTTAAGCCTGGAGGAGGTTCTTTTCAGGGAGGCGATATCCTTAAGGTCAGGCAGGCTTATTACTTCAAATCCGGGAAGGATGTTCTGAAGAAAAGCGGCAAATCTGGAAGAGCCCAACAGGCTTATTTCGGCTGTCGGAAAATTCTGCTGAAGAGTTCGGACGGTCGGAAGCGATAGAAATGAACCCCCCAGGGTTGCGGGAAGATAAACAGCAATTTTCATCGATTTATTTCCACCAGGGGTTTATGCAGATGACAAATCTTATGTCCCTGACGCAGGTTTGGTTGAAGAGGAGGCAGGCTGCCCGGCCGGCTTCGTCTTCTCCTCTTCAGGTCGCTTCTGTCCCCCGTTACGGCCGTTGCCACCGGGAGAATTTTTGAGAGCATAATCGGTTATGTACCAGCCGCTTCCCTTGAATTGAATGGCCGGGGAAGAAATCAGCCGGCGCAGAGAGCCGCCGCATTCAGGGCAGACGGTAAGCGGCTCGTCGCTTACTTTTTGCAAAACTTCAAATTCCTTCTGGCAATTGGCGCAACGATATTCATAAAGTGGCATAATCTCTCTCCTCAGTGATAATCACCTCAGCTTCAATGCTTCTAATTATTATAGCAGAAAAAACAACCAGCAGTAACAGACCTGTAGTTCAGGACATAAAGGCAATTTCTACCTTCCTGTACCCCCCTTTTTATGGTTCAACTGTTTTCAAAATTCTCTCTCGGAGTCGTCCTGGAACTTGGGGATACGAGCCTTTTCTTTCTCTCTGCCAAAGTGAAATCCAAGAAGGAAGGTGGAAAATATCCCTCCGACTAACAGTAAGAACTTTAACAGTTTTTTCATGGTCGTCTGTTCTAAGTAAATTTTTTATCAAATTCGTTTAATTGTCAACAGCAAGCGGCACGATGCTGAAAAAATTTTTGCGCTTGCCTCTAGCCTTCCGCCTTCAACCGGGCACGATATCCATCTTTTTCCGCTTGAGGTAATTTCTCATCCCGCCTGTCCCGTGAAGCGAAAGAAGCGTAAGAAAAAGTCACCGTCCTTGGCTCCGGTTGTCCTGTCGAATTCTTGTGGTTAAAAAAGAGAGGCAGTTTGCTGAGCGGGGGTTAAAAGATTAAAATTAAAACGGAGGCCGGGATGAGAAAGAAAAGAACCCCGGGGATAACTTTCGGGCTTTTGCTTTTCTGCTGGCTCCTGGTCCCGGGATTAGCTCAGGGTATAAGAAAGCCTTTCTGGGCTGGTCAGTTTTATGAAGCTGACCCGGAGAGATTGAATCATACCCTGGAGGTTTTCCTGCAAAGCGCTGAGGTCAGACGCCTCCCGGGAAATGTAATCGGGTTGATCGTCCCGCACGCCGGTTACGTTTATTCAGGGAGGCTGGCGGCGCTTGCCTACAGACAGGTCCAGGATATTAATTTTGAGTCGGTGGTCATCATCGGTCCCTCTCATCAATTTGCTTTTGAAGGATGTTCGGTCTATCTCCGGGGTGGATTCGAAAGCCCGCTGGGTATTGCCCGGGTGGATGAAAATTTAGCCCGGGAGATAGCGCGCGCTTCCGGATTCGGCTTCATACCGGAAGCTCATCAGAAGGAACATTCGGTAGAAGTGCAGGTGCCCTTTATCCAGAAAGTTTTCCCGGAGGCCCGGATTGTGCCGATTGTCATGGGGGACCAGACCGAGCGGACGGTGAAGGTACTGGCTGATGCTTTAACCAGGGCACTGAAGGGGAAAAAAGTTCTGATGATAGCCTCGACCGACCTGTCGCACTTTCTGGAACGTTTCAGAGCCAACGAGGTTGACAGCAGAACAATTGAACTTATCAAAAAGTTCGAGCTGAGCACGCTGATGAAAAAAGTGGAAAGACATGAAAACATCATGTGCGGCGGTGGTCCGGTGCTGGCGGTTCTCCATTATGCCCGGAAACTCGGTTCCTCCCGGGTTGCAGTGCTTGGCTATTCAGATTCAGCCGCAGCTGGCGGACCGGCAGATCGCGTGGTCGGCTATCTGGCGGCGGCGGTGTGTGTTGAAACAAAGGGAGGACCGTTAAAACTTAATGAAGAAGAGAAGAAAGAACTGCTGGCGCTCACCCGGCTGGCTGTTGAAACCTACCTGGACTCCGGACGGCTTCCGGAGTATCACCTTCAACATGAAAGCCTGAAAATTCCGGCTGGAGCGTTTGTCACGCTGAAGAAAGACGGAGAACTCCGCGGCTGCATCGGTTTCTTTGAACCGGTCTTTCCTCTCTGGGAAACTGTGGTCAGGGCAGCTGTACTGGCGGCTACCGAGGACCCGAGGTTCCCGCCGCTGAAAAAACAGGAGCTGAGCAGGATTAAACTGGAAATTTCCTTTTTGGGGCCGCTCGAGCCGGTGGGCAGCGTTTCAGAAATACAGGTTGGACGCCACGGACTTTTAATTAGAGAAAGCGGGAGGAGCGGACTGTTGCTGCCGCAGGTACCCGTGGAACAGGGATGGGATCGGCAAACTTTTCTAAGGGAGCTTTGCCGCAAGGCCGGTCTTCCCGATAATGCTTGGCGCAAATCGAAGGGTCTTTATAAGTTTGAAGCTCTCGTGTTTCATGAATGACCGGGTGACCGGGCCGGTTGCTAAACAGAAGACCTGAACTTATAATTATGGTTGGAAGGCCAAAATGAGCTGGACGATTTATGGAATACTGATTATCTTCGGTCTTTTTGTCATTCTGATGATCATCAACCCGAATCTGTCCTGCTTTGGCAGGAGAATTCGCTCTCCGTTTTATCCGGTGACCCGAAAAAGGAAAAAGATGCGGGTAACTACCACCGATTACAAATTTGATCTGGGTTCGACAGGAGCATCCGGGCAGAAGCCGTCAGGAGAGGATGGAAAGAAGAAGCCAGAAACCGAGGACTACGGTTTCAAGCTCGATTGATAAAGTCCACAGGCAGCGTCATCGTGAAAAGAGAAAGAAGGGGGCGGGGGAAGAGAATCGGACCGAAGGTAGGGCCGGGATGGCTGCTATTATTGCTTTTTAGCTTTATAGCTGCGGCCTGCCGCACAGCGCCGCCTGTAATTGTCCCCCCGGATTCTATAGAACGACTGGAAGCAGAAGCCTCATTCCAGTTGAGCGGTCCTGAAGGAAATTTTAGATTCCGGGGGCGGCTTTATGGAGCTTTCCCCGATAAGCTCCGGCTGGAGTTATTCGACCCGCTCGGGCGTCTTCAAAGCATCGTCTGGATTGATAGCGGGACGGCCCTGGTTTATGTGCCCCGGGAAAAGACTTTCTGGAGCGGAGATAGCAGGGTGATCACCTCAGAAGTATTCGGACAGGAACTCAACTCCCGCGAGCTCTCGCTGGTTTTATCCGGCCGCTGGGCTGAGCTTGAGGTCGCGGGAGGGTGGGCTCTCGAATTTGATCGCTCCAGCCAGATTATGACAGGGCAAAGGGATGGTCTCAGGTTTGAAGTCAAAGAGCGGTATGCTCCCGGTCCTGTTCCAAAAATCATTTTTTTTGTTTGCGGTGAATACCGGGTAAAAGTTCGTTTGCAGAAAATTGCTTTTAACCGGAATTTCAACTTTTCTTTGCTGGACCCTTCGATTCCGGTGGGGACCAGGAGAGTCGAATGGGCGGAGATTGCGGGCAGATGGAAAAGCTGACGCTCTGTTCTTTTGCCAAGATAAACCTGGGACTCGAAGTCGGCGGTCTGAGAGAGGACGGGTACCATCAGCTGATAACCCTGTTTCAGACAATTGATATAAAAGATTGGCTCACTTTTCACCCAAGAAATGATGATCGAATCGTGCTTTACGGCAACAGAAGCGATGTTCCCTGGGATGAAAACAATCTGATTTACCGCAGCGCCCGTCTTCTCCGGGAGATAGCCGGCAGCACCCCGGGAGTTACGATAACCGTAGAAAAGAACATTCCACCCGGAAGCGGGCTGGCTGGAGGAAGCAGCAACGCCGCTGTCACCCTGCTGGGTTTGTGCCGTCTCTGGGGTCTCCGGTTAACCAGGGAGGAATTGAAAAAACTGGCCGCTTCGATTGGGGCTGATGTGCCTTTTTTCCTCCACGGGGGATTGTGTCTGGGGAGGGGAAAAGGAGAAGACCTGCTCGAAGTGGCCGAGCTGCCCCCGGCCTGGGTCGTGGTCGTTATGCCCGGGTTCCCTGTTTCCACCTCTGCGGTCTACCGGGAACTCGACCGCCGGCGGGCAACCTTGACTTCAAACCTTAAAGCAAGTAAAATTATTCAGTTTTTAGAACAAAGAAATACATCCATTTTCAAGTATTTAGAAAACGATTTAGAAGCAATAGTTTTTGAAATTTATCCCCGGCTGGCTGAGATTAAAAAGGAACTTGCGGGGGCGGGAGCGGAACTCTCGCTTATGAGCGGTTCAGGCTCAGCGATATTTGGCTGGTTCGCAGACAGATGGCTGGCCAGCCAGGCGGCGAAGAAATTAGAATTAGAGTATGAAGTCCTGGTGGCTGAAACAGTCGGACGTGAAAGATACTGGAGAGAACTTCACACTGGGGCGTCGCCAAACTGGTAAGGCAACGGACTTTGGATCCGTCATCTGGAGGTTCGAGTCCTCCCGCCCCAGCTATGTTAAGGCCGCTGAAAGGAATTGAGGCATGAAAGTATTTTCAGGTTCTTCGAATCCAGAGCTGGCGCAGAAAATTGCCAGTTACCTGAAGATTGAACTCGGCCGGTGTGTGCTGACCAGATTTGCCGACGGGGAAATCCGCTTTTACATCGATGAAAACGTTCGGGGAGAGGATGTGTTTGTAGTGCAGTCCGGCGCTCCCGACGGCAATTTTCATCTCATGGAATTGTTTGTGATGCTGGACGCCTTCAAGCGGGCTTCTGCCGGGAGGATTACCGCGGTGATTCCTTATTTTGCTTATGCCCGGCAGGACTGGAAAGATCGGCCGAGGGTTCCGATTTCCGCCAGGCTGATGGCTGACCTGCTGGAAACCGCTGGCGCCAACCGGGTACTGACGATGGACCTCCATTCGCCCCAGATTCAGGGATTCTTTTCTATCCCGGTGGACAATCTTATGGCCGCTCCGGTTATAGCCGCTCACATCAGAAAGCTGAGCCTGGAAAACCTGACGATCGTCTCTCCCGATGCTGGCGGCGTGGCCCGGGCGAGGGTATTTGCCAAGAGACTCGATGCCCCGCTGGCTATCATCGATAAAAGACGGCCGGCTCCGAATGTCGCTCAGGTGCTTCATGTCATCGGTGACGTCAGGGACCAGAATGTGGTGCTTTTTGACGACATGGTGGATACCGCCGGGACTCTGACTCTTGGTGTGGAGGCGCTGAAGGAAGCGGGGGCAAAAAGAATTTTTGCTGCCTGCACCCATCCGGTGCTTTCGGGTCCGGCGGTGGAGAGAATCGAAAACTCTGCCCTGGAAAAAGTTTTTGTCACCGATACCATCAGGTTGAACGATAAGACCAGCAACAGCGATCGGTTTGAAGTGCTATCTGTGGCTGAGCTTTTTGGCGAAGCCATTAAGAGAATAAATGAGGGAAGCTCAGTGAGCTCTCTTTTTATCTGAGGAGGATACACATGACACTGGTTATCAAGGCTGAGAAAAGAACCGAGCTCGGGAAAAACGCATCCGGGAGGCTCAGACGGAAGGGACTCGTCCCGGCCATCCTCTACGGCGAATCGGTGGAAAACATTCCGCTGATTCTGCAAAAGAAGGATGTTATCGAAATATTAAAATCGGAAACGGGAGAAAACACCATTTTCCGCGTGGCCTTCGATTCCGGCGAAACCGACGTAATGATCAAGGAAGTTCAGATTCATCCGGTTACCGACGAGCTGCTGCACGTGGACCTGATCCGGATTTCCATGGACAAGCCGGTCAGAGTTTCTGTTCCGGTGGAACTCGTGGGCGAACCGGTCGGAGTTAAGTCTGAGGGTGGAGTGGTTGACTTCCTGCTGAGAGAACTTGAAATTGAATGTCTCCCCCGCGACATTCCTGAAGCGATCACCATCGACATCAGCCATCTGCACATTCATCAATCTTTCAAGGTGATGAACCTGGAGCTCCCGCCAGGTATCAAAGTGCTCCATGAGCCGCAGGCAGCGATCGTGGTCATAAGCAGTGTGGCTGAAGAGGCGGCCCCGGGTACGGCTGAAGGCACGGTGGAGGAAGCCGCAGAAATTAAAGAGCCGGAAGTTATCAGGAAAGAGCGCAAGAAAGAAGAGGAAGAAACCGGAGAATAGTGAGTGTGGCTGGTGGTGGGCCTGGGCAATCCGGGCAAAGAGTACGCGAAAACCAGGCATAACGCTGGCTTCCTGGTGGTGCAGCACCTGGCTCGCAAATGGCAGGCAGAAATAAAGAAGCGAGCTTATTACTCTAAGATTGCCGAGTGCCAGAAGGGTGCCACGAGGGTAGTGCTGGCCCTGCCTCAAACTTTTATGAATTTAAGCGGGAAGGCCGTGGCTGCTTTGCTTGCCGGCTATCGGGCAAAACCTGAGAATATGATAGTCATCTATGACGACCTGGATCTCGACCTGGGCCAGTTAAGATTACGTCCAGGCGGCAGCCCGGGCAGCCACAAAGGGATGAAATCGGTCGTGGAGGCTGCTGGCTCTGAGGAGTTCCCGAGAATCAGAGTGGGCATCGGGCCAAAGCCTGAAGGGCGGGATGCTGCCGATTATGTGCTCGAAGAGTTCCCGCTGTCCGAGTGGGAAACGCTTCAGCCGGTGCTGGATATGGCCTGTGAGGCGATAGAAATGATCATCCGCGGGAATATAAACCAGGCGATGAACAGATTTAACAGAAGAAAAACGGTGGCGCCGACTGAGGGTTGATTTTTAGCTGAAATATTGTAAAATAAGCATTCAACTCCTTGCTCCGGGGCAAAAGTTCCGGGGCTGTTAATCCATAAGGAGGAAAAATGAATCAATACGAAACCGGTTTTATCGTCGCCCCCAACCTGCCAGAGGAAGAGGTTTCCACTCTGATTAATCAGATGGCCGAGGCGATAGCCAGCAAAAAGGGCCAGATGATTAAAAAAGATATCTGGGGCAAGCGGAGACTGGCCTATCCGATCAAAAAATTCAATGAGGGTATCTATGTGTTTTTCACCTACGAGGGTGCTCCGGCTGTTCCGGCAGAACTTGAGAGAAAGCTCAAGCAATCAGATTTAATCCTTCGTTTTATGACCATCAAGAAAGATCCGCGCGGCATGTACCGGACGAAAAAGAAAAAGAAAGAAAAAGAAGCTGAACAGGTGGAAGCTACAGCCGCTGAAGCTGCGGTCGAAAGCGCT
>JASEFX010000090.1 GCA_030018265.1 Candidatus Saccharicenans sp.
CCCGCGCAGCCCGGCCGAGCCGAACAGAATCGACCTGGTGGCCCGCGGCGGCCCGAAATGGGAACCTGAGACCACGGTCGATATTGTCGTCAGAATCACAGTCAGAGACGGGCAATATTTTTATATCAAATCTCTAAACAATAAAGTCAGCGCTGTCTGGTAACAGTCATTGCATTTCATAATGCCTTATTTGAAATAATGCCTGAACATCTTTTTACCCGCAGTGGTAATACTTTTTGTTTGACATTCCTGCCCGATTTTTATATCAATTAAATCAAGGAGGGGAAAAATGGAAAAAATTTCAAAGGGAAGGGTCTTTTTCTTTTTTCTCTGGGGAATGCTGCTGACGGTTCTCCTCATCTGCTCATACCTGCCGGCTTACGGCCAGGAACGTGCTATCCAGAGGCAATCTGCCCTCCGGACTAACTCCTTGTTGTTTTACCCGAGGACTACCCTGCTGGCGGTCGGCGACAGTCTGACCCAGGGCACCAGGGACGCCACCAACAATCAGTACCATCTGCAAAATGCCTATCTGCAGAAAGTCGCCAGCAAGCTAAGCCTTGTTCTGCCGTTGAAATTCAATCAGGCCTGGCTGGATCTCAGCGGCAACCGGCTGAACCCGCTGACCATCCCCACCAACCTCGGCATCGATGGCGAAGACCTCTTTTCCGTTGAAGGTTATGAGTACTATAAGCGAGCCGGAACAAGTTCTAACTACATCTCTTCAGAATATCTCTGCGACCGTTTGCAGCCCTATCTTTTTACCGACATGCACGATAAAGTTCTCTATCCGATTAACCTGCTTGCCGGAAAACCGGTCAGCCAGATCGATGCCCTGATCTGGCACCTGAACAACCGTACCGGTCCGGCCATAGTAATTTTCTGGGTGGGCAACAACGACGCCGCTCTGTCGACTCTCGGTCTCGGCGGAAAAAACCCGCAGTACCTGCCGATACCGTTCGACCAGATAAAGGACAGGCTGAGTCCGGTGGTAAGCTATCTCCTGAATTACGGGCGCAGCAGAGGAGTAATTGCCTTTGAGCCTTTTACCGCCGAGCAAATCGAGCACAACCTGACGGAGATGGCCGATTTCCTGACTCAGCTCAACCGGCTGGTTGCCCGGATGAACCTGAATCGCTCCGGCGTAAAGTACTTCTTCCTGACCTATCCATATTACCCGGAAGTTGGCTACCTGATGGACAGAGATGATCTGGAATTCTATCTTACCGGAAAACTGGGCTACACTATTCCTTCCGGATTTGAAGGCCGGATTTCTCTGCTCACTTTCTTCTGCCTGTATGAGCTGGCCAGGGAAGGTTATACCGAACGCATCGATGCTGTGCTTGGAAATAACGCACTGGTAATGAGCGAGGGCGAAGCTCAAATAATTAAAAACCGCATTGACCTGTTCAACGCCATCGTCAAATCTCTCAGCGGCCGACCCAACGCTTTCATTATCGATACAGCCGATAAACTTAACGAAAGCTTCTCCTCGGGCCTTCAGGCGGGAAGTTACCTGCTCAAAAGAAACTGGGGCCGCGGCGGTTCATTTTCTCTGGACGGGGTCCATCCCGGGCATACCGTGCACACTCACATTGCCAACATCATCCTCAAGGGCATTAACTCTGCTCTCGACTTGAACGTGCCTCTCTGGGACCTGGCTTCTGTTGTTTCCTCGGATCCATACGTTGATTTTGACGGCGACGGCTGGGTAGCCGGGCCAGATTTGACAGCATCGGGCAGGACAAAAATTCTCTATCTGTTCAAAGACTATCAGGAAGGAGTCCCCGGCCCGGCCGTGAATGACCTGATGGCACCGGCTGACGTCTGGTCGCTCATCTCCAGCGCTCTTCTCGAAGAGATAATCGGCATACCCCTGATCCGGGCAGAAGCTGAAAGAATCGGCGTCATCCAGCTCAAAAAATAAAACCGGAGACAGCTATTCCTCTGTGAGGAGCTCAGTTTATATAATTTCAAAGAAGTGAGTCACCATACCTAAAATACTCTTTCCCCAATTTTTCTGGCTGCCTTTTCGT
>JASEFX010000091.1 GCA_030018265.1 Candidatus Saccharicenans sp.
TTCTGCTTCATCATTATCATTATTCATCTTTTTAATCCGCTTTTTCAATTTTTTCGCAATTTTATCCTGGTAAAAAACATTAAAAGCTGGTTGATAGAGACCAAACTCTTAATCATCCCGAAGAAATTTAACAGGCAATGCTGATTGAGTGTTTAATAAAGTAAATTTATCTCTGCAGAAAATGCTGAATAGCAAATAAAAAAGTTTTATCCGGAAGCCAGGCGGAGCATTTCGGCATATTCTACCGGCAGGCCGCTCTGTTCGACTGCACGGGCTGCGGATTCGACATCATACTCCACTCGGATAATCTCAAGGTTGACGCCGCCATCCTGAAATTCCATCAGCACATACCCCGCCCTCGGATCCCCATCCTTTGGCTTGCCCACGCTGCCTGAGTTCACAAGAATATATATATTTCCGGGCTTCGTCTGGCTTTTGCTTTGTTCGTGAGGAATTGTCTCTGCCCCGACTCCTTCCCCGACTCTCAGCTTAAGCACGTAAGGAAGATGGGTATGGCCGCAGGTTATTATGTCGACTTTCTCGGTCTCAAAAATTCTCACCACCGAGGCTGCCGGCCGGTCGGCGTAAAGATATTCGTTTATCTTCCTCGGGCTGCCGTGAACCATAAGTATTCTGTGGCCCCCGATTTTCAGGCTGATTCTTTCCGGCAGGTTTCTGAGATAAGCTTTGTTTTCCGGAGTGACCTTTTCCCCCGTCCAGGCAATTGAGCGTTTGCCGAGGGCTTTAGACAGCTCGTCCCGGTAAGCGCAGCCGCAATCATCCAGGTCGTGGCCTATGCCCCGGTCATAGTTTCCCATGATGGTCGGGATGCGATTTTTCCTGATGAAAGAAATCACCTCGTTCGGGAAAGCTCCGTAGCCGACCAGGTCCCCGCCGCAAAAAACCATATCAACCTCGCGAGCCCTGATATCGGCCAGGACCGCCTGAAGTGCGTAGAGGTTGCCGTGAATGTCGGAAAAAAGAGCTAATCTCATTGTTTTCTCCTGAATTAAAAAGCCCGAACCAAAAATAAAATTCCGATAACAGTCACTGCCAAACTATAAAACCGCGGCCTTACAAACGACAAAGTCGGGCTCATAATTTTATTTTATCCGAGAAAACGCCGCGCCGGAGTTTCTTAACAGGAATTTAACCTGTAATACCCCTCCCTTCCTTACCATCCTGCTGAGCGTCATCCCGATTGTTCTGCTGAGCTTCTTCCTGTCCGCCTTCCTGGCGGTCATCATCCGGCGGCAGGTCTCCGGCTTGCTGTTGCTCCTTTCTCTCTTCCTTAATCTGAATAACGTATTTTTTTGAAGGTTCCAGCAGTTGCTGAACTTCGAGGCAGGCCCGGCCGAGAGCGCTCGATCCCGGCTTTTTCCGGCGGTAATAAATCCAGCCGCGGCTTTCCATGGCCAGCAGAAGTCGGTCGAGCCCGAAAATCGCCACCGCGATAACCGCCAGCCACACCAGCAACTTGACGCTCATTCTGACTCTCTCCGAATAGATTCTACTTCAACCTGATAATAGATTACAAAATGGGGGGCACAATACTCATTCCCCAATTGTTTTAATGGCCATTCTGTTTTCCCGGGCCGTCAGTCCAGCTGCTGACCTGCCTGTCTTGACATCACAGAACTCCGCTCTTAAATTTATTCTGTTAGAAGCCTTTTCCTTTAAGGAGGGTAATTTTGAGGAGAAAAAGCTTTCTCCTGGCAGCGCCGGTTGCCATTCTGCTCTTAGCCACCACACCCTCCTGCCGCAATCCTTTCAGCCCGATTGACGACCTCGATAGAATCCCGGAAAAAGTGGTGATCGACGGAACCGTGATCAGCATGCAGGCTTTTCTCTACCGGGATTTCATGCCGGGCGTAGAGCCGGGAGGCTCGCCGCTGTTTGCGGTGATTACCCTGACGGCCGCAGGGCGCCCTGATTTCCCTGATCATATAGGGGCCAATAAAATCTGGGTAACCAACCGTCGGCAAACCTGGGAAAGCGGCTTTCA
>JASEFX010000092.1 GCA_030018265.1 Candidatus Saccharicenans sp.
CTGCGGTAACGCAGAAGAGAGCGGCACCTACACGGATTTCGCGCTGATTAATGTCGGTGGGCTCACTCCCGACGGGCGCGACGGCGTCAACGAGCTTTCTTACCTTATCCTGGATGTGATCGAGGAGATGCGACTGCTGCAACCGAGCTCGATGGTTCAGGTGAGCGCGAAGAACCCGGATTCGCTGCTGCTCAGAGCGCTGAAGATCATCCGCACGGGTTTCGGCCAGCCCTCTATTTTCAACACCGATGCCATCGTTCAGGAGCTCATCCGCCAGGAAAAAACAGTTGAAGATGCCAGAAAAGGGGGTGCCAGCGGCTGCGTTGAGGCAGGAGCGTTTGGGGCTGAAGCTTATATTCTTACGGGATATTTCAACATTCCGAAGGTTTTTGAAATCACCCTGAATAACGGAGTGGACCCGAGGACCGGAAAGAAGATCGGTCTGGAAACGGGCGATCCGCGGCATTTCAAAACTTTTGATGAGTTGATGCAGGCCTTCGAAAAACAGATGCGCTATTTTGTCGATATTAAAATCAGAGGGAATAACGTCATAGAAAAACTCTATGCAGATTATCTACCGGCTCCGTTCCTGTCTCTCTTCATCGATGATTGCGTGAAGAAGGGTAAAGATTATCATCACGGCGGTGCCCGCTACAACACCAGATATATTCAGGGAGTGGGCCTGGGTTCCATTACCGATATTCTGGCCTCGGTTAAATACAATGTCTACGACGAAAAAGTTGTGACCATCGATGAGCTGCTCCGGGCTCTCAAACAGAATTTCCAGGGATATGAACGGCTGCGGGATCGCTTTCTGAACAGGACGCCGAAATACGGAAATGACGACGACTATGCCGATAATTTAGCCTGTCAGGTGTTTGAGATGTATTTCCGGATGATTGACGGACGGCCGACGGTTTTTGGTGGAACCTACCGGATTAACCTGCTTCCGACAACCGTCCATGTTTACTTCGGCCGGGTGACCGGAGCAACCCCGGACGGGCGGCTGGCCGGCGAACCTCTATCTGAGGGCATTTCGCCTGTTCAGGGAATGGACAGGAAGGGACCGACGGCGGTTATCAAATCGGTGGCGAAGATTGACCATATCAGGACGGGCGGGACGCTGCTCAACCAGAAATTCACCCCTCAGCTTCTGGCTGATGAGGAAGGACTGGTGAGGCTCAAAGATTTGATCAGGACTTATTTCAAGCTGATGGGTCATCACATCCAGTTCAACGTGGTTACCGCCGACACCCTGCGCGATGCCCAGAAGCATCCGGAAAAATACCGCGACCTTATCGTGCGGGTGGCCGGTTACAGCGATTATTTCGTCGATTGTGCCAGGGAGCTGCAGGATGAGATAATCCGCCGCACAGAACATCAGAGCTTCTGAACCTGCTTTCTTCCCCAGCCCGGCTTGATTTTTGAGTTAAATCATTATCAGTAATGAAATAAGTGCCACAGGTTATCAAAAATATTTTCTGGTGAAAATTTTTTTATACTGTAAGCTGCTATTCAATTTTTCAACACTCTTCCTTCGGAAAGGCCTTTTAACAGTGTTATCAGAAATTTCAGTAGTTATCACAAGGACAGTAGTATATCTACTTCTTGCTTAATTATTGCTTCCTTCATTGGCCTTCTTTCAATCCTTGTTTTTCTGGAAGATCCTCTTCAACGATTCAGCTGATGTATTATATGCGGCGGACGTGCTGCAGTTTCAATCCTTGTTTTTCTGGAAGATCCTCTTCAACCTTCTGAAGCTCTTCGCCGACAACCAGACCTATCAGTTTCAATCCTTGTTTTTCTGGAACATCCTCTTCAACATTGGTCACGAGCTGTCTCAGGAGCGAAACGGAATAAGTTTCAATCCTTGTTTTTCTGGAAGATCCTCTTCAACTCTCTGGACATCACACAAGAGGCGGGTTGAAAACTCGAGTTTCAATCCTTGTTTTTC
>JASEFX010000093.1 GCA_030018265.1 Candidatus Saccharicenans sp.
CTCCGATACCTGATATTTGAAAATAATTAGTATGGCCATCAATTATAACCTCACTCCATCGTGCTCGTGCGATTTCAAACTGATCGAGTTATTTGTTTACTCTAAAGAATATCAAGATATGCTCAGAACAGTGGTCTGTCAGGTGATTTTTTATTGCTTTTGTTTTTAACCTGGAATAAATTTTTATCGGGCAAAAAATGACCTCAAAAAACCGGAGGGAAAATTAAATTTGCTGACTTTATCAGGTCAACCGGGCTCTTCCCCGAATGTCTTACAGATAAGTTCTCTTTCCTTTTTGTGCTTTATAGAAATTAAATTCCCCGGAATCGATTCTTTGAGGCCAGAGGTGACACGGCTTGTCCTGATTTGATAAATGGAGAACAAAGATGAAAGAGAAATCGATTTTCCAGAGTTTTATTGTTCTGGTTTCTGGCCTGGCAGTTGTTGCCGGCGTGGTTTTCCTGGGGTCTTTCCTTTTTTGCGCACCGTCCACTCAGGAAATTGACGGCAACAACCTGATTTTTCTGCAGGCCTTTGATCGTGGCCGGCTGGTTGAGAACCTGACTCTCTCCGACCTCGAAATATCGGCCGGAGAACTGCTGCTCGAACCTGAAGGTCTAACTTTCGTTAAAGGATTGAAGTTGCGAAGGTCAGAAGGAGTTGAGATACCATCGGCCGTTCTGCCGCGAGTTATCATCCTCGAAGTAAGGGGTTATGAATTTCATCAAAAACTCGGTCAGATGGCAGAACAGCTTTTCCTGCGTCCCTACAGCCCTTCGGATGTGTTTTCCATAGTCACCCCGGTCGGTGTTTATGGTTTTTCGCCTGAAACCCTCAGGAGCCGCCTTCCTGAAGAATTGATGAAAGCGGCTTCGACCGTTCTGAAAAGAGACCTGGCCACCGGCGGAGCTGTTTTCCTCGAGACCTTTCAGGAATTAAATCGGCTGATACAGGAGCTGCAACGGGGAGGCTCTCCCCGCGACATACTGAGGCAATACCGACAGAATCTGGACAACCTTAACAATTTTCGAAAATTTAACGATCAGACAATTTTATTGGCTGCGGAGCGCTTTGCTAAAACGAGGGCGATAAAACACTATGTGGTGATTTACCAGCAGGAATTTGTGGCCATACCCGGAGCTGAAATGATGGAAAGGTTGCTGGCGGATCAGTCAGTGATGTTTCAGGCAAGCGAGCTCTTCAGGTCGATTTCAGCCGAAATTTCCGTTGAGGTTGAACCTCTGGCTGAGGAGGCAAAAAGAGCCGGCTTTCTCGTAGATTTTATTTATTTTAAAGTTTCGCCGCGACCGAGACCTGATATGCAGATGAGAGAACTGTCCACTGATATGTTCGAGCTTTATTCCGGGCTGGCCCGGAAGGTCGGCGGAATGGTGGAGGTTACCAGCACGCCGGAAGCACAGCTGAAACGAATACTCGAGAGCACCGAAAATTATTACCTGATTTCCTGCCGGCTGCCCGAAGGTGTCGAAGACCCCCGCGCAATATTCAGTAATGCAAAGGTCCGTCTGAGGAACAAAAACTACCAGCTTAATTATTTTCCCCTTTAAAACAGGGGACACCGTACAGTGTCCCCAAATCCTGCTTTTTAGCCGGACCGTCATTCCCGTAACTTATTCATAATAAATCATTTATCGTTGGGCTTTTTCTCTCAAAAAAGGGACACTCTACACTGTCCCCTTTTGGCTTCCCTTTTTTGTTGTGATTGTTCGCGACGGATCGCAGGGTCTCATCCTGTA
>JASEFX010000094.1 GCA_030018265.1 Candidatus Saccharicenans sp.
AGCGAGGCTTCAGTTTATCTGAGAGACTTTGAGAGAAGCAAGGAAGCGCGCGAACGGATTGTCAAACTGGCAGACGAGGGAAAGTACGATGAAGCTCTGGCACTGATAGATCAATACAGGGATAAAGTCCCTAACCCGGTCTGGAACAAAAATGCCGCCATCATCCATTATCAGCTTGGTATTAGCAGAGAGGAACTTTCCCATCTGGAAAAAGCCAGGTCGATAATGGTTGAAACTTTGAATCTGGTGGGAAAAATTCGCGGGGCTGATTCAGAAGTCTGCCGGGAATACCGGGAGCTTTTTGAAATGATAGAAACCGGAATAAAAAATCTTAAGCAGAGCGGACAGACAGAGACCGCAAGAAGAAGTGAAGAGGAAGCCAGAAAAGCCAGGCGCCAGCAGGCCCAGAGTTCAGGACAGAAGCCGGGTCAACAAACTCAGCCGGCTCAAACCACAGGTGAAGCGGCGGCTTCCGGGGCGCAGCAGGCTGGAACCACCGGAGGTGAGAAGACAAAAAGCGAGGTGCAGACAGAAGACCTGAAAGGAGCCCTGAAGGAACAAACTGCAACGACCGGAGGGCAGAGCACAAAGCCGGCTGAGACCAGCGGCGGAACCAGACCGTCAACCGGTCAGGCTGCGACCACTCCGTCATCCGAGGTCAAGCCGGTAGTCAATGTACAGCTGGGTTACAGCTTCAAGCGGACGAAGCTTTCGGGCCGGTATGAGGTGGACATGAGACGCCGGCTGCGGGAAGATCGAGAAATAGTGATGAGCGGCAACATCAGCGGAATTTATCAAAAATACGGTCAGGACGGGAGATTTTTCACTGTGGTCAGCCTGGACGACCCGACATTTCAGGAGAGAACGGTGGAGGTGATTCTGGATGGTCAGGATGCGGAAGATTTTAAGAACTTTGTCAACAGCGTTTCGGTCATATTCAAGAAACAGAGGATGGCCGGGCAGGTGATGACCGGAGAGGTAAAATTTTTCGAGCAGCAATTTGCCGAGAAGGGCAACCGGTTGAGTTATAAATACAGTCGTCTGAACGAGGCTGCCACCGAGTGGTTAAATTACGAATACCGGACGAAATGGAGTCTTTACGGAGGGGTGGAATGGGAGAGCGACTGGGTGAGGACGGACGATTCGGTGCTGACGCTGACTCCCCCGGTAAGGCGTCGGACGATAGAAATTTCGGTGGATGAGGATAATATTTTGCAGAACAAGGTTAAGGCGGTGGCCATACAGGTCAAGCACAGCATATTCGGAAAGGATATACTCAAGGAAGTGATAATAAACTATGACAAGGGGGACCCGCTGCAGGTTAATTACACCTACATGCACGAAGAAGGTAAACCCGGATACAGCTACCGTTTGATCTGGCTCTTGCTGGACGGCAGGGAAGTTTCAACCGACTGGATTAACCGCGAGAGCCCGTTCATTTTTGCTTTTTTCAGCAGATAAAACAAAGTACTGGAATAAGGAGGAAAAATATGAAGGCAATAAGGCTAATAAAAATTCTGATGGTTGTCTTAAGCCTGACCGGGCTGGTTTCGACTGCAGTTGCTGATGTGGAGCTCGACACAGTTCCTCTTCAGGTAGCCAATGCTATCCTTTTTCGCGACCATGCCAACCCGAATGTTTTTTATTACATGCCGAATC
>JASEFX010000095.1 GCA_030018265.1 Candidatus Saccharicenans sp.
TCCCGTCGAGCTCCGTCCAGCTCAGCCTGGCCTGACGCAGCAGGAGTCTCGCTCCGCTTTTTATCGCAGCCATCGCCAGCTGAAGTTTTCTTATGTCGAGCTGGGTGAGAGTAATACCGGAGGTTATCTTGATTCTGTCATGCCCGCGCTTCAAGCCCTTTATTTTTCCCGAAGGTTCAAGCAACCCGGCTTTAAGCGATTCGGAAATCGCGCCGATAAGGCCCGAGCCACAGATGCCCGACGGTTTCGCCCCGGCGATCGCGTGGCAGAAAAATCGCCCGTTTTTCCAGACGATTTTCTCTATCGCTCCGGGAACGGCCGGAAGGCCGCAGGAAATCCCGCAACCCTCAAAAGCTGGTCCGGCCGCGGTGGATGCCGCTAGCAGCGTGTCTCCGCATTTAAGGACAATTTCTCCGTTGGTCCCGAGGTCGACCAAGAGATAATTTCCGCTCCTTGAGATCAGCCCGGTGTAAAGCAAACCGGCTGAAATATCTCCGCCAACAAACCCGCCGATGTTCGGGCTGAAATAGATAAGGGAAAAAGGGTTTAGGCGAAGGCGGGTCGAATCCGGGGTTAATGGTTTCACCTTCAAGAAAACAGGCTTAAACGGGGAGCGGCTCAGCGAGTCCACCGGACAGCCCAGGAAAAGATGATTCATAACAGTGTTTCCAGCAAGGCTCACCGCGTAGATCCATTTTCTTTCTATTCCGGCTTTCTCAGTGAGCTCTGAGATAAGCAGCTCGACCGAGTCGACGGCTTCCCGGCGGAGAATTTCTAAGTTTTCCGGCTTTTCCGCGGCAAAACTCACCCGTGAAATAACATCCGCTCCGTACTTTGCCTGGCTGTTCAGCGTTCGCCCTTCAGCCAGAATTTTCCCGCTGGTAAGAGAAAGTAGAGCCGCTGAAACCGTGGTCGTGCCCAGGTCCACCGCCAGCCCGAAAATCCGGTCTCCTGTGTCTCCGGGCTCAAAATTAAGGAGAGTCTGCGAATCTGTATCCACAACCGCCGTGCATCTTCGAAGCCGGCGCGCGCCGGAACTGGCTTTGATTTGAGCGTCCGGATAGAAACGAAGCACGTTCATTTTGACGGATGAGCCGATTTTCAGGATTAAACTGTCGGTTGAAGCCAGGTCTTCTGCCTGAAAGCGGAAAAAATATTTTTTTACCGGCGGGTTGAAATCCCGGATCCGGGCGATATTATTCAGGTCAACACCGGATGGAGAAGAGGGGAGAACTTCCTGCTGGAAGCAGACATTTTCATTAATCCTGACGGTTATCGGACCGGTAACCACAAACCGGCAGGCTAAGCGGAAGTTTTCGGGAAGTTTTCTATCATTCCTCAATCTTTTTTCTTCCAGACCTTCTTCTGGAAGTTTTTCGGCTTCAATTTCTACAAAGCAACGGCCGCAGACCCCATGCCCGCCGCAGTAAAGATTTATCGGAAATCCGGCTTCCAGCAGAACCCGGGATAGTTTTCTCCCCGGCCTGGTTTGAA
>JASEFX010000096.1 GCA_030018265.1 Candidatus Saccharicenans sp.
TTCTAAGCAATCGTGGCATTTAACACCTCCGAAACTAATTTGAATTATAGTTATCTAAATTAAAATTCCTGAATTAAAGGCTTCAGAAGACAGGGAATCTTATTACTGGCAGGATGGTAATGGAGCTTCATAAAGATATTCTCATTTTCTATCGGTAATTGTAGTAATTAATCGCGCGGAAAGTCAAACATAATTAACCAGCCGGGCAGGCCCGGATCAACTGTTGAACAGAACAGCACAATCAGTAAAATTTTAATTAGAAGAGTAAAGACCATGCCTGCTACCGACATAAAAACTCTAAGGAAAACAGTCCTCGTGCGTTTCTTTTTGCTACTGACTTTTTTCGGAGTGTCCCTTTTTGCTGTCTCCGGTACCCTCAAATACTGGCAGGCACAGGCTTACATCATCACTCTGCTTCTTCCCATGTCTGCCTTCGCGATTTATATGTTGAAAACAAACCCGGAATTTCTCGAAAGAAGGATGAAAACACGTGAAAAACGAAAGCCGCAGAAAATCATCCAGCTCGCCGGACTCCTGTTGTTTCTACTGATCTATGTATTGCCCGCCTTAGATAAACGCTTTGCCTGGTCAAATGTTCCTTCGGTCGTCTCCATCAGCGCGCTTGCTATTGTCCTTCTCAGCTACCTTTTGATTCTTTATGTTTTCCTGATCAACAGCTATGCCGCCAGAGTGGTGGAGGTTGAAAAGGGACAGAAGGTTATAACTAAAGGACCTTATGCCATCGTTAGACATCCGATGTACGCAGGCTCACTTCTTTTCTATTGTTTCACCCCTCTGGCCCCGGGTTCATTCTGGGGACTGGTTCCTGCTCTATTTCTCCCGGTCATATTCATTGTCCGATTGCTGGACGAAGAAAAGGAACTTACAGAAAATCTCGAGGGGTATAGAGAATACATACAAAAAGTCAGATACAGGCTTATTCCAGGAATCTGGTAATAATCACCTCCATTCCACCAGGTCACCTCCAGGATTTTGAATAAGAACATAATCATATCTGTTCTTCGACCCCCGGCAGGCTCTTCATCCATTAAGGACAGGCATAAGACCGGTATAATTATTAACCCTCTTACAACCGCCGAACCGCTCGCCCTGGCAGGAGATAATCAGTGATTCTGAAGGTGCTTTCCTGAAATATTTTTTTAAATTGATAGGCATAAAAAAATAAAATTATAATAATGCCAGTTTGTTGAACGGATCTGTCAGGAGGTTCGAAATGCCAGAAAGAAAAAATTCAATCATTAAGGTTTGCAAATGGCAACTTTTCAGGCAAATTTATCTGGCAATTTTGCTTCTGGCAATCAGCCTTGTTCAATCATATGCGGCCTGGCAGGATTCTCCGGCCTTAAAGACCAACAG
>JASEFX010000097.1 GCA_030018265.1 Candidatus Saccharicenans sp.
TTCCAGAAAAACAAGGATTGAAACTCCCATACCAGCCAGCAGGAACTTTCCGGCAATTTTGTTGAAGAGGATCTTCCAGAAAAACAAGGATTGAAACTATGAAGGAGGAGAGAAATGAACATACCAAATCTGAGTTGAAGAGGATCTTCCAGAAAAACAAGGATTGAAACCCCGGGACATCTACTGTAGTGACGTGGAGGAGGAATTGTTGAAGAGGATCTTCCAGAAAAACAAGGATTGAAACACAAAAAGCTTCCTGGCAGTTTCTTCTTCTCCCTGAGGTTGAAGAGGATCTTCCAGAAAAACAAGGATTGAAACTGGTCATTCCAAGGGGTGCTGTGGTTGAGCTCACCTGGGTTGAAGAGGATCTTCCAGAAAAACAAGGATTGAAACATGGCCACGAGACGTTCCCGTACGCCAGGTTCGTCCAGTTGAAGAGGATCTTCCAGAAAAACAAGGATTGAAACCGCTTGGGGCGCTGACAAAGGCGGACGCCGACCTTCGTTGAAGAGGATCTTCCAGAAAAACAAGGATTGAAACTTCCTCCTCAAAGCAAAAACATCCTGAATTCCTTTTCGTTGAAGAGGATCTTCCAGAAAAACAAGGATTGAAACTCAGTTAGGAGAAAAACTTTCTGACATTTTTCGCCCGAATAGTTGAAGAGGATCTTCCAGAAAAACAAGGATTGAAACATCCATTTCTCTGAATTCAGTCTGGAAAGGTCCTGGAGTTGAAGAGGATCTTCCAGAAAAACAAGGATTGAAACGGCAACTATACTTGAGTTTTTTTTCTGGCTCTTTTTTGTTGAAGAGGATCTTCCAGAAAAACAAGGATTGAAACCCACGGAAACTTCCCAAAGTTTGATTTCTTTGAGAATTGTTGAAGAGGATCTTCCAGAAAAACAAGGATTGAAACCATTTTTTGCACTTTCTCTTCATTTCTTTTTCTCCGGTCCAGTTGAAGAGGATCTTCCAGAAAAACAAGGATTGAAACCATCTATATGTCCCGTCAGCTGGAATTTTTCCCACACGGTTGAAGAGGATCTTCCAGAAAAACAAGGATTGAAACTCCTGGTACCTCCTGAAATTTACAACATGAAAACCCGTTGAAGAGGATCTTCCAGAAAAACAAGGATTGAAACTCGAATATACGCTGGCGTGCAACGTCGTGCAGAACCATGTTGAAGAGGATCTTCCAGAAAAACAAGGATTGAAACCCATCGTAGTTCCGTTAGGAAGCGTTCCATTGTAGAAAAGTTGAAGAGGATCTTCCAGAAAAACAAGGATTGAAACTTATGATCTTGCAGCTAATCGGTTTTATCTTCCGTAGTTGAAGAGGATCTTCCAGAAAAACAAGGATTGAAAC
>JASEFX010000098.1 GCA_030018265.1 Candidatus Saccharicenans sp.
GAAGATCCTCTTCAACCACGGCCGAAAAGCTGCCACGATGGAAGCTTCGTTTGTTTCAATCCTTGTTTTTCTGGAAGATCCTCTTCAACCAAGATACAAGGAGAACCCCGATTTCAAAGACGCCCGTTTCAATCCTTGTTTTTCTGGAAGATCCTCTTCAACCGCCGTTTCCAGGTCATTATTGACTGAAGCAGGAGGTTTCAATCCTTGTTTTTCTGGAAGATCCTCTTCAACAGTCTGGGTGAAGAAAAAATGGGAAAGGTTTAGAAAAGTTTCAATCCTTGTTTTTCTGGAAGATCCTCTTCAACTTTCGAGCATCATTCTTGCCTTCTCTGACTTTGCCTGTTTCAATCCTTGTTTTTCTGGAAGATCCTCTTCAACCGGCATATTTCTTTTTCAAGATCTCAAAAGAGGAGTTTCAATCCTTGTTTTTCTGGAAGATCCTCTTCAACTGAGAAAAAGGCAATCCAGGCCTCAAGGAAGGCCTATGAAGGTTTCAATCCTTGTTTTTCTGGAAGATCCTCTTCAACTAGATGCCAAGCTCCCTGATTTGATTTTTCAGCCTTTGTTTCAATCCTTGTTTTTCTGGAAGATCCTCTTCAACTTCTCTTTTTGTCTTCTTTATTCTTTTCTCATAGTTGTTTCAATCCTTGTTTTTCTGGAAGATCCTCTTCAACCAAACGAATCGACTATAATCGAGATAGACAGAGAAGGTTTCAATCCTTGTTTTTCTGGAAGATCCTCTTCAACTGATTGTTTTTTTCTTGACAAGCCGCTGGAGCGAATGTTTCAATCCTTGTTTTTCTGGAAGATCCTCTTCAACAATCGGCACCCTTTTGATTCTCATCTCTGTTCCTCGGTTTCAATCCTTGTTTTTCTGGAAGATCCTCTTCAACCCGGTGGAATATATGATTTCAGCCATTTGCCTCGAAAAGTTTCAATCCTTGTTTTTCTGGAAGATCCTCTTCAACCCTGAAATAAACCGCCGCTAGTATCGGATGCGGCAAAGTTTCAATCCTTGTTTTTCTGGAAGATCCTCTTCAACTATATGAAAAGCTGAGGGAAAAAGTCAATTTTGAAGTGTTTCAATCCTTGTTTTTCTGGAAGATCCTCTTCAACTTGAGACGGTCAAAAAATATAACGCCAGGCTGCTTATGTTTCAATCCTTGTTTTTCTGGAAGATCCTCTTCAACTGCAAAATGTTTATTAGTCATTATTTTACAATTATTTATTTGACTTTTTCTAGATGGATTTTCAGGTTTTTTTAATGTAAAATTGAAACTGTTTTGCCCCCTTTTTAGCAACATTTGCATAGCCGGAGAAATATTATTTCTA
>JASEFX010000099.1 GCA_030018265.1 Candidatus Saccharicenans sp.
AGGTCGACCTGGAGAAAATTCCCGCGCCTGGAGATCAATCCGGTGTAAAGCAAACCGGCCGAGATATCCCCGCCGACAAACCCGCCGATGTTCGGGCTGAAATAGGTAATGGCAAACGGGTTGATACGGAGGCGGGTTGAATCCACGGTCAAGGGTTTCGTTTTCAGGAAAACCGGCTTAAAAGGCGAGCGGCTCAGCGAGTGCATCGGGCAGCCGAGAAATAAATGATTCATAACGGTGTTTCCAGCAAGACTTACCGCATAGATCCATTTCCTTTTTATCCCGGCTTTCTCAATGAGTTCTGAAATCAGCCGCTCGACCGAGTCCACGGCTTCCTGGCGGAGAATTTCCAAATTCCCCGGTTTTTCCACGGCAAAACTCACCCGTGAAACCACGTCCGCCCCGTATCTTGACTGGCTGTTTAGAGTTTGCGCTTCAGCCAGAATTTTCCCTGTCGTAAGAGAAATTAGCGCCGCGGAAACCGTGGTCGTCCCCAGGTCCACCGCCAGCCCGAAAATGCGGTCGCTGGTGTCTCCGGGCTCAAAATTAAGGAGAGTCTGTGAATCCGTATCTACAACCGCTGTTGAACTTCGAAGCCAGCTCCAGCCGGAGATTGCCTTGATGTATGCATCGGGATAGAAGTGAAGCCTGTTCAGTCTGGTGGTTGAGCTGATTTTCTGAATTAAACTGTCGGCTGAAGCGAGGTCACCGGCTTTAAGGCGGAAAAAAAATTTTTTTACCGGCGGATTGAAATCCCGGATCCGGACGATCGTTTTAAGGTCAACCCGGGCCGGAGCAGGGGACAGGACCTCCTGATGATAGCAGACATTTTCAGGAATTCTGACGGTTATCGGAACTGTTACCACAAACCGGCAGGCCAGCCGGAAGCAGGGCGGAAGATTTTTTATGAGCCTTAATCTTTTTTCTTCCTGGCTTTCTTCCGGAAGTTTTCCGCCTTCAATTTCAACAAAGCAGCGGCCGCAAACTCCGTGCCCGCCGCAGTAAAGGTTTATTGGAAATCCGGCTTCCAGCAGAACCCGGGA
>JASEFX010000009.1 GCA_030018265.1 Candidatus Saccharicenans sp.
CAAGTGGCCCTCTTCCCCGTGATCCAGCTCGAAAAGCTCACCGACCTGTATCAAAAACTTTTCCCTCTGCCTGGATACCATGTATCTGCCAACGACCAAACTCAGGTCGTTGAAAATACAGCGGAAAATTGAAAAGGAGGCCATCGTATGCTATTTTTGAAGTGCCCGGAATAAGGGCGACAATTCTCCCGTTAACGGGAAAGTCCGGATATTCAAGGAAAGCTCGGATGAAATATGCTGGAGAAGAATTGCGCCGGAGACCCAGGGTGGCCGTCATCGGCGGCAACAGACCCGACGCTCTCTCTCTCGAGACAGCCTATTGCGTCGGTCGACTGCTGGCGGAAAGAGGTGCCATTTTAGTCTGCGGCGGACTCGGCGGTGTGATGGAGGCGGCGGCCAGAGGATGTCGAGAAGCCGGCGGCCTCAGCCTCGGTATTCTGCCCGGAAAAGAAATCGAAGAAGCCAATCCCTGGATCGATATCGCCGTGGCCACCGGAATCGGCTACAACCGCAATTCAATAGTCGTTCTCAACGCTCAGTCTGTTATCGCCATTAACGGCGAATACGGCACCCTGAGCGAAATCGCTTTTGCCCGAATTTTCGGAAAGAAGGTCATCGGGCTCAACACCTGGGAAATTCCTGGAGTGATTCCCGCCTCGTCGGCGGAAGAAGCGGTTGAGCTGGCCCTTGAAGGAATCGAGAAAAAATGACCGTCGTACTTAAAACACCCGGAGAACCGGAAAAGATAGAAAACATCGACGAAAATCTGATCCAGCCGCCGCTGGATTTGCCCCTGCTGGAAAATATTAAACTTACCATTTCCTATGACGGCACCGATTACCACGGATGGCAGAAGCAGCCCGGGCTGCCGACAATTCAGGAAACACTGGAAGAAGCCCTGATGAGAATCCTCGGAGAAAAAATCCACCTGCAGGCCGCCGGGCGGACTGACGCTGGTGTGCACGCGCTTGGTCAGGTGGCCAATTTCCGGGCGAACTGCCGGCTGAGCGAAGCCGAGCTGCTCCGGGCCCTGAATGCCATCCTCCCCTGCGACATCCGCATCATGAATGTGGAAAAGGTCAACTCCCGATTTCACGCGAGAAAATCGGCCAGGTCTAAAATCTACCGTTACCGGATTAAAATATCCCCGATCGTTAGCCCGTTTGATTACCGCTACGTCCTTCATTTTCCCTATCCGCTGGATATCCCGGCGATGGAAGAAGCAGCCAGGCGATTTGAGAGAGAGGATGATTTCTCAACCTTTTCCTCCGGCGATTATCCCAACCCCGTCCGCAAAGTTATTTACTCCCGTCTGGAGAATACCGGAGACGAACTGGTTTATACGGTTGAAGCCAACGGATTTCTGAGATATATGGTCAGAACCATCGTTGGCACCCTGCTGATGGTCGGGCGAGGAAGGCTCAGACTGGAGGATATAGATAACCTTTTTCTCCAGAAAGAAAGGAATCTTCTCACCCCGACCGCTCCCGCTCGCGGGTTGTGTCTGGTCAGGGTAAACTACTGATAGCTCAGCTCAGGATCAATCCCATTACATAGGCATCTTCCACTGGACTGCTGTAGTAACCTTTCCTGACGCCCATGATAGAAAACCCGAGTTTTCTGTAAAGTGATTGAGCCCGATAGTTGCTCGCTCGAACCTCCAGGGAAACAAAATGAACGCCGTTTTCTCTCAACCCGTCCAGAACGTGGCGCATCGCCAGCTCGCCGAAACCCTGCCCCTGAAAATCAGGGTGAACCGCCACATTGTTGATCTGAGCTTCGTCCCCTATCTGCCAGTAAATGATGTAACCGACTATTCTTTTTTCCTGACGATGAACAAGAACCAGAGGAAAGGATATGGCTCTATTCTGAATCTCTCCGAGGAAAACTTCCCGGCTCCAGGGATTGGAAAAGCACAGCTTTTCTATGGCCAGAACCTCACTCAGGTCCTCTTCTCTCATACGTCTGATGAGCACGGGAGATTCACCGGCGTTCAATGGTGGTTTTCTCCTCAGCCTGAGATTTGCGGTAATAGATAGGCTCGAGTTTTTCAGGCGTCACTCCCTGACCTCTGGCCAGAAGCCGCTCGCCCAGCAGTCCAACTTCAGCCGCCAGATGAAAACTCCGCGGGGGAAACAGCGCCGCCGGACCGAGCTTCTCAATTATTATCTGACAGTAAAGATTCGCTCCCGTTCCGATAAACCAGAATTCCCTTCCGGCAGGCAGCATAGAAAGAAACGTCTCCGGCGGGTAAGCGCCCGGCGGGACCACGGTCTTTAATTCATCTCCTTCAGGTTCATACGCTCCGGCAAAAACCTCTCCTTTCCTGGCATCAATCATCGGCGCCACCACCGGAGCCCCCGGAAGCACCAGCTTCAATGCCAGAGCTTCCAGCGCGGAAACGGCAGCGATCGGTCGCCGGGAAGCCAGGCCGAGAGCTTTCACCAGACTCAAACCGATTCTTATTCCAGTGAAGGAGCCGGGACCGGCAGCCACGGCCAGCCCTTCAATAGCATCTAATTTGACGCCGGCTATTTTCAGCACCTCGTCCAGCGCTCTGAACATCTGTCTTGAATGGGAGGAAGGCGAAACATAATTCACTTCTGCCAGCACCTCTCCCCCGCCGGTCACAGCCACTGACCCGAAGCGACTGGTGGTATCGAGCGCCAGCAAAATCATTTTTATTCTTACTGAATCCGCTTTTCCCGGAGGCTAAAGTTTTTCGGCCACGGCCCGGGCCACGTCGAGCGTGGTAGCTGAGCCGCCCATGTCGTAGGTGCGGACTTTCCCTTCACTGATCACCTCAGCCACCGCCTGTTCCAGCGCGCCGGCCTTTTCAGTTTCGCCGAGCCAGTCGAGCATCATCTTCGCTGCGAGTATTGTGGCTATCGGATTTACTTTATAAAGCCCGGTATACTTTGGAGCGGAACCATGGGTCGGTTCAAAAACCGCATACTTATCTCCGATGTTTCCGGCGCAGGCAAAGCCAAGACCGCCAACCAGCTGAGCGGCCAGGTCGGAGATAATATCGCCGAAGAGATTTTCCGCCACCAGAACGTCATAGTCGTGCGGGTTCTTCAGCAACCACATGCACATGGCGTCGACGTTGGCTTCGTAAAATTTTATGTCCGGATACTCAGCCGCCACCTGCCTGGCCACCCTGAGCATCAGCCCGCCTGTTTCTCTTAAAACATTGGGTTTTTCCACCAGGGTTACGGATTTTCTTTTATATTTCCGGGCATATTCAAAGGCGGCACGTACTATTCTCTCGCAGCCCCTGGTGGTCATTATTCTGGTGGACAGAGCAATCTGATCAGCCGGCACGTCCTTAAAATCTTTCATCTTCGGATGGAGCATAAGCGCTTCTCTGACCTGATCCGGCAGCGGGTAAAACTCTACCCCGGCATAGCTTCCCTCGGTATTTTCTCTGAAAATCACCAGGTCTATGTTTTCTTTATAATTAAGAGGATTGCCCGGGTAGGCTTTGCAGGGCCTGAGGTTTATGTAAAGGTCAAAAATCTGACGCAACCTGACTATCGGGCTGACATAAGTAAGACCTTTTCCCTGCAATTCCGGAGCAAGCTCTCTGGCCGCATCTTCTTTCGGCTTGGAAGTGATGGCTCCGAACAGACAGGCATCTGTTTCTTTCAACAATTTTATCGTCCTGTCCGGCAGGGCATTCCCTTCGCGGCACCAGAATTCCCAGCCGATGTCTCCGTAGATGTATTCGGCATCGAGGTTCAGCTTCTTGAGAACAATCATGGCCGCCTCGATGACCTCTTTTCCTACGCCATCTCCGGGCAGAATAGCCAGACGATACTTCGCCATTTAAGTTCTCCTTTTGATGGGATTATCAGGCTAATCATTATGCCCGAAATATTTGCCGGGTGTCAATCAGCGTCTTTCAGGCTAATATATGTCAAAAAATGTACTGAAGCGGGCGAGAAACTCATCTCTAAAAAATATTTAAGGTAATTACTGCCGGAAGATTATCAAACCTGACACTTAATAAAAAAAGGGCCTCTTTCCGAGGCCCCGCAGACTCTTCCTGCGGAATCTCCCGTAAAATTATTCCAGCCAGACCTTAACCGTTTCATCCTCCTCGTAAACCTCAATTATGGCCAGAGGACCGACTTTCTTTAACTCCGCCAGCAATTGTTCGATGTTGAGCATGCAGGCATCGCGTCCGAGTCTGACCTCTTTGTTCTTGGCGCAGCGGGCAAAAATTTCCACCAGAGCGATGGGCATGGTAATCCTGACTTTTTCTTTTCCCGTTTTGTTGTCCGTCACCAGGACCTTGAACCATTTAACCTCCTTCACCTGCTCGGCTTTTCCACTTTCCTGGACCGCCTTTTTTATCACCTGATAATCATCCTTGTCCACCGCCGGAAAAATTTCCACTGTCAGGAATAAAATTCCCAGCACCAGAGCCGTGATCAAAAGAATTTTTTTCATGCCTTCCTCCTTCTATATTTATTCAATCCAGATTTCGATGATGTTTCCGTCCTCTTCAATCCGGACGAGCTTCTCCTTCGCCCGGGCCAGGTCAGAGATTATCCGGTTGAGGTCATAACCCTTTTCCCTCATCTTAGCTTTTTCTTCTTCGGGCAGGGCCTGAAGAGCCAGGTCGGCCAGAGACAGCGGTAAATTTATCGAGACCGCCGGGACTTTCTTCCCTTTTTCGTAAATCCGGATCTTCAGAAGACGAACCCCCTCCCGCGAGCCGGGTGGAAGGTCCTTCAGAGCATCCGGCGATATTCTCAGAACCGCAATCTTCGCCCGGTCAACCAGCTCCGGGTCCTTTTCTGTCTGGATCAATCCGGTCAAAACCGGAAGTGCCTTCGAGGCCAGGGTTTTGTCCTGAAGGTAGCTCATTTTCATTGCTGCATAGTATTTCACCACCCGGCTGGGACTCGACAGTTTATCAAGAAGAATCCGGCTGTAATCCTTTTCCCCGCGGTTAAAAAGTTTGAAAGCCAGGTCGATAACGGCAATTTCCGCTTCCTCCGCCAGTCCGGGCACCCGGTCGTGTCTTTTCAGAAATTCCTCAAAAGTTTTCAGGGCCTGTTTTTCTTTCCCCTCCTGTTCGGCCTGACATTTTCCAAGATAAAACAGCGCCTGGGAATAATAGCTGCTTCCAGGATATTTTTTGATCAGGGTGAAAAGCTTTTCCTCGGCTTCAGCCCATTTTTTATCAAAAATAAGGACCTTCGCTTCCTGCAGCAACCTGGTATCTTCGGAGTTCCGGCTCTGAAGTCCGAGAGCGCGAGCCGGGTTTGAAGCTGTTATCATTAAAACAGCTATCATAAAAATGGTCAGGGTCATTTTTCTCACCTTAAACCTCGCTCTGCTGAAGTTCTTTTTTTACTAGGTTTATTTTTAGGAGAAGTTGATTTTCTTCCACCATTTTCCTGAGCTTCTCAAGTTCTGCCGCAGACAGTTCCGGACTCAACTGGTTGAGTTCCAGGAAGAGAAGTTCAATCTGGTCGCAGATATTTTTAGCTTTCATCAGCCGCCAGTCATCCAGCAGGACGTTAAGATATTTTTTTTCGGTCAGCATCTGCCTGATTACCGCCTGCTTTTCGGGCTCAGCCAGCCGGTTCTGTCCGTCCTTCAAAAGCTCTAAAAGGAGATACTCGCTTCTCTCAAGATATTCGATGGTGCTTTTTCTGGCCAAAGCCACTTCCACCCGTTCGAGCAGGTCTTCCGGCACAGAAACCGAAGGTTCCTGACGCGCCGCCAGATGCGGTTTCCGCTGATTTATCAGCCCCAGCGTCAGCAGACCTCCCAGGATCAAACCGAGAAACATACCGGCCAGGAGAGGCTGCCACCGCCACTGCCAGCCAGCTGGAAAAGCCGGAGCCTGAACTTCCTTCTTATTCTTCTCAACGGCTCTTGAGGCTATGGTTTCTGCAAGACTTTCCCAGTCTACAGTATCCATAACCCGCTCGAGCTCTTCGCCGAAATTACCGGCCAGGCCCAGCACCTGAGCTGTTTTTTCCATTTCCCGGCGGCAGAGCGGGCATTCCTGGAGGTGCCTGGAAATTTCTTCCGCTTTCTTTTCCGGAAGCTCCCGGCTGAGATAGGCCACCCATTCTTTTTTATATTTTCTGCAGGCTTTCACTTTCCACCTCCGAGTGCCGGTTCTAAGCTCTTTTTCAGTTTCTGCACCGCTTTGAAATGAAGCGATTTGACTGTGCCCCCAGCTATTCCGAGCCGCCTGGCTATTTCTTCGTATTTGAGACCTTCAAAATGATGCAGGATAAAAACCAGACGCTGTTTTTCCGGAATCGACATGAGCGCTTTATGGATGAGCACGTTCGTCTGATAGCTTATAGGGTCTGAAATTTCCGCTGCCAGTTCAGCCCGGTCGAGGTTGATATCAGACAGGCTATCAGATTTTTTCCTTCTCCTGAGAAAATCGATGCTGAGATTCCTGGCTATTCTCATCAACCAGGCCTGGAAGTTTTCCCCCGAACGGTAGCTTCCGATTTTTTCGTAAACCCTCATAAAAACTTCCTGCACGAGGTCAAGGGCATCCTCCCTGTCCCGGAGAAGAGAATAGGCCAGGACAAAAACCTTCTGTTGATAGGCGGCCACAATTCTCACAAAAGCCTCCCGGTCACCGTTTTTAACCCTGTCCACCAGGAGTTCCATCTGTTCGTCACAGCCCGGCTTATGATTCGACGGCATCCCTTAACTCTTTCTCCAGATGGATTACGCCTTTCATAGTATAAACCTATTCGAGCCATACGAGCACCCTTTCCCTTTCGCCCGAAACTTCAACCAGAAGACCGCGTGGCATTTCCAGCAGTGCCCGGCTGAAGCCCTGCACCTCAAATTCAAATCCCTGATAATGCCTTCTGGCGGCGTCTCTCATACCTTCAACCGCTATCTTTCTCACCACCCAGAAGGGCAGAGATATTCTCCAAAGGGTGGAATCATCCGGGTCGTAAATCAGAACTTTTAAGCGATGGGGACGAACGCCGGTGCTCGAGCCAGAAGATATTTTAAGTGCTCTGTCCCTTGCCTTCTTGATAATCGAATCAGCTTCCTGCTGGCTTTTTTCAACTGCCACGACCATACAGGAAGAGAGTGTGAACAGGACGGCAAGAACAATCAGAACAATTTTTTGCCTGCCGGACATAATCTTCTCCTCCGTCAGCCATCATCAGCTATTACGGAGGAGAAGCCGCTGAGGTTTACCGCAAGCCGAATGTTTTCAGCGTAAAAATTATAGACTCACCCCTGAAATTCTTAAGGGGGGAACTTTCTACCGCTGCAGACCGGAAGTCTATCAATACTTGCGGAAAGTTCTTCTCTGCGGTCCGGAACCGAACCGACGGTCGCCACTTCTTTTCTCACCCTTCGGCCTGGCATCGTTCACGATGATTTTGCGGCCGTCGAATTCAGTGCCGTTCAGGTTGTTTTTGGCTTCCTGGGCTCCTTCTTCCGTGGACATTTCCACAAAACCAAAGCCCCGACCCTGCAGGATGTTAACTGAGGTAACTTCTCCATACTGAGAGAACAGATCCTTCAGTTTGTCCTCGGTGGTCCTGTAGTTCAAGTTACCCACATAAAGCTTTAAAGACATACAAAAAACCTCCTTGACCTCTCCATATCGGATTCCCCGCACCGGCAGGAAAAACTCGACTGAAAAGGCAGAATTAATGATGGCATAAACAAAATTTAAAATCAAGAAGAAATTTTAAGAGAATCCCGGCCGGATCCGGTGGCAAAAAACTCAAATAATAAACCGATCCCGCCGCCACCTGACTCTCCTGACCCGGTTTTTCCCCGGAGCTGACTGGAGCGCCGTATGGCTCTGATTTCATTTTTTTTATTTCAGGCTGAAATCGCTGGCAGGAAAGCCTTCTCTGTTCAGGTGGGCGGATGAAGCCTTTTCCTGAACCACGGGCGCAGTTTTTCCATTCTTTCCCGCTGCCAGGAAGGGGCCTGCCGGCTGCAGGTTGACATTTCTTCCGAACCTGGAGATGCTCCCCAGCGAATTTCCGGACAGTCGTTTGGATTGTAAGCCATTTCAAAGGCTTCCTTCCTGCTGAGAACCTCCTCCAGAGTAAGCGTTTTCAGACTGCCATCAGAGCGACGGTAGCTTATGCTCAAACCACGCCCGAGACCGGCGGAGATTTTTTCCAGTCTGGCTTTGATTTTCTCAGGGCTTTCAGAAACACTGATTCCGTATTTTTCCGGATCGCGGGCGACGCGCTCAGGAAATTCCTCGATCGTATCGAAGGCAATGAGCAGCCTCAGGTCCCGATTGGGTGTTGAGTAATCTTCCCAGGGTCCGGTGGTCAGAAACACAGTCGCGCCCTCAGGCATTGGAATGATTTTCCCGGGATGTCCCCTGAAATATTTTTCAGCGTTCTCGACTGCTTCCACTCGCACCAGCAGCTGCTCATAAAGGGCCTGGTACAGCTCTTTTAAGGCCGTCTCCGGGTCCAGCGGATGCGGGTTGATCAATCTGTCCATCTTTTCGTAAAAAACTTCCGGTTTTAGCTTCAGCTGTTCAATAGAATAGTTGCCGTAATCCTGGCTCTCCTGTATCTCCCGGTTGCTCATCAGCCTGAGCCTGCCGGAAGCTCTCACTACCGGGCGAAAAGCTTTAAATCCCGGATCCCCGATCACTTCTTCCGTGGCAAAAAGAAAGTTGCCCTTCCAGAATCTTTTAAGGCCTATGGTTCCATCGGGCTGAGCGTCAACCGCCAGCAAAATTCCCGGTCGATTTCTCGTCTGCGGTTTCCAGCGAACGATCACCAGCGTATGTCCGTAGGGGTCAGCATAAACTGTTCCGGGGCGGAGCCATTCCCGGGCAAGCGGCAGAGGATAATAATCCGAATTCTCTTCAGTCAGGGCCGTGCGCCCCGTACCCGAATGCACGACGTTCATAACCTGGCGCATCAACCGTGAGAATCTGCTGGCTTCAGGTCCGGCGGAGGTGGGCAGCTCATTGTGAAACCAGCGCCCGGGAACCGGAAGTCTGGCCAGCGAACCCCTGGAGCATTCATGAAAACCGAACGGAAGACGCATTTTCCAGGCAAAATAACCCCGGAGAAAAAAGGGGTTATCGGCGCAGTCCGGTTCTAACTTCAGCTGCCGGTCTTCATCCTGTCCGAGATGATTGTAGAGAAAATTCCATTCTTTTTTCTTCAGGACGGAATCCAGGTCAGGCCAGGAATCTTTCTCCCCGGCTTCCTGAAAAAGCGCTTCCAGCCAGGCGGAATAAAGGTTTTCCATTTTCCTGTTCCAGTCGCCTTCAGCTTTCCAGAAAACCCCGGTTTCCCCCTTAACGTAATCCCGTTCGCCAGTTTTGAATTCTTCCGAAAAAATCAATTTTTTACGGAAATAAACATCCACCTGATAGTTCCCCGCCACCGGAGCCTTCCCTTCCCACCAGGACCAGAAAGGAGGACCTCCTCCGCTTTTTCTTAAAATCAACCTGATCTTCCCGCCCCCGGGCCCCTGAGCTTCCACTTTCAGGTCGTCAACATCCAGCTTCTCCTCAGAAACCAGAACCACCCGGAATTCGGAGCCAGGGCGGACAACGCCCGGGAAGAAATGCAGGGAAATCATCCGTTCGGCCGAACCGGCATCAACCAGGACGCCAGCTGGCTGATGAAAACACATAAGCAGCGAGAAAACAACCAGCCACAGATTCACTTTCGGGTCTCTCTTCTTGATGGGTTATTTTCATTCAACCAGCTGAAACTGTCAAATCATGACCTTTTTCTGTCTTCGTTTACAGAATTACCGAAGGAACAGACGCACGGCTATGAAAAAATTTTTTACTGAATTGTTCATGCCGGGCAATTCTCCCTCCGCCCCTGGACTTATCTTTTTTCAGCGGGCATCTTGAAGTAAAATACTTCCGCAGGAGGCAATATGAAAAGAAAAACGCTGTGGATTCTTCTGGTAATTTTTTTTGTTGTTCTGATTCTGGCTATCGGTTTCACTTTTATCATCGAAACCATCTCTCCCCGTGAAGTTTCTGTCGCTCAAAATTCTTACCTGGAAATAAAGCTTGACGGCCGGCTGGAAGATTACACGCCTTTTTCCGCTCTTCCCGGTTTTTTTACTGAAAGAGCCCTCTCTCTTTTCGACATCTGGATGAACCTCAGAAAAGCCGCCGTTGACCCCAGAATTAAGGCCACAGTGGTAAAATTCGGGCTGCTCGACGCCGACTGGGCGAAGATCGAAGAACTCCGTCAGGCCATCCTGACCTACAGAAAATCCGGCAAACCGATCATTGCTTACATCGAGGAACTTCCTGACGGAGATAAGGAATACTACCTGGCCACTGCCTGTGATCGGATCGTCATACATCCGCTCGGCTGGCTTGGAATAAACGGACTGGCCGTTTATGTCCCCTTTTTCAAGGGAACGCTGGACAGGCTCGGCATAACCGCCGAATTTGAACATATCGAAGAGTTCAAGACCGCCTACAACCAGTTTACCGAGAAAGGTTTTACCCCGGCCCACCGCGAAATGCTTACCTCAATATATGAAAATGTATTCAACTATTATGTGGAGCAGATAGCCGCTGCCCGTCAACGTCCGATGGAAGAAATAAAGAATCTCATCGACCGGGGATATTTCCAGGGAAAGGAAGCCGTGGACAGCGGTCTGGTGGACGATATCGCGTATGAAGACCAGATCTTTCAGACAGAAACCATGGCAATATACAGAGAGCTTAAAGGAATTACCAGCGAAAAATACTCGAAGGTGCGACCGGAAAGGTTTGGCCTTAACCTGGGGCGAAAATTCGCCCTGATCTTCGCCAGTGGGACGATCATTTCCGGGAGCGGTGAGCAATTTGTCCTGGGCAGTGAAACCTTCAACCGCTGGCTGCGCGCGGCCGTTAAGGATAGAACGATCGAAGCAATAATTGTCCGGGTCGACAGCCCGGGCGGCTCAGCGGTTGCTTCCGACATCATCTATCACGAACTGATAAAGGCCAGAAGCGAAAAGCCGGTGGTCATCTCGATGTCGGGGCTGGCCGGCTCCGGCGGATACTGGATTTCGCTCGGCGGGCACCGGATAGTGGCTCAACCGCAGACTCTCACCGGTTCAATTGGCGTAATAGCCGGCAAATTCAGTTTCGAAGGCTTTTTAGAAAAAATCGGTGTCACCACAGATAAAATCGTCATCGGGAAAAACGCCGATGCCTTTTCCTTTTACCGCAGGTTCACTCCTGAAGAAAGGAAAATCCTCAGGCAGGAAATCGGATACATTTACCAGCAGTTTCTGGAGAGAGTGGCTTCTGCCCGTAATCTCAGCGTGGAAGAAGTTGACCGCATCGGCCAGGGGCGGATCTGGACCGGGCAGCAGGCAAAAAACCTGAAATTGGTCGATGAACTCGGCGGACTGCCCGCTGCCATCGAAGAAGCAGCCAGACTGGCAGGCCTGCCTCCGGAAAAGGAAGTCAGACTGGTCGTCTGGCCGGCCCGGCGCAGTCTGCTTGATATCATTCTCGGGAGAAAAACTGAACTGGCAACTGCCGGCGGGAGAACCGACCTGCTCAACTCGGCCCTGAAGATTATGAAAATATTTTCGCGGCCGGGAACCTGGGCTTTAATGCCATTCTGGATTTATTGAAGTTGCCGCTATCAACCGGGGCGGGAATTACTTTTTTTCCCTGACTATTACTTTTTCATCAGGTTTGATCAACCAGAGTTTTTCTCTGGCCTCCTTCTCCAGGGCTTCCGGGTCTGTTTCCAGCTTTTTTATTTCGTACTCCAGTTTTTCCTTCTGTGCCGTCAGTTGCTCTATTTCAGTCTGGAGTTCCTGCAATCTCTTTTTAGACCTTTGAATGTCGAGAAAGCCTTTCTTTCCGAAGAAAGTGGTGACCAGAGTCGCGAGAATAAATATAGCCAGCAGGAGATAGAAGAATTTCTTGCGGGTGGAAACTTTCTCTGGTGACCTGGCGCTTTCCATCAGAGCAACTCCCGCCCGGCTCGAAGGAGCGCCCGGGCTTCTTTCTCGTTTCCGGCCTCGGCATAACAGCGAATCAGGGGTTCCGTGCCGGAAAACCTTAGAATCAGCCAGGCGTCTCCGGAAAAGTCCAGTTTAAGTCCATCCATCGTTTCCACCGATTGCACCACCCTTTTCCCGAGCCGGCCTGGCGGATTTTTTATCAGGACTTCGAGCTTTCTGGCGTTTCCCGGAGTCAGGGGAAGATTTTCCTGAACACAAACCATCCGGCCGTATTTCTTAAAAAGTTGCTGGAGCAACTGAGAAAGACTCAGCCCGCAAACGGATATCATCTCAGCCACCAGCAAACCGACGAAAATGCCATCCTTTTCCGGCAAATGATCCTTAACTGCCAGACAGGCGCTTTCCTCGCCGCCAAAAATGATCTTGTTCTGAAGGATGAGGTCGGCTATGTATTTAAAACCAACCGGCGTCCGGTAAAGCGGAACTTCGTAATGACGTGCAATGCGATCGATCAGATGGGTGGTGGTAACCGACCTGGCCACCCCGCCTCGCCAGCCTTTAACCGCCAGAAGATATTCAAGGATTAAAGAAAGGATGTAATTTGCCGGCACCAGACGGCCCTTTTCGTCAACTATGCCGAAGCGGTCACCGTCAGCGTCGGTGGCCAGTCCGAGAGCGCAACCTTTTTCCCTGACAAGTCTCTTCAGCTCGTTCAGATTGGCTTCTGTGCAGGAAGGAGAAATCCCGCCAAAATAAGGGTCAACATAGCCATGAATGACTTCGATCGGAACACCGTTTTCCTCCAGAATTTCGTCGAGATATTCTCGACCGGTGCCGAAAAGCAAGTCAATCCCGATTTTAACGCCTGCCTTCCTGATGGCGGCAAAATCGATTTTCCCCTGCAGAAATTCGAGATAATCTTTCTGCAGGTCTATTATATGGATGTACGAATGGTCAGGATAAAAGTAAGGGGCTACAGATTCCGGGGTAATTTTCTCCACCTCGCTCTCAATTTCCTGAGTAACTTCAGGCAGAGCCGGCGCTCCGCTGTCCACGTTGAATTTGAGCCCGTTGAACTCAGGTGGATTAAAGGAAGCGGTGAAATTGATTCCTCCGCTATGTTTACCCTTGATTATCTGATAGGCCAGCGCCTGGGAAGGACTATCGCGGTCGGCGAGATAAACGTGAATACGGTTTTTCGACAGAAGCGCAGCCGCCTCTTCGGCAAATCTTTCCGAAAGAAAACGTGTGTCATAACCTATTACCACAGAACACTGGCCGTCGGAATGATTCCTTCGGAGATAGTTAGCGATGGCTTGAACTACCCGGCGGACGTTGGTGAAGGTAAATTCCTCACCCATAATCGCCCGCCAGCCTGAAGTGCCGAATCTGATCATCTGCCGGTTCTTCCCGCTTTCAGATTGAAATTATCACAAGAAAAAACATATTGCAATCAGCTGAAAAGCGTGCCTGCTGCCTCCCGACTGCTGAACCACAACCCATCGCACCACTTCGTTATTTAATTATATCATCACGATTGACCGGTCCCTGGCAATAATTTAATCTTTAACCGGGAAAATGACTGAAAGATCAAGAATACTCGCCGGGGTAACCCTCGTTTCAGCCGACATTCTCGCCCTGGAAATAATCCTGACCAGGTTTTTTTCCATAGCCCAGGGTTATCACTACGCATTCCTGGTGGTCAGCCTGGCCTTTCTGGGGTTCGGGCTGGGTTCTCTTTTCCTTTTTTCGCGGAAACTGAAGGTTTGCCTGACAAAAACATCCACGCTCGCGGCGCTGGCCTTCGGCCTTGGCCTGATGATCCCTTTAAGCATCTGGCTGGTCAATCTGCTGCCGTTCAACCCGGTGGAATTGCTGTGGAATCAGAAAAAAATATTTATGCTCGGCATCCATTATCTCATCCTCAGCGGTTCTTTCCTTCTCGGAGGGCTGATCATTTCGGCTGCGCTGACAAAGCTGGCCGGAACCACCCATCAGGTCTACTTTGCTGACCTGACCGGCGCAGCCGCTGGCATAATCCTGGCCGGAGCCGGCTTCAGGCTGGCCGGCGATAGGGGGGCAATTTTACTTCCGGTCATGCTATCTCTGACTGCCTCCGTGGTCTTTGCTCTTGCCGGTAAAGACAGAGGCTTCCTGAAGCTCATCCACTTACTCTCTGCTGTTTTCGTCACCGGGTTGATTTTTTTTGCCGGAAGACATCTGGAATTTAAGATTTCCGAATATAAGCCTCTGCCCTTTTATTTAAAACAAAAAGATGCCGGGCTTATGAGGACCGTCTGGGACGAAAAGTTGAGGCTGGACATATTTCGCTCGCCGGCAATCCGATACGCCCCCGGACTCAGCCTTTCTTACGAGGGGCAACTCCCGGACCAGCTGGGTCTGGCTCTTGACGCTGAAAAAATATACGCCTTAAGTGCTGACGAAATTTATTCAGATCAATCTGACTTTGTTACTTATCTTCCTGTCTGGCCCGCCTTTGAGCTCAGCGCCGGCGGGAGGATTCTTCTGCTGAAGCCTGCGGGAGACCTGGAACTGCTGCTGGCTCTTAAAGCCTCGCCGACGAAAATCAGGGTGTTTGAAGAAAGCGACCTTTTAAGAAAAATACACCTGTCCCGGCTAAAAAATCTGGCTCAGAACGGATGGGATTTGCCGCCGGTGGAGCTGCTTACGGTTGAACCCCGGGCTGGACTCATTCAGGAGAAAAAGAACAGAATTGAATATGAGCTCATTTTATTTCCGCTGCCGGACCTTCCCGGAAGCTTCAGCACCGGGTTTTACGGACCAGGGGAAGATTATCTGCTAACTCTTGAGTCGCTGGATACCATCTTTACGCTTCTGAGCCCGGATGGACTGGTGGCCGCGGTGTTCTATTTCCTTCCTCCTCCCCGCCAGGAAATTAGATTTCTGGCTATGTGGGTTGAATACCTGGAAAATCGCGGTCTTAAACCGGAAGGACATATTACAATCATCAAGTCGGTGGAGACAGCCACTTTTTTAATCAAAAAGAATCGTTTTACTGACGCAGAAATCGAGCAGCTGAGAAGGTTTGCCGGCGAGCGCCTTTATGACCTTAACCTCCCCGATTCCAGAAAGGAAGAGTCTCAAACTTTCACCATCCAGCCAAACATTCCTTTATGGGAAGAACTCATCAGCTTTCTTTTTCATCCGGAAAAACGACGTTTGCTTTATGACAATTATCTTTTTGACATAAGTCTGGTAAACGATAACCGGCCTTTTTTCCGGGATTTTATGAAATGGGAACGCTGGCCAGAAGTGAAAAAATTTTTCCGGCAGACCGCCTATCCCCTTTTCACTGGAAAGTACCTTCTTGGGTTTCTCCTCGGACAGGCCCTGGTCACAGGTCTCTTGATCATCATCCTGCCGCTGACCATTTTTGTCCGCCGGGAGCTTCCGGAAGTTCCCCGAAAGACCCTCATATTTTTTTATTTTGCCTCCCTCGGTGCCGGTTACATGCTGGTTGAAATCACCCTGTTCAACAAGTTTCTTCTCTTAATAGGGCATCCGACCTATTCCCTGAGTGCTGTGCTTTTCTTTCTGCTCGGTTCTTCCGGCGCCGGAAGTTTGAGCCTTAATATTCTTCAGAAGAAAACAGGAAAATACGGTCCCCTGCTCTGGCCGCTTATCTGTCTGGCGGCGATAATTTTTGAAGCTGCAGTCCTGAAGCTGGCCGGAAGTTTATTCTTAACCCTGGGCCTGCCGGGAAGACTGGCGCTTGGTTTCGCGCTTGTTTTTCCGCTTGGCTTTTTTCTCGGGATGCCCTTTCCCGCCGGGCTGAACTATTTTCAATCCAGATCCAGGATGCTGATACCGTTTGCTTTTGCTGCCAACTCTTTCTTCAGCCTGCTGGCTTCAGTCTGGGCTCTGGTTCAAGCTGAACTTTTCGGTCATCAATCGGTTCTGGTGTCGGCAGCGATTTTTTATTTATTCTCATTTCTTTTTCTCTATTTCACCTATCATCGGGACAAAGCGAACATCGAGTAGCTGCTTTATCACCGGCTTCCCGTCAACCTTCTTCACCAGGGTCAGCGTCTGATAGAAAACCGTGCTGCCCACCGGGATGACCAGCCGGCCGCCTTCTTTCAGCTGCTGGAAAAGCGGCGGAGGAATATGGTTGGCGGCACAGGTAACCAGGATAGCGTCAAAGGGCGCTTCTTCCGGCCAGCCAAAATAACCGTCAGCCCAGCGGACCTTCGCCGGGTAATTGAATTCTTTGAGCAAAGCGGCCGACCTGGAAGCCAGGGTTTCCCTTATTTCGATGGAATAGACCTGATTGGTCAGCTGACAGAGGATGGCGGCCTGATAACCTGAACCGGTTCCAATTTCCAGGACTTTATCTCCGGGTTTAATTTCGGCCGCAGCCGTCATCAGGGCGACAATGTAAGGCTGGGAAATGGTTTGACCTTCCCCTATGGGCAGCGGGTAATCTTCATAAGCTTCCTTTCGGTATTCCGGCGGAACAAAGAGATGGCGGGGAACAGCTCCGAAGGCCTGGAGCAGGCGCTCATCTCTGAGGCCCCGGGCCTGAATTTGATGCCTGACCATTCTCTCTCTTTTATTTTCATAATAAGATTGCTCTTTGCTCTGAGAGGCAAGAGGAAACACAAGAACGAACAAAAACGCCAGCGTCCAGAATAATCTATTGTCCATCATTTCCCGCTCAGCTTCCGTTTACCATTAAAATTTTATTCCGCTGAGCTCGAAAACTCAACAGGAACCTCACCCCCGGCGATGAAGGCCGTATCCTAAAATTCACCTGGAGATTAACCAGGGGTGGTGATTGACGCAGGGACACCTTTTTTTTAACTTTTCCCCTGGTTATAAAGAGAGAGGCTAACTATCTGAAAAAAAATATTTGACAAGAAGAAATATTTTTGATAATTGATAGACAAAGATGGAAGGAACTGAATTCCCCGGTGGAAAGAAGGCAATTTATCCCGGATCTTTCGACCCGATTACCAATGGTCATGTAGATATTATTCAAAGGGGGAAGAAGATTTTCGACAAAATTATTGTCGGGGTTCTGGATAACCCGAAAAAAATCCCTCTGTTTACCGCTGAGGAAAGAGTGGAATTGATCAGAAAGACGTTTGAAGGAGACGAAAGAGTGGAGGTAAAAACCTTCAGTGGCCTGCTGGTTGACTTTGCCCGGCAGAACCAGGCCAACGTGGTCATCAGAGGATTAAGGGCTATTTCCGATTTTGAATACGAATTCCAGATGGCTTTGATGAACAGAAAGCTGGCCAGCGAGATAGAAACTCTGTTTATGATGCCCAGCCTGAAATATTCATTCCTCAGTTCGAATCTGGTGAAGGAAGTGTTCCAGCTCGGCGGCTGCGTAAAAGACCTGGTTCCGCCGGTGGTGGAAGAAGCACTGAAAGAGAAGCTCAAAAAAAAATGAAATTTAATAAATAAAGGCGGTAAAAATGTTCGGTTTATCAAAAGAAAAAAGCATTGTCGGGCTTGACATCGGATCTTATTCGATCAAGGCTGTTGAGTTAAAAATCAAGGAGAAAGGAGATACCACCAGGTACGAAGTTCAGAAAATCGGCTACGAACCCCTTCCCCATGACGCTATAGTTGAAGGCACCATCATCGATTCCACTGCGGTCAGCGAAACGATTAAATTGCTGTTCGAAAACGCCAAAATTTCCAGCCGGGATGTGGCCATTGCCATCTCCGGAAACTCGGTCATCATCAAAAAGATCTCTCTTCCGGCCATGGACGAACAGGAACTGGCCGAGTCGATCATATGGGAAGCCAAGCATAACATTCCTTACAATTACGAGGAAACCAACGTTGATTACAACGTGATCAGGTCCCCGCGAAGCGCCGAGGGCATGGTTGACATCCTGCTGGTGGCTGCGAAGAAAGATAAAATTGCAAATTACAGCAACGCGGTGAGCATGGTCAGAAAGAATCTGGTGGCCATCGAAGTGGACATCTTCTCCCTGATTAACGCTTTTGAGATTAACTACCCGGAAATTTTCAAGGAAAAGACGGTAGCCCTGGTCAATATGGGAGCCAACATCACCAACGTCGGCATCGTCGAGCGCGGAGTGCCCCAGCTGTTCCGTGACCTGGCGCTCGGCGGTTATTTCTTCACCGAAAACATCCGCAAGGAACTCAACGTTTCTTTCGAAGAAGCGGAGGCGGCCCTTAAAGGTATACCGGGCAAAAACATCAACAATGACCAGTTTGCTTCGGTTCTGACCATGAACATCAGAGACCTGCTGGATGAAATGGAAAAAACTTTCTCATTTTACGAGGCCGGCGAAAAGAGGGACCGCCGGATTGAACAGATCTTCCTCAGCGGCGGCCTGGCTCTTATCCCGAACATGGTCAGCGCCTTTGAGCTGAAGTTCAGAATCAAGACCGAGCTGCTGAATCCTTTCCGGAACATCAAATATGACCAGAAGAAATTTGAATCCATTTATTTTAATGAAATGGCCCCTGTTTTCGGGGTGGCCGTTGGACTTTCAACGCGAAAGGCAGAGAAATGAGCCATGATCAGGATTAATTTATTAAAACCGGAAGCAAAGGAAGCAAGGGAACCTGTAAAACCAGGTTTACCCAGGGTAGTTAAGGAAAAGAAAAAAGCCAACATAGGAACCATCATCTTCCTGCTTCTCCTTGTCAGCCTGGCCGGCTACTATTTTTATCAACACTGGCAGATGCAGAAAGAACGTGAATTAATCGCCCAGGCTCAGCAGGAAAAGAACCAGCTTCAGTATGTGATAGCCAAGCTGGAAGAGGTCAAACTCCAGAAAGCTAATCTGGAAATGAAGATAAATCTTATCAGGCAGCTGAAAGCCAATCAGGATATTGCAGTGAGGATCATGTCGGAGATCAACCGGCGGATCCCTGACTATGTCTGGCTGAAAGAGGCCAGCTTTGACGGTCAGACGCTGAAGATCAAAGGCAACGCCATCTCCAACAATTTAATCGCCGATTTCATAACCAACCTGGAGCGCAGCGAAACCTTCGGGCGGGTTGACCTTATCGTTTCCGCCCAGAAAAGCCAGGGAAATGTCACCTTTCTCGAATTTGACATGACTGTCCCGGTGAAAAAGCCCCGGGCTGAACAACCGGCACCGGCTAAACCAGCCGCTCAGAAGCCAAGAAGGAGATTGCCATGAGAAACTGGCCCTGGTATGGATATTTAATACTGGCGGTGGTTATCTTCGCCCTGGTTTTCTTTTTCTACTTTAAGCCCAGAAACGAAGAGCTGCAGGATCTCCGGCAGCAGAGGGAAAAGCTGGAAAAAGAAGTCCAGGTGCTGAAGGAAAAGAAAAAAGAACTGGATAAGATTGAAGCGGAACTGGTGGTCCTGACCGCCACCCTGAAAGACCTGGAGCAGATTATTCCCCAGCAGAAAGAGATTGCCGAGATTTTGAGAAGAATCCAGCAGCTGGCCTATGATTCCCGGCTGAACGTTTTAAGATTTCAGCCGAAAGGTGAAGTCAAAAAGGATTTTTATGCCGAATGGCCAATTGATATTGAAATCTCAGGAACCTATCACAATCTCGGTATCTTTTTCGACAAGCTGAGCAATTTTGCCCGCTTATTCAACGTCAATAACTTCCAGATTAAAGCTCTGAGCAACCAGACCGAAAACCTGACGATCGGAGCAAAATTCATTACCACCACCTATTATTTTCTCGAAGAGCAACCGACTCAGGCGAAAACCGCAGCCAGAACACAATCGCAGGGGAAATAACATGAGAAAGACAATCATATTTTTAACGGTTTTGCTGGTGACAGGGCTTTCTGCCTGGCTGACGGCTGCCGCCTATGGCCAGGAAGTGCAGCAGGGCAGCCAGCAGGAAACGCTCATCTCTCCCCAGCAGGCTTTGAGCAACCTTCCCTTGAGAGCTTCCTATGACCCTGGCGGAAGAAGGGATCCCTTTTTCGACCTTATCGGCAGGGGTTCTGGAAGCGGCAAGGCTGCAGTGGCTGAAGGCCAGCTGACCATCGATAACTCCAAGCTGGTTGGGATTGTCAAAACCCCGAAAGGATATGTGGCCATAATTTCTGGACCTCAGGAATTCCCTTATTTCTTGAAAGTCGGAGATCGGCTGGCAGATGGCTATATCCTGTCAATCAATGACTCAAAAGTAATTTTCCGCAAGACTCATGAGAGGGGAATACCCCTTATGAGGCCCAGGGATGTTGTTAAAGAAATTAATCCGGAGGAGCGTTAACATGAAAAGGAATGTTTGTCGGCTATTTCTGACGGCAATAAATTTAATACTGATTACAGCTTTAACCGTACAGGCTGCAGAACTAAGCAAAATTGAAGTTAAGCCGGGTCTGCTCTCTACCAGAATTCTTCTGAAGACTGATAGCCCTGTGCAGATCAGAAATCTCAACTATCTATCTGAAACTCCGCCTGTCCTTTCGGTTGAGCTCCTCGGTACCAGACCGGTGGAAATCCCGGCCACGCTGGAACCTTCCAGCAGACTGGTCAGCAGCATTCAGCTCCAGCCCGCCGGCGAAAACTTGCGGATACTTATAAAACTCAAAGAAAAAGTTCCTTTCCGACTGCTGTTCGAAAACGGCCAGGCAGCGATCGAACTCACAGAATTTCTCAGAGCTTCTTCTTACCAGATTGACCAGGCGATAGTCTCTCTAATCCGCCCGGACAACCAGATAAGTTTCTCCGACCTGAATGTGAAGAACGAAACAGACAGAATTACTTTCCTGGTGGGGCTTACCGGTCAGCCGCTGATACAGACTTTTGCTCTGGAAAATCCCAGCCGCCTGGTGATTGACCTGCTCAACACCACTCTTTCCAGACCCGGTCAGTCCTATCAGGTCGGCCGGGCTAATGTGGAAAGAGTGAGGGTAGCGCAATTTAAGAGCGGTGATCCATGCCCGATCACCAGGCTGGTGTTTGACCTGAAAGAAGCCGGACAGTATTCGCTCGATATGACCGGCCGGGGACTGCAGATTTCCTTTTATGACCGGGAGGGAATAGCTATCGCTCAAAAGAATGAAGAAACCAGGAAGCCAGAACCGCCAAAAGCAACTCTCTCTGCGGCCATTCCGGCTGCCGCTCCTCAACCATCCGCTCCAGAGAAAAAAGAAACCAGACCGGAACCGGCGCCGGTCAGAACGGTCGCTGAACCGGTCGAATTAAAAGCTGAACCTGAACCAAAAGTGACCAAACCGGCAGCTCAGGAAAAAGAGCAGTTCAAACCCCGGGTGATACAGACGGTTGAAGATAAATATTCAGGAGAGTTGATCAGCCTGAAGTTCAAGGATGCTGACCTGAGAGACGTGGTGCTATTCCTGGCAGATTTTGCCGGGTTGAACGTGATTTTCGACCCTGAAGTCAGGGGCACGGTAACCTGCAATCTGCAGCAGGTGCCGTGGGATCAGGCGCTGGAAATCGTCCTTCGCCAGAACCGGATGGGCAAGGTTATTGAAGGCAACGTTCTGAGAATAGCCCCGATGTCCACGCTGGCCAGGGAAGACGAAGAGCTGAGAAGAGTTAAAGAAAGCAAGGAACTGGCAGGACCCATACAGGTTAAAACCATAACTCTTTCTTACTCCAAAGCGAGAGACGTCCAGGCACTCCTGAAGAGCCGGTTATCCAGGAGCGGCGAAATCGTCATAGATGAAAGAACCAACACCCTGATCATCAGCGAGGTGCGCGACCGCATGGAACTAATCGAAAGATTGATCAGCGTTCTCGACACTCCCACCCCGCAGGTTTCCATCGAGGCCAGAATTGTTGAAGCCACCTCCACCTTTATCAGAAACCTTGGCATTCAGTGGGGCTATAAAGGAGTTATCGACCCGTTCTACGGGAATCAGACAGCCATTTCCTTCCCCAACAAGATCCTGGCTGACGGGTCGATGATTCCTCAGGGAATCGTGACTAAAGGCATCGGCGGACCGCTGGGTGGCTATGCCATAAACCTGCCCGCGCCGGCTTTTAACACCGCGGTTGGTTTCTCCTTTGCCAACATAATGGACACTTTCAGACTGGACGTGGCTCTTTCCGCTCTGGAAACCAGCGGTCAGGGCCGCATCATATCTTCTCCCAAGGTAACCACCCAGAATAACCAGCCGGCTGAAATCGTTCAGGGCCGTCAGATCCCTGTTCAAACAGTGGCCAACTTCACCGTCACGACGAGATACGTCAACGCCGCTCTGGAACTTCGAGCGACTCCCCAGATCACAGCTGAAGGCACGATAATAATGAGCATAGAAATCCAGAATAACGCGGCTGATTTCGCCAACCTGGTCAACAACATTCCGCCAATCACCACCCAGAGCGCCAAAACCACAGTGATGGTGCCTGACGGTGGAACGACGGTTATCGGCGGAATATACCGGACAGAAGACTCAATAACCAGAGAACGGGTTCCCTATCTCCACAGCATCCCTGTACTTGGCGGTCTCTTCCGCTCCTTTGCCAGAACAAAACAGAACAGGGAACTGCTTATATTTATCACGCCAAGGATTATCAAATAACCAAATAGGAGAAGAAAAACATGAAGAAAATTACTTCCAGCTTAAAGATAATAGCGATAATTACCCTCGGTTTGATGTTTTTCTCCTGCAACCCGGTCGAAAATGACTCAAAATCCGCAAGTCTGTTGATCATAGAGAACATCGTCGGCAAAGATAACCAGGGAAATGACTCGACCGTGGTCTATTCTGATGTCCTGAGAAACGGAATTGCTTACTCTGATTTTGTCACTATTACCCTGAGAGCTGCCACCAAAGACCCGAATCCGGTGATGGGCGTTTCTCAATACAGCGACATAATGGTTACAAATTACACGGTTACCTACACCAGAAGCGACGGAGCTACAGGAGAAGGGACGGATGTCCCCTATCACTTCGAAGGATATCTATCAACCCTCGTCCGGGTAGGTTCCAGCGTGAGCATTCCGCTGATGATAGTGAGGGACATCGCCAAAACTCAGCCGCCCCTGAGTGGTCTGGCCGGAACAAATAACATTCTTGAGTGCAAAGCGACGATCGAACTGATAGGACACGACCTGAGAAACAGAAAGGTCACCCAGAAGGGAGAAATAACCGTACGTTTCGCTGATTTCCAGGACGAGTAACAGAATTAAATCAGTCTTTTTTTTGAAGAAAAAGAAAGGCGTTTTTAATTCAGTCAAAAATTCTTGCCCTTAATCTAAGAGCTGGTTTTTTTTGACGAAATTCTATCAAATAAGAGAGAATTTCCGTTTCTGCTGCCGGTAACCTTATAAGCAGCTTCACTTCCCGCTGTCCTTTTTTCCACTTTTTTCTTGTCAGTTTCGGTCCGATAAGCTCGAGTGTCGGAAAATCAGCGTGCAGGCTCTCAAGAAGAAGCCTTGACCCCCGGCCTGAACTGCGGAGAGATCTTCCCTCGATGCCTATCTCCAGAAGGCTGCTGAAGGGCGGATAGTTTAAGAGCTGACGGTAGTCAATTTCACGACGATAAAAATTTTCATAATCTCCACAAACCGCCAGAGTGAGCATTTCGGGCGGAGGTCCTGAAGTCAGGACCACCAGCCTGGATTTCTCATCATTTTTAAGAAGCTCTCTGGCCCTGGAGATTCTCGAGTATGTCTTTTCTCCTGCCTGAAAATCAGGCAGGTTGAGAGTAAACTCAGGGCTCAGAAGAACCAGCCAGGAGAAACTCTTCTCAGGAAGACGGCTGAGAGCATAATCAGTTCCAACCACCAGAGAACTTCTGCCTGCCATTATTCTTTTCAGAGCTTTTCGGCAGTCTCTTTCTTCAGCTCCTTCTTCCAGCAACTCAACCGCTTTTCCCGGGAACAGGCGTTCCAGCTGTTCCTTCAGAAACTGGCTTCCCTTTCCTCTCCCAGGGCGCAATTTTTGCTGACACACAGGGCAGCTATCAGGAACAGGATTTTTCATCCCGCAATAATCGCAAATCAGTTCCCCCTCATTCATGTCAAGCTTAAGAGGAATGCGGCATTTCTCACAGCGTGCTACAAAACCGCAGCCGGGACAATAAACATACCCGGCATATCCTTTGCGATTCACCAGAAAGAACACCTTTTCTCCTTCCTCAAGCTTCCTGGCCACTTCCTGTCCGAAATTCCCCTTCAACAATTTGACCGCATCCTGCCGATGGAATTCCACGGTGTACTTTACTTCTTCTTTACCCAGGTCAATCACGGTAGCTTTCTGCTGATGATGAAAGTACGTGCTCACCCGGGGACAATCAGACATCTGTATGACCAGGCCATTTTCCAGCAGGGCTCTGAGAGAAGCCGCCTCCCTGACATCAAAGGAAGGCCCTTCTGTCTGGTAATAATTCTCATCCTGCTCTTCATCTATTATGATCAGAGATAAAGGTTCAAGCGGGAGAAACAGAGCAGCCCTGGTGCCCAGAATTATCCGGACCTGCCCGGAACTGAGCTGCCTCCAGGTTTCGCTTTTCTGTTTTCCGGTAAGCTGACTGTGCCAGACCACTGCTGGCCAGGGAAAACTTTTCTGAAACCTCTGGAACCTTTCCAGCCGCTGAATCTCAGGCACCAGAATCAGAGTAAAGCCAATATTGCTACTGTTAAATTCCACCACGGGTTTAAGAAACTCCAGCCTTCTTTCGAATTCACCGGTCAGCAGGAAACTTCCTCCGCTTCGTTTCTCCAGAGCTTCGATAATCTTTTTCGCCGGTTCAGGCATCCCCTCGGGCCAGACAGGTAGCGCAAGCTGCTGGAAGTGAGGCTTTACCGCTGAGGTTTGCTGCTTTTTCCTTATCTTTTTTTCCTTTACAACTATCAGACCTTCTCCTGCAAGCTCTTTTACCAGCGGGCTGATTTCCTTTATTTTTAGCGCTCTCCGTATGTACAGCGGGCTCAAGTCCCGGTCTTTAAGCATAGTCAGAATCTCCCGGCGGCGGCCCTTTATCCTGCCTGAATCCAGTTCGGTCAGCCCCTTTTCGGTAATGGCCAGCTTCATCCGGACTTTCTGTCTGACGGCCGGAGGCTCGGCCATCTCCAGAAACAAACCGGGGGCGGAAAGTGATCTTCTGGAGAGTTCTGTGGCCAGTTTTATCAATTTTTCCGGCAGAACGAATTCTTCACAGCCGTCGACCTCCTTGACCTCGAACTCGGGTTCGCGCTCGAGCTTTTTAATTTCAACCACATATCCGGCAAGCTTTCTCGGCCCCAGCGGCGCCAGCACCCGGGAGCCGATTCTTACCACTTGCTCCAGATGCTCCGGCAAACGATAGAGAAAAGTTTGAAAAACCGGGAGGGGAAAAATGACTTCACAGTAGATGGACATCAGGGTTTCAACAGCTGGAGAACTTTTTTCATGTCTTCCCAGACCATTCTCTTGATTTCTTTATTGCCCTCGTTTCTCACCAGATAAGAGGGATGGAAGGTGGGCATAACCGGAATTCCCTGAAACTGGCCAAACTTCCCCCTGACCTCAGACATGCTCCTGGCGCCGGGAAGAAGAAAATCAACGGCCACCTTGCCGAGAGCCACTATCACCTTCGGTTTGACCAGTTCAATCTGCCGAAGAAGAAAAGGAGAACAGGCTTTCACTTCATCAGGCTTGGGAGTGCGATTTTCAGGTGGCCGGCATTTAATCACGTTCGCAATGTAGACTTCTTCCCGGCTGAAACCCATCGCCTGAATAATTTTCGTCAGCAGCTGCCCGGCACGGCCGACAAACGGCCTTCCCTGCAGGTCTTCATCCCGACCGGGGGCTTCTCCGACAAACATCAATCTCGCCTGACGGTTACCCTCACCGGGAACCGCCTGGGTTCTTCCCCTGTAAAGAGGGCATGCCTGACAGGTAAGTATTTTCCTGATAAGCCTGTCCCATTCCGCCTGAACATCGGCTTCCTGACTCTGATTCAAACCCGGTGAAATCAGAAGAGGATTATCTTTCTTCATTTCTTCCTGCTTTCTGGCTGGCTCTCCGGAAATTATCAAGAATTCCACTCCGAGGTCACGGAAAAATTCCAGCCGCTCTCTTATCTTTTCGAGGTCTTCAAATCTGTCTTCGCCGTTCATTCAACAAAACCTCAATTTCCTTCATGATTTCCTGACTGATTTTCCTTTTGCTCATCCTGGGAATCTTCCGGCTGCGACCGTCCGGCCAGATCAGCAGGACTTCATTGTCATCGCTGGCAAAGCCTGTTTCCTGACCGGAGACATCGTTGGCCACCATCAAATCGACACCCTTGCGGGTCATTTTTTCCGCGGCTTTCTCCCTCAGCTCGCCGGTCTCAGCCGCAAATCCCACCAGCAGCTGACGTTCCTTTCGTCTTCCGAGCTCTTCGAGTATGTCGGGTGTGGGTTCAACTTCCAGCACGGGCCTGATATCCTGTTTTCTGAGTTTTTCCCGAAAGTTACCGCAAAAACGGAAATCAGCCACGGCGGCGGCCATCAACACCACATCCGCCCGGGGATAGTGCTTCAACACCGCCTGTTTCATCTCCTCGGCCGTGGTCACTTTTTCCAGATGAACTCCAGCAGGTGGTTCAAAATAGGTCGGACCGGAAACCAGAATAACCTCGGCGCCCAGCTGGAAAGCTTCTCTGGCCAGCTCATAGCCCATCTTACCGCTCGAAGGGTTCGAAAGAAACCGCACCGGGTCGAGGAATTCCCTGGTAGGACCTGCTGTTACCAGCACAACTTTGCCGCGAAAAGCTTCCCTGCTCCTTATCAGCCGGAGGCTGTGGTCGACAATCGTCCGGGGGGAAGCCAGACGCCCGGGACCCTGTTTGCCGCAGGCTAAGTAGCCGCTCTCAGGTTCAACAAAGTTCACTCCGAGAGCTTTCAGCTTTTTGATGTTTTCCTGGGTCTGAGGATGCAAATACATCGCCTCATTCATGGCTGGAGCCACCAGCACCGGGCATTTTACTGCCAGATAAAAGGTCGACAGAAAATCGTCTGCCACACCGCTGGCCATCTTCGCAATGATGTTGGCGGTGGCCGGAGCTATCAACAGCAGGGATATCTCATCCACCAGGGAAATATGTTCGATCGGCCTCTGCCCGTCATCAAAAAGTTCCACTATCGTCCTTTCACCTGTTAGCGAAGTGAACAGGTAAGGCTGGATGAAACGGGTGGCTTTTTCCGTCATAATGACCCGCACACCCAGACCTTCTGACTGAAAAAGTCGGATGATTTCACAGGCTTTGTAAATGCTGATGGAAGAACAGACACCCAGAGCTATCTTTTTCATTCTAACGCCTTTCAGCCGGATTACGGCCAGGATTTAAAACTCCAGAGTATTTCTTTGAACTCCTTCTGTCTCTGTTCAAAAAGGCAACGGTGAGCCAGGACGATGGCTTTCAACTCTTCCACCGCCTGTGTCAGCTCCCCGTTTATCACCAGGTAATCAAAATTGCTGGCTTCCTCAATTTCGCGGCGGGCGTTTTTCAACCTCAGGGCTATAGTTTCCGGAGAGTCTGTTTTTCTCTGTCTGAGTCTTTTCTCCAGCTCCGGATAAGATGGTGGCACGACAAAAACAAATCTGGCCTGCGGCAGTTTTTTCCTTAACTGTCTGGCGCCCTGAACATCGATATCCAGCACGAGGTCTCCCTGACGGCTTTTCTTAGAAATCTCATCGCGGGATGTCCCGTAAAGATGTCCGTGAACTTCAGCCCATTCGAGGAAGGACTGACTGTCGACCATCCTTTGAAATTCTTCTCTGGTCACAAAATAATAATCGCGCCCCTCAACTTCGCCCGCCCGTTTCGGTCTGGTAGTGTGGGAAACAGAAAACTGAATGCCGGGCAGACGAGAAAACAGTTCTCTGATGAGAGTGGATTTCCCACAACCTGAAGGCCCGGAAATCACATATATCATCCCGCCTGCCTCCCTTTCTCGTAAAATTTTATCAGATTTTATAAATTATGGCAGCTTCATTCGAGATTCTGAAGCTGCTGCCTGATGCTCTCTATTTCATTCTTTATTTTAAGGCAGTGGTTGATGATGCCAAGGTCCTGGGCCTTTGAGTTCAGGGTGTTAATTTCCCGGGAAAGCTCCTGTGCCAGAAAATCAAGGTTTTTCCCGACGGGTTCATTCACCTCTGGCCTTATCAGCTGAAAGAAGGTCTCAAGATGGCTTTTAAGCCGCGTTATTTCCTCCACCAGGTCAAATTTTTGCATCAGAAAAGCCACTTCTTCCGAAAGCCTTTCTTCAGACAGATTGGAATGGTTTAATTCTTTAAGCTTTCTGGTGAGCTTTTCTTTCAGCTGTTCCGGTTGCTCGCCAAAAATTCTTTCTATTTCCTGAAGGGATTTTTTTATCCGGGAGAGATGCTGAGCAAGCTGTTTGACGATCACCCGCCCCTCTCTCTCCCTCTGTCTGACGATATCCTCGAGCGTTCTTTCAAAGGCCTGAAGGATAAAATGCTTTTCCTGTCGGCCCAGCTCCTTCTGATTGATGCTGATGAGCTGAGGTACCCGCAGCAACTGATCAAGGGCGAGCGAGAAAGGAAGGCCGGTGCTCCGGGAGAGCTTTTTCATTTCAGTAACAATCTTCTCCAGCAGGGGGCGGTTGACGGAAAAATTCCAGCTTTCGGGCGAGAGATAATCGATTTCCAGCACCACCTCCACCCGCCCGCGGGAAATTTTCTTCTGACAGGCCAGCCTCAGGTCGTTTTCCAGCTGTCCCAGAGCCACTCCCTTATAAACCCAGTCAAAAAAACGATGGTTGAGCGTCTTGATGAAAATCTTAAGTTTGATGCCGGGACCGTTGAAACTTTTCTCGGCAAATCCAGTCATGCTCCGTATCATAAGAGATTCTCCTGCAGGTGATTTCAGTCGAGCTGGAACATTTTGCGGGCAATTCCCAGGGCGTTAAGCGAAGAACCGACGGTCAGGTTATCAGCCGCCACCCACACCCAGTAGCCGCCATTCAAAAAAGGATCTTTTCTAAGATGCCCTATGAATATTTTTTCCTTTCCGGCGACGCGAAGATTGGTCACCTGCTCGGAACCGGCAGGTTGAACCTGAAAAATCGGTCGCTCTCTGAACATATTTTCCAACTGCGGCAATTTAACTTCATCCTCGAGTTCCAGAAAAACGGCCAGCGAATAAACATGGAAAACCGGTGCCTGGATCAGGTTAAGACTCAGCGGAACCTGCGGACCCAGCACCTTCCTGACTTCCTGAATAATCTGTTTTTCTCGGCTGGAAAAACCATCCGGGTCGGCTTTTTCCACCTCAGGCAGAAAATTAAAAGCCACCTGATCTCCAAAAACCTTCTGGCTGGAGCTTGAGCTTGACAGAAGAGCAAAACTCTGGTCAGCCAGCTCCTCAATGCCTTCGTTAGAATAGGCCGAGACCGGCTGGAGAACCACAGACAGGGCTTTTTTCAGGCTGAAGCTGGTGCTGACCGCAGACAGAACATGGCTCAGAATTATGGAGACCGGATGAGGATTGGAAACCAGGCAGACCTCAGGATTTTCCAGCAGATGATCGTTAATCCCGGCCACCACCACCGGCACATCTTCCTGATCGGCGAAGCTTTCCTCCAGGTCGATAGCCCGGTAGCCCTTTTCCCGGGCGAGCCAGCCAAACTTCCTGTTGGTCTCCCGATCAGCTGCCAGTAAGACCAGATCCAGACCCTCAAGCAACTCCGGGTAAGGATGATGAATAACTTTCGGCTCGTCTCCGAAATCGGTCAGCTTGCTGTATTCTTCCTCCACTCCGGGATCGTAAAATTCCATGGTTTTAATCGGCAGTTTCCCCGTGCTCAGCAGCTCCTTAATCTCCCGGGCTCTGAGGGAATCAGTGCCGATTAAAGCCACCCGGAGCGGCGAACGGCCTTTTTTACTCATCGGTTTCCGCCTTACTGCCAAACTCGACAATCATCCGGTACATTTCATCTTTCAGCTTGAGTTTTTTCTTTTTCAGCATTTTTTCCTGCAGCTTCTCTTCTTCACTCAGAAAAGATTTCGACCGCAGCTCATCTAACTTTCGTTCGCACTCCTGATGTTCCTGATAAATCTTCCGGAAAAGCTCGTTGTTCTCAAGCAGAGTTTCTTTTATTTTTTCTTCTTTTTTGGTCATCTTCTTAAGAATAACACAGGGTTGTTTTCTTTTCAATTTGTTCAAAATGGCGACATTATTTCAACTATCACCACTTCAAACGAGGTAAAAAACTGCCCGCCTGTACTGCTGAAACGAAAGACCGGGGGAGATGCCGGATTCAACCACAGGCTCCAACCGAACTGTCTGCGATAAATGGCCTTAACGGTCGGCCGGTTCTTCGATAAATTTCTTGCGATAATTGATTATTGGGGCAGTTGACTTTGATTGGCGAGATAAATATACTATAAGACGATTTTGATTGACTGCCTGGATGGCCAGGTAGCTCAGTCGGTAGAGCGAGGGACTGAAAATCCCTGCGTCGGCGGTTCGATTCCGTCCCTGGCCATTCCCATTCCCTTTAGAAAGTAGCTTTTATCCCCGGACTGTTTAACTTTTGCGTATATTCCTGGTCTGTCCTGGATTATGGACAGGCTTTCAGAAGCGGTGCGAAACAGAAACGCTGGGCACAACGAGGTGCATGCGGTATATTCCTGGCATGGCCTGCCCCACCGTGCCGTTCAGCACCAGCTCTTCAAAAGTGACATCCCTTTTTTTGCCGGTAAGAAATTCAATCCCCCAGCTTATCGACAGACCTTTCCAATCATAGCCCCCGCCGAGGGTAAAGGAATTAAAATCAAAATTCGGAAGCAGCACGTTCATGGTGTAATCAGGCGCAGGCGCCGGGTCTGAATAATAACCGGCTCTCACCGAGAACTCCGGGGTTAAACGGTATTCGACTCCGAAACGAACCTGAAACCTGCTCTTCCAGTCGAGCCTTAAACGGTCGTGGCCGCTCATGGCCATCATCTGAGCCCAGAAAGGATCAAGATAGGAGGTTTTCAATTCCTTGAGCGATGACCAACCCGTCCACTGAACGTCAGCCGTGAGGATCAGACCTTCAACCGGTCTCAGGGCTGCTCCGGCGCCGATAAACCAGGGCCATCTAATGTTACGCCGGAGGTCAGATTTTCCCGGATATCCGGCGTAACCAAGGAATACCATTTCCGCGGATCCTTTAAATTTGACCGTGGAAGGTGTTTTTACCGTCAGACCGGCGCTCAGCCATTCAGCCGGTCTGGCCAGAGCTCCGAGTGTGAGTCCAGCTCCCCAGCCATGGAGCGTTTCGTCATACTGGCCGAGATCCATCGGTCCTTCCCCCATATCAGCCTCTCCCGCCCATCTTTTAAGACCGAACATTCCATAGTTGAGGTTAATCGTGGCTCCAACACTGAACCTGTCACTGACTCTCCAGGAAATCAGAGGTGAAATCGAAATCATCCCTATTTTGCTCGTCCAGTCATAAGCGACGCCGGCGGTCATCTGCTGAAAATCTTTGCCCTGCCAGTTTGCTCCAAGTCCAGCTGGAGTATAAACTCCTATGCCGGCGGTCAACCTGTCCGAAACAGGTCGGTAGTAAGCCGCCAGAAAACCAAGATAGTGAGAGAGCTTTGTTTTAGCCTCTATGGAAATATCTGGCGGAATGGTTACCTGATATCTGGCAGTCGGGATGAGGTCAGTTAAATATGAGCCGAAAAGCGGCTGCCTCAGAAAGCCGGCGCCGGCCGGATTCCAGTATACCAGGCTGAAATCGTCCGCCAGACCGATAAAAGCTCCGCCGAGCGAAACAGCCTTAGTGCCAAGTCCATTCAGGTTTAAGCCGTTCGCCAGGCACAGCCCTGGTATGAATAAAAACAGAAAAAGGCTGCAGAAAGTTTTTTTCGTTACTCTGCTCATGCTGTAATCTCCTCGAGTTTATTTTTTTCTGAATATAATAATACCCTGGCTGTCCGCCTCCACTTCCACCGTATCTCCCTCTTTAAACTCGCCGGCGAGAATTTTCATGGCCAGTGGGTTCTGAATTTCTTTCTGGATTGTTTTCTTTAACGGTCTGGCTCCATATACGGGATCATAGCCTCTTTCAGCCAGAACTTCTTTCGCTCGGGGCGCAAGCGCCAGATAGATCTTTCTGTCCTGAAGCCTCTTCTTTAACTGTTCTATCTGCAGGTCAACGATTCTGAAAATTATATCCCTGGTGAGAGGCTTAAAGATGACCACCTCATCTATCCGGTTAAGAAACTCCGGCTTGAAGTGGCTTTCGAGAATTTTTCTCACTTCCTTTTCCATCGTTTCAAAATCGTGGCTGAGCTCCTTGATAACATGGCTCCCCAGGTTCGAAGTCATGATGATCAGGGTGTTGCGGAAATCAACCGTGGTGCCCTTGCCGTCAGTCAACCGCCCATCATCCAGTATCTGAAGCAGAATGTTAAAAACGTCAGGATGAGCTTTCTCCACCTCATCAAGCAGGATAAGCGAGTAAGGACGCCTCTTCACCGCTTCAGTCAGCTGCCCTCCTTCTTCATAACCCACATAGCCCGGAGGTGCGCCTATCAAACGGGCAACTGAATGCTTTTCCATGTATTCAGACATATCAATCCGCACCATGGCCTTTTCGTCGTTGAACAGAAACTCGGCCAGAGCCCGGGCAAGTTCGGTCTTGCCGACTCCGGTCGGCCCGAGAAATAAAAATGACCCTATTGGCCTTGTGGGCTCCTGCAATCCAGCCCTGGCGCGTCTGATCGTATCAGACACCGCCCGGATAGCATGGTCCTGGCCGATAACCCTCTTTGACAGGATTTCCTCCATTTTAAGCAGCCGCTCGAGTTCTCCCTCAAGCATCTTCGAAACAGGTATGCCCGTCCAGCGGCTGACCACCTCGGCCACATCCTCCTCGTCCACTTCTTCCTTAAGCATCTTGTCCTTTTTCTGAATCTCGGCCAGCTCCGCCGAAAGCTTCTGGACCTGCCTGTCGATCTCCGGCAGCCGTCCGTAACGGATTTCAGCCACCTTTTCCAGGTCGCCCCGTCTCTCGGCGTTCTGCTCTTCGACCTTAAAAGCATCCCTCTGTTCTTTAAGCTGATTTATCCGGTCAATGAGATCCTTTTCTCTTTTCCACTGCGCTTTAAGCGATTGACTTTTATCCTTGAGCTCGGCCAGTTCTTTTTCCAGTTTGTTCAACCTTTCCGCCGAGGCCGGGTCTTTTTCTTTCTTCAGGGCCTGCCTTTCGATTTCTAACTGCCTGATTCTTCTTTCGAGTTCATCTATTTCTTCCGGGAGGCTGTCAAGCTGAACTCTTATCCGGGAAGCCGCCTCATCTATCAGGTCTATGGCTTTGTCCGGCAGGAAGCGATTGCTTATATAACGGTTAGAAAGAACCGCGGCCGCCACCAGAGCGGAATCCTTGATCTTAACTCCATGATGGACCTCATATTTTTCTTTGAGCCCCCGCAGTATAGAAATGGCCTCCTCCACCGAAGGTTCGCCGACAAAAACTGGCTGAAAACGTCTTTCGAGCGCCGGATCTTTCTCTATGTATTTCTTATATTCATTCAACGTGGTGGCGCCGATGCATCTGAGCTCTCCCCTGGCCAGCGCCGGTTTCAGCATGTTGGAGGCATCAACCGCCCCTTCTGCCGCTCCGGCTCCTACGATGGTATGAAGCTCGTCGATGAAAAGAATAACATTCCCGGATTCTTTTATTTCCTTAAGGACAGCTTTCAACCGGTCTTCAAATTCCCCGCGGTATTTTGTGCCGGCGATCAGAGCCCCCATATCGAGAGCAAGCAGGCGCCTGTCCTTCAACGACTGGGGCACATCGCCGTTAGCGATGCGCTGAGCCAGTCCCTCCACGATGGCTGTCTTGCCGACGCCGGCTTCTCCAATTAACACCGGATTATTTTTCGTTCTCCGTGAAAGCACCTGAATAACCCGCCTGATCTCTTCCTCGCGTCCGATGACCGGGTCAAGTTTCCCCTGGCGCGCTCTCTCCGTCAGGTCCACGGTGTATTTTTCCAGCGCCTGATACTTCGATTCAGGCTCAGGGTCAGTGATTCTCTGACTTCCGCGAATATCCACCAGCGCCTTGAGAACTGCTTCTTCCTGAATCCGATAACGCTGGAGCAGCCAGCCAACCTCAAGGTTTTTCAACCTCAGCATCGCCAGGAAAACATGTTCCGTGGCCAGATATTCGTCTTTGAGGTTCCGGGCTTCCTTCTCCGCCTCGTTCATCACCTCCAAAAGATCCCTCGAAATATATATCTCGCCCGTCCCCTGAACTCTGGGGAATCTGCCAAGAATTCTTTCCAGCTCACGTTTCAGGTCGTCCGGATTGACTTCAAGCTTCTCGAGTATTCCAGGGATGACATTTCCGTCTTGATTCAGAAAGCTCCAGAGCAAATGCTCCGGACGCAGCTCCTGATGCCCGAATTCCAGAGCTTTCGACTGAGCCATCTGAAAAGCTTCCTGCAGCTTGACGGTCAACCTGTCCCATCTCATAGGTTGCCTCCTTCCCTGAAAAATTATTTTTTAATTATACACCTACTTTGACCTGATAAAAATATCAGTGACTCAAACTCTGATCCCGGATAAAAGACCGGATCCGGTGTCAGCCAGAGAGTCAATTTCTCTGTGACCTTATTTCCTTACGAAATAGAAAATACCCCATTCAAAAGGTAAGGACCAATGATTAATTTTTGCTTAAAAATCTCTTGACAACTCAGAAAAAATGAATAATTTTTTTCTCACGAGGAGTGAGCAATGCAAGAGATTGAAATTTCGAGCTGGGCAACACTCGACGCCCTGAAAAAAGTGGCCGATGTTATCGAAACCGTGGGTGATCTCCACGATTCGCATCAAATGTCCGTGTTCTGCGTCATCGAAGATGACTACCTCGAGCTCTGTTATACCGATTCCGCCACCAATTATCTCCGCCGTTACGATGATGAAGAAGAATTTGAGGAAGCAATCGAAGAAAGGAAAGAAGAAATAGAGGAAGGTCTTTATGATGAAGATTTTAAAGATGAGGAAGAAGAGGAATCAGACGAAGACCTGGATTTTAAGGAAGACTCCGACGATTATTAATTCGGTTCTTCCTCTTTTATCATTTCTTTGAGTTCCGTCAATATCTGCAGGGCTTGAATGGGAGTTAAATTCTCAGGATGTAATGATTTTATTCTTTCCTTCAATTCCTCCAGCCGGGCTTTTTCTCTGTCTTCAGGAAACAGCAGCAACTGGGATTTATTCCGATTGTTCAATCGATAAGCCAGACGTGGCCGGCCTTCTTCATCCAGCTCCTGTCTTTCCAGGTTGAAGAGTATTTCTCTTGCTCTTTTGATGAGCTCCTCGGGCAGTCCGGCCAGACGGGCCACCTGAATTCCATAACTCCTGTCAGATGGTCCGGGTTTGATTTTTCTCAGAAAGATGACCGTATCCTGCCATTCTCTGACAGCCACATGAAAGTTCTTGATCCGGGGAAAGGTCAGAGCCAGCTCGGTCAATTCATGGTAATGGGTGGCAAAAAGCGTTCTCGGCCTGATTTTCTCCAGTTGATGGAGATATTCGGCCACGGCCCAGGCTATGCTCAGGCCGTCAAAAGTGCTGGTGCCGCGTCCGACTTCATCCAGAAGAATCAAACTTCTTTCGCTGGCGTTGTTGAGAATGCTGGCCGTTTCCACCATCTCCACCATAAAAGTGGACTGACCGGCGGTCAGAAAATCCATCGCTCCCACCCTGGTGAAGATCCTGTCGACCAGGCCTATTCTGGCTTCTCTGGCCGGCACGAAAGAACCCATCTGGGCCAGCAGACAGATTAAAGCCACCTGACGCAGATAGGTGGACTTTCCACCCATGTTCGGACCGGTTATGATCAGAATCTGATTTTCCTCCCGGTCAAGGTAGGTGTCGTTCGGGATGAACGGTTCGCTCTGCAGAACTTCTATCACCGGATGCCGTCCATCGACGATATGGATGACATCGCTTTCGTTAACTTCAGGTCGGGTATAATTCCGCCGATGGGCCAGCTCGGCTAAAGCCAGGAGGACATCCAGAACGGCCAGATTCTGAGCCATCTGCTGCAGGCGCGGAACCTGCCTGTTTATTTCTTCCCTTACCTGAAGAAAAAGTTCGTACTCGAGCTCGTTTATTCTGGCTTCAGCTCCGAGCACTTTCTCTTCATATTCTTTTAACTCCCGGGTAATGAACCTCTCGCTGTTGACCAGCGTCTGCTTGCGCTCATAATCTTCCGGAACGAGATGCAGGTTCGGTCTGGTGACTTCAATGTAATAGCCGAAAACTTTATTGTAACGTACCTTGAGTGAGGCTATTCCGGTTCTCTCCCTCTCCCGCCTTTCCAACCGGGCGATAAAGGTTTTTCCGGAATGGCTGATCTGCCTCAGTTCGTCGAGCTCGCGGTTAAATCCATCTTTTATGATGCCGCCTTCCTGAAGAAGGGCCGCCGGCTCATCGAGTATCGCCCGGTCGATCAGAGAGGCCAGATCCTGAAGGTTATCCCAGGTGGCTCTGAGAGAGGCAAAGTATTCAGCCTGAAAATTTTGCAATTCCTGGCTAATTTCAGGAAGCGGCCAGAGCGATTTTTTCAGCGCTACCAGGTCGCGCGGGCTGGCCGCCGCCACCGAGATGCGGGTGGAAAGTTTTTCCAGGTCTAAAATTTTTCTCAGCAGATTCCGTATTTCTTCCCTGACAATTGGCTTCTTCAGGGCCTCTTCCACCGCTTCCTGCCGTTTTCTTATTTCCTGGCAGTCAAGGAGCGGATGCAACAACCAGTTTTTAAGAAGCCTCATTCCAGGAGCGGTCAGAGTGAAATTTATCACTCCCAGAAGCGAGTCAGCCACCTGTCCGGTTCGAAGGTTTTTGATCAGTTCCAGGTTGCGCACCGCCGTGGCATCGAGAATCATCGTCTGGCCGGAAGTCTGAAAAGATATCTTTCTGATGTAGCCGGCCGATTCCTGCCGGTTCTTTTTCAGGTAATGAAGGAGGGCACCGGCAGCCGAAACTGCCAGGGCTTTTCCCTTCAGCCCGAAGCCCTCCAGCGTGGCCACGTTGAAGTGTTCAAGTAGCAGACGCGAAGCTTGAGAATAATCAAAAACCCAGGGTTCTACCTGACTTATGGCCAGACCGTTCAGGTCGACGGAGGCCAGAAGCTCTCTAACCAATTTTTCCTGACCTTCAGGACAGATTATTTCTTTTGGAGCGAGCCGGAAAATCTCATCAAGCAGGCTTTTTTTCCTTTCTTCCTCCCCCTCCATACTCACTATTTTCCCGCTCAGAAGGTCGGTGCCGGCTGCTCCCCAGCGACCGTCTTCAAGAAAAAGGCTTAAAACTCCGAGATTTTCCTGCGGGTCATCGCTTTCTATTTCCACGGCCGTTCCGGGAGTAAGCACCTTGATGACTTCTCTCCTGACCACACCTCTGGCCTGCTTCGGGTCTTCCACCTGCTCGCAGATGGCCACTTTATAGCCGGCCTTTAACAGTCGGGCGAGATAGGAATTTACCGAATGGTAGGGAACGCCGCACATCGGGACGTTCTGTCGCGAAGTCAGAGCAATACCGAGAACAGACGAGCCGGTGTAGGCGTCTTCGTAGAACATTTCATAAAAATCGCCGAGGCGGAAGAAAAGAAGGCAATCCCGGTAGCGCGATTTTATGCGGTGATACTGCTCCATCATCGGGGTCAGAGAATCTTCTCTTTTACTCATGGTTCGCGGCAGCTTCTAAACTATATTATACACAGCCTCAGGATTTCAACCGGCCGGACCGCTGAATAGCAGTTTAATTTGACAATCAAGCTATTTAGTTTTAGTATAAATAGCTAAAAAATTTCAGGAAAAAGCTGTTCATGAATATTCCAACAGTTCTTACCATATTAAGATTGATTGCTGTACCCGTTCTGGTGGTAACGCTGCTTGTCCCATTTCATCGTCATGAATTGGTAAGCTTCGTTATCTTTGTGGCCGCCTGCCTTACTGATATGCTGGACGGATTCTGGGCAAGAAGAAAAAAAATGGAAACGATCCTCGGGTCGCTTCTTGACCCGCTGGCTGACAAATTGCTCATCACCTCCGCCCTGATCTGTCTGGTCGGCAACGGAGTGGTCGCCTCCTGGATGGCGGTCATCATCATCGGTCGGGAACTGGCGATCACCGGATTCAGGGCGATGGCTTCCTCGCGCGGCTACAACATACCGGCTTCGCGCTGGGGTAAGATTAAAATGATTTTTGAGACAGTCATCGTAGCCATCCTGATTCTCGGGCCGCATTACCTTGGAAGCCTTTACCGGCTGGCTCATGCTTATGGACTGTGGCTGGTTGTGGTTTTTGCACTGATATCCGCCGCGGAGTATTTTGTCCGCTTTGGCCCTCTTGTGCTGAAAGAGACCTCAGATTGATAAAGCCTGGCGGCAGCTTTCCAGGGATTTCATATCCTCAACGTTAAACATTGAAGGAGCCTTTCCCCATTCGCGGGATATCCTCCTCAGAAGGCCTGTAAGCACCTTTCCCGGCCCTATTTCCACCACCTGTTCGACACCCAGTTCATGCATCCGGTTCATGCTCTGGCACCAGAGAACCGGACTGAAAATCTGACGGTAGAGCAATTCTCGCGCTTCTTCTCCTGAATCTATTTCTCGCGCTGTCACGTTGGAGATCACGGGGAATTCAGGATCACGGAAAGTTACCTTCTCCAGGTCAGTCTTCAGGCGCTCAGCGGCCGGTTTCATCAGCATCGTATGGAATGGCCCGCTAACCTGAAGCATGACCGAACGCGGAGGCTCAAGTATGCTGAGGGCTTCTTCCACCGCAGATTTTTCACCGGCAATCACCACCTGATCAGGCGCATTCCAGTTCGCCGCCTGAACCAGACCGGAACTTATCCGCTTCAATCCCTCTTCCACCTGGCTGAAATTGAGCCCGATCACCGCAGCCATGACGCCTTCACCGGGAGGAACGGCCTCCATCATATACCGTCCGCGATTATGCACCAGACGGAGAGCTTCCGAAAAATCCAGACTTCCGGCGGCCACTAAGGCCGAATATTCGCCGAGACTGTGTCCGGCCGCCAGGTCAGGTTTCACCCGAAGAAGACGGAAAGCTATATAACTCACCGTCAGAATCGCGGGCTGGGTATAGCAGGTAAGCCTCAGTTCCTCTTCAGGACCTTCGAAACACAGACGGGACAGGCTGAAACCCAGACTTTCATCGGCCAGGTGAAATATATCTCTTGCTTCCTGGCTGTGTTCGTAGAAATCCCGTCCCATACCCACATACTGAGAACCCTGACCCGGAAATAAAAACGCTCTTTTCATCTCTTACCTCGCCTGAATTTTTGCTGATAATTATAAACGTTTCAGACACTCAAAGTAAATGATGATCTCCGCCCTCTGCCGGAGTTCCTGTGTCCACTCCCTGACCCTTTCTTCCTGCCTCCTGGCCTGAAGACGGGACTCGATTTCATTCAGCGCATCCACCAATCCGGCCGGTTGGCGACCGGCAGCTTTCTGTTCCGGGACATAAATGTTCTGATAATAATCTTCTATTTCTTTAAGAGAAATATACAGCCGCTGGCTGAATCTGATGCCGATCACCTTCTCAAACAATATTTTGTCCTGGAGATAGGAAGAAAGATCCTCCGGTTTCAGGCCGAGCTCGCGGCATCTAACCTCAAAGGCCTCGCTTCCGGTTCTTTCCTTTACCTTTTCCAGCTCGGCCCTGATTTCTTCCGGAGCGAGAGAAATCTGCTCCCTGGCCAGTTTCAACACCAGCAACATATCAATGTAACTGTTTAGAAGGTCTTCGGCGGTTATGCCTTCATCACTGCTTCCACCCAGCAGGTTAAAAGTTTTAGCCACCCTCAGGTCAAACAGAGTGACCGGCTGATTGTCAACACTGGCCACCAGACAGTTTATAAGTTCCTGTCCGGGGGCCGGCGCCGCCCCGAAAATTAGAACGATCAAATAAAAGACCAGCCAGCAGGTTATTTCCCTGACCTTCATTGCTCTCAAAATTTTCTCTCCCATAAGCATCTCTCAGAACATATTCCCGATAGTCAGGAAGAACAGCGGTTTCCAGCGGTTTCCGGGCGGGTTGAGATTCCAGCCGACGTCAAAACGGATCGGACCGAGAGGCGTTCTGTAACGCAATCCGGCGCCCGCAGCCTGACTGAATTTCAGAAAATTAAAATCTCTGACCTCCGGAAAAACCTGCCCGACATCATAAAAAACTGCTCCATACAGGTTGGGCAATTTTTTCAGAATAAGAAATCTTGTTTCCATATTCAGCAGGAATATCGCCCGTCCTCCTACAGGCATGCCGGATTCCGGGTCCTTCGGACCGAGCCGGTCGAATGCTTCACCCCGGAAGGAATTGCTTCCGCCGGCAAAAAACCTTTCCGGAATCGGCACGACGCCGGAAGCCAGCCCCAGCCTTAAAGTTGTATGAAAATTAACGCCCGCCGCCAGCGGATAAAAATATTGATATTTGGCAAATGCCTTAAAGAAATTTGATTCGGTATGGAGAAGCGGGTAGGCTCTTTCCACAGCGAGACTGAAAAAGTATCCAGTTGAGGGGTTAAATGTATCGTCGCGGCGGTCGCGGATAAAAGTGGCCGAACCGTAGACGATGGAGTAAGGCAACCTCTCCCGCTCAATTTCCGACTGACTTATCTGCAGGTTGGTGAGCCTGGTTCTCAAAGCGCCCGCGGCCAGCAGAAGGGAAAAACTTCCCGGAAGATTTCTCATGGTGGACAGGGTGAGACCGCGACGCTGGTAACTGAAGCTCGTCCGGTCCTCCTGCTCAAGATACCCGCTGAAATAAGTTCTCATCCTGAGACCGAGGAAATGGGGCTGCTGCCAGGTGGCCACGAGCCTCTTTTCCACCAGGCTCAGCTGACCGACAAGGCTGAATTGAGAGGCATTCTTCAGGAGGTTATACCTGATGTATTCGGCCGTCAACCTCGGCCGCAGGTCATTTTCCCAGAGAGCCAGCGACCTGGCTTCTTCCCTCGTCTCGACGCCCACTCCGAACCCGGTAAAATTTTGTTCTCCTTCCCTCACCTGTATAGAGAGGTTGATCAAATTTTCCGATACAGGAAGCTCCTCCAGCCTGATTTCAGAAAACACTCCGAGGTTATCCAGTCCCCTCTTGGTTTCTATAAGTTTATCGTATTCTGCCCATTCACCCGGATGCCAGCGAACTTCCCGCAGAATGGTTTTGCGACCGGTAAGTCGATTGCCGGAGATAAGAATGCTGTTAACCCTGTATCGTTTTCCCTCTTTAATCCGGAGAACCAGGTCAACGTTGTTTTCACGATCCAGGGATGGTTCAGCTTCTATCTGGGTTCCCCTGAAACCCCGGTTGAGATAAATTTGATTTATTCTTTCCAGATCTTTTTGCAGCTCAGGTTTATAAAAAGGTCTGCCCGGGCGACTCGTCAGCCGGGAGAGTATTTCGGCTGGAGGGACAGCTAGCGCTCCCTGTATTTCCAGACTCCTGATAACCTGACGCGGTCCCTCCTCGATGTAATAAATCGGCCAGACAGTATTTTCTTTGCGGCGGAAATTTAAGGTCACCCGGGTTTCCGGAAATCCGCGCTCAGCATAAAGGTTTTTTATTTTCTCTGACAGCTCATAGATTTCTTCTCCGTCCAGGTAGGGGAAGAAAAGAACCTTTCCGGTTATTCCCAGACTCTTCTTTATTTCCTTTTCCGTAAACGTCTCCATTCCCTGAAATTCGACTTCTTTCAGGCGAAGTTTCGGCCCGGGGTGAACTTCATAGGTCACCAGAAGTTCTGTTCCCTTCTTCTGCAAACTGGATCTGACGGTCGCCAGCAAATATCCTTCTTTCCGTAGCTTCCTCAGAAGGAGAGCTTCCCCTTCGGACAGAGCCCATTCCTCAAACACTTTCTGCTCCCAGGCTGGCTGCACCACGCGGGGAGACAGATTGACGCCGAGAATTCTTATCGAAATCTTCACCGACGGATTCTGAGAAATAAAAAGATCAACCAGCCCTTTTTCCTGATCCACCTCTTCCCGGGCGAGTTTGATTTCCGCCCATGAGTATCCCAGCTTATTGTAAGCTTTTCTGATTCTGGCCAGACCATCTTCAAGTTTTTTCGGGACATAATAATCGCCGCTTTTCAAACCGAGCTGCTTCTGAAGTTCATCCTTGGACAGAATCTCGGGTCCTTCAAATACAATCTGCCTGACAGTCAGCCTTTTCCAGTCAGGAATCCTGATTATGACATCAGCCAGGTTGGTGCGCTCGATTTTCCTTATTTGAAGATCTATCTCCGGAGAAAACAGCCCCTCGTTGATTAATATTTTTTCCAGCTCTGGCCGTACCTTCTCTTTAAGACTTTCCGTAAGCACCTCGCCCTTCTTCAAATAAAACAGCTCTCCGGTTATTCTTTTTCGCAGGCTGCGGGGTCCAGAAATCTCAATGTTCCTGATAAAGGTTTTTCTGATTAAAACAAAAGTCAACTCACCCCCCGAAGCAGCATCCCATAACACTTCGGCCCGGGCATAAAAGCCGGTTTTCATCAACTGTTTGAGATTTCGGTCGATCTCGGAGTCGGTATAAGTTCTTCCAACCTGAAGATCCAGCAGACTGTAGACTTCCGGTTCCGCTTCCCTTCCGTCTATTAAAATCTTTATTTTTCCGACTGGATGGCCATTGTCAGAGGAATAAACAGAACCCGGCAGCAGTAACAGGCAACTCAGAACAACCAGCCAGATTCTGATTTTCATGCGGTTAAAACCTTTTCCTCAATTTTACATCCAGGCTTACCCGGCCGAGTTCATTTCTCATGGCCACCAGCGACAGCCCGCCAGCCAGCTCCCATTCCAGCCTGATAATCTCCTCTCTCTGCGTTGCCAGGTTGGTGGAATAAACGATGAAAAAGTTCCTGGATATCCGCTTGCCCACGGTCAACCTTGCGGTAATTTCTGAAGTTGACCCCATCAGGAAAGGATCAAGGCGGAAACGATCGAGGCTGAATATGCTTTCTGATTTTCTGGCCAGCTGGTAAGAAATCAAGGAAGCGGTGCTCATCTGGGTGGTATCGAGCGAGTATCTTCTCTGGTATGATTCCCCAAGAGCCAGAAGCGAGAGAATTTCTTCCGCCGGCAGCGGCGGGGAGGAAGAAAATTCCGGCCGGAGATTGCTCACCAGACCGCTCAGGCTGAAAATCACATGGTAATCCTTGACATACGTCTCAGCCTGAAAATCAAGATAGGGATCTATAACGAGAGGGTTGAAGAAGCTCAAACGACCCCGGACGACCCTGAAATCACGGTCCTGAAAATAAATCGTTCCGGAAAGAATTTCTATTTCCCCTGTAACCACCGGAACAGCCACGGTCCCGGCAATGGTCAAATCGAGTCTGGCCCTGATTCTTCCCAGGGAATTTTCCACCCAGACGTTATCGTCAGCTCTCAGCCTGAGGTTCAGGTTAAGGTCATCAAGCACAGCGCCTTTACCCTCGCTTGAATACACCTGAGAAGAGAAAGACAGTTTTTCGTACAGTTCTTTTTTCCAGAGAGCCTCTTTAATCAGGAAATCCCCCTCGAGAAAAGAGCGGCCTCCATTCCTGAGAAATCGCATCTGCCCATCAGCCAGCAATCTCGTTTTTTCAAACAATGATAATTCCATATTTTTTCCTGTCATTCGAACTTCAGCTTCGGCCAGCTTCCCCTCATCGAACTTCAACTCTCCAAACCCGTGAACCGGGCCTCCCCCGAGAGAGCCCTGAAATGACCTGATTGAGACCTGACCCTTCTGAATGAAAGCCAGTCCGGAGAAATCATTCAGGGCATGGGCAAAACCGGGTATCGGAATCACTTCTCCCTTTAATTCCACTGCTCCGTTAAGCTCAGGAGAGGCCACCGGACCCTGAAAACTCAGAAGATAATCAACAGAACCCTTCGCCCCCTTCCAGGGAAGGACCAGATCCAGATTGGTTATGGTTCCCTTTACCTCTCCCGATAAAAAATCCCGGTCGAAAGGGATGTTAATTTTCAACCTGAAGTTATTGTCGCCAGGAAGAAGACGCCCATAAAGCTCGATATTCATGGCGTTTTCGAGAAAATCAAGTTGATAGGATCCCGTCGCTCTCTGTGACCTGATAAAGAAGACCCCGAACCTGTCGACAGAAAAATCTCCACCCGGCCGGCTCTCGCCGAAAATACCTTTTCCTTTTAAGTCAAGCGTGATCTTTCCTGAAAAATCAGATGACAGGGGCTTCAGGTCGACGTTTACAGCCTCGAGGTTAAAATTATAACTGCGGGGGCTAAATCCCAGCTCCAAGCTGCCAGTTACCCGACCGCCGTGCAGGTCAAAACTCAACTCCGGAAAACGCAGCTCATCCTCTGACCAGAATATCTTCCCGGAAACATTTCTAATCGAGGTTCCCAGCAATTCCATCTCCGGGGAGACAAAATCACCCTGAAAACTTACTTTTGCACCCTCAGTGGAATAGACAAAATCCCCACGAACCGGTCCCCTTACCGGAAAATCCACTTCAAAATAGGTAAGAACCTTTTCCACCTGGGCCCGGTCAAAATTCATCCTGGCTTCAGTTTTGCCTTCAACCGTTTCCAGGCTTATCTGCCCGTCAAAATCTTTATCCAGAACATAGACTTTTCCCTCAACTCTGCCGCCTTCGACCTCAACCTTTCCCCGCGCGGTGGTTACCTGAAAACGTTCAAACCCGGCCGGAGAGAGAGAAAATTCAAAGTTGAGGTGAGGACGCCCATAGTCTCCTCTGATTTCAATATCAGCTCTGCCGGCACCCCTGATCTCAGGGAAATCGAAACGTGTCTTAAAAAGTTTTTCGGTGAATTCACGGGCACGGCGCACATCGCTGAACTGACCGGTTATTTCCAGATCGATATTTCTATCTATCAAAACACGGCCCTCAACTGTCAATTTCCCGAAAGAAGTACGCAGTTCCTTTGTCTGAATCTTCAGATCTTTTTCCGCCAGGTTAAGTTCTATCTCCGTCCGGCCGTCAAGCCGGTAACGGTCTTTTTCCGGCCGGTCGTCTACACGATCGCGAAATTCTGCTGTCGCCTGAAGGATTCCCCGGCTAAGCCGGAAATTCCCCCAGGCTGGCGAGTCAACCGGCCAGGGTACCGAAGCGTACTTCATTATCGGATCGAGGTGGAATCCGGACATCTGGCCTTCGATAACTCCGCCTCCGTAAGTTATGACTACATTCTCCGACGGTTTTCCTCTCTTCTTTATCTCAGCCAGAATCTGGCCTCCCCTCCCCCTTTCAATCAACACCTGACCTTCGACCGTACCCATTTCCACCTGATTCAGCCGGAAATCCCGGGTGCTGTAATTTGATTTTATTATGACCGGCCCGCTTTCATTGGATATGGTTATCTCGCCGGAAGTCTTACCTTCCCATTTGAAGGGAAGGTCGAGAGCGCTCATGATAAAATTGGTATCAAGGTTATAGACCGCCCTCAGGTCCACTCTGGCCGGATTAAGAAACCCTATCCTGCCCTCAAGCCGCACCGCCCGGTTTTCTCCCTGAATAACAAGGCGGTTCAGGCGAAGCGTCCGCCCCCTCACGCTCAACAGAGTTTCAACCTCACCTTCAAGAACCACCGGTGAGTCGTAAGGCCTTATTCTCGATGAACCAGCTCTTAAAAGAAGGTTAAGGTTACTCGATTCCAGGCTGAAGGCGGCTGAGACCTCCGAGAGTTCATAGGTACCCTGGTTTAACTCAAACAGGAAATGCCCGCCATTCACATAACCTCTGTCAATCAACAATGGCAGGGCTAAACTCACACCTTTCTGGCTGCCGCCTTCTTTCCTGTTTCTGGCATCATAAAAAACCTCCGGCCGGTAAAGTTCCACCGTCACCGGTTTCTCTTTCTTCAAAAGCGACAGAACCGGCAGGGTGACACTGATTCTTTCGACCGATATTCCAGGATTGCTGGAACGCGATTTAAGATTTTTTATCTGGAGAGAAGGAGGTAAATAGCTGAGCTTTATTTCCCCGACTTCAAAATTTTGACCCAGCCGTTGCCCGAGTTGTTTGAGAAAAAAGCTTCTGGCAAAAGACAGCGCCACGTACAGAAAAGCCGCCACTACCAGAAGAGCAATCAGCCCTTTCCGCCGTTTCCAGAAACCCATGAATTAAATCTCTGTTTATGCGATTATTTATTGATTACTTTCTTCCAGTCCTGAAGAAATCTTTCTATGCCGATATCGGTCAGAGGATGTTTTACCAGCTTTTCCATGACAGCATAGGGCACAGTAGCGATATGGGCGCCCATCAGAGCGGCCTCAACCACATGACCCGGATGCCGCACGCTGGCCACGATCACCTCGGTGGGAAAATCATAGTTCTCGTAAATGGTCAGAATTTGCTGGACCAGGTCCAGACCAAAATGAGAAATGTCGTCAAGACGTCCGATAAAAGGACTCACAAAGGAAGCCCCGGCTTTCGCCGCCAGAAGCGCCTGGGATGGTGAGAAAACCAGGGTCATGTTAACTTTTATGCCTTCACTCGAAAGAACACGGGTGGCTTTCAAGCCTTCAATGGTGGCCGGTATCTTGATGGCCAGGTTCGGAGCCAGCTGATTCAGTTTCCGGGCTTCCACAACAATATCATCGGCGATGGTGGAAACACACTCGACGCTGACCGGTCCGGAAACAACACTGCAGATTTCCTTAATCAGAGTTTCAAACGGCATATCTTCCTTTGAACAAAGCGTCGGGTTGGTGGTAACTCCGTCCAGAATACCCCAGCTGGCTACCTCTCTTATTTCCTGCAGGTTAGCTGTGTCCAGAAATAATTTCATCTTGCCTCCTTATCATTTTTTTTAACAAAGTTGGAAAGCGTTCCGATTCCTTCTATCTGCACGTCAACCCGGTCGCCGGGCTGCATCGGCCCAACTCCTGAGGGTGTTCCGGTGGCGATGATATCCCCCGGTTCCAGGGTCATAATTCTGGAAATATACCTTATCAAATAAGGCACCGGAAATATCATGTTTCTGGTGCTGGCCGACTGAACCAGCTTGCCGTTGAGAAAAGTTTTCAGCTGGACTTCTCCCGGGTTCAGCTCGGTTTCGATGCAGGGCCCCACCGGAGCAAACGTATCGAACGATTTGGCTCTGGTGAATTGAATGTCCTTAGTCTGGAGGTCGCGGGCAGTTACATCGTTAAAGCAGGTGTAGCCCAAGACATAATCCTGCCAGGGAGAATCATCATCCAGCTGGCAGACTCTTTTTTTGATTACCACCGCCAGCTCTCCTTCATAATCAACTCTGTTAGAAATTTCAGGATAGATGACAGCTTCAAACGGCCCGATGACCGCGCTGGGCGGCTTCAAAAACAGCAACGGTTCTTCCGGCACCGGGTTGCCCAGTTCCTGCGCATGCTCGCGGTAATTCCGTCCAACACATACAATCTTCGTCGGCTTGACCGGCGGTAGAAGCTTCACCTCGGAGATGGGAACCGGGCTGTCTATTATTTTGTAACTTTTGAATATGGACCCGTGAACCGGAAAAAGGACATCCTCTTTCAACAGACCATAATAAATTTTCTTACGGTAACGAAATCTGTAAATCTTCATCTTTCAGGTTTTTACCTCAATTTTTGCCGGCTGACTTTCATTTCCGGCCTGATCGACCGCGCATATAGAATAAACATAGACGGCATTCTTTTCAACCGAACTGTCGATAAAGACAGTAACGGTCAGAAGTTCCGGGGTCAGAAGGACAGGCGAGGTCTGGCCGTCTCCGAGCCGGTAAACTCTGTATCCGGCCAGATCGCTTTCCCGATTCGGAAGCCAGGAAAGCACCACGCCCCCGGTTCCGCAGACAGCTTTAACTTCCTCAGGAACGTCCGGCGGAAACGTATCGAGCGGGCGAACCTCCAGAATTTCAGAATCCTCGCTCTCGAGCCAGTTTGATTCCTGAAGCACCAGGCTTCTGACTGCATAACGGTAAGAGTGACCGAAGCTGAAGCTGCGGTCAGTAAAAGTCCGTTCCGCAAGCGGCCGGTCGTTAATGAGTTTATATTCGTCACCTTCACTCCGGTAAACATTGTAAAAAACTTCCCCGCGGGCTGTATTTCCCTCGAGTCTGGCCGGGGGATCCCAGGTAATGATTACAGCTTCCTTATTTATGATTGACTTTAGACCATGAGGCGGAGCAGGCGGATAACCAACTCTGACCCTGATCAGGTTAGAAATATCTGACCAGCCCCCACGGCGTCCTCTGGTTCTCAGGCCAAAAAGGTAAATCTTTCCCTCTGCCTTCTTTAAATCGAGGGTAAGGGCGGCTGTTTCCCGGGCGATGTTCAGAGTGCCGATCCCGAGCTCCCCGGCAGGCAGGGAGAATTTTTCAAAAGAGCTGGCGACTTCCCTTTCCGACGACGGCTCATTTTTTAATTCGATACCCCTGATTTCCACCCACCTGATCTCCACCGGCTGACCGTCCAGATAGCTCCGGGGAGAAGTCCAGAAAAAATAAAGGCAATTTCCTTTCTGGCTGGCCCTGAAATCGGTCACTTTCTGAGGAGTCTGCGGAAGCGGTTCCTGCAACGGACCTTTTCTGCCACAACTGTAGAAGGAGCAAAGCAACAAACAGAAAAATACCGCCAGAAACTTTTTTCCCATCAGAGGATGAATTTCCGGAGATCCTGATCCTTGAGAATATCACTCAGCTGTTTTTGCACATACTCTCTGGTGATGGTAATTCTCTGATTGGCCAGGTTCGGGGCCTCAAAAGAAATGTCTTCCATCACTTTTTCCATCACCGTATGAAGCCTGCGGGCTCCGATATTCTCGGCTTCCTCGTTGATCTTTTCGGCAATGGCTGCAATTTCCTCTATCGCCTCCGGGGTGAACTCTATTTCCACCCCTTCGGTGGCCAGCAGCGCTTTGTACTGTTTGATCAGAGCATTTTCCGTTTCGGTCAGAATGCGGACGAAATCTTCTTTGGTCAGTGGCGAAAGCTCCACCCTGATCGGAAAGCGGCCCTGAAGTTCCGGGATAAGGTCAGAGGGTTTGCTCACATGAAAGGCACCGGCGGCAATGAACAGAATGTGGTCAGTGCGAACGAGCCCGTAACGGGTGCTCACCGTCGTTCCTTCTATGATCGGCAGCAGGTCGCGCTGGACGCCCTCCCGGCTGACATCGGGCCCGTAACCTGATTCCCGGCCGGCAACCTTATCCAGCTCATCGAGAAAAATGATACCCGACTGTTCCACCCTTTCTATGGCCAGGCGAGCCACCTGATCCATATCGATAAGTCTTTTTTCTTCGTCTTCCATAAGGATTTCGCGAGCTTCTTTAATCTTCACCCGGCGTTTTTTTGTTTTCCCGCCAAACATCCCCGGAAGAATTTCCTGGATCTGTATGCCGATCTCTTCAAAGCCGTTGCTGGAGATAAATTCAAACGGAGGCGCCGGTTTTTCCTTGACTTCAATTTCAACTATTCTGTCTTCGAGCAGACCGGCCCTCAGCTGGCGACGAAGCCTTTCTCTTGTCCTCATCATTTCCTTCTGCTCTTCATCCGTCGTTCCACTTTCCCGTCGGCGACCTGAGCCGTGTCTTCCACCCGGAAGAAGAAGGTCCAGAAGTTTTTCCTCTACGTTCGCCCTGGCCTTGCTTTCAATCTCTTTGATTTTTTCCTGCTTTACCATATCAACAGCAATCCGCACCAGGTCGCGGATCATCGATTCGACGTCGCGGCCGACATATCCGACTTCGGTAAAGCGACTGGCCTCTATTTTCAAAAAGGGAGAAGAAGTGAGCTTCGCCAGGCGGCGGGAAATCTCGGTTTTGCCGACACCGGTCGGCCCGATCATCAGGATATTCTTCGGAGCGATTTCATCAGCCAGCTCCGGCGGGAGTTTGCGGCGGCGGAAGCGATTTCTCAGGGCTATCGCCACTGCTTTCTTCGCAGCTTTCTGGCCGATGATGTATTTATCGAGCTCGGCCACTATTTGCTGGGGAGTGAGCTCTCCTTCGGCTTCCCCCAGAACGAGTTTATTTTCTCCGTAAACTTTTCCTTCGAGTTCAATGGCCATCAGAGTTCCTCTATGGTGAAGTTATCGTTGGTAAAAACGCAGATTTCTGAAGCTATTCTCAGAGCTTCCAGAGCTATTTCTCTGGCGGATAAATCGGTGTGTTGCCGGAGGGCCCGGGCTGCCGCCAGCGCATAGGGACCTCCTGAACCGACGGCGATAATGCCGTCATCCGGTTCGACCACATCCCCGGTGCCGGAGATGAGAAAGGTATTCCCGGAATCAGCCACGATCAGCAGAGCATCAAGCTGCCGCAAGGATTTATCCAGCCGCCAGTCCTTGGCCAGTTCAATCGCCGCCCGGGAGAGATTTCCGCGATATTCCTCCAGTTTGGCTTCAAACCGGGAAAAAAGAGCGAAAGCATCCGAAGTGGAACCGGCGAATCCGGCCAGAACCTGTCCTTTATACAGACGGCGTACCTTCTGGGCGGTGGATTTCAGCACGGTTTCACCCATGGTTACCTGGCCATCTCCGGCCATCACCACCTTGCCTTTATGTCTGATGCAGATTACGGTCGTCGACCTGATCATTTTTACTTACCTCGGGTATTTTGATTATACAATAAAAGCTGCTGGCTGGTAAGAAGCGAACGGTGGCTGTTGTCAGCCAGCCAGTTACCGGAAAATTTTTCCCGCCGGCCTTTTAAGTTATTTATTTTCAAAAAGATAAAATGACAACAGAAGCAGCTTGAGTTTAGAAAAAAAGAGGTCCGCCTTCTCGAGACTTTTTACTTTTTTCAGGCTGCGTTTTATGATATTAAATCAAAAGCGAGGTGAAGGCGATGAATCAATTAACTCTGGTAATCATGGCCGCCGGCATCGGAAGCCGTTACGGAGGGCTCAAACAGGTCGACCCTGTTGGCCCCAACGGAGAACTCATCATAGATTACTCGCTCTACGATGCCCGCCGATGGGGAATAGAAAGGGTGGTTTTCATCATACGCCGGGACATTGAAGAAATCTTCAAGGAAAAAATCGGCCGGAGAGCAGAAAAACACTTCGAAGTTTCCTATGTTTTCCAGGAACTCCATATGGCTCTTCCTCCTGGCTTCAAGGTGCCGGAAGGCAGAAAGAAACCATGGGGCACCGGCCAGGCCGTCCTGCTCTGCCGCGAGGTTATCCCGGGAAACTTCCTGGTGATAAACGCCGACGATTTCTACGGATACCAGGCGATAAAAAAACTGGCTGATTACATGAGGAAGGCAAAAGAGGTGGATGGTTATTACCATTACGCAATGGTAGGTTATCGACTCGAGAATACTCTTTCAGATCACGGTCACGTCGCCCGGGGGATTTGCCAGATTTCAGCAGACGGCTATCTGACCGACCTCAGGGAAAGAACTAAAGTTCAGAAATTTCCCGACGGCATCAGATACACCGAAGACGGGCATACCTGGCTTCCGCTGTCGCCTGATGACATCGCCTCTATGAACATATTCGGCCTCACCCCGAGCATCTTTCCTGAACTCGAAGCTCGATTCCATAAATTTTTGTCCGACTCGCGGATAGACCCGGTCAAATCAGAATTTTACATACCGGAAGTGATCGGCGCTCTCTCCAGGGAAGGCAAAGCTAAGGTTCGGGTGTTGACCACAGATGAACAATGGTATGGGGTTACCTACCAGGAAGACCGACCGTGGGTGAAAGAAGGAATCTTTAGACTTATCCGCGAGGGCAAATATCCTGAAAAACTCTGGGAGGAGTGATGATGTCGAGAAGACACAGGCTATCAAAGATCCCGCTTTTTCTGGCGATATCGCTGTTTGTAAGTGTTTCTGTTTTTATAAGCATTACCGCCGCCCGGACGAGAACACAGGTGGAACAAACAGTGATAAATGACTGGGAAAATCCGAGAGTTTTTGCCGTAAACAAAGAAGAACCGCGGGCGACATTTATCCCCTTCCCGGACCTCCAGCTAGCACTAACTAAAAAACCTGAAGAGTCGCCCTGGTATAAAAACCTCAACGGCCGCTGGAAATTCCACTGGGTGCCAAAACCGGCCGACAGACCGGTTGATTTCTGGCGTTTAGATTATGACGACAGCCACTGGGGAGAGATAGATGTTCCGGCCAACTGGGAGCTTAACGGTTACGGGATCCCGATTTACGTCAACAGTGCCTATGAATTTGCTCCGAAAAATCCGCAACCTCCCCGGATCCCCCACGATAACAATCCGGTCGGCTGTTACCGGACTAAATTCACCGTCCCCGAAAACTGGAAAGGTCTGGAAGTTTTCATCCACTTCGGAGCGGTCAAATCAGCTTTTTACCTCTGGCTCAACGGGCATAAGGTGGGTTACAGCCAGGATTCTAAAACTCCGGCTGAATTCAGAATAACCCCCTACCTGAAACCCGGAGAAAACCTCCTGGCGCTGGAAGTATACCGCTGGTCAGACGGTTCATACCTTGAATGCCAGGATTTCTGGAGAATCTCCGGAATTGAACGCGACGTTTATCTCCTGGCGGCGCCGAAGGTAAGAATAAGGGATTTCTTTGCCCGCACCGGGCTTGATGAAAATTACCGGAATGGAATTCTAAATCTGGATGTAGAGGTAGTAAACGAGCAGACCGCAGCAGCCGGCAGCCGGACGCCGAAGCTTCCGGTTTTCCACCTGACTGCTTCCATTCAGGATGACAGCGGAAAGAAAATTTTTCTCGAAAAGAAAACCTTCACCTTAAAACCCGGTGAAAAGAAAATGCTGAACTTCAAGGGAGAGATTCCGGACATCAAACCCTGGAGCGCCGAGACCCCCAACCTGTACACTTTGTGCCTGGAGCTTTCGGCTGAAAAGAACAGCTCGATTCAGGCGATTTCGAGAAAGGTTGGCTTCCGCACAGTTGAAATAAAAAACGCGCAGCTTCTGGTAAACGGCCGTCCGGTTTATTTTCGCGGCGTCAACCGTCATGAACACGATCCCTGGACCGGACATGTCATCTCAGAAGAATCCATGGTCAGGGATATTCAGTTGATGAAGCTCCACAACATAAACGCAGTCCGGACGAGCCATTATCCGAACGACCCGCGCTGGTATGAGCTCTGCGACTTCTACGGTATTTACCTGATCGATGAAGCCAACATCGAATCGCACGGGATGGGCTACGGCGAAAAAAGCCTGGCTAAGAACCCCGAATGGGGACCGGCGCACCTCGACCGGGTGAGGAGGATGGTGGAAAGGGACAAAAATCATCCTTCGGTGGTCATCTGGTCGATGGGCAACGAAGCCGGCAATGGCATTAATTTTGAAGAGTGCTACCGCTGGATAAAACAGCGTGACCCCTCGCGCCCGATCCATTACGAAAGAGCCGAGTTAGAATGGAACACAGACATCTACTGTCCGATGTACGCCCGCATCGAGCATCTGGAAAAATATGCCCGGAGCAATCCAACCCGTCCGCTTATCATGTGCGAGTACGCTCATTCTATGGGCAACAGCACTGGAAACCTCCAGGATTACTGGGATGTAATTGAAAAATATCCCGTTCTTCAGGGCGGGTTTATCTGGGACTGGGTGGACCAGGGCTTTGCCAGAAAGAATGAAAAGGGTGAGCTATTCTGGGCCTATGGCGGCGATTACGGTCCGCCAGACACCCCTTCGGACGATAACTTCTGCTGCAACGGCCTTGTGGCGCCGGACAGGACTCCGCATCCAGCCCTTTATGAAGTAAAGAAGGTTTACCAGCCGGCGCGCTTCGAGTTGCTGGAAAGACCGGGACAAACATCAGCGGAAGCCAGAATAAAAATCGCCAGCAAATACGACTTCCTTAACCTCGACCGGGAAAATTACCTGCTTCGCTGGAAACTGCTGAAAGAAGGTCAACCGGCCGGGGAAGGAGAAATTGATTGCCCGACCATAGCTCCCTGGCAATCAGCCGAAGTCAGGATACCTCTGCCGGCGGAAGCTTTGCAGGATGATCAGGAAGTTTTTCTCAACATCGAGCTCCTGAACAAGAAAGAACTGGCGGCGGGACTTATTCCTGCAGGCCATACGATAGCTTCAGAGCAATTCCTCCTGAAGGAAGCCGCAGGTTCTCAAGGCATGAGGCCAGCGTCAGGAGAATCCGGCAAACCTGCTGGAAAACAGGTGAAACTGAAAATAAAGGAAAGCGGAGAAAATCGTAATATCATCACGGTAAGCGGTCAGGACTTCCAGGCAGTTTTCAATCGTGCTGAAGGAAGACTCGTCTCCTATCGCTACCACAATGTTGAGCTGCTGAAGGAAGGTCCTCTGCCCAACTTCTGGAGGGCACCAACCGATAACGATTTCGGCAACAGAATGCCGGTCAGGTTGAAGGTCTGGAGAGAAGCCAGTTTGAATCGGCAGGTGAAAGATTTTCAGGTTAAAAAGGAAAAATCCGGTGAGATATCGGTCCGGTTTGTATTCTGGCTGCCGGCGGTAGAGGCCAATCATGCGGTAACCTACACGGTATTTCAGGATGGAATGATTAAAGTAAGCAACGAATTCAGACCTCTTCATCCGGAAAAGCTCCCGGAGATTCCGCGCCTGGGAATGCTCCTGGGACTGGCCGACGGTCTTGAAGACATCGAATATTATGGTCGTGGTCCTCACGAAAACTATTGCGACCGAAAAACCTCAGCCTTTGTCGGGATTTACCGGACAAACAAAGAGCAGCAGATCATTCCTTACGTCAGCGCTCAGGAATTCGGCAACCGGACAGACACTCGCTGGCTGGTTATCAAGAATCCCGGCGGCCCCGGAATCAGATTTATCGGACAGCCGGTTTTTGAATTTGCCGCGATACCTTACACGCCGGAAGATCTGACCCTGAATCGCCGCGGAGAAAAACATTTTGTTGATGTCCCCGGAAGAAGCAATCTGTATGTAACCATCGACCTGGCCCAGATGGGCGTCGGCGGCGACGATTCCTGGGGAGCCAGACCGCATCCTCAATATCTGATTAAACCGGACAACTATTCCTGGTCTTTCCTGATTCAACCTGTGAAATAGTTTCTCACGGGATATCGACAAAATTAAACTGTAGATTTACTATTTGTCCTGAAGCGCCAGATTTTTATAAATTATATCTGTCCTGTTTGCCGGACGATATTATGCGGAGAAATAAAATGAGGAGGAAAAAACTTATTCTGAAAACCGCTTTATTCCTGACCACCATCCTGGCCTGTTTCCATTTTATCCAATCGGTTACCGGGGCCACCGGAAACAGTCGGGCTAAAACCGGCAAAATAAACATTGCTGAGTTGCCCTTCATGAACCCGGACCTCCCGCCTGAAGTCCGGGCAGCGGACCTGGTCAGCCGTCTGACTCTGGAAGAAAAAGTCAGTCAGATGATGCACGAGGCTCCCGCCATTCCCCGGATTGGGATTCCTCAGTACAACTGGTGGAACGAATGCCTCCATGGCGTGGCCCGGGCCGGGCTGGCCACGGCTTTTCCTCAGGCTATCGGCCTGGCTGCCACCTGGGATACGGACCTTATCTACCGGGTAGCCACGGCTATTTCCGACGAAGCCAGAGCGAAGCACCATGAATTCGTGCGTCGCGGAAAGCGCGGGATTTACCAGGGTCTTACTTTCTGGTCCCCGAACATCAACCTTTTCCGTGACCCCCGCTGGGGACGCGGGATGGAAACTTATGGCGAGGATCCCTACCTGACCGGAATTATGGCCGTTAGCTTCATACGCGGGCTTCAGGGAGACCACCCTCGATATTTTAAAGTCATCGCCACCGCCAAGCATTATGCCGTTCACAGCGGTCCCGAACCTGAACGCCACAGTTTTAATGCCATCGTCGATCAGGCAACTCTCCGCAGCAGTTATCTTCCTCATTTTGAAATGGCGGTGCGCGAGGGAAAGGTCTACTCGGTGATGTGTGCCTACAACCGTTTCCAGGATTTACCCTGCTGCGCCAGTCCGTTTCTGCTGAACGACATCCTGAGGAAGGAATGGGGGTTTGAAGGTTATGTGGTTTCAGATTGCTGGGCTATAAACGACATTTATGCCTTCCACAAAGTTGTCCCGACCCTGGTTGAAGCCGCAGCCATCGCTGTTAATGCCGGGACTGACCTGAACTGCGGACGCTGTTATGCAACTCTGGTGGAGGCGGTTAAAAAAGGGCTGGTAGAAAAGGCGGTCATAGACACCGCGGTTAAACGACTGTTTGTTGCCCGTTTCCGTCTCGGCATGTTCGACCCGCCCGAGCTCGTGCCCTATACCCGGATTCCTTTCTCCGTGGTGGATTCAAAAGAACACCGGGGGCTGGCGCTCGAAGCGGCCAGAAAATCCATCGTGCTTCTTCAGAACCGGAACGATACGCTTCCTCTTCCAAAATCGCTCAAATCAATTGCGGTGATAGGACCCAACGCGGACGATGTGGAAGTGCTCCTGGGAAATTACAACGGTTTTCCTGGCGACCCGATCACTCCGCTGCGGGGACTGAAAGAGATGCTCGAGCCGCACACCGAAATAATCTACGAGCCCGGCACCGACTGGGCTGAAGGCATTCCTGTGCTGAGGGTGATTCCCTCTGAATGCTTAAAACCCGCTCCCGGTGATAGCATTAACGGGCTCCGCGGGGAATACTTCAACAACCAGAATTTCAGCGGAAAACCGGTAGCCGTCAGGATAGACCTGGCGGTCGACTTTAACTGGTGGGAAGAATCTCCGCTTCCAGAGCTTGACGACGACAACTTCAGCGTGCGCTGGACAGGCTGGTTGATTCCGCCTGAGAGCGGAGAATACTATATCGGCGGTGAAGGATTTAACGCTTTCAAGATTTATCTCGACCATCAGCTACTTGTAAGCTACCACGGCGAGCACGAAACTCACAAAGTCTCGAAAAAAGTATTTCTGGAAAAGGGAAAACCGGTGGCGATAAAAATAGAGTTTATACATCGAGCGCGAACCGCTCGCATGCACCTGCTCTGGAAAAGGCCCTCTGCTGACGCTCTTGAGCGGGCGGTGGCTGCCGCCAGAAAAGCCGAGGCGGTCATTCTCTTTCTCGGGCTTTCGCCCAGACTCGAAGGCGAAGAAATGGTGGTGCCGGTACCCGGTTTTAAGGGTGGAGACCGCCTGACTCTTGACCTCCCTGCGAATCAGGAAAAGTTGCTGGAAGAAGTGGCCGGGGCGGCCAGGGGGAAGCCTGTGGTACTGGTCCTGCTGAACGGTAGTCCGCTTTCGATAAACCGGGCGGTCGAACTGGTTCCGGCGATAGTTGAAGCCTGGTATCCGGGCCAGGCTGCCGGGCAGGCTGTGGCTGAAGTGCTCTTTGGCGATTACAATCCGGCCGGACGTCTTCCGGTCACCTTTTACCGGTCGGCTGAAGACCTTCCTGAATTCTCCGATTACCGGATGGAAGGTCGCACCTACCGCTACTTTCGCCATGAGCCGCTTTTCCCGTTCGGGTATGGATTGAGCTACACGCGCTTCACCTACTCCGGACTTTCTCTTCCCCGGTCGATTAAAGCCGGCGAGGAGCTCACCATTTCGGTTGAAGTGAAAAACGCCGGAGCTCGTGACGGCGAAGAAGTGATCCAGGTCTATCTGAGCCGGCCTGATTCACGCTCTCCGGTCAACCCGGTTCGCTGGCTCGCGGCCTGCAAAAGAATTTTTCTGCGAGCGGGAGAAAAGCAGAGAATTACCCTGACGGTGCGACCGCGAGAAATGGTTACCTATGATAATCAGGGGCGACCGATGATTGAACCGGGAAAACTGGTGGTTTCAGTGGGAGGTCAACAACCCGGTTTCAAAGGTCGCCTGGCCGCAGCCACTACCGGAGTTCTGACAGAAACGATAAGAATAATCAGCAGGTAAAAATCAGCCAGTGTTATCTTACGCAGATTCCAGCCACCTGAATGTTTCCATTATGTTCGGCTGGTGCTTGATATAAAATAATGGAAACTTGTGCCGATGTGGAGGAAATCAGAAGTTTACCTGGAAATTCTTCCGGTTGACTTCGGCTGATTTTTCTTTTGACAATGTTAACGTTAACGAATTATACTTACGCCGAAAGAAACTTTCAGGCTGATGTGATGGATAAGAAAAGACACTGGCCAGAGCTTCTCGCCCCTCCGCTTAAAATTTCTTTTTTACCCGGAAAGAATCCCGGTTTTACAGAAAATTCAAAAATGACCATAACCTGCAGTCTCCCGACCAAATCCATGAGGAGGTCTTCCCATGATGCTCAAAACTCTTGACTGGATAGTGCTGGCCGCCTATTTCCTCCTGATACTGGGAATAGCCTGGTGGACGATAAAAAAACAAAAAGAAAAGACCACCACCCAGTACTTTCTGGCGGGCCGACACCTGGGATGGTTTATCGTAGGCGCCTCCATCTTCGCTTCGAACATCGGATCAGAACATCTGGTGGGTCTGGCCGGTTCTGGTGCGACTGACGGCGTGGCCATGGCTCATTACGAGCTTCACGCCTGGTGTCTTCTGGTTCTGGCCTGGATGATGGTCCCTTTTTATACTCGCTCGAAAGTCTTTACCATGCCGGAATTTCTCGAACGAAGATTTTCTCCCGAGGCCAGAACCCTCCTTTCCGCCATCTCGCTGGTAGCTTACGTGCTGACTAAAATTGCTGTCGGGGTGTTTGCCGGCGGGGTGGTCTTCTCCGTGTTGCTGCCGGAAGTTAACTGGTTTGGACTCGACAGTTTCTGGGTTGGCTCGATCCTGGTCATCGTCATAACCGGACTCTATACGGTGCTCGGCGGCCTGACTGCAGTGGCCTACACCGAAGCGATTCAGACGATAGTTCTGGTCATCGGCTCCGCCCTGGTCACCATCTTCGGGTTGAAGGCGATAGGCGGCTGGTCCGAATTGAGGTCGATAGTCGGCGGCGAGATGTTCAACCTGTGGAAGCCCCTCGTCCCCCACGGGATGGTGGGAACCTGGGCTCCGGTAAAAGAAGCTGGCCGGATGGCCTGGTACTTTAACGATAACTACCCCTGGCTGGGGATGCTCTTCTGCGCCCCGATCATCGGGCTCTGGTACTGGTGCACCGACCAGTACATTGTTCAGAGAGCTCTGGCCGCTAAAAACGAAACCGAAGCTCGCCGCGGCTCGATTTCCGCCGCTTTCTTCAAACTTCTGCCTGTTTTTATTTTTATAATTCCTGGAATTATCTGTTACGGACTGGCCGTCAGCGGCAAGATTCCGGCGCTCCAGCAGCAGCTCATAGGTCCCGATGGCCAGATTATCCGCGACCAGGCCCAGAAAGCCTTTCCGCTGATGGTAGCTCATGTTCTTCCGGTCGGGATCAGGGGCATCGTGGTGGCCGGATTGCTGGCCGCTCTGATGAGCTCGCTGGCCGGAGTTTTTAACGCTTCATCCACGCTTTTCACCATCGATTTTTATTCAAGAATAAAGAAGAACATATCCCAGGAAAAACTCGTCCACGTCGGCCGCGTCGCCACCACCATCATGGTTCTCATCGGGCTGGCCTGGCTGCCGGTTATCCGCGGCGGAAAAGGTCTGTACGATTACCTGCAGGGCGTTCAGGCTTACCTGGCGCCGCCCATATTTGTGGTTTTCTTTGCCGGGATTCTTAACAAACGTCTGAATGCTAAGGGATGTCTGGCCGCGCTTTCCACCGGCTTTGTGCTCGGTCTCTTCCGGCTGGCCGTTGACACACCGGTTAAACTGATCCCGGGCTTCAAATATACGGAAGGTTCCTTTCTCTGGATCATCAACAACGTTTACTTCCAGTACTACAGCCTGCTCATCTTCCTGATTTCCATCGGAGTAATGTATGCTGTAAGTTACGCTACCGAGAAGCCGGCAGAAGAACGAATCATCGGCCTGACGTTCGGAACGGTCACAGAAGAACAGAGAAGAGCCACCCGCGCCAGCTGGAACACCTGGGATGTGGTTGCCTCGGTGATAGTGGTAATGGCTATCGTGGCAGCTTACCTCTATTTCACAGGATGAATTTCGAGTTACCCTACCTGCTGAAAAGGCAGGACAGGCTTATCTTCCGGTTCAGTGATAAATTTTTCAAGAATAAATGTGCAAATCGCGGCTGAGCGTTATCTTTTCAAAAATAAGGTTGACCTGCAAACGGAAATCCGGTTAATAACATATATCTGACTTTTTTAAGGAGGCCTTCATGTCGATCAGCCACAGGGCTAAAAAATTCACCGTCCTGGTAATAGCTTTACTTATGTGCTTTTCACTTTCAGCGCTGGCTCAGACGGCGAAAAAACCCATCAGCTATGATGTTTACGACAGCTGGAAATCAATCCAGGGAACAAGAATCAGCTCGGACGGTCGCTATCTGGTGTATTCTCTGGTTCCAGGAGAAGGTGACCCGGAACTTATTCTTCTGGACCTGACCGGCGGGCAGGAAAAGCGTTATCCCCGCGGGCGTGATGCCATCTTTACCGCAGATGACCGCTTTGTGATTTACACCATCGTCCCGCCGAAAGCCGAAGTGGACAGAGCCAGGAAAGAAAAGAAAAAACCCGAAGAGCAGCCAAAGAACGGCCTGGGTATTATCAACCTAGAAACCGGAGAACAGATAACTGTTGACCGCGTAAAGAACTTCAAACTGGCTGAAGAATCCGGAAAATTCGTGGCTTATCTGCTCGAACCTCCGCTGCCCCGGGAAAAAGAAAAGAATGAAGCGGAAAAGAAAGAAGAAACCAGAAAGGCTGAGGAAGCCAGAACTGCAGAAAAGAAAGAACCTGAGTCAAAAGCCGGGGAAGCAAAAAAGGAAGAGAAGAAGCCCGAAAAGAAAAAGGAACCGGGCACCGAGCTGGTCATCAGAAATCTTGAAACCGGGAAAACTATTTCCGTTCAGGAAGTTTCCGAATATGTCTGGTCAAAAAACGGACGCTACCTGGCATATGCCGTTTCTTCCAAAACTCCTGAAAATGACGGCGCTTTCATCATCGAACCAGATTCAGGCCAGGCTTTCACCCTGCTAAAAGGAGAAGGCCACTACCTGAAGCTCGCCTTTGACGAACAGGGACGCAAACTGGCCTTTCTCAGCGACCGCGACTCATACCGGGAAAAAGTATCACCTTATAAATTATATTTCTGGCAGGAAAAGACGAATGCCGCCATAGAGATAGCCGGGCCCGGGCGCCAGCCGATTCCGGCCGGTTTCAGTCCTAGCGAAAACCGGGAACCCTCCTTCTCCCGTGACGGAAGTCTGCTGTTTTTTGGCTATGCCCGGACACCCGAACCCGCTCCTGAAGACGCTCCTGAACCGATCAAAGTGGACATCTGGAGCTGGACTGACCCGGAACTCCAGCCGATGCAGAAAGTCAGGGCCGAGGAGGAAAAGAAAAGGAATTATCTGGCTGTCTGCCACCTGAACGCGAAAGACCGCAAAATCGTTCTCCTCGGGGCGGAGGATCTGCCAGAAATAAGACTTTCTGACGACGGACAGAAAGCGCTCGGCATCAACCGTCTTCCCTATCGCCAGCTGATATCATGGGACCGGGATTATGCCGACTATTACCTGGTTGACCTGAATTCCGGAAAAAGAACAAAAATCCTGGAGAAATTCCCGTCTTCTGTAACCTTCTCGCCCGGCGGTAATTATCTCGTGTTCTACGATGACGGACCGAGAGCCTGGTACAGTTACCGGCTGGCCGACGGCCGGAAGTTTGACCTGACCTCAAAACTGCGGGTGAATTTCTTCCAGGAAGAATGGGATACTCCGAACGAGCCGCCTGCTTACGGTCTGGCCGGCTGGACCGAAAATGACGCTTCAGTCCTGATTTACGACCGTTACGACCTGTGGGAAATTAAACCCGACGGTTCTTCAGCCAGAGTTCTGACCGGAAGTTATGGCCGCGAGAATCGGTTGACTTTCAGGTATCAGAGGCTGGACCCAGAAGAAAAAGCAATATCGTCGAAAAAACCGATGATTCTGCTGGCCACGAATGAGCTGACGAAAGACACCGGATTTTTCCGGCTCGACCCGGCTTCAGGAAAGAAACCGGAAAAACTGCTGTATCTGGAAAAGATGCTCGGCAGCCTGCAGAAGGCAAAAAAAGCCGAGAAATATGTCTTTACCATCCAGACGTTTGAAGAATTTCCTGACCTCTGGGTCAGCGGACCTGATTTCTCCGACCTGAAGAAAGTGAGCCAGGCCAATCCCCAGCAAAAAAACTATCTCTGGGGAAAGGCGGAGCTCATCACCTACATCAACGCTGACGGAAAAGAACTTCAGGCGGTGCTGATCAAACCCGAAGAATTCGACCCCGCGAAAAAATATCCGCTGATGGTTTACATTTACGAAAAACTCAGCAACCAGCTTCACCGTTACTATCCACCCGCTCCTGGAACCAGCATTAACTTCACCCGCTATGTTTCCAATGGCTATGTCATTCTGATGCCCGATATCGTCTACGAAACGGGCTATCCGGGTTTGAGCGCGCTCAAATGCGTGGTCCCGGCAGTGGAAACAGTGGTCAGGATGGGATTCATCGACCCGAAAAGAATCGGCATCCAGGGCCACAGCTGGGGAGGCTATCAGATCACCTACCTGATCACCCGGACGAACCTCTTTGCCGCCTGCGAGGCCGGAGCGGCCGTCAGCAACATGATCAGCGCCTACGGCGGAATTCGCTGGGGAACCGGAATGTCGCGCGCCTTTCAGTATGAGAAAACCCAGAGCCGGATCGGCGGACCTCCCTGGGAGAAAGCGCTGCAGTTCATCGAAAACTCTCCGATCTTCTGGGTTGACCGGGTTCAGACACCTTACCTGACCATTCACAACGACGAGGACGACGCCGTGCCCTGGTACCAGGGAATCGAATTTTTCACCGCTCTCAGGCGACTGGGCAAGGAAGCCTGGATGTTCAACTTCAACGGGGAGAAACACGGTCTCCGTCAGAGAGAAAACCAGAAATACTGGACAATCCATCTAGACGAATTCTTTGACCATTATTTAAAGGGAGCGCCGCGGCCGGACTGGATGCAGAAGGGAGTTCCCTACCTCGAACGTGGAAAAAGGGATGTTTCCAGGTACTTCAAACCGGCTGAGAGCGGAATCGAAGAAAAGAAAGATTAACTTAACAGTGGTAAAAAATTTTTCAGGCTGCTGACCGAAAGAAAGCTGCCAGCGCTGGTCTATCCGGGGCTATCGGCCGTCCTGACTGACAGGCATCGCTGGAGAAAAAACCCGCATCGGCAGAGGCAAGGGCATCTGGAGCCTGTCTTCTGCCTCGATTTACATACGGCCAGAACAGCCCGGCTTTTTGCTGACTGCGCTCATCCGCTCGTCACCCTTAAAATCCCGGTCCCCGGACAGCGAAAATTCTTCGTTATCAGAAGAAAAAATTGCCTGAAATCGTTGAAATTATTAAGGTTATTCTGGTATATTAATCATCCATAATTTCTCAAAAGGAGTGGAATTAAAAATGAACGTATTTGTCTTAAACTGCGGAAGCTCTTCCGTCAAATTTCAGATCATCAACACCGACCTCGAAATGTTCGAAAATGACACCGACCGCCGCGTGGCCAAGGGTTTGATTGAAAGGATCGGTAAGGACGACGCGATCGTCAACCTGGAAGCTGAAGGCCAGGAACCGATCAAGACCATCGAACCCATCCACGATCACCGCGAAGCCATCCTCAGGATTAAAAAGTGGATGGAAGATCCGAACACCAAAATTCAGGGGATTCACAGCTGGGACGACATCCACGCGATCGGCCACCGGGTGGTCCACGGCGGAGAAAAATTCGCCAGATCGGTAAAAATCGACAAGGAAGTACTGGCGCAGATCGAAGAATGCGCTGACCTCGCTCCGCTGCACAATCCAGCCAACCTCAAGGGCATCTACGCCTGCTACGAAATTTTTGGAGATAAGATTCCGCAGGTGGCGGTTTTTGACACCGCCTTCCATCTGACGATGCCCGAGGAAGCCTACATGTACGCCATTCCGAAGGAGCTCTACGAAAAATATCGCATCCGCCGCTACGGCTTCCACGGTACCTCTCATCGGTATGTTGCCTACCGTTACCGCAAGCTCGTGGGCAAACCCAGGGAAGAAGTGAACGTCATCACGCTGCATCTGGGTAACGGCTGCTCCGCCTGCGCCATCAAGAACGGTCAGTCGATCAACACCACCATGGGCATGACGCCTCTCGAGGGGCTGATCATGGGCACCCGCTCGGGCGATATTGATCCGGCCATTGTGGAATATCTCTACAACAAGGGGACAGGCAGCGTGGCTGAAATCTTCAACATCCTGAACAAGAAAAGCGGCATGCTGGGAATTTCCGGAATCAGCAACGACCTGCGCGACATCGAAAAAGCAGCCGCTGAAGGCAACCACCGGGCTCAGCTGGCCCTCAAAATGTTTGCCCTGCGGGTGAAAAAATACATAGGTGCCTACCTGGCCGAAATGAACGGCGCCGACGCCATCATCTTCACCGCCGGTATCGGCGAGAACAGCGTCCTCATCCGCAAAATGATCTGCGAGGGGCTGGAAAACCTGGGCATTGAAATCGATGACGAGCTCAACCAGCAGGCGGTTCGTGGCAAATGCATGAAGATTTCGAAGGAGAGCAGCCGGGTGGCCATTTACGTGATACCCACCAATGAAGAGCTGCTGCTGGCCCGCGACACCGTCAGGGTGGTAAGAGACGTACCACGTCTGTGGTAAAAATAAAAGCTCAATCAGGAGGACCTCAATGAGCGGAAGCAATTTTGTTAAGGAAATAAGAGAAAAGGCAGCCAGAAAGTATCTGAAAATTGCCTTTCCGGATGCCGGGGATATCAGAACCCTGCAAGCTTCCCGGACGATCATCGAAGAAAAGATTGGCGTGCCGGTACTGGTCGGAAATCCTGACAGCATCAAGAAAATCGCCGCCGAGAATAATGTCCGGGTCGATGACATCGAAATCATAGACCCTCTGAGTTCGCCCTGGAAGGAAGAATTCGCCAGCCACGTTTACGAAAGAAGAAAAGCCAGGGGATTGACCATGGAGCAGGCTGTTGAGCTGGTGAAGAATCCTCTTTATTTCGCCGGGTGTATGCTGGCCAAAGATAAAGTTGGCGCGGTGGTTGGCGGGAACATCTCCTCAACCGGCGATGTCATCCGGGCTGCCCTTTACACTGTTGGCACCGCTCCCGGCATCCAGACTGTGTCCAGCTATTTCATAATGGTATTCCCCGACAAGCTGCTGTGCTTTGCTGACTGCGCGGTCGTTCCGAACCCGACCGACGCCCAGCTGGCTGACATTGCCATCAGTTCTGCCAGAAACTTCCAGGCAGTGACCGGACTCGAACCCCGCGTGGCCATGCTCAGCTTCTCCACCAGGGGTTCAGCCACCCATGAGCACGTGGATAAGGTTATAAGCGCCACTAAAATCGCCAAAGAAAAAGCACCCGACCTGCTGATCGACGGCGAGATGCAGGCCGATGCTGCTCTGGTTCCGGCTGTGGGCGAAAGAAAGTGCAAGGGCTCTCCTGTTGCTGGCAGAGCCAATGTGCTGATTTTCCCGGACCTCGACGCCGGGAACATCGGTTACAAGCTGGTTGAAAGGCTGGCCGGAGCCGAAGCCATCGGACCGATCGTTCAGGGCCTGCAGAAACCTTACTGCGACCTCAGCCGCGGTTGTTCGGCCGACGACATGGTCAACGTGGCCGCCATCTGCAGCCTGATGGCCTGAGAATTATAACTTCAGAACATAAAAGGGGATTTGCCGGCGGTTTCTATCGATTCTGTTATTTCCCCTTTCTTAAATAGCAATCATTCTTATAGACGGTTCCCTTTAAATACTCAAGGGCATTTCTCAACAATCAGAACCGGTAATATTAACTTCACCGGCCTTGCCCTATCACATCTGACCGGATGAACATATACATCCGGTGTGCTGCCGTTAACTTCTGTCTCTGGCAAAGATATATAAAATAACCACCTTTAAAAAAGGCAGGCAGTCCGTCCGCCATTTTCACTTGACTCTGCCCTGCACGGTCAAAAGATCTAACTGAAACTTCCATTACCGCTCTTTACCATACATATGGAAGCAGGCGAAACCGCGTCCGGCTCATTCAGTCGAGATAACCCCGCAATTCCCGGCGAAGATAGACATCTTCCAGCACGCTTCTAACTACATCTTTGCCCCCGCTGGATCGATAAACCCAAACGCGGAACCCTGCGGATTAGCGGTGCAACCCGGAAAAACCAGATAGGTCTGGCCTGATTCTTTTTATTGACAGGGGGTCAGGCCGTTTTCA